>NZ_FOVE01000008.1 GCF_900115065.1 Formivibrio citricus | reverse complement strand
GTCAATCGACAGTTCAAGGCCGAGCGCCCCAATCAGCTGTGGGTCTCGGATTTCACCTATGTCTCGACTTGGCAAGGTTGGCTGTATGTAGCCTTCGTCATCGACGTTTTTGCCCGACGCATCGTGGGCTGGCGCGTAAGCAGTTCCATGCACACCGACTTCGTGCTCGACGCCTTGGAACAAGCACTGTACGCCCGCCAGCCAAGCCCGGAGGAGGCCTTGATTCACCACTCGGACCGGGGATCGCAGTACGTCTCGATTCGCTACAGCGAACGGCTGGCAGAAGCAGGGATTGAACCCGCTGTCGGCAGCAAGGGGGACAGCTACGACAATGCCCTGGCGGAGACGATCAATGGCTTGTACAAGGCGGAGATGATTCACCGACGGGCACCGTGGAAAACCAGGGAATCCGTGGAACTGGCAACGCTGGAATGGGTATCCTGGTTTAACCACCACAGGCTGCTTGAACCCATCGGCTATATCCCTCCGGCGGAAGCTGAGGCAAACTATTACCGGCAACTCGCCAGTCAGGCCGCCATTGCGATCTGACTTAAATCAACCAGCCTCCACGAAACC
Source organism: Formivibrio citricus (assembly GCF_900115065.1). Lineage (GTDB taxonomy): Bacteria > Pseudomonadota > Gammaproteobacteria > Burkholderiales > Chitinibacteraceae > Formivibrio > Formivibrio citricus. Next base: position 134,380 of record NZ_FOVE01000008.1, on the reverse strand, counting down.
CGGGGCGGTTCAGGGAGTTTGCTGGATTACTTCAAGAGGACGCGCTGATTCCCGGCCAATGAATGAGGCACCTGAGTGCGTCTTGTTAATCAGGGGCAGGGCAACAAGTTCGGGATGACCGGTTGTAGTTTCGCAGTCCTTTACCTTCTCACCCAATCAGGCCGGCGGTGCCGCAAAGACTAAAACCGGAAAGAACGTCGAAACTTATTGCATTCGACGGGGACGCCCTTGTGGTGGAGCTAACCTGCGCTGTGCGGCTTTATTGCGCAGCGTCCAGCGCCCGAGGGGAGTGAGGTTGAGTGCTGGGTTAGACATCAGTCGGAACTCGACCCAATGAAGATAGTTACCTTATTACTGCTGCGGAACAAATACGCGAAGTCCCAAAAAACGGGATAGGCTGGGTGGCCATCCTTTAGCCAGAACTGCTCTACTCGTTGCGACTCTGTTATGGTTTTATGAAGGTCAGCCAATATTTCGGTTAGCAGATTCTTGAAATGCACAGAATTCAGCACATTAGCGGATGGCCTCGCACCGCTATCGCCAACGTAGGTAAGACTTGCTTCTACTTCAGGAGGAACCTCGGCGGCGGCAATGTCACGAATACCTCCAATAACCACACTTGGCCCAAGAGCCAAGCAGATTAACTCGGATGATGAAAGATCTTCGCGAGCCGCGACCTCATAAGCACGTAGAAATACAGAGTAGTTCAGCCCGTCTTCGTTAAGAAGATCACCGATTCTTGAGAGACGTGCGCTATTCATGGGCATAAATGTCTAACGAATAAAAGGGACTTCCCCGTCCCGGAACTGCGGCGAGAGCCGCTGGCAGTTTGACCCGCCATGATTGAGTTTCCACACTTGATCAAGTTGCTTACAGAGTGGGAAATCCATGACCATTATCACCGTTGGCATAGATCTCGCCAAGAGTGTCTTTGCAGCGCCTTCCGACGTTGGCGCCGTGTCGGATGGCGCCTGCGGCTTATCCGACCTACGCGCAGGCCGCCGTGGGAGCGGATGCAATCCGCGAATGACCGTGCCTTGATGAGGCGCAGGGTGCGCCGTGCGCGCCCATCCAATCTGCCTGTTGCCGGTTTCCCCCTGTCCACTTTGATGCGCCTCTCTGCTATCTTTCCGTAATGGCATTCGTGTAGACAGATAAACCCGTTGCAAGGAGCGTGAAATGAGTGGCGGAACCCAGGCAGTCTTCCAGCATGTAACCCTGTATGGCCAGACGGCGCAGGAAAGCCCGGATTTCAAGGGGCCGGTGCCGGACAACTTTACGTTCAACTCGCCGGTCGGCATGTGCATGGACCGGCAACAGCATGTCTGGGTTTGCGATACCGGCAACAACCGCGTACTGGTGCTCGACAAGAACTTGAGCCGGATCATCCGCGTGCTCACGAGCCCGGCGGCCGGCGGCAAGGGCGAGGGGGGCGTGCCGTTCCGCATGCCGTTCCATGTCTGCCCGCATCCGCAGAAGAACCTGGTTTTCATCACCGACATGGGCAATTCGCGCGTCGTGGTCATGGAATACGCGGACGAGCAAATCGACTTTGCGTTTGCGTTCGGCAACCAGGCTGACGACGGCGGCGACCCCCTGCAGGACCCCAACGGCGTGACGGTGGTGATGCAGCCGGACGGCAAGTACAACATCCATGTCAACGACGAATTCTTCCACACCGAAACCGAGAAGCTGCGCAACCGCTGCGTCCGCTACGACGAGAACGGCTGCTATGTGGACGAATTCCGCACCGTGATCGACCCGGACGGCTCGCGCCACGATCTCTACTGGCCGCAGGGCTTGAGTTCGGACGCGGAAGGCAATCTCTACATCGCCAACACCGGTAGCTACGAGATCCTCAAGTGTGCGGCGGATGCGCCCATCGGCGACGATTACACCATCCGGGCCAAAGAGCCTGTGGTTTCCCATCGCTTCAGCCAGCCAAGTGGTCTGGGGATGCTCAACATCATGCGTTTTGTCAGCGTGATCGGCGAGCGCGTGTTCGTTCCCGACCACATCCTCAACACGATCTCGGTCTACAGCCTCGACGGCAAACCGGAGGCGACGCTGTGCGGCGTGCGCCCGTCCTGGAACCACGGCGAGGAGCCCGTGCATTCGCTGAGCGATCCGTTCTACTACGCCGCGGAAGACGCGGCGCTGCTCAATCCCTACGTGATCTGCCAGGGCGAGGCGCCGGATATCTTCTTCGTCAGCGAGCCGTTCTCCTCGCGCGTCGTCAAGCTGCGCATTCCGCATCTCGACCACAAGCTGCCGCTGTCGCAGGTCATCACCGCGTTGGGCGCTCGCCGCGACATGCCGGGCGTGGCCAAGATCGATCCGCAATTCAACTGCGTCACGGCCGTGACCGGCCTGCAGCCGAATGCGGCCAAGGCAGAACCTGCCCGCATCCCGGACGCCGAGCTGCCCGATTACCTGAAGCTCAACCCGTTCCAGCGCTGGTACATGGACCTGAGCAAGACCATGACCAGCGAATACCAGTTCTGGTTCGGCGACTGGTCGCGGCTGTTACTGAAAGCGGGCGGCGGCGAAGCGAGCGCCGAAGCGTTGCGGCTGACCGTGGATGCCGGCAACTGGCGCATCAAGGGCTATCGCGAATGCGATGATACTTTCCAGTCGCTGGATGGCCGCATGCTCGACGGCTATTTCCTGCCCGGCAATCTGGCGATGACGGTCTACCACCCGAAAGAGCCGCTGCTGGGCCAGTTGTGCCCCGGCACGCCGCTCATTCTCGTAGGCAATTTCAACTTCGGCACGATCAGCATGTACCAGATCGGGCCGTTCGGCCGGTTGCTCAACTATGGCGTTCCGTTCGGTTTCTACGGCAAGGGCGACGGTTGCCTGCGCGGGCCGCAGGGCATGGCGGTCAGCGACGACGGCGAAGTGTTCATCGTCGATTCGCTGAACAACCGCATGGCGAAATGGCAGATCCTGCAGACGGGGCAGACTGTGTTCATCAAGAACTTCGTCTGGGATGCGCCCGGCTCCGAGTCCTCCACCTTCACCCCGACCGACGTCGCGCTGGATGCCCGCAACCGGGTGGTGGTTACCGACCAGTTCAACAACCGCATCTGCTTCTTTGACCGCGACGGTACGTCGTTGTGGTGCTGCGGCAAGGAAGGTTACTGGGAGGAGGGCGAGCCGGACGGCGACAAGCTCATGCTGCCCACGAGCCTTGCCATCGACGGCGATTTGCTGATTCTCAACGATCTGGTGAACCGGGCGCTCAAGCTGTTCCGCATCGAGGAACGGGGGCTGACCTTCATGGGCGGCATCTCGCTGTTCAAGCTCTCGGTGGACGAGGGCGGCGTCTGGATGCCGTTTTTCATGTATGCTCGCGACGGACAAGTAAATATTGCCGATTCGACCTACAACATTGTTCAGGTCTTCAAATATTGATCCTAAAAAAACCTCTGCTGAACCACAGAGGCACAGAGGACACAGAGAAAAACAGGCCGTCATGCCTCATCCGGCGGATGCGCTGCGCAACCCGCGCGATGGCCTGATTTCTCGTTTTTTTGTGCCTGGGTGGTGAGAGGTTCAGGTTGATGCGGTCGGGTTGAGAGCCGGGAGCCGCACGCCTTTCGCCGGGAACGAAAGATGCGCCAATTCAGTGATTACGAAATTCAGGACCGGCTCTATGAGAGCGCCACCAGCATCGTTTTCAGGGGGACAAGAAAGGCCGACCGCCTGCCGGTTGTCCTGAAAGTGCTCAAGGAAGAAGGGCTCACCAACGATCGGCTGGAACGTTACCAGCGCGAGTTTGAACTGCTGCGCGGGCTTGAGCTTTCCGGTGTGGCGCGGGCGTACGATTTCGGGCGCCACCACAACGGCTACTTCCTGGCGCTGGAGGACATCGGTGGCGAATCGCTGAAAGCGTTGCTCGAACGCCGGCGCCTGACGCTGCCGGAATTCCTCAATGTCGCAACCCGCATCTGCGCCGGGCTCGCGGAAATCCATCTCGCCGACATCATCCACAAGGATATCAACCCGGCCAACGTCGTTTACAACCCGGTGACGGGCGAGGTGCGGGTCATCGATTTCGGTATTTCGACGCGGCTGCCGCGCCTGACCCCGGCGCTCAAGAATCCCGAATTCCTTGAAGGCTCGCTCGCCTACATCGCCCCGGAACAGACCGGGCGCATGAACCGCACGCTCGACTATCGCGCCGATTTTTATTCGCTCGGTGCCACGTTCTACGAAATGCTGGCCGGCCAGCCGCCGTTTTCCGGCGATGACTCCACCGAGCTGGTCTATTGCCATATCGCCAAGCGCCCGCCTTCGCTGCTGGATCTGGATGCCGAGATCCCCGAAGCCATTGCCGGGATCGTGCACAAGCTCCTGGAAAAGAACGCCGAGGATCGCTACCAGAGCGCCTGGGGCATCCAGGCAGACCTGCAGGAATGCCATCGGCAGCTTGAAGAGACAGGGCGCATTGCGCCTTTCCCGCTGGCGCAGCGCGATACGCCGCACCGCTTCCAGATCGCCCAGCACCTCTACGGCCGCCAGGAAATGATCGAGCGGCTGATGCAGATTTTTTCTGCCGGTCTCGAAGGGCCGCGGCAGATGGTGCTTATCGGCGGCTATTCCGGTATTGGCAAGACCTCGCTGGTGCGCGAACTCTACAAGCCGATGACGCGCGTCGGCGGCAGTTTCATCGCCGGCAAGTTCGACCAGTTCCAGAAAAACACCCCCTACAGTGCACTGCTGGCGGCGTTCCACGATCTGGTTCAGCAAACGCTGTCCTTGAGCGAGGACGAGCTGGATGATTGCCGGCAGCGCATTCTCGATGCCGTGGGCGTCAATGGCCAGGTCATCACCCGCGTCATCCCCGAGATCGAACTCATCATCGGCACGCAGCCGCCGGTCCAGGAGCTGCCTGCGGCCGAAGCGCAGAACCGCTTCAACCACGTTTTCCAGCGCTTCATCCAGGCGTTCTGCCGCCCGGGACGCCCGCTGATCATCTTCCTCGACGATCTGCAGTGGGCTGATCTCGCCACGCTGAAACTGATCGAGACGGTCATGGGCAGCGTGGACATGAAGAACCTGATCCTGATCGGCGCCTATCGCGACAACGAGGTCAGCCCGACCCATCCCTTCATGATTTCGCTGGGGCGCTTGATCGAAGGCGGTTTCTCGTTCGAACAATTCACCCTCACGCCGCTCGGGCTCGAAGACATTACCCAACTGCTGGCCGATACGCTGCGCGCGTCGACTGAGCGGGTGGCCTCGCTCGCAGAACTGGTGCTGCGCAAGACCATGGGCAACCCGTTCTTCGTAACCCAGTTTCTCAAGAGCCTGTATGTCGAGCGGCTGATCGAGTTCAAACTGGATCAGGACGGCGCCGGCAATTCGGGCTGGGATTGGGATATCGAGCAGATTATTGCGGTCGGCATTACCGACAACGTGGTCGAGCTCATGATCGAGCGCCTGCAACGCCTGCCGGAAGCAACGCGCAACGCGGTGCGGATGGCCGCCTGCATCGGCAATGCCTTCACGCTGGATTCGCTCGCCATCATCCTGAAACAGAATGGCGAGAAAACGCTGGCCGATCTCATGCCCGCGCTGCAGGCCGAGCTCGTCGAGGAAATCTCGGATGGCCAGAAGCTCAGCCATTTTCGCTTCCTGCATGACCGCGTGCAGCAGGCGGCGTATTCGCTGATCGACGAAGCACAGCGCAAGGCCGTGCACCTCGGGATTGGCCGGCAGTTGCTGGACAACTTGACCGAAGAAGAGCGCCAGAGCCGGTTGTTCGAGATCGTCGATCACCTCAATACCGGCTGCGAGCTGATTACCGACCCTGCCGAAACCTTGCGTCTGGCCGGGCTCAACCTGGCCGCTGGCCAGCGCGCGGCTCAAGCCAACGCCTTCCATTCCGCGGTCGGCTATCTTGATGTGGCCGTGACTTTTCTGCCCGAACAAGCCTGGGAGCGGCACTACGAGTTGACGTTGGACGTGTTCCGCGCCCATGCGCAGGCCTGCTACCTCAACGCCGATTACGATGCGTCGATGGCCGACATCGCGACCGTGCGCGAGAACGCACGGTCGGCGCTGGAAAAGGCCAGCATCTGCGCCTTGTTCATCACCGAGCTCACCATGCTCGGGCGGACACCGGAAGCCGTGACGGTTGCTGGCGAAGCACTGGCGCTGCTCGGTATCGAGGTGCCGTTCGGCAACCTGCGTCACGCGGTCGAGTGCGAGATCGCGCCGATCAAGGAGGTACTGAAAGACCGCTCAATTGCCTCGCTGGCCGATTTGCCGGAAATGACCGACCCGGTATGTCGGGTGGCCATGAAGATCATGATGCCGGTGCATACGGCGGCCTATTTCGGCGGGATGCGCGATCTGTATGCCTGGTTCCTGGCCAAGATGGTCAATCTGTCGCTGGCCCATGGTTGCGCCCCTGAATCGCCCAAGGGCTATGCCAGCTTCGGCAGCATCCTGTGCAGCGACTACGGCGAATTCCGCAGCGGCTACGAATTTGGCCGTCTGGCTGTGCGCTTGGCCGATCGTTATCACGATCTTGCGCTCAAGGCACGCGTGAGCCTGATCATGGTGTCTTTCGTCAACCACTGGGTGAAACACGTCCGGGAATCAGAGCTTTACGAAGATCCGGGTATCCAGGCCGGCATGGAGGCGAGCGAATTCCAGTTTGTCGGTTATCTCCTGATGTGGGGCAAGGTCATCAACCGCTTCCATCGCGGCATCAACCTGCAACAGCAGATGGTGATGGTCAACGAATCGCTGGTCTTTACCCGCAAGGTGAAGAACCTGCTTGCGACCGATTCGATCCTCGGTGCGCGTGCGGTCATCGCCAACCTGTCGGGACAGACCGCAGCGGCCGATTCTTTTGATGTCGATGATCTGAGCGAGTCCGCCTATCTGGCCGATTGCGCACAGCACAGCAGCAATTCCTCGTTGGGTTTCTACTACACGATCAAGGCGCAGGCGCTGTACCTGCATGGCTTCTACGAGGAGGCGCGCATTGCCATCGAAAAGGCCGTTGCGCTGGCGGACTACATCAAGTCCTATATCTCCGATGCCGACCTGCGCTTCTTCCATGCGTTGATCATGCTCGCGCTCGACGACCGCATCCCGCGCCCGGAGATCAACGAAACGGTTTCCAAAAACCTGGCGATGCTCAAGACCTGGGCTATCTCCAGTCCGGATAACTTCTGGCACAAATACAACCTGGTCGAAGCCGAGCGCGCGCGCCTGGAAAACCGGGTCGGCGATGCCATTGCCTATTACGACAAGGCCATCGAGCAGGCCAAGGCCGGCGATTTCATCCAGGACGAAGCGCTGGCCAACGAGCTGGCCGGCCGTTTCTGGCTGGAGCAAGGCAAGAACGAATTCGCGACCATCCATCTGCGCCGCGCCAGCCAGTGCTTCCTGGTCTGGGGCGCCCGGCGCAAGGTGGAACAGCTCAACGTACGTTACGGCCGATTGCTCCATGTTGTGCGCGCCTCCGGCGCAACCACGCATACGGCCACGACGGCATTCACGGCTGTTGGTTCGGAGACTGCGACCCGCACGGCCGAAGCGCTCGACGTCAATGCCGTGATCGAATCGGCGCATGTGTTTGCAGGCGAGATCCAGCTTAAGGAACTCAAGCGCAAGATGATGCACATCGCCATGAGCAATGCCGGGGCGGATAGCGGTTTCCTGATCCTCAACGAAGACGGTACGCTGATCGTCGAGGCCCAAGCCACGGCGGACGCGGCCGACAGCGGCGACCTGCCGTCCGTATCGCTCAACGATGCCGGCGCGGCGTTCCTGCCGATTGCGCGCTCGGTCGTCAACTTCGTGGCGCGCTCCAGCAGCGCGGTGGTGCTGGCGGATGCCTCCAGCGACGAGCGTTTCGCGCTTGATCCGCACATGACTTCGCGGCGACCCAAGTCGGTGTTCTGCCTGCCGCTGATTCACCAGGGCAAGCTCTCGGGTGTGCTCTACCTGGAAAACAACCTCGCCTCGGGCGCATTCACTCCGGCGCGCCAGCGCGTGCTGGAGTTGCTGTCGTCGCAGATGGCGATCGCCATCGAGAACGCGCGCATCCACAACAGCCTCGACCAGCTGGTGCAGATACGTACTGCGCAGCTGGAATCGGCCAACCAGAAGCTGCAGCGCGAGATCGAAGAACGCATCCAGATGGCCGAAGCGCTGAAGCAGGCACAGGAAAAGGCCGAAGCAGCCACGCGCGCCAAGAGCGACTTCCTCGCGCGCATGAGCCACGAGATCCGTACGCCGATGAATGCGATCATCGGCTTGAGCCAGTTACTGCTGCGCACCGATCTCACACCCAAGCAGCGCGACTACGTCAAGAAGCTCGGCGGGTCGGCGCAAACGCTCTTGGCGATCATCAACGACATACTCGATTTCTCCAAGATCGAAGCCGGGCGCATGACGCTGGAGTCGATCCCGTTCAACCTGCAGGACGTGCTGGACAACCTTTCCAATGTCACGGTCGGTGCAGCGGAGGAAAAGGGGCTGGAAATCCTGCTGGCGCGCCAGGAGGGCGTGCCCGAGCGCCTGATCGGCGACCCGCTGCGGCTGGGCCAGGTGCTAATCAACTTGGTCGGCAACGCGATCAAGTTCACGCCGGCGGGCGACGTGCTCGTCGATATCCGCTGCATCGCCGCAGAAGGGCCGACGATCCGCCTGCAATTCGCCGTCCGCGATACCGGCATCGGCATGTCGCCCGAGCAGATGGCCAGCCTGTTCCAGTCGTTCCACCAGGCCGATGGCTCGATCACCCGCCGCTTCGGCGGAACCGGACTGGGGCTGGCGATTTCGCGCCAGCTGGTCGAATTGATGCACGGCAGCCTGCGGGTCGAGAGCGAAGAGGGCAAGGGAACGACCTTCACTTTCGATGTGGAATTTGGCGTGGTTGCCGGCGAGGCTTGCGGGCTACTGGTGATTCCTTCCGGGCTGGCCGATACGCGCGTACTGGTGGTGGACGACAATGCCACCTCTCGCGAGATCCTGCGCCACATGCTCCTGCGCAAGGCGTTCCGCGTGGATACCGCCGATTCCGGCGAAGCGGCGCTGCGCATGGTGGAGGAGGTGCAAAAGAAGGGCTCCGAGCCCTATGGCCTGATCCTGATGGACTGGAAAATGCCGGGCATCGACGGCATCGAAACCACGCGGCGCATCAAGAACAGTGTGGGGCCGGAATCCGCGCCCGCCATCCTCATGGTTACGGCTTTTGGCCGCGAAGAAGTCATGCAGGAGGCCGAAGACGCCGGCCTGGACGGATTCCTGGTCAAGCCGGTCGGCGAATCGCTGCTTTACGACACCATTCTGGATACCTTCGGCTATCTGGGCAAGGGCGCGGATAGCAGCCTGCGCCTGTCCGCGCAGGGCATGCCTTCGCTGGACGATATCCGCGGCGCGCGCGTGCTGCTGGTCGAAGACAACCACATTAACCAGCAGGTGGCCTGTGAATTCCTCGAACAGCTCGGCATGAACGTCGAGGTCGCCGGCAACGGTTGCGAAGGCGTCGCAATGGCCAGCTCAGGCAACTACGATCTGGTGCTGATGGATATCCAGATGCCGGAAATGGACGGCTTCGAGGCTACGCGCCGCATCCGCCAGTTGCCCGGCGGCGAGCAGCTCCCGATCATTGCCATGACCGCACATGCCATGGCCGGCGACCGTGAAAAAAGCCTGGCGGCTGGCATGTTCGACCACCTGACCAAGCCCATCGACATCGGCCGCCTGAGCGAAATGCTGGTGCGTTGGATCAAGCCCGGTTCGCGCACCGCGGCAAACATTCATGGGGCCAAGACTGCTGCCGTCGAAATGCCGATGCCCGTTATCGGGGGGCTGAACACCGGCCTGGGGGTGCAGCGTGTGGGTGGATCGCCGGCGCTCTACCTCAAGCTCTTGAAGCAGTTCTGCGCCGAACATGCCGACGAAGCGACAAAGATCCGTGCCGCACTGGACGAACAGCGCCCGCATGATGGCGAGCGCATGGCGCATTCGGTCAAGGGCGCGGCAGCGGCGCTGGGGGCAACGAACCTTGTCCCGGTCGCTGAAACGCTGGAAACCGTGCTGCGCGAAGGCGCGCCCGGAGCCCAGCGCTGTCTGGAGCGTTTTGCGCATGAACTCGATGCGCTGATCCAGCCGCTGCAGCACTATTTTGCAGCGCTGTCGCAACCCGCTGGTCTGCCCCAGGAAAGCAGCCTGGCGCCGGGTTGCGACGAAATCAGGGCAAGCCTGACCCGGCTCTTGAGCCTGCTGGAGGCCGCAGATTCCGAGGCGGAAGATCTCGTCTGCGAGCTCTGCGCCGCGACGCGCAATGCCTCCTGGCGTGAAAAACTTGAAGAAATCGCCGCGCACATCGAAGATGTCGAGTTCGAAATGGCGCGCGATCTGGCAGAGGAATTGCTGGAAAGCCTGAAGGACAAAGAGGTGGCAGCATGAGAGGCGAAAACAAGCAACGCGTTCTCGTCGTCGACGACGAACGGGTAAACCGGACGGTCCTGTCGGCCGTGCTCAAGGACGAAAACCAGGTCATCCTTGCCAAGAACGGCGAACAGGCGCTGGAGCGGCTGGCCATTGATGCCGAAATCGATCTGATCCTGCTCGACGTGCTCATGCCGGACATGGACGGCTACGAAGTGCTGCGCCGGATCAAGGCCAACGACGCCACCAAGGATATCCCGGTCATCTTCATCACCGCGCTCAACACCATGGGCGACGAAGAGCACGGTCTGAACCTGGGCGCCTGCGATTACATCGGCAAACCGTTCAGCCCCGCCATCGTCAAGGCGCGTGTCTCGAACCTGCTGCGTTTCGTGCGTCAGCGCAAGCTGCTCGAAACGCTGGCCGGCCGTGACGGCCTGACCGAAATTCCCAACCGCCGCGCCTTCGATACGGCGCTGGAACAGGAAATCGGCCGCAGCCAGCGCAGCGGCCAGCCGGTTTCGCTCGCCATGCTCGATATCGACTACTTCAAGCAGTTCAACGACCACTACGGCCATGCCCAGGGCGACGAGGTGCTCAAGGCAGTGGCCCGCGTGCTGACCGGCGCGCTGCGCCGCCCCGCCGACATGGTGGCACGCTACGGCGGCGAGGAATTCGTCTTCATCCTGCCCGATACCGATGTGCGTGGCGGCCTGGAAGTCGCCGAAGCCGCGCGCCAGGTCATCGAAAGCATGGCCATCCCCCATGCTGCATCGGCCATCGGGCCGCATGTTTCGGTATCCATAGGCGGCGTTACAGCCATCGGCGACGTCAGCCATGCTCCCGGCCTGCTCCGGCGCGCCGACGAACAGCTCTACAAAGCCAAACAGAAAGGCCGCAACCGCGTGCACTGGGACGGGGTTATCGCCGCAGAGTGAGGAAACCCCCGTTTGTGCGTGGGCCCCACCTGTTTCGAATTCCCCTTGCCAGACCGATGCGCTCTGGCATGGGGATTCGCAAAGCAATCCGCCGGACAGTAGCTCAAGTGACTGGGCTGGCGGAATGTCCTTTGCTCGGATTCTGTTTCCCGAGCTCGTCGCAGGCGTGACCCGCCGAATCCGGATTACCGAAGACAATACAAAGCACCAACAAATTCAAAATCATGGCGAGGGCCAGTGGGAGCGGATGTAATCCGCAAATGGGCCGCGCGCAGGTCGGCATCAAGGTTTTATGCGCCTGCGGCGCGTTGGATTGAATGCCGGGAGTTCGCCCCGGCTGGCGAGTTTCTTTTCTTGCTTCGCCAAGAAAAGAAACCAAAAGAAGGCGACCCCGCCTTGCGGCCCTCCGGGCTGCCCTCGGTCGGTCGCGAGCCTGGGTCTCGCTCCGCTTCCTCGGCGCCGGCCAAGGGGATGAGGCGCGTCGTCTGCCATGGCGAGGGTCTGTGGGAGCGGATGTAATCCGCGAAGGGGTGACGAGCAGGTCGGCATCAAGGTTTTATGCGCCTGCGGCGCGCTGGATTGAATACCGGGAGTTCGCCCCGGCGGGCGAGTTTCTTTTCTTGTTTCGCCAAGAAAAGAAACCAAAAGAAGGCGACCCCGCCTTGCGGCCCTCCGGGCTGCCCTCGGTCGGTCGCGAGCCTGGGTCTCGCTCCGCTTCCTCGGCGCCGGCCAAGGGGATGAGGAACGTCGTCTGCCATGGTGAGGGTCTGTGGGAGTCTTGTAGCCCGGCATGGAGGCTGTAGGCCGGAATCCGGGAGCAGTATTTGCGAGGGGCATTGCCCCGGATTCCGCTTCTCTGCATCCGGGCTACTCGCTTTGCTCCGGTTTCGCCTTGCGCTAAACCAACAAGGGCCGTCCACTTTCGTGGACAGCCCTTGTTTTTACCGGGGGATGACAGCGAAGCTTAGCGCTTGCGCACCACCTGGCTCACATCGCGCACCGCGCCGGTGTCGGCGCTGGTAGCCATGAGGCCGTAGGCTTGCAGGGCCTGGCTGACGATGCGGTCGCGGCCGACGGGCTTCCAGGCGTCTGCGCCCTTGGCTTCCATGGCGGCACGGCGCTCGTACAGGGCTTCGTCGCTGATCGCCAGGTTGATGGTGCGGTTCGGGATGTCGATCTCGATGGTGTCGCCTTCTTCGACCAGGCCGATTGCACCGCCTTCAGCGGCTTCCGGGCTGGCGTGGCCGATACTCAGACCGGACGTGCCGCCGGAGAAGCGGCCGTCGGTGAGCAGGGCGCACGCTTTGCCCAGTCCCTTGGATTTCAGGTAGCTGGTCGGGTAGAGCATTTCCTGCATGCCGGGGCCGCCCTTGGGGCCTTCGTAGGTGATGATGACGACGTCGCCGGCGACAATCTGGTCGCCGAGAATGGCTTTCACGGCATCATCCTGGCTATGGAACACGCGGGCGCGGCCGGTGAACTTGAGGATGGAATCATCCACCCCGGCGGTCTTCACGATACAGCCGCGCTCGGCGATGTTGCCGTAGAGCACGGCCAGGCCGCCGTCTTGCGAGTAGGCGTTTTCCTTGTTGCGGATGCAGCCGGAGGCGCGGTCGAGATCGAGTTCCGGGTAGCGCATCGACTGGCTGAAGGCGATGGTGGTCGGTACGCCGCCGGGGGCCGCGCGGTAGAAGAGGTGAGCCATCGAATCGGCGTTGTTCTTCACGATGTCCCAACGGTCGAGCGCTTCGCCGAGCGTGGCGCTGTGCACGGTGGGGATGTTGCGGTTGATGAGGCCGGCGCGGTCGAGTTCGGCCAGGATGCCCATGATGCCGCCGGCGCGGTGCACGTCTTCCATGTGGTACTTCTGCGTGGCCGGGGCGACCTTCGAGAGGCACGGGGTCTTGCGCGAGATATGGTCGATGTCGGCCATCTTGAAGTCGACGCCGGCTTCGCGGGCAATCGCCAGGATGTGCAGCACGGTGTTGGTCGAGCCGCCCATGGCGACGTCGAGCGTCATGGCGTTTTCAAAGGCGGCCTGGGTGGCGATGCTGCGCGGCAGGACGGAGGCGTCGTCGCCTTCGTAGTAGCGCTTGGACATCTCGACGATCTGTTGTGCGGCGCGCACGAAGAGTTGCTTGCGGTCGGCGTGCGTGGCGACCACGGTGCCGTTGCCCGGCAGCGCCAGTCCCAGTGCTTCGGCCAGACAGTTCATCGAGTTGGCGGTGAACATGCCGGAACACGAGCCGCAGGTCGGGCAGGCAGAGCGTTCCATGGCGGCGACTTCGGCGTCGGTCACGGTCGGGTTGGCGGCTTCGATCATGGCGTCGATCAGGTCGATCTTGCGGACTTCGCCGCGCCAGTCGACCTTGCCGGCTTCCATCGGGCCGCCGGAAACGAAGATCACCGGGATGTTGAGGCGCATCGCGGCCATCATCATGCCGGGGGTGATCTTGTCGCAGTTGGAGATGCACACGAGCGCATCGGCGCAGTGGGCGTTGACCATGTATTCGACCGAGTCGGCAATCAGGTCGCGGCTGGGCAGGCTGTAGAGCATGCCGCCGTGGCCCATCGCGATGCCGTCGTCGATGGCGATGGTGTTGAATTCCTTGGCGATGCCGCCCGCTTTTTCGATTTCGCGTGCAACCAGTTGGCCGATGTTGTGCAGGTGGACATGCCCCGGCACGAACTGGGTGAACGAGTTGGCGATGGCAATGATGGGCTTGCCGAAATCTTCTTCCTTGACGCCGGTGGCGCGCCACAAAGAGCGGGCGCCGGCCATGTTGCGGCCATGGGTGGAAGTTTGGGAGCGGTAGGCGGGCATGACGGTTCCTTGTTCTGAGAAGTCCGGATCAGACCGGGGGCGCTTGGAACCTGGTTCATAATCTTGCTGCGAGACTGTGATCGGGGCTCATGCGCTGCTCAAAATCCTCATGTACTTTCCTGTACATTCCGGTTTTTGCGCTGCTCTTCGCTCCGCTGACAGTCTCTCGCGACAGATTATGAACAGGTTCTTGCTGCTATAATTCGCGGTTATTTTAACCAAGACCCCCGTCTCATGCTAACCCATCCGCAGTTTAATCCTGTTGCTTTTCACATCGGCTCGTTTGGGGTGCATTGGTATGGCGTGATGTACTTGCTGGCATTCACCGGATTCCTGCTGCTGGGGCGCCTGCGTTTGCGGGCCGGGCTCTATCCGGGCTGGAAAACGGAAGAGCTGGATGACCTGCTGTTCTTCGGCGTGCTGGGGGTGATTGTCGGCGGGCGTCTGGGTTACGTCTTCTTCTACAAGCCGGATTTCTTCCTTTCGAACTTCGCCGACATTTTCAAGGTCTGGCAGGGCGGCATGTCTTTCCATGGCGGCTTGCTGGGCGTGCTGCTGGCCGCGCTGGCTTTCGCGCACAAGAGCGGGCGGCGTTTCTTCGAGATCACCGATTTCATTGCGCCGCTGGTGCCGCTGGGGCTGGCTTTCGGGCGGCTGGGCAACTTCATCAACGGCGAATTGTGGGGGCGGGTGACAAGGCCGGATGCCTTCTGGAGCATGGTTTTTCCGCAGGCGAAACTAATCGATTCCATGCTGGCCGAGACCAATCCCGATCTGGTCGTCATCCTGGCCAAGCATGGCGGTTTGCCGCGGCATGTTTCGCAGCTCTACCAGTTTGCGCTTGAAGGTGTGGTGCTGCTCGCCGTTCTCTGGTGGTTTGCCGGCAAGCCGCGCAAGGCTGGCCAGGTTTCGGCGCTGTTCCTGCTGGGCTATGGGCTCTGCCGTTTTGTGACCGAGTTCGCGCGCGAGCCGGACGATTTTCTGGGGACGCTGGCCATGAATCTCAGTATGGGACAGTGGTTGAGCCTGCCCATGCTCCTTCTGGGCGCACATCTCATGTGGTGGACTTCGCGCCGGTCCTGACCGAGCGCTCCAATGCTGTTGCTGCCCTATCGAATTTGAAAATGCAAACGGCTACCCGTTTGTCAGATGAATGCATCGCTGATCGTGGTGCTCTGTGGACATGGTTTTCCATTTTCGGAAAGAAAGTGATTTCAAATGAATGATGCTGCCAGTGCGCTGTGCATGCCGGTCGGCCTGTGCGCGCAACAAATCCTGAATGACCCGCTGTTGAACAAGGGCACTGCTTTCACGCAGGCCGAGCGCGATGCCCTCGGGCTGAACGGCTTGCTGCCTGCCAGGGTGGAGACGCTTCAGGAACAGGTTGAGCGCTGCATGGCGGAGCTGAAAGCGCTGGCGAGCGATCTGGACCGGCATGTCTACCTGCGCAATTTGCAGGACACCAACGAAACGCTCTACTACGCGGTGGTTTCCCATGATCTGGAAGCCCTGCTGCCCGTGATCTATACGCCAACGGTCGGAGCCGTCTGCCAGCAATACAACCGTCTTTTCCTGCGACCGCGCGGCCTGTTTTTGCGCATCGACCAGAAAGACGAGTTGGCGCAGATTCTGGCCAACCCGCGTTTCGATGCCGTGGAGTGCATCGTGGTGACCGACGGCGAACGCATTCTTGGCCTGGGCGATCTGGGGGTGGGCGGGATGGGCATCCCCATCGGCAAGCTTGCGCTGTATACCGTCTGCGGCGGCATCGCGCCGGAGAAAACCCTGGCGATCGTGCTCGATACCGGCACCAGCAACGAAAACTGCCTGGCCGATCCGCTTTACCTGGGGTTGCGCCATGAGCGCGTGCGCGGTGCGGCCTACGACGAATTCATCGAAGCCTTCATCCAGACCGTGGACAAGCGCTGGCCCAAGGTGCTGCTGCAGTGGGAGGATTTCCACCGGCAGAATGCGAGCCGCCTGTGCGAGAAGTACCGCGACCGCCTGTGCTCGTTCAACGACGATATCCAGGGCACGGCTGCCGTGGCAGTGGGCGTACTGCTGTCCGCGATCAACGTGACGGGCGTGCCGTTGACCGAACAGCGGATCGCCGTGGTCGGCGGCGGTTCGGCGGGGATCGGCATCAGCGATCTGCTGTGCAAGACCATGATGACCATGGGGCTGACTGAAGAAGCCGCCCGCAGCCGTTTCTTCATCGTGGATCGCTTCGGTCTGGTCACGGACCAGACGCCCGGTCTGGAACCGTTCCAGCAGAAATTCACGCAATGCAGCCAGGCCATCGCCGGCTGGACGCTCGACAAGCCGGATTTCGTCGGCCTGATGGATGTCATGCGCAATGCCCAGCCGACCGTGCTGGTCGGCGTGTCCGGCCAGGCAGGCATCTTCACTGAAGCCGCGATCCGGGAAATGGCCGCGCATGTGGCACGGCCGGTGGTGCTGCCGATGTCTAACCCGACTTCCTGTATCGAAGCGCAACCGGCGGATGTCATCCGCTGGAGCGATGGCCGCGCCGTTGTCGGTACCGGCAGCCCGTTTGAGCCGTTTGAATTCCAGGGCAAGGTTCACCATTTTGCCCAGAGCAACAATTCCTACATCTTCCCCGGCATTGGTCTGGGCGTGCTGGCTGCGGGTGCGCGGCGCATCAGCGATGCGATGCTGATTGCCTCGGCGCTGGCGCTGGCGGAACTCTCGCCCGCGAAAAATCAGGAAGGCGCCAAGCTGTTGCCGGAGCTGACCGACATGCGCAAGGTATCGCTGCATGTGGCGCAGGCCGTCGCCAGACAGGCGCGCGCCGAGGGGCTGACGGAAAACCTGAGCGACGCGCAGTTCGAAGAAAGGATCAAGGCTTACATGTGGGAGCCTTCCTACCAGTCCTGCCGGTGCGCAGGCTGATCCGGGAGCGGCGAGGGTGGACCTTGGCATTCTGTGGTGGCTGCTGGCTTTCTTGCTGGTGATCGGCGGGTTGGCAGGCACTTTGCTGCCGATCCTGCCCTCAACGCCCATGATCCTGGCCGGCATGCTGCTGGCGGCCGGGCTGGATGATTTCCAGCGTGTCGGCTGGATGACGTTCGCCCTGCTGGTGGCCCTCGTGGTTTTCTCGCAGCTCATGGATGTCGTGGCCGGTGCGCTGGGGGCCAAGAAAGCGGGCGCCAGTTCGCTGGCGATCTGGGGCGCGCTGGTCGGCTCGGTTCTGGGCATCTTTGCCGGTTTGCCCGGCTTGCTGCTGGGGCCGTTCGTGGGCGCTGCAGTCGGGGAGTACCTGGCTCGTCAGGATGCCATGCAGGCCGGGAAGGTCGGAGTCGCAACCCTCTTGGGGTTCGTCATCGGTGCGGTTGCCAAGGTGGCCTCTGCGCTGGCGATGCTGGGTATTTTCGCTTTCGCCTGGTTTTTGTAGGCTCAGTTCATAAACTGGCGGCAAGACCGTAATCGGGGGTAAGCGTCGTTTTACCTTGCAGATAACGGTCTCGCGGCAGCTATATGAATGGGTTCTTACAGATGAAACCTCCCGACCAGTCCGTGCAGCCTGCCTGACAGCGAACCCAGTTCGGTTACGGTTTGGGTTGCGCTCTGGACAGCCTGATCCGTTTCGAGGGTCATCCGGTTGACTTCTTCGGCGGCGCGGGCCATTTCGTTGGTCGCGACCGACTGCTCGCGGGTGGCTTCGGCGATGTATCGGATCGATGTCACTACCTGCGCCATTTCATCCTGAATGACCTGGATTTCCCTGGAAACCGATTGCGAGGCAACCAGCCCGGCGGCAACTGAGCGTCGGGTTTCTTCCATGTCGGTCAGGGCGGAGTGGATGTCGCCGTGGGTTGAATCGATGAGGCGGCCGATTTCCACGGTGGCCTTGGCGGTACGTTCGGCGAGTTTGCGGACCTCGTCCGCGACCACGGCAAAGCCGCGGCCCGATTCGCCGGCGCGCGCCGCTTCGATGGCGGCGTTCAGGGCGAGGAGATTGGTCTGATCGGCAATGTCGCGGATCGCGCCGATGATGGCGTTCATCTCGCCGGAGCGTTCGCCGAGCGATCCCAGCGTGGCGGCAAGACGACCAACCTCGCTGGAGATTTTCTCGATTCCGCCGGCCAGATCGTTGACTGAGCCGGTTGCATGCCGTGATATTTCTCCGGTTTTGGTGGCAGTCTGCTCTGCCTGCTGCGCGTTGTCCGCGATGTGACTGATGCTGACCGTGATTTCTTCGATTGTCGCCGCAGTTGCGTTCAGCGTTTCGGTCTGCTGTTCCGATTTTTCTGCCATCGAGCGTGTGACGCCGTCGAGCGAGTCGACACCGGTGTTGAGTGATACGGTGCTTTCGCGCACATCGATGAACATGCCGCGCAGGCTGTCGATGAAGCGGTTGAACGCCGATGCGGTCTGGCCGATTTCATCCTGTGAATCGACGGCCAGTTTGCGGGTCAGGTCGCCCTGGCCGCTGGATATCTCGATCAGGGCATCGCGCAGGCGGAAGAGCCCCTGCAACAGCCTGGAAAGCACAAGGCTGGCGATGCCTGCACCAAGCACGATGATCGCCAGGCTGGTCAGTGACAATCCCCAGAGCAGCGAGCGCAACGGCGCCAGAATGCCTGTTTTGTCGACGACCGTGCACAGCACCCAGTCCGTGCCGGCGATGGACGATGTCGCAACATATTTGCTCTGGCCTTCGATCTTGGACTCCTGAAGTGCAATCTTGTCGCTGGCGGATTGCACGACAGAGGCATCGAAGCCGGGCATGATTTCCGCGACGGGTTTCAGCGCCGACCCCGGCTTCGAATGTGCCACGATCTTGCCGTCGCGCGTGGAAAGGAACGCGTAGCCGTCACCCCGCAATGCAATCGAGTTGACGATGGTGATGATTTCTTCAAGCGAAATATCGCCGCCGACCACGGCCTGCAGGCCGTTGCTTTCGAAGGAACGGGCTACCGTGATGCCCGGTTTGCCGGTGCTGGCAAAGATGTACGGCGCCGTGGCGACGGTGTCTTTCTTTTCTGCTGCCGCCTTGAACCACGGGCGCGCGGTCGGGTCGTAGCCTGCGGCTGGCTTTTTGTCGGCGAGGTGGTAGACCATGCGCTTGTCGCCGTAACCGACATAGGTCAGGTCGAAACGCCCGGCGACCTTGCCCGCCGTCAAAAACGGCAGCGGTTGATGGTGGGCCGCGGGCAGTTGCTGGGACATGGCCTCGATGGCATCGCGCCGCTGCGCCATCCAGCGCGCCAGTGTTTCGCGGTTGCCGCGCACCGCGGTCTCGATTTCCTTGTTCACGCCTTCGACGATTTCGGCACGCATGCGCCAGTAGGCGATGCCGGACAGCGAGGCAATGACCGTCATGAGCAGGAGTACAACAAAGGCAAGCAGGCGTTTTTTAAGCGACATGGCGGTCTTCTCCCTCAATGTTGAACATGACGATGCATGCACCAAGCAAGACGACGGCTAGACTGGCAAAGACCAATATCCAGAGCAGGGATCGCAACGGGGTCAGGATGGTGGCTTTGTCGACTACCGTACAAAGCACCCAGTCGGTGCCCGGGACCAGCGATGTCGCAACATATTTGGTCCGATTTCCGATCTCGGATGCGCGCAAGGAGATGCTGAGGCCTGCGGATTTCAGGATGGCAGGATCAAAACCCGGTGCAATTTCTTCAACCGGTTTCAGGGCGGAATCGGGCTTGGGGTGCGCTACGATCTTGCCGTCTTGCGTGGCCAGAAATGCATAACCATTGCCGCGTAATTCGATCGATTTGACGAGGGTGACGATTTCTTCCAGTGTGATGTCGCCGCCGACAACGGCCTGGATGCCGTTGTTTTCGAATGGGCGTGCCACGGTGATGCCTAGCTTGTTGTTACTGGCAAAGATGTAGGGGGCGGTGGCCACTGTCCCCTTTTTTTCCATGGCGGCCTTGTACCACGGACGGATAGTTGGATCGTACCCTTCGGCCGGTTTCTTTTCCGTGTGGTAGACCATTTTCTTGTCGCTGTAGCCGGCATAGGTCAGGTTGAAGCGCCCCGCATCCTTGCAGGCGATCAGAAATGGCAGGGGGGAGGCACTGCCGGAAAGGCGGTTGGCCGTTGCCTCGATGGCATCACGCCGCTGCGCCATCCAGCGTGCCAGCGTTTCCCGGTTGCCGCGTACCGCGGTGCTGATTTCTTTGGTTACGCCATCAATGATTTCCGTTCTGATCTGCCAATAGGCAACGCCTGCCAGAGAGGCCGTTGCGATCATGAGAAATACCACCGTGCAAGCGAGCAAACGATTTTTAAGAGCCACGATATTTCTTCCTTTAACCGGATTTCTGTTGCTGGGTTAACCTGGCCGGACGCATGCCATGTTTGTTCAGGATGGTTTTTACTTTTCCTTCCTTGATCAATTCTTTTATCGCGTCATTGAACAGCCTGGCTTGTCGTTCGCTGACTTTTTTGCGTGACAGCCCAATGACGTACACAATTGGCTGCAAATCGCCCGCCAATTTCAAATTCGTGATTTTTTCTTCTTTTGCCAGGGATAAACCGACTTCCCGGTTGATCAGGACCAAAGCGTTATCGCCATACCGCCCCCCGATCAGTTTTTTGAGGGCGGTGAGATTCGTTACCTCGATTACGATATTGACCGGCTGTCCTTGGGCGCTGTTTTGCAAGGCACGGGATGTGGCTGAAGGCCCATATACGCCAATCGTGTAACCGTTAAGATCCTGGATTTTCTGATAACGGAATCTGGTCGAATCAAGAGCGAAAAACGAATAGGCTGTCTCCAAAATGGGATCGGACAGAAAAAATGACTTTTCTCGTTCAGGTGTTTTTGCAACGCCAAACAAGCCGCTCGCTTGACCTTCTTCGGCCATATACAAAGCGCGCCGCCAAGGCATGATTTCCATCGTGCATTCGACTTTGAGCCTGTCACATGCTGCCTGGACTATTTCTGCAAAAGGCCCGGCGACTTTGCTGTTTTCTTTGTAGCTGTATGGATGGAATGGCTCGGTGACCCACAACATGGGCTCAGCCACCGCGCTCGCGTAAAAAAGCAGGCCAAACAACAAACCCGTCAGATATTGTGTTTTCACAAGGCAAATACCTATCAAAATCCAGCGGTTGTTGTATGGATCGAACGATCCTGAAAACTTCAGATGAAAACGAATAATCAATTCCGTTCAAAACCCGGTAGAGGGTGATGAACGGAATCGACTTTCGGTTTTGTCTCAGCGTGCCATCTGCACGATCTTTGCCTGCCATTCCCTGGGGCCGGTTTCATGCACCGAGGTGCCCTGCGAATCGACAGCGACGGTCACCGGCATGTCCTTGACCTCGAACTCGTAGACGGCTTCCATGCCGAGATCGGCGAAGGCGACGACGCGGGCCTGGCGGATGGCTTTCGAGACGAGATAAGCCGCACCGCCCACGGCCATGAGGTAAACGGCCTGGTGCCGCTTGATGGCCTCGATGGCGACCGGGCCGCGCTCGGCCTTGCCGATCATGCCGAAGAGCCCCGCTTGGGAGAGCATCTGTTCGGTGAACTTGTCCATGCGCGTCGAGGTGGTGGGGCCGGCCGGGCCGACGACTTCGTCGCGGACCGGATCGACCGGGCCGACGTAGTAGATGAACTTGCCGGCCAGATCGACCGGCAGGGGCTCGCCCTTGTTGAGCATGTCGGTGATGCGCTTGTGCGCCGCATCGCGCCCGGTGAGGATCTTGCCGTTGATCAACAGGGTTTCGCCGGGCTTCCAGGTGGCGATTTCTTCCTTGGTGATCTGGTCGAGATTGACCCGTTTGCCGGACGAGGCATCGTAGGTCAGTTTCGGCCAGTGTTCGAGCGAAGGCGGCTCAAGGTAAGCCGGGCCGGAACCGTCGAGCACGAAATGCCCGTGGCGCGTGGCTGCGCAGTTGGGGATCAGGGCGACCGGCAGGCCCACGGCATGGGTCGGATAATCGAGAATCTTGACGTCGAGCACCGTGGTCAGCCCGCCCAATCCTTGGGCGCCGATGCCGAGCGCATTGATCTTTTCGTACAGTTCGAGGCGCAATTCCTCCAGGCGGTTTTGCGGGCCGCGCGCGATCAGCTCGTGGATATCGACCGGCTCCATCAGCGCTTCCTTGGCCAGGACCATGGCCTTGTCCGCCGTGCCGCCGATGCCCAGGCCGATGATGCCGGGCGGGCACCAGCCTGCGCCCAGCGTGGGAACCGTCTTCAGCACCCAGTCGACAATCGAATCGGACGGGTTGAGCATGGCGAGGCGGGATTTGGCTTCGGAGCCCCCGCCCTTGGCCGCGACGGTGACTTCGACCGTGTCGCCCGGCACGATGCGCGTGTAGATCACGGCTGGCGAGTTGTCGCGCGTGTTCTTGCGTTCGCCGGCCGGGTCGCGCAATACCGAGGCGCGCAGCGGGTTGTCCGGATGGGTGTAGGCACGGCGCACGCCTTCGTTGACCGCATCTTCCAGCGAGCCGGTAAAGCCTTCCCAGCGCACGTTCATCCCGACGTCGAGGAAGACGGTGACGATGCCGGTGTCCTGGCACAAGGGGCGCCGGCCTTCCGCGCACATACGGGAATTGATCAGGATCTGCGCAATGGCATCGCGCGCGCCCGGGCTCTGCTCGCGTTCGTAGGCTTGGGTCAGCCCCTGTATGAAGTCGACCGGATGGTAGTAGCTGATGTACTGAAGCGCGGCGGCCACGCTTTCTGTCAGATCTTCCTGGCGGATAACGCTCATGATTTTTCCTTGCTGGGACAACGTAGTTTCTGTGTTTTTATATCGATGCAATCTGATGCACCGGCGTGGCAGCAGGGCTTGCGCCACGCCGGTTTCGTGCAATTCCTGTCCGGCAGGTGTCAACCACTTGCCGGAACAGGTTCCTGGAGGTTCTTAGTAGGTGTAGAACATGCGCTGAATCTGCTTCGTATCCTTGGTCTTGGTCAGCGCCAGTTGCAGCAGGATACGGGCCTTCTGCGGATTCAGGTTGTCGGCGACCACGAAGTCCAGCTTGTCGTCGTCAGCCTCGCCGTTGCGCGCCACCGGGCCGTTGCCGGCGTGGCTGGAGCGAACGATGTAGGTGCCTTGCTTGCGCAGTTCGGCCATGCCCGGATTCACGATCTTGGACATGCTGCCGTCGCCCGGGCCTGCATACACGATGCCCTTGACGCCGGACTTCACGAGCGCGTTGGCGGCCATCATGTTGGCGTTGGCGCTACCGTAAACCACTTCGACGCTGGGCAGCTTGTCCAGGTTGGAAACGTCAAACTCGGTATCGGCGGTGTGCTTGCGGGTCGATGCGTTGTAGAAGAAAACGTTGCCGCCGGCGATCAGTCCCAGGTAGCCCTGATCGAAAGACTTGAAGGTATCGAGCGAAACGGTGTTGGTCTTGGTGACCGAGCGTGCGCCGCCGATCTGGTCGTTCAGCGAAATCAGCACGCCCTTGCCGTGGGCATCCTTGCTGCTGGCAACGGTAACAGCGTTGTAGATGTTCATCGGGCCGTCCGCGCTCATCGCGGTCGAGGGACGCATCGCGCCGGTCAGAACCACCGGCTTCTTGCTCTTGACGACGAGGTTGAGGAAGTAGGCGGTTTCTTCCATGGTGTCGGTGCCGTGGGTGATCACGATGCCGTCCACGTCATCCTTGGCCAGCAGGGCGTTCACGCGCTTGGCAAGCTTCAGCCAGTGATCGTCGGTAATGCTTTCGCTGGCAACCTGGAAGATTTGCTCGCCCTTTACGTTGGCGATCTTCTTGAGTTCCGGCACGGCCTCGATCAGGCGATCCACGCCGACCTTGGCTGCGGTATAGCCGACTGTCTGGGTGGCGCTCGCAGCAGTGCCAGCAATGGTGCCGCCCGTGGCGACGATCACGATGTTGGCCTTGCCGCCTTCACCGGCGAAAGCCGCGCCGCTGAGAGCGAGCGAGAGGGTGACACCGAGTGCAGCCAACGGCTTGATGCAGTTTTTGACTTCCATGGTACAAACTCCTCCATTCTAATAAAAGATGACACTTCGATGAGAGGGGGATGGCATGCCCCCTTATTGCCTGGAACCTGCTCGCTTGCGGCAAGACCGATGTTCTTGCGCCTGATCGCGAACAGGCTCTTACTGCAATTCTTTTTTCTGCAGACCGCCGGTTGTTGCCGGGCGCGATGCAGTGTCGGTGGATTGCTTCGAGAAGTAATCCCATATCTTGTTGACCATCGGGCTGTCGCTGTCTGCTGCGCGGTAGAGGCGAATCTCGACTTCCGTTGTCCAGCTGGCGTCGCCGGCTATGGCCAGCCGTCCTGATGTCAGCTCGCGGCGAGCGCAGTTTTCCGGTAGCCAGCCGATGCCGTGCCCCTCGACGACCATGGCCTTCAGCGCTTCCGACATGTGGGTTTCAGAAGTGCGTTCCAGGAAACATGGCTTTCCGGCCCCCAATAAAATACGTTCCACGACCAGCGCGAGGTAAGCCCCGGAACCGTAGGCCATGAAGGGGAGCGGCTTCTCGAAGCTTCCGGGCAATTTGAAAATCGGGCTGCCGTCGGGTTTGACCCCGGAGCACGGGACGACCCTGTCTTTTCCAAGCGTCAGGTATGGAAAGCTGAGCGAGGTCTTCATCACGGGCAGTTGCGGGTGGTGATAAACCATCACGAAATCGGTTTTGCCATCCATGAGCGCGGTCGCGGCCTCATGTACGTTGACTGCAGTAACGTGGGCCTGCAGCAAGGGGAAAGTTTCTTTCAGCTTCTTGAGCCAGGCGGGGAAGCTCGTGATCGACAGCGTGTGTGCGACCGAGAAGCGCACCTGTTCGGCATGGGTGGGGCCGTGCCCTTTCAGGACGGCGCGCATTTCGTTGATCTTGTGCAGGATTTCTACGGAGAACGCATGGAATATCCGCCCGTCAGAAGTCAGGCGGACGCCCTGAGCGCTGCGGTCGATCAGCTCGGTTCCCAGCCACTCCTCCAGCGCCTGAATCCTGCGGCTGAATGTGGGCTGCGATACACCGCGCCGCTGCGCGGCCTGGGAGAAGCCTCGAGCCTCTACCAGGCATACGAAATCTTCAAACCAACTGATGTCCATGTTGTGTTGTCCCCGTTTTTTTATGAAGGGCGCCATTATCCAAGAATGGCGTTTGTAGTTTTTGATTATGGACTACATGTGCTTAAGGAGGCTCTGGTTCATTCCCCTGATCGTTCAGCCATGACACCGAGCGGTCAAGTGTTCAGGTTGATCCCGTTTCGGATCGAGGAGTTATCCTGTTGCCTGTTAAGCGATTGTTCCCAAAAGCCTTTTGCCGTAGATGGTGCAGTCATCCAGGGCAAGGGCAACCTGGAATCAACCTGTCCAGAGCCTCCGCAGCGAGGCCAGAATAGGGCGGTTTATTTTCAGGAGCAACGCGTTGTCTTTATTTGCATAACCCTATGCATTTCTCGTATGACGGTACGAAACGGGGAGAAACCCGCTCTAAAGTGGCGCCATCTGCAAAAGGAAGTAGTCGCAGGTCTTGAAACTACACATTGGAGCGAGTCATGAAAAAAAACGAACGTCTTGAGCACGATCTTCTCGGAGATCGCATGGTGCCGGCGGATGCCTACTATGGCGTACATACCCTGCGTGCGCTGGAAAACTTCCCCATTACCGGCACGCCGATTTCGATTTATCCGGAGCAAGTGCGCGCGCTGGCCGAGATCAAGATGGCCGCAGCGCGTGCCAATAACGAACTCGGCTTTCTGGACCAGAACAAAGCCGATGCCATCGTCAAGGCTTGTGAAGAAGTGATTGCCGGCAAGCTGCACGACCAGTTCGTGATCGACGTGATCCAGGGCGGAGCGGGCACCTCGACCAACATGAACGCCAACGAAGTGATTGCCAACCGCGCGCTGGAAATCATGGGCTTTGAGAAGGGCGAGTACAGCAAGCTGCACCCGAACGAAGACGTCAACATGAGCCAGTCGACCAACGACGTCTACCCGACCGCACTGCGTCTCTCGACCTACGTCAGCCTGATGGGCCTGATCGAATCGATGGATTACCTGCGCGAAGCTTTCGAAGCCAAGGCCGAAGATTTCAAGCATGTCCTGAAGATGGGCCGCACCCAGTTGCAGGATGCCGTGCCGATGACGCTGGGCCAGGAGTTTTCCACCTACGCCGTCATGCTCGGAGAAGACATCGAACGCGTGCGCGAAGCCTCCCGCCTGCTGTGCGAGATCAACCTTGGCGCGACCGCCATCGGCACCGGCATCACCACGCATCCGCAGTATGCCGAGCGCGTACGCCACCACCTCGCCAGAATCAGCAGCATTCCTCTGATCACCGCCCCCAACCTGATCGAAGCCACGCAGGATTGCGGCAGCTTCGTGCAGCTCTCCGGCGTGTTGAAGCGCGTCGCGGTCAAGCTCTCCAAGGTCTGCAACGATTTGCGCCTGCTCTCCAGCGGTCCGCGTGCCGGCTTGGGCGAAATCAACCTGCCGGCCCGCCAGGCTGGTTCCAGCATCATGCCGGGCAAGGTCAACCCGGTGATTCCGGAAGTGGTGAACCAAATTGCCTTCGAAGTGATTGGCAACGACATGACCGTGACCATGGCCGCCGAAGCCGGCCAGCTCCAGCTCAACGCCTTCGAGCCGATCATCGCGCACAGCCTGGGCAAGAGCATCACTCACCTCTCTCGCGGTTGCCGTGTGCTGGCCGATCTCTGCGTCTCCGGCATCACCGCCAACGAAGAACGGCTGCGCAAGAGCGTGGCGGATTCGATTGGCGTGGTCACCGCGCTGAATCCGTACATCGGCTACGCCCATGCGACCGAAGTGGCGCAGGAAGCGCTGATCTCGGGCCGCGGCGTATCCGAGCTGGTGCTGGAGAAAGGGCTGCTGAGCGCTGAGGATCTCGCCGAAATTCTGCGGCCTGAAGTGCTGACGCGGCCGTGTGTTCCGCTGGCGAAACAAAAGGTCGCCAATACCGCTCGTTAAGTCCTGCGACCCGGAGCCGAGGGCAATCCGGAACCGGATTGCCTCGGTTCGCACGGGGGCAGGCTTGTATGAGAAACAATAAATTTAATACCGAGGATTGAAGGAGAGTTGAAGTGAATGCAAACAAACTTACCATCAGGATCATGATCGGCATGGTCCTGGGCATCATCGCCGGCTGGGCCGTCAACACCATGGCCCCCAGCCCCGCTGCGCTCAAGGAAATCGCCAGCTATTTCACCCTGTTGAGCGACATCTTCCTGCGCCTGATCAAGATGATCATCGCCCCGCTGGTGTTCAGCACCGTTGTCGCCGGCATCGCCAACATGGGCGACAGCAAGTCCGTGGGCCGCGTCGGCGGCAAGGCCTTGCTGTGGTTCATCACCGCTTCGATCGTGTCCTTGCTGCTGGGTTGCCTCATGGCTAACCTGCTGCAACCGGGCTCCGGTCTGGGCATGCCGTTGCCGGCCGCCAATGCTGCCACCAATCTTGCCACGGCCAACCTCACCTTCAACAAGTTCCTGTTGAACGTGTTCCCGACCAGCGTGTTCTCGGCATTTGCCACCAACCAGATCCTGCAGATCCTCGTATTCTCGATCTTCTTCGGTCTGGCCATCGCTTCGCTGCCCAAGGGTCATGCCTCCACCATCACCAAGTACACCGATGAACTGGTGCACGTCATGATCAAGGTGACCGACTTCGTGATGAGCTTTGCTCCGATTGGCGTGTTCGCCGCCATGGCCGCCGCGATCGCCACGCAAGGTCTGGGCGTCCTGGCCACCTACGGCAAGCTGATCGGTTCCTTCTACATCGCGCTGGTACTGTTGTTCGTGTTCCTGATCTTCGCTGGCTGGCTGTTCCTCGGTCGCCGCGTCATGACCTTGATGCAGATGATGCGCAGCGTGTTCCTGCTGGCCTTCTCCACCGCCAGCAGCGAAGCGGCCTACCCGAAGACCATGGAGCAACTGGAAAAGTTCGGCGCCAGCAACCGCGTGACCAGCTTCGTGCTGCCGCTCGGTTACTCGTTCAACCTCGATGGCTCGATGCTGTACCAGTCCTTCGCCATCCTGTTCATCGCCCAAGCCTACGGCATCGACATGCCGATCTCGCAACAGCTGATGATGCTGGGCGTGCTGATGGTCTCCAGCAAGGGCATGGCCGGCGTGGCGCGTGCTTCGCTGGTGGTCGTGGCTGCCGTACTGCCGATGTTCAACCTGCCGGAATCCGGTCTGTTGCTGATCATGGCCATCGACCAGTTCCTCGACATGGGCCGTACCGCGATCAATGTGGTGGGCAACAGCATCGCCTGCGCCGTTGTCGCCAAGTGGGAAGGGCAGCTCGGCGAAACCATTCCGGAAGACAAGGATCTGGAAGAAAAGGTGTGCTGAAAGCAGCCTAGCTGAAGGTGTTTTCCTCTCAGTAAACAAACAAGGCCGCGAATTTCGCGGCCTTGTTTGCTTTGTCGGCAGAATTATTCGTTTCTGCCGGTTCTTGGCCTCTTGTTTCTCCGCAACAAAAAACCCGGCGAGTGCCGGGCCGGGAAATGGCTTTAAACCAACAAACTGCAAAAAGTCATGCTTGCGCCTCGGCATTTTTCAGAATGCCGTAGATCTGATCTTTAAGTGCCAGCTTCATCTTTTTGAGCGTTTCAATCTCTTCATGAGTCGCTATTTCAATCCGGGCTTCCATGTTTTTGATCTTTTGATCCAGTTGGTTGTGCTGATCGAAAAGGCTCATGAAATGCCGGTCTGCGTTGCGAAGTTGGGCGATCAGGTCGCGGTGCTCATGAAACATAATCTCTCCTTACAAGGGTTGCTCACATTTTCACCGTAGACCGACATGCCGCAGCCATGCAAATCACAGTCTGACAAACGGCGCTATTTGCAAACCACCAAACCGGGCAAGTACGTCTATGTTCATAAGTTGACGAATGAAAAAGCCGGTTCATGGCCTCGGCCGAGAAATCTGCTCCGTGCCATTGGCCAGCCGCACGCATTTTTGCGCTAGAACTTCTGTAGGGTCGATCAACGCCACGACCTTGTCGCCAACGGGGAAACGATTCGTTTGCTGCAACAGCAATGGCAGCTCTGTACATCCCAAAATCATGATTTCTGCGCTGGATTCGGCGAGGTGCGCGATGGCTTCGACCAGCTCCGTCTTGCATTGGCCATCGGTAAAACCGGCCTTCACGCCGTGTTCGCTGTAAATCGCATCCATCACTTTCTGCTGGAATTCCGGTGCGGGCGCGATGAGGTGGACCCCTGCCGCTTCGGCTACTGCATGGTATACCTTGCTGGCGATGGTGCCGCTGGTTGCCAGCAAGCCGACGGTTTTGCCCTGGCCATGCTGATCCACGATATAAGCGATGGTTTCGTGCAGCATGTTGATGATCGGAATTTCAAGCGATGGCTGGATTGCGCCGACAAAAGCGTGTGCGGTATTGCAGGGGATCGCAATGGCTTGCGCGCCCGCGGCTTCGAGTCGCCGGCAGGCGGCCAGCAGCGCAACGGTTGGATCGGTTTTGTGATGGACAAGACAGGCTGTCCGGTCAGGAATCTGGGGGTTCTGTTCCACCACGATCTTGATATGGTCCTGATCGCAACCTGCGGGCGTGTTGCGAATGATCTTGTTCATGAAATCCACCGTAGCAGCCGGGCCTACGCCGCCCACGATCCCGAGCCTGAACGGGGCCGGCATGGCTGAAGCGGAAAAATGCTGCGCGAATTCGGCGTAAATCTCGTTGCAGTTCGGCAGGTCGATGCCCTGCTGCTGCAGGCCGGAAGCCAGTAGCGAGAGCTCGGTAAAGCCCGGTACCAGCAGGTCGGCGCCCTGTTCCAGTAGATGCCGGCATACCTGCCTGGCCTGGTCCATTGCCCGGCCTTCGGTTTGGCCGGACTGAACGCCTTGATCGCCATAGATGCAATCCATGAGGACCGCCTGCTGTTCGGGGGCGGGGTAGACCAGCGAATACCGTGCGCCGAAATACTTTTCGAACAGACCGGATTGGCGAACGCAATCCGAAGTCAGGATTCCCAGCGTGCTTCCGGGCATGACCCGTTTGGCAATATGGCGTTCCAGCGCTTCCATCATGTCGAGCAATGGCACCTCAAGCTCCGTCTGGATTTCATCCCGGAAGGTGTGGCTGGCAAAACAAGGCAGAAGGATCGCGTCGACATGGCGCTCGGCAAACGATTGGCAAACCTGGAACACATACAGCTTGCGCGAGGTCAGGGAGCAGTCGTTTCTTAGCGCCGAACCGGCGTTGCGGAACGGGTGTTGTTCAAGCAGAAAGTCCTGAAACCCCGACGCAGCAACGTGCGGGCGCGATTTCAGCAGCCTGGTGAAAATGTCGGCGGCAGCCAAATCGCCCAGCCCGCCGATAATGCCCAAAGTTCTGGTGTGCATGATGAGTGTCCTGGATACGCTGGAGGTATCGAAAATGAAAAGGAGAAATCAAATTCTAGAGGCGTATCGTTGGCGGGTTGATGAGGATGGCTCATGTGCATATGCGATAATGGAATAGTTTCCATGTGCTTTTAACCACATGATTTTTATATAATTGTTTTACGTGTTCCTGCAGCGGTTTGCAAAATTCAGGGAAGAATGCATATGAATTTGATATGGATCGGCGATTTGTTGGCTCTGGCGGATACGCGAAGCTTTTCCCGCGCGGCGGAATTGCGCCATATCACCCAGTCGGCTTTGTCGCGGCGCATCCGTTCGCTGGAAGACTGGGTCGGTGCCGAGCTGGTCCATCGCGGCACCTACCCGCTGGAGCTGACGCAAGCCGGGCTGTTTTTTTGCGAAGAAGGGCGCGAGGCCTTGAAAACCCTGCTGGATGCCCGTGCCGATATTCGCCAGGAAACCCGCATGCCGGGCAGGGCAATCCAGATACGGGCCGGGCATTCGCTATCGATGACCTTTCTGCCGAAGTGGATGAAACAGTTCCAGCAATGGCACGGGCATTTCAACGCGCGCGTGGTCGCCGAAAACGTGCTGGACGCCGTCATGGCCCTGACCGAAGGCAGTTGCGACCTGATGTTCTGTTACCACCACCCCAGCGCACCCATTCTGCTTGACCGGGACAAGTTCGATTGCCTGATCCTGGGGCGCGAGGCGTTCATACCGGTTTCTGCGCCCTTGGCCTCCGGCATGCCGGCATTCGATCTCACCGGGCGGAAAAAACAGCCCGTACCTTATCTGGCCTACACCGCAACCTCTTTCCTCGGGCGCGTGGTCGAATTCATCCACAAGCAATCTTCCCGGCAGGTGGCGCTTGAGCGCTGCTACGAAGCGGATATGGCCATGCTGCTGATGAACATGGCCAAGGAGGGCTACGGTGTGGCATGGCTGCCGGAAAGCGTTGCGGCAGATGCCTTGCGGTCAGGCCTCTTGGCCAAGGTCGGGGGAGAGGAGTGGCAGACCCAACTGGAGATTCGCGCCTATCGCGCCAAGCACAATGCCAATCCCACCTTGCAGGAGCTTTGGAGTTCGCTTGTGGGTGATGGTAGCCGCGGCTAACCATACTCAGTTATGGGGGTAATGCCGTTCACTTAAGAAAAGTGAGCGGCATTTTTCTTGAACAGCGCTGCATGCAGCACGCTCCGCCCTGGAAGGCGCCGAGAAGCACAGCAAGGCGCGGGAATTCGGCGAGCACTGTTTGAGGCCGCAGGCCGAGTTGCGCAGCCGCCGCGTCTTGCGAGCATCGCAGGGAACCCCGCAGGGGCGCCGGAGTGGGCTTGCCTAGGCTCTGTTGACGTTGGTTGCAAATCTGCGCTGGGCCGGAAAATGGCCAGTCACAAGGCATGCGACGCAGACAATAACCGGTTATTTTCAAGGCGCATAACGCAGTGAATGGCGTTTTTCCGGCCCAGCCCTTCGGGTTTGGGATATTTCGAGCGGCTTTCTGCGTTGCAAACCGCTTGCAATACCCGTATTGCGGCGCGCTTTGCGCCTTGAAATCCATCTCGAACTACCCCAAACGCAGATTTGTAACCAACGTCAACAGAGCCTAGGGGTGAAGGGGATTGTGCGAGACAAATCCCTTTCCCGTATGCCGGGCGGAACCGGCTGTAAACCCTGCGCCGCAGGCGCATAAAAATCCTTAAGTGAACAACATTGCAGTTATGAGGGGATTTACGTCGAACCTGATGCCGCAATCTTGAGTCAGCACGCGATCAGCGCGGAATGTGCGGCGGCCAGAATCTGGCGGGTCAGGCCGTCGAGCAGGGCCGATGCGGCCCGCGCGTGCTGCCAGTACAACGGCACGTCCAGCGGGGTGCCCGGAACCAGTTCAACGAGCGAGCCGTCCTCAAGGTGCGGGGCAATCAACGCTTCGGGGTGCATCCCCCAACCCATGCCGGCCAGTGTTGCGGTCACGAACGCTTGCGACGACGGCAGCGAGTGGCGGGGCAATTCCACATGCCGATGACACAAGCGATGCGCCCAGCGCGTCTGCAACTCGTCCTTGGTGTTGAAGAGCAGGCTGGGTGCGCGAGTCAGGTTGCCGGCGCCGACCCCGTTTCCGAAGTAACGCGTCATGAAGGCCGGGCTGGCGGCGGCCATGTAACGCATCGCGCCCAGGGGCTGGCTGTTGCAGCCGGCGGTCGGGCGGGCCGAGGCGGTCACGGCGGCCAGCACTTTGCCGCTGCGCAACCATTCCGAAGTATGGTCCTGGTCGTCCACGGCGACCTCCATCAGCACGGGGGCTTCGGCGGCGAATCCGGCCAGCGCGGGCGCGAACCAGGTGGCGAGGCTGTCGGCGTTCACCGCAACGGGCAAGGTCACCCTGACGAGCCCCTCCGGCGCGAGCGTCGGCAGCGCTTCTTGCAGTTCCTGTTCGAGCAGGCGCACACGGTCGACATGCTGGCACAGGCGTCGCCCCATTTCCGTGGCGCGGCAAGGCTGTTCGCGCACCACCAGCGCGCATCCGACGCGTTCCTCCAGCAGCCGAATGCGCTGTGAAATGGCCGATGGCGTCACGTTGAGTGCGCGGGCCGCGCGCTCGAAGCTGCCTTCACGGATGACGGCAGCCATTGCGAAAAGGGATGCATAGTCCAGCATTGGTTCAGTTTTTCTAAAGTTGATTTAGTAACGATAGTTTGTCTTCATTTGAGAGGGCAGGCAATCTTGGCGTTCCCTTCGTTTCCTGGAGCGCATGTCAATGTATTTCCCTGTTTTTGTTCAGGGTCTGGTTCTGAGCTTCAGCCTTATCATTGCGATTGGCGCGCAGAATGCGTTCGTGCTGCGCCAGGGGCTGCGCCGCGAGCATGTGGGGAGCATCGTGCTGTTCTGTGCCATGACTGATGCCGTGCTGATCATGGCTGGGGTCATGGGCATGGCGCAGGCGCTGGGAAATAACCCCGGCCTGGCGCGCGTATTGGCGCTGGCCGGTGCCGCGTTCCTGGCTTTCTACGGGTTGCAGGCGCTACGCCGGGCGCGATATTCTCAGCAATTGCAGGCCGCCAAAGGCGAGGCAGGCCTTAGCCGTGGCGCGGCGATGGCCCAAGCAGTGGCCTTTACGCTGCTCAATCCGCATGTTTACCTGGATACCGTGCTTTTGATCGGCAGCATCGGTGCCCAACAGCCCGCACAACTGCGCGGATGGTTCGTGCTGGGGGGCAGCACGGCCAGCCTGTGCTGGTTCGGGATTCTTGGATTTGGCGCGCGCTGGCTGGCACCTTTCTTTGCCAAACCCAAGGCCTGGCAGATTCTGGACGGGCTGATCGGCCTGACCATGTGGGTATTGGCAGCTGTGCTGGTGCGCCATGTCGTCAATGGTTTTTAAGCCAAGCAAACGGCATTTTCTTGATCAGCGCTGTTTGCAGCACGTCCTGCCCTGGAAGGCGCTGAGAAGCACAGCAAGGCGCGGGAATTCGGCGAGCACTGTCTGAGGCCGCAGGCCGAGTTGCGCAGCCGCCGCGTCTTGCGAGCATCGCAGGGAACCCTGTAGGGGCGCCGGAGTGGGCTCGCCTAGGGGTGAAGGGGATTTGGCGAGACAAATCCCTTTCCCGCCTGCCGGTCGGAACCGGCTGTAAATCCCGCGCCGCAGGCGCATAAATCCTTCAGTAACGGCATTAGCCCTACATCGGGCTTTCTTCGCAGGGGGTATCTGGTGGCAATGAGTCCGTGCCAGACTTACGTCCCTCGTCTCGGCCCACGCGCAACGGCCAGGCTTCTTGCTCTACTCCATTCCCCGCGGTGAGAGAGGATCAGAACCACTTCCGCCTGCGGAAATACAGCCCCAGCGAACTACCGATCACGAGCATTGCGCCCAGCACCGCATAAAATCCCCAGTGCCATTCCAGTTCCGGGATGAACTTGAAGTTCATGCCATAGATGCCGGCGATCAGCGTCAGCGGCATGAACACGGTGGTGATCGCGGTCAGCATGCGCATCTGCATGTTGGTGTGGTGCGTCTGCAATGACAGGTAGGTGTCCTGCAGTCCGCTTACCAGATCGCGCAGGGTTTCCACGCTTTCGATCAACTGGATGGTGTGGTCGTAGACGTCGCGCAGGTAGAGCTGGGTCTCGGGGTGGAAGCGGTCGGCTTCGTCGCGTTGCAGGGTGTTGATAACTTCACGCAATGGCCAGAGCCCGCGCTTGAGGTAATGCAGCGTGCGGCGCAGGTTCTGGATGCGGTGCAGGTGTTCGGGTTTCGGGCCGGTGGAAATTTCTTCTTCCAGCGTTTCGATGCATTCGCCCAGCACTTCCAGCACGCTGAAATAGCGG
This sequence comes from Formivibrio citricus, assembly GCF_900115065.1. Taxonomy (GTDB): domain Bacteria; phylum Pseudomonadota; class Gammaproteobacteria; order Burkholderiales; family Chitinibacteraceae; genus Formivibrio; species Formivibrio citricus. The sequence goes on along the minus strand of NZ_FOVE01000008.1, from coordinate 99,537 downwards.
TCGACCAGCTTGTCGAGCAGCGCATAGACGAGGTAATCGGCGCCCAGCTTGCGGATCTGCGCCTGGGTGCTTTTCAGGCTGTCGCGGATGCTATTGAAGGTTCCGGTCGGCTTTTCCTGGATGGTCAGTACGTAATGCGCGCCCAGGATGATGCAGATCTGCTCGCTGCCGATCTCGCCCTCGGGGCTGACGTGCACGAGGCGCGTCGTGATGAAGAGGTAGCGCGGATAGACGTCGACCTTGGGCCGTTGCCCGGTATTGAGGATGTCTTCCAGGACCAGTGGGTGCAGGTGGAAACGCTCGCCCACAAGCTGGAGCAGGTCGACGTTGCCCAAGCCGTGCAGGTTGAGCCATTGCGTCTGGTAGAGCGGTTCGAACGTGCGCCCTTTTTCCAGCGAGGCGAAGGTGGTTTCGCGGTAGTCGTTCTCGCCCTCGCCGTATTCGATGAGGGTGGCGAGCGTTTCGCTGGCTTCGTTCTCGCCGACATAGACCAACGTTCCCGGCGCGCAGCCGGCCTTGGCGGCGCTGGGCCAGACTTTCAGGCCAGCGGGGCGGGGATGACGTTGAGTGTTACTCCGACTTCTTGCCATATCCTGATTTCCTCGGCGACCACGTGAGAGGTGAGCGGGTGCGCTTCGAGCCAGCCCGGTTCCAGCTCCAGCGTGTATTCCTGTCCGTTGCGCCGAAAGCCGATGACGGCGGGCAGATCATCCTGGCGGGCGCGGCAGAACAGTACCGCCAGGCGCAGGCAGGCCAGCGCACCGCGCTCTTCGCGGCTGAATTCGCCCAGATTGACTTTGGTGAGCCGGCCCCGGTGAGCAATCACCAGGCGCGCCATCAGTTCCTGCTCGCGGCGCGAGAAGCCGGGGATGTCGGCATTCTGGATGATGTACGCGGAATGGCGCCGGTAGCCGGAATGGGCGATGGAAATGCCCACCTCGTGCAAGCGGGAAGCCATGACCAGATGGCGGGCGAGCTCGGAAATTTCCGCAGAGCTTTCCGTCATCAGGTGTTCGAAAAGCTCCTGTACGAGGCGCGATACGCGCGCGACCTGGGCCTGGTCGACATGGTAGCGGCGCAGGAATTGCAGCACCGATTGCTCGCGCACGTCCTTGTCGGTTTGCCGCCCCAAGAGGTCGTAGAGCACGCCTTCGCGCAGGGCACCGTCGGTGACGCCCATTTGCCGGATGTTCAGCATGTCGAAAATGGCAGCCATGATTGCAAAACCTCCCGGTAGCACGGGGCGGCGGTCAGCGCGCAAGCCGTTGAGTTCGATCTTGTTGACGCTCCTGGCCGAAAGCAGCGCACGGCGCAGCCTGTCCAGCCCTTCCGGGGTGATTCCCTGGGGGGAGTAATCGTTGAGTTCCAGCAATTCGTACAACGAGGAGGCGGTGCCCGAGGTGCCGATGGCACGGTCCCAGTGGCCGCTGTGGAATTCGTTGACGAGGTTCTGCAGGCTGCCGCGCGCGGCCAGTTCGGCTGCGGCCATGCGCTCCGGCGTGATCTTGCCGTCCGGGAAGAAGCGCTGGCTCCAGGTCACGCAGCCCAGTTGCTTGCTTTCGGCGCGCAGCGGCTTGGTGCGGTTGCCGATGATGAATTCGGTCGAACCGCCGCCGATGTCGACGACCAACCGGGTTTCCTTGGTCATCGGCAGGCTGTGCGCGGCGCCGATGAAAATCAGGCGCGCCTCTTCCTGTCCGGCCACGATTTCGATGGGAAAGCCCAGCGCGGCCTCGGCTTCAGGCAGAAACTCCTGGGCATTGCTTGCGACGCGGAAGGTGTGGGTGGCGACCGCACGCACCGATTCCGGAGGCAGGCCCCGCAGGCGTTCGGCAAAGCGCGACAGTGCGTCGAGTGCCCGGTTCTGCGCTTCGATGCCGAGGAACTTGTTTTCGTCGAGCCCCGCGCCCAGACGCACGGTTTCCTTGATCGTATCGAGCGGCAGCAGCCCGCCACCGGGCGTGACGCGAGCGATCTGCAGGCGGAAGCTGTTGGAGCCGAGGTCTACTGCGGCAATAACGGGCAAGTCGGTCATTTCGGGCTTTTCGTGTCTATGGCAAGTCAAACGTCAACAGAGTTTGGCGAGTCGGCCAGCAAATAGCGGGGTTTATTGCATCCATCCGTTCGCTCCCGGATCAGGGGCGGGCATGGGGGCTAGGGGGGATTTTGCGGCGCAGGCATGAACAGCACTGCTGAAATCCCCCTCAATCCCCCTTTGGTAAAGGGGGAAGCAAGTGCGTCCCGCGCACTGTTTCTTGCCCACGCTTTGCCACGAACGGCGCTTGATGGCCGAATCAATAACGCAATTTCGCCGGCAAAGCCGGCGAAGTCACTGGTTAACGGAATTCCTTCACGCCTGCGGGCGTGCCCAGCAGCAGCCGGTCGGCACGACGCTGCGCGAACAGGCCGTTGGTGACCACGCCGACGATCTGGTTGATTGCGGTTTCCAGTTTCACCGGCTCGGCGATAGCCATGCCGTGCACGTCGAGAATCCAGTTGCCGTTGTCGGTGACGACGCCCTCGCGCCAAGCCGGACGACCTCCGAGTTTGACGAGCTCGCGCGCCACATGGCTGCGCGCCATCGGGATCACTTCCACCGGCAGCGGGAACTTGCCCAGCACCTGAACGTATTTGCTTTCATCGGCAATGCAGATGAATTCGTCGGATACGGCTGCGATGATCTTCTCGCGCGTCAGCGCCGCGCCGCCACCCTTGATCATCTGCAGTTGGTGGTTGATCTCGTCGGCGCCATCGACGTAGACGGGGATGCGGTCCACTGCGTTCAGGTCGAATACGCGGATGCCGTGCTGCTTCAGGCGCGCCGAGCTGGCTTCCGAGGCCGATACTGCGCCGTCGATGCGGCCCTTGATCTTCGCCAGGGCGTCGATGAAGCAGTTGACGGTGGAACCGGAGCCCACGCCCACGATGCAGTTGTCCGGGATGAAGGCGATGACGGCTTCGGCGGTGGCTTTCTTGAGTTCGTCCTGGGTCATGGTTTTTCCTCGAATGATTGGCGCGATTATACCTGCCTCGTGTATGCAGGGGGCCGCCAGAGCATGACTTCGACTATAGCAGCCAAGTCATCTCGTTGTTTTCAAAATGAATCATTTCATGATGCAGTGCGCAATGGGTGTCGATGTTCCAGCGCTGTGCATCGAGGACTGAGACGGGCACCAGCCCGATCAGGCTGTTGCTCAGCCACACCCGCTCGGCGCGTAGCAGCTCGTCCAGCGTCAGGGCGCGTTCGGCAACCGGCCAGCCCAGACGTCGCGCCGCCTCCAGCGCGACTTCGCGCATCACGCCAGCCACGCCGCCGCCATCCAGTAGCGGTGTAACGAGTTGGCCGTCGAGCTTGACCAGCACATTGCTCATGACGCCTTCAAGCACATGGCCGTCGCGGTCGAGCAGCAGCCCTTCCTGGATGGCCGGATCGGACCATTCCTGCCGCGCCAGCACGTTTTCCAGCCGGTTGAGGTGTTTCACGCCGGCCAGCGCCGGCTGCCAGCCGGCGCGAACATTGCAAAGCCGCACGCGGGCGCCATCGCGGTACAGGCTGCTCGGGTAGGCTGGCAGCGGGGCGATCTGGGCGATGCGGTTGGGGTGAATGTCCGGCGGGATGGCGTAGCCGCGTGCCGATTCGCCGCGCGTGACGATGAGCTTGACGGTGGCCGAGCGCCAGCCGCTGCGGTTCAGCAGCGTACGGATATCGGCGAGCACGTCGGTCTCTTCCGGCGGGACGATTCCCAGTGCGACGCAATCTGCGCAGAGTTTTGTGTAATGCCGTTTCCAGAAAGCCAGCCCGCCATCGACGAGCTTGATCGTCCTGAATACGCCGTCGCCGAACTGGATCGCGCGGTCCGCGAGCGGCAGCGAATCGGCCGGGAGTCCGTTGACGAGCCTCATCCGGCGACTCCCAGCGCCCGCAGCAGGCCGCGTGCCTTGTGGCGCGTTTCCATGAGTTCGCGTTCGGGATCGGAATCGGCCACGATGCCGGCGCCGGCGCGGAAATACAGGTGGTTGCCGGTCTGCATGAAGGTGCGGATCAGGATGTTGAGATCGAGCGAGCCATCGCGGTTGATGTAGCCGAGGCTTCCGGTATAGGCGAGCCGCGGGCGGTCTTCGAGTTCGCGGATGATCTGCATGCAGCGTACCTTGGGGCAGCCGGTGATCGTGCCGCCGGGGAACAGCGCGCGCAGGATGTCGGCGGCGTTGATGTCGGGGCGCAGGCGGGCGCGGATGTTGGATTCGATATGGTGGACGAAGGCGTAGGTTGCTACGGCCATGAGCTCGTTGACCTCTACGCTGCCGGGAACGGCCAGCCGGCCCAGATCGTTGCGCTCCAGGTCGACCAGCATGATGTGCTCGGCGCGCTCCTTGGGGGTGTCGATCAGTTGCTGTTTCAGCGCGGCATCCTCGGCGGGATCGGTCGAACGCGGATGGGTGCCGGCAATCGGGCGGGTCTGGATCAGGTCGCCGCGCACTTCCACGAGTCGTTCCGGCGAAGAACTGACGACCTGCATCTCGCCCAAGTCGAGCAGCGCGGAAAACGGTGCCGGGTTGGCGCGGCGCAGGCAGGCGTAAACGTCTGCCGCCTTGCCGCCGGCGAGTTTCACATCCCAGCCGCGCGAAAGGTTGACCTGGAATACGTCCCCTTCGTAGATGTAGCGCTTGCAGGCAAGAACACCGTCGAGGAAGGCTTGCGGCACGTCTTCACCGATCTCTTCGACGGTCACGGCGTTCGGTGTCCAGGACGGGGCTTCGCGCAGTGCGGATTCCAGTTCTTCGAGCAGCGTCAGCGTTTCCGCGACCAGCGTGGCCTTGCCGTTGCCACGTTCGACCAGCACCGCTGCCGGGCAGCGGATCAGCGCCGCGACCGGGAACGCGGGGTCGGGCCAGGCCGGTACGCTGGGTTCGAATCTTTCCAGCAGCTCGTAGCCGGCGTAGACCAGCCAGCCGCCGGAAAAGGGCAGGGTAGTGTCGATGGCGGGGCTGCGTGACAGGGCGGCCAGATCGTCGAGAAAGCGGGCGGCTTCGTCGTGGCGGTAAATTCGCATCGTTTCGGGCAGCGCAAACAGGATGTCCCAGCCTTCCGTGTTGCTGGATTGCAGCAGGGCCGGAAACAGGTCGCGCCGTGTAGCGTGCAGCGCCAGCAGATCGGGCGCGGCGGAGAGCGATTGGGTGTGGATTTGCGTCATGGCGGGATTATAAGCAACAACGCGGCGCAGGGCCGCGTTGTTGTTGGGGCAACCCGGAGGTTATTCCAGTTCCAGATAGAAACGAGACGAGGAAGAGGCGCGCAGACAGTGCAGGTAGCACGGCAAGCGCCGATGACAAAGTATCGTTTCTTTCTGGAGTTGGAATTACATCTCGATCTGCATGCCCATCTCTACCACGCGGTTGGGTGGAATGCCGAAATAGGCGGTGGCGCGCATCGCATTGCGCGACATAACCGAGAACAGGTGGCGCTGCCACCAGGACAGGGCCGGACGCGTTGCCTCGACGATGGTTTCACGGGACAGGAAATACGATGTGTTCATCGGATCGAATTCCAGTTCCGGATACTGCTGGGTAATCAGTTCCTGAACCTCGGATACGCTCACGTCGTCCTTGAAGCCATAGGTGGCAACAGCCTGGTAGAACGTCTTGCCCAGTTTCTTGACCGCGACCTGTTCTTCACGTGCCACATAAGGTACGTCTGCAGTCTGCACGGTCAGGAAAACCACCTGCTCGTGCAATACCTTGTTGTGTTTGAGGTTGTGCAACAAGGCGTGCGGCACGGAATCGGAGCTGCCGGTCATGAAGATGGCAATGCCTTCAACCCGCTGCGGGGGGGCCATTTCCAGGCTTTCGACAAAGCCCTTGAGAGGCAGCTCGCCTTCGCGAAGCTTGTCGGAGAGCAGGGAGCGACCGCGTTTCCAGGTGGTCATCAGAGCGAATATGACCAAGCCGATCAGCAGCGGGAACCAGCCGCCGTCGAGCAGTTTGAACATGTTGGCAGAAAGAAAGGCCACATCGACCAGCAGGAAGGTGGCGAGCGCACCGTAGACCAGCCAGCGCAAGGAACCGGCAACGCCTCGACCCAGCACGGTCAGGGCAATCGCGGTTTCGATCACCATGGTGGCACAAACCGAGAAGCCATAAGCCGAAGCCAGATTGCTCGACGATTTGAACGATATGACGAGCAAGACGACGGCGACGAGCAGGAACCAGTTGATCTGCGGAACGTAGATCTGGCCCATTTCATGCTCGGAGGTGTGGTGCACGCCCATGCGCGGGCAATAGCCGAGGTGAACGGCCTGGTTGGTGACCGAGAATGCACCGGAAATGACCGCTTGCGACGCGATTACGGTCGCAGCTGCAGCCAGGATCACCATCGGGATCATGGCCCATTCGGGAGCCAGCAGAAAGAAAGGATTCTTGATTGCCGCAGCATCGCGCAGCAGGAGCGCGCCCTGGCCGAAATAATTGAGTGAAAGCGCTGGCAGGGCGACAAGGAACCAGGCCTTGCGGATCGGGCTTTTCCCGAAGTGACCCATGTCGGCATACAGCGCCTCGCCGCCGGTCACGACCAGCACGACCGAGCCCAGTGCGGTGAAGGCCAGGAAGGGGTGTGCGGCGAAGAAGGCGACGGCGTGCCACGGGTTGAGCGCTTGCAGTACGGCAGGTGTCTGGGCGATGCTGATGATGCCCAGCGTGGCCAGCGTGGCAAACCAGAGCACCATGATCGGCCCGAACAATTTGCCAACGACCGCCGTGCCGCGCTGTTGCAGCAGGAAAAGCGCGACCAGAACGCCAATGGTCAACGGAATGATGTAGGCGTCCAGCCGGTGCGAAATGATGCTGATCCCCTCGAAGGCCGAAAGCACGGAAATCGCCGGGGTGATCATGCTGTCGCCGTAGAACAGTGCCGCGCCAAAGATGCCCATGATCATGATGAGTTTTGAGCGCTTGCTCGAGGCGGGCATCCCGCGTTGCGCCAGCGCCATCAGGGCCAGAATACCGCCTTCGCCCTTGTTGTCGGCGCGCATGATGGCGGAAAGGTATTTGAACGACACCACCATCATGATCGACCAGAACATCAGCGACAGGATGCCGAAAATCTGTCCGGGAGACGGGGTCTGGCCACCGATGTGAATCAGGCACTCTTTCAGTGCATAAAGCGGGCTGGTGCCGATATCGCCGAATACCACCCCCAAGGCAGCCAGGATCAAGCCAGATTGGGCGCTGTGTGAAGCAGACGGTGAGCTCATGAAAGGAATCCGATGATGCAGCCTTGCAAAGGAAACGAATTATAGCCGTCCGGTTCATGCCTTACGGTTTTTTCTTGAATTCATGCGGCCGGAGTGTTGGATTTTGTCTGCCGGCCACGAAGCGCTCTTTGGTAGAATGGCCGGATATGCCTATCTCGAAAAGATGCCTGTCATGAGCCAGTTCTGGAGCCCCATCGTCCGCGAGCTGACCCCTTACGTTCCGGGGGAGCAGCCGAAGATCGACAACCTGATCAAGCTGAACACCAACGAAAACCCCTACGGTCCCTCGCCCAAGGCGGTGGCTGCGATGCAGGCCGCAGTGGGCGATGCGCTGCGTCTCTATCCCAATACCGAGAGCAGCCCGGTCAAGACGGCTGTGGCCCGCTACTACGGCATCCCGGAAGAATGCGTGTTCGTCGGCAACGGTTCGGACGAGGTGCTGGGGCTGAGTTTTCCGGCGCTGCTCAAGCACGATGCGCCGCTCCTGTTTCCGGACATCACCTACAGCTTCTACCCGGTGTACTGCAAGCTGTTCGGCATCGACTACCGCACCGTGCCGCTGGCCGACGATTTTTCGATCCGCATCGAGGATTACTCCGGCGATTGTGGTGCGATCATCTTCCCCAATCCCAACGCGCCGACCGGGCGCCTGTTGCCGCTGGAGGCGGTTGAAGCCTTGCTCAGGCAACATCCGGACAAGCCCGTGGTCGTCGACGAGGCTTATGTCGATTTCGGCGGCGAAACGGCGGTGCCGCTGATCGGCAAGTATCCGAACCTGCTGGTGGTGCAGACGCTATCCAAATCGCGCTCGCTGGCCGGTTTGCGCGTGGGTCTGGCGATGGGAGCTCCGGAGCTGATCGAGGCGCTGGTGCGGGTGAAGAACAGCTTCAACTCGTATCCGCTCGACCGCGTGGCGCAGGCAGGTGCTGCTGCGGCATTCGACGATGTGGTGTATTTCGAAGGGACGCGCAACGCGGTGATTGCCAGCCGGGTAAAACTGACCAACGATCTGGCCGAGCTCGGTTTCGAAACCATTCCATCGGCGGCCAATTTCATCTTTACCCGCCATCCGCAGCGCGATGCCGCGGAGCTTGCCGGCAGACTGCGCGAGCGTGCGATCATCGTGCGCCATTTCAAGCAGCCCGAACGCATCGCGCAACATCTGCGTATTTCCATTGGCACACCGGCGGAATGCGCGGCGCTGGTGGAAGCGCTGCGGGAAATCCTGGGGTAACCGCGCATAATCAAACCGGGACGGCCGCGCGTGTAGTGCGGCCGTTTTCTGTTGATCGTCCCGTGCGCCGTTGCGCCACGGCTTCGGCCAAGTCTTCCAGTATTTCCACCGTCTCGTTCCAGCCGATGCAGGCATCGGTGATGCTCTGGCCGAAAACCGGCTTGCGGCCGGGCTGAATATCCTGCCGGCCCGCGACCAGATTCGATTCGATCATGACCCCGATGATTCGCTCGTCGCCCGCGGCGATTTGCCGACCGATCTCGGCGCAGACCGGAAGCTGGTTTTCATGCTTCTTGCCGCTGTTGGCATGACTGGCGTCGATCATCAGCCGCGCCGGCTGACCTGCTCGCATCAATGCCGCGCAGGCTGCGTCGATGCTCTGCGCATCGTAGTTCGGTGTTTTTCCTCCGCGCAGGATGAGATGCCCGTCCTCGTTGCCTGCCGTGGCGGTAACCGTGGCGCGCCCGTCCGCATCCGTCGAGAAAAAATGATGGGGGTGGGCAGCGGCCAGGATGGCATCGACGGCGATCCCGATATTGCCGTCCGTACCGTTCTTGAACCCGACAGGGCAGGGCAGGCCCGAGGCGAATTCGCGATGGACCTGCGATTCCGTCGTGCGGGCGCCGATGGCGGCCCAGGCCACCAGATCCGAGATGTAATGCGGCGCGACGAGATCCAGGTATTCCGTTGCGATCGGGAGTTCCAGTGCGGTGATTCCGAGCAGCAGCCGGCGTGCAGCTCTCAATCCATGCTGGATATCGAAACTGCCATCCATGTGTGGATCGTTGATCAGGCCCTTCCAGCCCACTGTGGTGCGTGGCTTGGCGAAATAGGCGCGCATCACGATTTCCAGTTCTCCTCCAAGTCGGGCGCGCAGCACGGCAAGGCGTTCGGCATATTCGAGCGCAGCCTGCGGATCGTGGATCGAACAGGGGCCGACGATAACGGCCAGCCGGTCGTCCGCGCCGTGCAGAATGTGGTGGAGATTCTTGCGCGCCTTGGCGACGAGGAGCTGTGTTTGCGCGGGGCAGGGGAGTTCCTGCTCCAGTTGTGCGGGCGAAATCAGGGCAGTGGTGTGACGGATTCGGCTATTTTCTGGTGCGGGCATGGCGGCTCTCCTGGTATCGGTTTTACAGGTCGGGCGGCCAATAAAAAACCGCCAGACGGGCTGACGGTTTCGGGTGTAGGGGTATTTTTTGGACTCAGCGCAACGCCTCCCGATCCGTCAAGGGCCTGATGTACCAATAAAAATAGGAAAAGGCGGTCATGGCGGAGCGGTTCATGGGCGCTGGGTCGTCAATATGTAATCTTGAGAGTCGATACTAATAGCTTCGCCCGTGGGTGACAACCTGAATTTTTGGGCACGGTGTTTGCTGCTGGGCTTTCCTGTAATTTTTGACTATCGTACAAACTATGCCGAGGGTAGATTCATTTCTTCCCGGGCGTTTCCAAAAACAAAAATCGATCCATCTGGAGTTCCCTATGAGCCTTGATCTCTTGAAGCCGGGCAGTATCAAGAAAAAGCTGTTTCTGACCTCAACCGCGCTGGTCGTGGTGCCGATACTCTGCATCATCTTGATCCTCAATTATTCGTTGGGAAAAAAGTCGGAGGCGGACTTCCTGGCTCGAGCCGCCGGCGAAATGAAACAGGTCGACAACGTCATTTCCGTGCTGCTTGATAATGCCATGACAAATATGGATTTGATGGCAGCCCATCCGGCTATGCAGCGTCTGGATAGTTCGCTGAACAACTATGTGGCTCGTACGACAGACACTGATCTGAAGACCCTGACACGCGGACCGCTCGAAACCGAGATATACAATCACTTCCGCATGATAGGTAAAGCCAATCCGAATCTTCTTGAGCTGTACATGGGTACCAAGCAAGGCGGGTTCGTGACGGATGACCAAAGCAAGGTCAAAGCCGGTTACGATCCGCGCAAACGCCCTTGGTATCAGGACGCTGTCGCACAGAAAGGCAAAGCATCCATTGCCAAGGCGTACCTATCGACGACCGGCGAGAATGTGACCGCCGTGGTCAAGTCCTTTCATGGCGCGGATGGCGAAGTCAACTATGTGCTTGGTATCGATATTTCCCTGAAGCGGCTTACTGAAATCCTTAACGCCATCAAGATCGGGGAAACCGGTTATCTGATCCTGGTCGAAGGTGACGGTACGGTACTGACCCATCCCACCAGAAAGGAACTGCTCACCAAGAACATTTCCAGTGTCAATATTCCTGAATTGACTGAGGCGGTAAAGAACAATGCTGCTTCGTTTATATACAAGGTCGATGGCGTCGAGAAAGTCGGCCGGGTGATGGCGGCTTCCCGTGGCGGCTGGAAACTGGTCAGCGTGATTGACCGCAGCGAAATCCAGGCCAGTGCCCGTTATCTCATGGGCATCGTTGTATTGGTCGGTCTCGTATTTACCGTACTAGCGGTGGTGACGGCCTATGCCATGGCGAACCGCATTACGTCCGGCATCAGCCGCATCAACGTTATCATGCAGGAAATCGCCCGCGGCGGCGGCGACCTTACGAGACGCATTGACATCGAAGGCAATGACGAAATTGCTGAAACCGCGCGCCACTTCAATACCTTCCTTGAAAGCCTGCGCGGCATGTTTGCTGATATCCGCCGCGAAGCCGTGCGCCTGACTGAAGGCGTGCACTCGGTCAACAGCGTGCTGGGTAAGCTCTCCGACGACTTCCGTGAGCTGGCCGACCAAAGCTCCAGCAATGCCGCAACGATCGAGGAAATCACGGTTAGCATCTCGCATATCGCCGGCAATGCCGGAGAGGCGGATTCTCTGGTCAAGCAAACCAGCGAGCTTTCGGTTGAATCGGCCCATACCATCGCCGAAGTCGCCGGCAAGGCCGGGCAGTCGGCGCATGAGGTCGAGAATCTCTCCGCCTTGCTGGAACAACTCAGCCAGCGCTCGCAGGAAATCAGCGGCATCACCCAGGTCATCAAGGAAATCGCCGACCAGACCAACCTGCTGGCCCTGAATGCGGCAATTGAAGCCGCACGTGCCGGCGAGCAGGGACGCGGGTTTGCCGTGGTGGCGGACGAAGTGCGCAAGCTCGCTGAACGTACCGGCGAAGCCACCCTGCAGATCACCTCCATGACCGAGGGCATGCGCAACGAAACGGCCAGCGCGGTGAGCAACATGAAGCAGACGCTGGTATCGGCACAGGGCGGCGTTGCATTCGCCGAGGCCGCTGCAAGCAAGATCGACGGTATCCGCAACAACATGGATGACGTGCGAAGCAAGATGGAAGAAATCGCCCATTCCACGCATGAGGAGCAAACCGCGACTACCCTGATGGCGCGTAGCGCAGAGGGGATCACCAACCGCATGCAGAGGTCAGAAGACGAGCTGGAGAAAGCGACGGCGACGCTGCAGGAGCTGGATCGCGTGGCACAGGGCTTGCAGGACAAATTCAGTTCTTTCAGAACCTGACAAGCAAGGCAGTACAGAGCAAAAGCGGCCCCGGTGCGGGCCGCTTTTTTGTTACCGGATTTCTGGGCAAGCCCATTTGCTGGCAGAATGACGCCATTACGGTTTCCGGGCCGGCTACAGGCGTGGCCGGTTCCTTCGCTTCATGTTCATTCATCTTGCCGGCGCGTTGTCGCTGGTCTGCATCTGGTCCACGACCGCGCTTTCGATCAAGTGGAGCGTGGTGGATTACCACTACAGCGCCGCGCTGTTTTTCCGTTTTGCCCTGGCTTTCGTGATTCTGCTGATGGTCGCTGCATATCGTGGCGTCAAAATCCGCCCCAGCCGCGAGGCATGGCGTGCCTGGATCGCCGGCGGCGGCTACACGGTGTTTGCCATGATCTGCACCTACTGGGCGGCGCAGTACGTCAACTCCGGTTTGGTGGCCGTGCTGTACGGGCTCAACCCGTTGCTGGCGGTCATCCTGGCCTCCCTGTTGCTGCGTCAGAAAATCCAGCGCAATGAGGTGGTCGGCTGCATTCTGGCTTTGGGCGGACTGGCGGCCATTTTTTCCGAACACCTGCATCTTGGTGCGGAGGGTATTCCGGCCTTTCTGGTCATCTTGCTGGCGGTGACTGTCAACAGCCTGGGGGCGGTGAGGCTGAAGGTCCACTCACAGGGGCTGGATACCTTGCTGGTCAGTACCGGCTCGATCGGGGTCTGCGTCGTAGCCAGCGCTGTCGTCTGGCTCGCTTATGGCATCCCCCTGCCAGCCGGGGTGCCGCTGCGGGCCACGGGGGCGATCGTTTATCTGGCGCTGGTGGGGTCGGTGTTCGCGATGAGCGTCTATTTCTGGCTGATCCGGGAATGTCGCCCGACGCAAGTGGCGCTGATCCCGATGATCGCGACCGTTTCTGCGCTATGGTTTGGCTACGCACTCAACAACGAGGTGCTGACCCGTGAAGTTTTGCTGGGAACCGTCCTGATCGTGGCTGGGCTGGGGGTGCATCAGATGGGCGTGCTGCGTTCCAGGTAACTTGGTGATCTGCCCCGCAAATAACGAAACATGAAAACTTGTCTTTGCGTGTCTAGTAGTCAGTCACGCAGGTTCGCGCCTAGCCAGCCGTACAAATCCGGCGTTTTCATTGTGTTCCGCCATTTACGGGGCAGACCACTAGCAAACGCTGCACGACGCCCCGGTGCGCGGCGGCGAAGTCGATCCCGGCGGTGCCCATGCGCTGCAATTCCTCCGGCTTTTGCAACAGCGACAACGCCGTTGCCGCGATGGCGTCAGCGGCGGCTTCCTGTTGCGCCGCACCGCTTTCCAGCGCTAGGCGTGCAGCCTCGGCAAAGTTGAAGACCGAAGGTCCGAGCAGGACCGGGGCGCCCACTGCGCAGGCTTCGATCAGGTTCTGGCAGCCGAAAGGCAACAGCGAGCCGCCCATGATCGTGAGATCGCTTGCCGCAAACCACGCGCTCATTTCGCCCATGCTGTCGCCGAGCAACACCCGAATATCCGTAGGGACAGAGTCCCCCAACCACTGGCTGCGGCGCAGATAGCCGAGCTTCTTTTCTTCCAGTAGCCGGGCTACCGCATCGAAACGTTGCGGGTGGCGCGGCACCAGCAGCAAAAGCATGTTCTCCGGCCAGCCTGCGGCGAGCAGCGCATCCAGCAGCAGGGTTTCCTCACCTTCGCGGCTCGAAGCGAACAACAGGGTTTTGCGTCCGGCGAATTGCGCTTTCCAGCGTTGGCCGCGCTCAACAAGTTCGGCAGGCGGCAGGTTGTCGAACTTGATATTGCCAACGATTTCCACCCGCCGCGCGCCCAGTTGGTGCAGGCGGTCCGCATCGTCGCGGCTTTGCGCCAGCACGCCGGCCAGCCTAGCCACGGCAGGGCGGATCAGGGCGGCGATCTTCAGGTAGCCCGCGAGCGATTTCTGCGAGAGCCGGGCGTTGGCCAGCGTCAACGGGATGCCGGCATCGGCGCAGGCATGGATCAGGTTGGGCCAGAGTTCGGTTTCCATCAATATGCCGGCGCGCGGCCGGAAATGCCGCAGGAAGCGTTGCACCGCGCCGGGGTAATCGTAGGGCAGGTAGGCGATTTCGACTTTGTCTCCGAAGAGCTCTTGCGCCGTGGTGCGCCCGGTCGGCGTCATGCAGGTCAGCAGGATCGGGCAGAGCGGATCGCGCTTGAGCAGGGCGTTGACGAGCGGTGCCGTGGCGCGCATCTCGCCCACCGAAACTGCATGCAGCCAGAGCGGGGCGGCACCGGCAGGGCGGGAGGGGTAAAAGCCGAGCCGCTCGCCCCAGTGGCTGCGATAGGCCGGCTGCTTGCGGCTGCGCTTGAGCAGGTAAAGAAAAATGAAGGGAAGGCCGGCCCAGAGCAGGAGGCGGTACAGCCCGCGAGCGATCATTGGCGGATTCCGGCCAGTACGGCTTGCCAGACGGTATCGATGTCGGGCGGTGCGCCGTTGGCGCCCAGATTGACCGCGCCGTATGCCGCGCGTACGCCGGTCTTGAACGGATCGGATGCGCAGAAAATGGCAACTACAGGCGTTGCCAGCGCTGCGGCCAAATGTGCGAGGCCGGTATCGACGCCGACCACGATGCGGCTGCCGGCCAGCAAGGCAGCAGCCTCGGTCAGCGACAGGCGCGGCGGGCAGATGGCGCCGGGAATGCCCGCCGCCAGGCGCTCGCTGCGTGCCCGTTCGGTTTCGTTGCCCCAGGGCAGTACAGGCGTCAGACCGAGTTCGACGAAACGTTTTCCCAATGCCTGCCAGCGTTCTTCCGGCCACTCCTTGTCGGCGCGGCTGGTGGCCGTGAGCAGCGTCACACAGGCGGATTGCGACAGCCAGGAAAGCGACAGTTGCGGGGGCAGCAGGCCGTAATCGATTGGCCCCGTTACCTCGTAACCGAGCGCCGCAGCGCTCAACAGGCGGTTGCGGTCGATCGCGTGCAACTCGCGCGAGACGGCATAACGCCGGTCATAGAAGAGGCTGGCTGCCGGTTCCCGGATGCTCTTGCTGTCGTAACCTGCGACCGGCCCCTTGGCCAGCTTGGCGACCAGCGCGCTCTTGACCAGCCCCTGGGAGTCGAGAACCAGATCATAACGTTCGCAGCGCAATTCGGCGGCAAAACGGCCGAGGTCGTCCCCGCACAGCGTGGCGACCGGTGTTTTGCGCCAGCGCCGCATGCCGACGGGAATGACCCGGCTGATAGCCGGATGCAGGCGCGGAATTTCCTGAAAACCCTCCTCAACGACCCAGTCGATCCTGGTCTGTGGGCAGGCGCGGGCCAGATCGGTGACGGCGGGCAGGTTGTGGATGACGTCGCCCATGGAAGAGAGGCGGACAAGGAGGATTTTTTGCATGGACGAATTTTAATTCCAATTCGTCCCGGGCACGATAATTTTGTCAGCTATCTACCCGGATCTGCTTTGTAATCAAGGTTAACTGGGCCTAAACTGATTGAGTTGATACCCGGTAATGCAAATCATGTTTATCCATCTTCCGACCGCGACGCTGATTACCCTGCTGGCCGCACTCAGCGTTCTGGTGATCGTGATGCTGATCGTCTGTCTGGTGCTGCTGCAGCGGACCCGAAAACTGCATCACCAGTGCGAGGTCGAGCGCGGAACCGATGCGCTGACCGGTCTGTGGAACCGGACGCGCTTCATGGAACTGGCCGAACGGCAGGTCAACTACGTACAGCGTACGGGACGTAGCGCCGCCGTGTTGTTGATCGACCTCGATGAATGCAAGAAGATCAACCACAGCTACGGCCACGTTGCCGGCGACATGGCGGTCCGCCTCATCTCGCAGGCCGCAAGGGATACCGTGCGCGACTACGATCTGCTGGGGCGCTATTCCGGCGAGGAGATCGTGGTGCTGCTGCCCGATACCACGCTTGAAGGTGCGCAGGCTGTCGCCAAGCGTTTCCGGGAGAAACTGGGTGCGCAGAAAGTGACCACGACGGAAAACAAGACCTTCGGCGTGACGGTCTCGGTCGGGATCGCAGCCTTGCGCTGCGAAACGGATACGCTGGAAGACATGCTGGTCGGCGCTGATGCTGCGCTGGTCACGGCCAAGGCGCAGGGGCGCGACCGGGTAGTGGCGCAGGGCGGTTGAGCATGTCGGAGGGCCGCCAGCAACAAGGGTTACGTGAATCTGGCGATGGCGCTCATTCAAGGCGACAGTGAATCAAAGGCTTGCTGCGTTTGCGGCTATGACCTTCAGGAACGCATCGCCGTATTTTTCCAGCTTGCGGTCGCCCACGCCGGTGATGCGGCCCATCTCGTAATGGTCGGCGGGCTTGAAGCGCACCATTTCCTTGAGCGTCGCATCGCCGAAGATCACATAGGCCGGCACGTTCTGCTCGTCGGCGAGCTGCTTGCGGCACACGCGCAGCGCCTGCCAGAGCGCGCGATCCTCGGCGGTTGAGAATTCGGCGTTCTTGTCGTGGTAGTGAAATTTCTCGATGCGCGCGCGGCGGTAGAGCGGCACCTCGCCGCGCAGGATCGGCTTGGCTGCCTCCGCAAGTTCCAGCCCCCCGTGGCCTTCTGGGCTCACTCGCAGCGCGCCGCGTGCGAGCAACTGGCGGAAGACCGCGCGCCAGCTCGCTTCGTCCAGCTCCTTGCCGATTCCGAAGGTGGAAACCTGCTGGTGCATGAATTCACGCACCTTGTCGGTGAGCTTGCCCTGCAGCACATCGACCAGATGGCCAACGCCGAAACGGTTGCCGGTGCGGTACACGCACGAGAGCGCCTTGCGTGCGGCTTCGGTCATGTCGGTGAGCTGCGGCGGGTTCAGGCAGTTGTCGCAGTTGCCGCAGGGCCGGGCTTCCTCGCCGAAATAACCGAGCAGCGTCTGGCGACGGCAAGCCGTGGTTTCGCATAACCCGAGCATGGCTTCGAGCTTGCGTCGCTCGACATCTTTCTGCTCCTCGGGCGCGCCGCTGGCCTCGATCATGTTGGTGAGCTGGATCACGTCATTCAGCCCGTAGGCGAGCCACGCATCCGCAGGCAAGCCGTCGCGGCCGGCGCGGCCGGTTTCCTGGTAGTAGTTCTCGATGCTCTTGGGCAGGTCGAGATGCGCGACGAAGCGCACGTCCGGCTTGTCGATGCCCATGCCGAAGGCAATGGTCGCGACCATGACCACGCCTTCTTCGCGCAGGAAGATGTTCTGGTTCCTGGCGCGCACGTCCGCATCCAGCCCGGCGTGGTAGGGCAGGGCGCGGATTTCCTTGCTGCGCAGCCATTCGGCCGTGGCCTCGACGCGCTTTCGGGACAGGCAATAGACGATGCCCGAGTCGCCCTCGTGCTCGCGGCGCAGGAAGGTCAGCAACTGGTCTTTCGAGGTCTTCTTCTCGACGATGGTGTAGCGCAGGTTGGGGCGGTCGAAGCTCGCGACGAACTGGCTGGCCGATTCCAGGCGCAGCTTGTCGATGATCTCGGCTTGCGTCGCATGATCCGCCGTGGCCGTAAGCGCGATGCGCGGAATGCCGGGGTAGGCGTCGGCGAGCACCGACAGCGCTAGGTATTCCGGACGGAAATCGTGGCCCCATTGCGAAACGCAGTGCGCCTCGTCGATGGCGAACAGCGCGATATTTGCTTGTTGCAACAAACGCTGGAAGCGCGGGGTGACGGCCCGTTCCGGCGCCACATAGAGAAGCTTCAACTGGCCACCGAGGAATGCCTGCTCGATTTCACGGGATTCCTCCAAACTCAGCGTGGAGTTGAGGAAGGCCGCTGCAACGCCCAGCTCCTTGAGCTGGTCGACTTGGTCCTGCATCAGCGCGATCAGCGGCGAAACCACCACGCCGCAGCCGGGCCGTGCCAGGGCGGGAATCTGGTAGCACAGCGATTTGCCCCCGCCGGTGGGCATCAGCACCAGCGCGTCGCCGCCGCCGATCAGATGATCGACAATTGCCGCCTGCTCCCCGCGAAAGGCGTGGTAGCCGAAGACGTGCTGAAGAAGGTGCAACGGGGAGGTCATGGGGGGGGCGAAGTGCAGCAAAGACGTGATTCTAACATTGGTCTGTGGCAATGCCCGCCGGCAATCAACTTGACTCGAATCAACGTCGACGGGAAGAATTGCGCACAATATTGCGGAAAACCCGAATAACAAAGCTTTTGCTGTGGAGGCTCCATGCAACAAACCAAGTACATCCTGGAAGAAAAAGACATTCCGACACATTGGTACAACGTGGTGGCCGACATGCCCAATCCCCCTGCCCCGCCGCTGGGGCCGGATGGCAAGCCGGTCGGGCCGGATGCGCTCACAGCCATCTTCCCGGACAACATCATTGAGCAGGAAGTTTCTCACGAACGCTGGATCAAGATTCCGGACGAAGTACGCCAAGCCTATACCATGTGGCGGCCCGCCCCCTTGTTCCGCGCCCATCGCTTGGAAACTGCGCTCGGTACCAAGTGCAAGATATTTTACAAATATGAGGGTGTTTCGCCCGCCGGTTCGCACAAGCTCAATTCCGCAATCGCACAGGCGTATTACAACAAACAGGCCGGTATCAAACGGTTGACTACCGAAACCGGCGCAGGCCAATGGGGTTCTTCGCTGGCGCTGGCCGGGCACATGTTCGGCATAGAAGTTCGCATCTTCATGGTCAAAGTGAGTTACCAGCAAAAGCCGTTCCGTCGCTCGATGATGCAGGCTTGGGGCGCGGAAGTGCTCGCCAGCCCGACCCCGGTCACCGAATATGGCCGCCGCCTGCTGGCGGCTGATCCTGACAATCCCGGCTCGCTGGGTATCGCCATCTCTGAAGCCGTGGAAGAAGCCGCCAGCCGCGCCGATACCAAATACTCGCTTGGTTCCGTGCTCAATCATGTGTTGCTGCATCAGACCGTGATCGGCCTCGAAGCCAAGAAGCAGCTGGAAATGATCGGGGAATATCCGGACATGGTGTTTGCTCCGTGCGGGGGCGGTTCCAATTTCGGCGGCATTGCTTTCCCGTTCCTCGCCGACAAAGCCGCCGGCAAGAATGTGCGCTTGGTGGCTGTTGAGCCAACCTCTTGTCCTAGCCTGACTCGTGGCCATTACGCTTATGACTATGGCGATACCGCAGGCATGACCCCGATGATGCTGCAATACACTTTGGGTCACGACTTCATGCCCCCGTCGATCCATGCCGGCGGTTTGCGTTATCACGGCGCATCCAGCCTTGTTTCACAGTTGTATAACGAAAAGCTGATCGAAGCTGTGGCTGTGCCGCAATTGGCTACCTTTGACGCGGGGGTCGCCTTTGCCCGTGCAGAGGGCATCATCCCCGCACCGGAATCCTGTCACGGGATCAGCGCGGTGATCGAAGAAGTGAAGCGCTGCAACGAGGCCGGAGAAGCCAAGACGCTATTGTTCAATCTGTCCGGCCACGGCCATTTCGATATGGCGTCCTACGACAAATTCTTTGCCGGGCAACTGGAAGATTATGTGTACCCGGAAGAAGAAATAGCCGCAGCCTTGCATCGACTCCCCAGCGTTCCTGTTTAAGATCCGGTTCTCGATCTTGCTGCGAAACTGACGAGGCCTGGTTCTTGCAGACATATTTTTGCGGGAGCCTCGCCTGACTCGCGACAGGGGCCTCCCCCTATATTGCTGCGATTTTGCCGGATACTTGCGGACATCCTGATCTGCTTGTACTCTCGGCCGATCTGTCCCAGAGAGAATCCCATGAAAATCTGTATCCCCGTTAGTGGCCCGGAAGGGCTGGACGCCAAATTGCATCCCGAATTCACTGAAACCGAGCACTTGCTGGTTTTCGATGCCGAGTCGGGCGAGCACAGGACTTTCTCGCATGGCGAGCCGGAAGGTTCCGCCGAGGAACCGATTGCGGTCGATGTCGTACTGTGCGCCGGCATGGCGCCCCAGCTGCTTCAGGCGTTTTCCGACCAAGGCATTCACGTTTTTGCTACGGAAGCAGAAACGGCAGGGCTGGCCTTGATGGCCTTGCAAAACGGCGATGCCGAGGAGTTGGTGCTGGAAGGTTGCGGGGGGGGCTGCGGCTGCGGTGGTCATTCGGATGATGAAGATCACGAATGTTGCGGCGGCGAAAACCATTCAGAAGGCGGTTGTGGCGGCGGTTGCGGTTGCCATTGAGCCGTACAATACAAACAACAACGCCACGGCGAAAACCGTGGCGTTGTTGTTTCAAGGGCTGGATTACTTGCGGTCAATTGCGCGCCAGCCGATGTCCTTGCGGTACTGCATGCCGTCGAAGCGGATGCCGGCGGTAATTTCGTAGGCGCGTTTCTGCGCGGCCTTGAAGTTCTCGCCGAATGCGGTCACGCACAGCACACGGCCACCGGAAGTTGCCGGCTTGCCTTCGGCGTTGAGCTCGGTTCCGGCGTGGAATACATGCCCGTCTTCGAGCTTGCCGAGCAAGCCTTCGATGACGTCGCCCTTGCGCGGGGTTTCCGGGTAGTTGGCGGCAGCCAGTACCACGCCCAGCGCCACGCGCCGATCCCATTCGGCTTCGACCTGGTCGAGCTTGCCGTCGATGCCGGCTTCCAGCAGCGCCACGAAGTCGGACTTCAGACGCAGCATGATCGGCTGGGTTTCCGGGTCGCCGAAGCGGCAGTTGAATTCGATAACCTTCGGCGCGCCGGCTTCGTCGATCATCAGGCCGGCATAGAGGAAGCCGGTGTAGACCGTGCCGTCCTTCTTCATGCCTTCCACTGTCGGCAGGATGATCTCGCGCATCACGCGGGCATGCACGTCCGGTGTCACGACCGGCGCCGGGCTGTAAGCGCCCATGCCGCCTGTGTTCGGTCCCTGGTCCGCATCAAGCAGACGCTTGTGGTCTTGCGAGGTGGCCATTGGCAGCACGTTGTTGCCGTCCACCATCACGATGAAGCTGGCTTCTTCGCCGGCGAGGAATTCCTCGATCACGACGCGCGCACCGGCATCGCCAAAGCGGTTGCCTTCGAGCATGTCGTCGATGGCGGTATGTGCCTCATCAAGGGTCATCGCCACGATCACGCCCTTGCCGGCAGCGAGGCCGTCGGCTTTGATCACGATCGGTGCGCCGTTGGCGTCGATGTAGTCATGCGCGAGTTTGGCGTCGGAGAAGGTCTGGTATTTCGCGGTCGGAATCGCGTGCTTGGCCAGGAAATCCTTGGCAAATCCCTTGGACCATTCAAGCTGGGCCGCGGCGCGTGTCGGGCCGAAAATGCGCAAGCCTGCGGCACGGAAGGCATCGACGATGCCTTGCGACAGCGGCGCTTCCGGGCCGACCACGGTGAAAGCGATGTTTTCGCGCCGGGCGAATTCGATCAGTTCGGGAATCGCCGTGATTTCCACGTTGGTGAGACCCGGCTCCAGCGCCGTGCCGGCATTGCCTGGCGCCACGAACACCTTGCCCACGCGCTCGGACTGCAAAATTTTCCAGGCCAGCGCGTGCTCGCGACCGCCGGAACCCACTACGAGAATATTCATTTTGACCCCGTGAGGTGAGAGGGGTGAGGAGTGAGGGGTAAAACCTCGCGCACTCACAGATTGGTAAATCAAAAAAGGGAAGGTTACGGTTAAAGGCTTTCACACCTCACACCTCACTCCTTCCCCCTCACTGGCTTAATGCCTAAAGTGACGAACGCCGGTCACTACCATCGCAATGCCATGCTCGTCGGCAGCCGCGATCACTTCCTCGTCGCGCATCGAACCGCCCGGCTGGATGATGGCCGATACGCCGTTTTCGGCGATCACGTCCACGCCGTCGCGGAACGGGAAGAAAGCATCCGAGGCGCAGACCGAGCCGCTCAGGCCAAGGCCGGCGTTCTTGGCCTTGATCGCAGCAATCTTGGTGGAATCGACGCGGCTCATCTGGCCGGCCCCGATACCCAGCGTCTGGCCCTTGCCGCAGAATACGATGGCGTTGGACTTCACGAACTTGGCCACATTCCAGGCGAACAGCAGATCCTTGAGTTGTTCTGCCGTGGGCTGCTTCTTGGTCACGACCTTGAGGTCTTCCAGCTTGAGAATGTGTGAATCCGGGGTCTGCACCAGCAGGCCACCGCCGACGCGCTTGACGTCGAAGCGGTTGCTGCCCAGTTCGACCGGCACTTCCAATACGCGCACGTTCTGCTTCTTGGCCAGAAGTTCCCGCGCAGCTGGGGTGTAAGCCGGAGCGATCAGCACTTCAAGGAATTGCTTGGAAACCAACTCGACGGTGTCTTCATCAACCTCGCGATTGAAGGCGATGATGCCGCCGAAAGCCGAGGTGGTATCGGTCGCAAAGGCCAGTTGGTAGGCGGTGTAGCTGTCCTTGCCCACGGCTACGCCGCAGGGGTTTGCGTGCTTGACGATCACGCAGGCCGGCTCATCGAACTGCTTCACGCATTCCCACGCCGCATCGGCATCGGCGATGTTGTTGTAGGAGAGTTCCTTGCCCTGGTATTGCTTGTAGGTGGCGAGGCTGCCGGCGGCCGGATCGAGATCGCGGTAGAACGCGGCGGACTGGTGCGGATTTTCGCCGTAGCGCATGTCCTGCACTTTTTCGAATTGCAGGTTCAGACGCTGCGGGTAGGCTTGGGTTTCACCATTGTCGGACAGCGCGGTCAGGTAGTTGGAAATCGCACCGTCGTAGGCGGCGGTATGGCTGAATGCCTTCTTCGCCAGCTGGCGACGGGTATTCAAAGTCAGCGCGCCGTCGTTGGCTTTCATTTCGTCGATCAGCGGCTGGTAGTCAGCCGCATCGGTCACGATGGCGACGTGCGCGTGGTTCTTGGCGGCGGAACGCACCATGGCTGGGCCGCCAATGTCGATATTTTCGATGGCGTCATCGAACTGGCAATCCGGCTTGGCAATGGTGGCCTCGAACGGATAGAGGTTCACGCAAACCAGATCGATGTTGCCGATGCCGTGCTCGGCCATCTTGGCGACATGGCTTGGCAGGTCGCGGCGACCGAGAATGCCCCCGTGGATTTTCGGATGCAGCGTCTTGACGCGGCCATCGAGCATTTCCGGGAAGCCGGTGTAGTCGGCGACTTCGATCACCGGGATTTTCTTTTCGGCCAGCAACTTGGCGGTGCCGCCGGTGGAAAGGATCTCGACACCGGCCTCAGCCAGTGCCTGGGCAAACTCAACGACGCCGGTCTTGTCGGATACGCTGATCAATGCTCGGGTGATTTTGCTCATGGGGGTTCCTGATTTGAAGGTAAAACGCCCGCTTACAGCAGGCCGTAGGTTTGCAATTTTTTGCGCAGTGTATTGCGGTTGATGCCCAGCATGTCCGCCGCTTTGGTCTGGTTATCGTCTACGCGCTTGAGCACGGCTTGCAGCAACGGTTTTTCTACGCGGGCCAGTACCATGTCATACACCCCGGACGGCGTTTCTCCGTCCAGATCATGGAAGTACTGTTCGAGCGCACCATTGATGGCCTCGGCAATCTGGTCGATCTGTTTGTGCATGATTTCTCCTGTCCCGCTTATTTTTGTTTGTTTTGAGATGGCTGATCCATGTGTCTGGTCGCTTGTCCGGCAGGTCTCAGCCTGCCATCAGTCCATCGAAATATTGCTTAACTGCGTCGCGCTGCCTTGCGCAATCTTCCAGTCCATACATTTGGCTGCGAAATTCGTTGCTGCCCGCCAGTCCGCATGTCGTCCAGGCGATGTGCTTGCGGGCGATCCGGCACCCGGAATACTCGCCGTAGAAGGCATGCAACTCATCGAGATGCTCGAGCAGCACTTCCCGAATTTCTTCCAGCCCCGGCGGTGGCAGCAATTCGCCCGTCGCCAGGAAATGGGCGATCTCGCGAAACAGCCACGGCCTGCCTTGCGCGGCGCGACCGATCATGATGGCATCCGCCCCTGTCGCCTCAAGCACCGTCCTGGCTTTTTGCGGGCTGTCGATGTCGCCATTGGCAATCAGCGGAATGCCGATCTGCGACTTTACTTCCCGGATCAGGTCAAAGCGCGCCTCGCCGTTGTACATGTCCTCGCGGGTTCGGCCATGTACCGCCAGCGCGGCAATTCCACATTCCTCGGCCAGCCTTGCCACGCGCAGGATGTTTTCTTCTCCGTTGCGAAACCCCAGCCGGGTTTTCAGCGTAACCGGCACGTCCACCGCGCGAACCACTGCGGTGAGAATTTCAGCCACCAGCGTTTCATTCTGCAACAGGGCCGAGCCGGCCAGCTTGTTGCACACCTTCTTGGCCGGGCAGCCCATGTTGATGTCGACAATCTGCGCGCCCTGTTCGACGTTGTAGCGCGCGGCTGCAGCCAGTTCGTGCGGATCGCTGCCGGCGATCTGCACCGCAATCGGCGACGGTTCGCCATCAAAATCGGCACGGCGCAGGGTTTTTTTCGACAGTCGCAAAGACTTGTCAGCCGTAATCATCTCCGATACCGCATAACCCGCACCAAAGCGCCGGCACAACTGGCGGAAAGGGCGATCCGTCACACCGGCCATGGGCGCCACAACGAGATTGTTGGGCAAAGAGTACGGGCCGATCTGCATGGGGCGTTTTGTGCTGAAATACGGGGAGGGAGCGGATTGTACGTCTTGCTTAAATTTTAGGCAAGTCTGGGGTGGCAGGCGGCGGATTCTGAAAATAAGGTCATAAAACATCATGCAAGGACATCAGATGAAAGTTACTTGCATTTAGTCCCCAACTGCTTTAGCTTCGTATCCCTACGCTAGGGGTTCCGTGCGGCCGCGCGGATGAGAGAGACCCTTCGAACCTGATACGGTTAATACCGGCGCAGGGAAGCGGCAAGTTCAGAGTTCTTGCGCCTCCCGAGCCCACTGGAGAGCAGCATGAAACAATCCGCCGAATTTCTGGCAAGCCAGGCCACCGTGGACGAAGCATCCGTCCAGCCTTTCCCGAACTCGCGCAAGATTTACGTGACCGGCAGCCGGCCGGACATTCGCGTGCCGATGCGCGAGATCAGCCAGACCGATACGCCGGATTCCTTCGGCGGTGAAAAGAATCCGCCGATCTTCGTCTATGACACCTCCGGCCCGTATACCGATCCGGACGTGCAGATCGACGTGCGCAAGGGGCTCGCGCCGATCCGCGCCGCGTGGATCGAGGAGCGTAACGATACCGAACTGCTGCCGGCGCTGACCAGCGAATACGGCCGCATGCGCGAAGCGGACAAGAGCCTCGATCCGCTGCGTTTCGAGCTTACCCGCAAGCCGCGCCGCGCCAAGGCCGGGGCCAACGTCACGCAGATGCACTATGCCCGAAAAGGCATCGTCACGCCGGAAATGGAATACGTGGCGATCCGCGAAAACCTGCAGCGCGAGCAGTACGTCGAATCGCTGAAGGCGCTCGGCGCCAAGGGCGAGAAGATGGCCGCGATGATGCTGCGCCAGCATCCGGGGCAGAACTACGGTGCCAATATTCCGGAAAAGATCACCCCGGAATTCGTGCGCGACGAGATCGCTGCCGGCCGCGCCATCATCCCGAACAACATCAACCACCCCGAATGCGAGCCGATGATCATCGGCCGCAATTTCCTGGTGAAGATCAACGGCAACATCGGCAACTCGGCGGTGACTTCCAGCATCAGCGAGGAAGTCGAAAAGATGACTTGGGGCATCCGCTGGGGCTCGGACACGATCATGGATTTGTCCACCGGCAAGAACATCCACGAAACCCGCGAGTGGATCATTCGTAATGCGCCTGTGCCCATCGGTACGGTGCCGATCTACCAGGCGCTGGAAAAGGTCAACGGCAAGGCTGAAGACCTGACCTGGGAAATCTTCAAGGACACGCTGATCGAACAGGCCGAGCAGGGCGTCGACTATTTCACCATCCACGCCGGCGTGCTGCTGAAATATGTGCCGCTAACTGCGAACCGCATGACCGGCATCGTCAGCCGCGGCGGCTCGATCATGGCCAAGTGGTGCTTGGCGCACCACAAGGAAAACTTCCTCTACACACACTTCGAGGAAATCTGCGAGATCATGAAGGCCTACGACGTGGGCTTCAGCCTCGGCGATGGTCTGCGCCCCGGCTCGGTCTGGGATGCCAACGATGAAGCGCAACTGGGCGAACTCAAGACGCTGGGCGAGCTCACGCAGATTGCCTGGAAGCATGACGTGCAGGTGATGATCGAAGGCCCGGGGCACGTGCCGATGCAGATGATCAAAGAAAACATGGATCTGGAGCTGGAATGGTGCCACGAGGCGCCGTTCTACACCCTAGGCCCGCTGACCACCGACATCGCCCCCGGCTACGACCACATCACCTCGGCCATCGGTGCCGCGCAGATCGGCTGGTATGGCACCGCGATGCTCTGTTACGTCACGCCCAAGGAGCATCTGGGCTTGCCGAACAAGGACGACGTCAAGGAAGGCATCATCACCTACAAGCTTGCCGCGCATGCCGCCGATCTGGCCAAGGGCCATCCGGGCGCGCAGATTCGCGACAACGCCATGAGCAAGGCGCGTTTCGAATTCCGCTGGGAAGACCAGTTCAACCTCGGCCTCGATCCGGACCGCGCGCGTGCTTTCCATGATGAAACGCTGCCGCAGCAAGGTGCCAAGATCGCCCACTTCTGTTCGATGTGTGGCCCGCATTTCTGCTCGATGAAGATCACGCAGGACGTGCGCGAATTCGCCGCGCAGCAGGGCATCAGCGAGGAAGACGCGCTGAAGAAGGGCATGGAAGTGAAGTCGATCGAGTTCGTGCAGAAGGGCGCCGAGGTTTATCACAAGGCCTGAGCTTCGCACTTCATAACTTCATGAAAACGGCCCGCAGATGCGGGCCGTTTTTGTGCGCCCGGCATGGGCGTTTCTGCGTGACTGACAACCAAGAACCAGTTCACGCTCTTGCTGCGAAGCCGTGATAGGGCTCATGTGCAGCCCGGAATCCTCATTTATCCGCATAAACTCCGGTTCCTGCGCTGCGCTTCACCCCGCTGACGGCTTCTCGCGACAGACCGTGAACAAATTCTACAAAGCAGTCCCAAAAATTGACGAACGCGAATCAGGTGGTTTCTTGGGCGGGAGCGCTTGCTCAAGCCCTGCCTACATGATCAACTTGCCCCCGACCATCGCCAGCATCACGGCCAGGCAGGGGCGCAGGATGCGATCCGGCGCATGGTGGGTGAGGTGGCTACCGAGCCAGATGCCGGGAAGCGAACCGGTCAGCAGGCTGACCAGCGTCCACCAGTCGACGTGGCCGAGTCCCGCATGGCCTAACCCGGCAATGGCTGTCAGCGGAACCGCATGGGCGATTTCCGTGCCGACCAGACGCGAGGTCGGCAGCAGCGGATAGAGCAGGAAGAGTGCCAGGGTGCCGAGGGCGCCAGCGCCGATGGACGAGAGCGTGACAATGATCCCCAGCGCGATGCCGGTCAGCACGGTGGCTTTTCCGAGTTTGGCCGCCGGCAGGTTGAGCCAATGCCCCGCGTGTTTCTGGATCAGAGCCATCAGCCGCTTTTTGAAGATGATCGCGCTGGCTGTCAGGAGCAGCGCAAAGCCCAGTGCATGCGTGATGATGGCGTTGAGAATGGCGACATCCGGTTTGAGGATGTGCAAGGCCAGTACGGTCAGCAGGGCTGCAGGCAGGCTTCCGGAGGCCAGCAGTCCCGTGACTTTCCAGTCGATATTGCGGTTGCGCTGATGCACCACCACGCCGCCGGCCTTGGTGATCGCGGCATAGAGCAGATCGGTGCCGACCGCGGTGGCCGGGTTGATTCCGAGCCAGAGCAGGATCGGCGTCATCAGCGAACCGCCGCCGACGCCGGTCAATCCCACGGTGAACCCGACCGCTAGGCCGGAGATGACATATACGAGTTCCATGCTTGATACCCGTTCTCAATATGCAGCTAATGTTAACGGGATTGCTTATGCATGCATAAGACTGTTATCTTTCGTCTAAATGCAAATGAGTTATTAGGAGTGGGGCGTGAAACTGCAACAGTTGCGTTATCTGGTCGAGGTCTACAAGCAGGGGCTGAACGTTACCGAGGCGGCGGAAAAGCTGCATACCTCGCAGCCGGGCATCTCCAAACAGATTCGCATGCTCGAAGACGAACTGGGCGTGCAGATTTTCGTACGCAACGGCAAACGCGTGGTCGATGTGACCGCGCCGGGCAAAGAGGTGCTGCGCATCGCCGAACGCATGCTGCTGCAGGCGCAGAACATGAAGCGCATCGGCGAGGAGTTCGTGAAGGTGGACGGCGGCAGCCTGACCATCGCCACGACCCACACCCAAGCGCGCTACGTGTTGCCCAAGCCGATCAAGGCGTTCCTTGCCAAATATCCCAACGTGCGGCTGTCCATCAAGCAGGGCAACCCGACCCAGATCAGCGAGATGGTGGTCGAAGGCGAGGCCGATCTCGCGATTGCCACCGAAGCGATTGCGCTCTATCCGGAGCTGGCGCATCTGGATTGCTACTCCTGGAACCGCAGTGTCGTGGTGCCCAAGGGGCATCCGCTGGCGCAAATCGATCATCCGATCACGTTGCAGGAAATCGCGGCCTGGCCGATCGTGACCTACGACTTTGCCTTCACCGGCCGCTCGCAGATCAACCAGGCGTTTGCCGCCAAAAAGCTCGAACCCACGGTGGTGCTGACCGCGCTCGATACCGACATCATCAAGACCTATGTGAACTTGGGGCTGGGTATCGGCATCATGGCCAGCATGGCCTTCGAGCCCGAGCGCGATACCGAACTGGTCGCGATCGATGCCTCGCATCTTTTCGAAGATTCCGTCACGCGCATCGGCTTCCGGCGCGATGCCTACCTGCGCGGCTACATGTACGATTTCATCGAGCTGTTCTCCCCGCACCTGACCCGCGAAAAGGTGCAGGCCGAATTGCTGTGCGATAACGACCTCTGATTTATCCATGCCACGTATCAAGATTCTTTCCGACCACCTGGTCAACCAGATCGCCGCCGGCGAAGTCGTCGAACGCCCGGCTTCCGCGCTCAAGGAACTGCTGGAAAACAGCGTCGACGCCGGCAGCCGGACCATCCAGATCGAACTGCAGGCGGGCGGTACCAAGCTCATCAAGGTGATCGACGACGGCTGCGGCATCGAGCACGACGATCTCTCGCTGGCGCTGCATCGCCATGCCACGAGCAAGATTCGCGATTTCGACGATCTGGGACGCGTGGCTACACTGGGCTTTCGCGGCGAAGGGCTGGCGAGTATTGCTTCCGTCTCGCGCCTGGCGCTGACGAGCCGCGCCGAAGGTGCGGCACATGCCTGGCGCATCGAATCCGACAACGGCCGCTTGCACGACCCCGTGCCTGCGGCGCTGGCGGCAGGCACCACGGTCGAAGTCCACGATCTCTATTACCAGACCCCGGCGCGGCGCAAGTTCCTCAAGTCCGAGTCCACCGAGTTCGCGCATTGCGACGACATGGTCAAGCGCATTGCGCTGGCGCACCCCGAAGTCCAGTTTGCGCTGACCCACAACGGCCGCGCACTGGCGCGCCTGTTGCGCGGCGATCTGGCGCGGCGCGCGGGCGCGATACTCGGCGAAGACTTCGTCGCGCATGCCCTGCCGGTCGACGAGGGCTTCGAAAGGTTGAGACTGACCGGCTTTGCCGGCTCGCCAACGCAAGGCAAGTCGAGCCGCGACGCACAGTATTTCTTTGTTAACGGCCGTTTCGTGCGCGACAAGCTGGTGCAGCATGCGCTGCGCGAAGCCTATCGCGACGTATTGCATCACGAACGCCATCCGGCCTATTGCCTGTTCCTGGAAATGGCCCCGGAAGGCGTCGATGTGAACGTGCACCCGACCAAGATCGAGGTGCGCTTCCGCGAATCGCAGGCGCTGTACCGCTTCCTGCTCACCGCCCTGAAAAAGGCGCTCTCCGGTGCCAAAGCCGGCGCAGCGGCAGAGGCGGGTATCGACCCGGAAACCGGCGAACTGCAACGCCCGCCGCAACCCGCGCCCGCACCGATGACGCCGCGCACCTACGCCGAACTGGCCGCGCGCCAGCAGAGCATGCCGCTGCCGATGGCGCAGGAATCGCTGGGCTATTACGAGCGCATGTTCGGCGATTTGCGCCAGCCCGAATCGGCTCCGGTTCCTTTCTTTGCGCCGGTCGATTCAGAGCAGCAGGCAGATACTCTGCCGCCGCTGGGCTTTGCGCTGGCACAACTGCACGGTATCTATATCCTCGCGCAGAGCGCCGAAGGGCTGATCGTCGTCGACATGCACGCCGGACATGAGCGCGTGGTTTACGAAAAGCTCAAGTCCCAGATCGAATCACAGAACCTGCCGCGCCAGGCGTTGCTGATCCCGCATGTGTTTGCCGCAGAAAAACTTGATGTGGCGACGGTGGAAGATCACCAGCCGGACCTGCTCGCGCTCGGCTTCGAGATCAGCGCGCAATCGCCCACCCAGCTTGCCATTCGCGCGGTGCCGCAGATGCTGCGCGATGCCGATCCGGTCGAACTGGCACAGGCCGTGCTGGCTGACCTGCGCGGCGTGGGCAGCAGTCAGGCCTTGCTCGCGCGCCGCAACGAAATCCTGGCGACGATGGCCTGCCACGGATCGGTGCGCGCCCACCGCAGCCTGACCCTGCCGGAAATGAACGCCCTGCTGCGCGACATGGAAGCCACCGAGCGCTCCGGCCAGTGCAACCACGGCCGCCCGACCTGGTTCCGCCTTTCGCTCGCGGAAATCGACAAGCTGTTCATGCGGGGCAAGTGATGACAAACCCACCAGCCATTTTCCTCATGGGCCCCACTGCCAGCGGCAAGACCGCCTGCGCAATCAAGTTGCTGGAAGCCGGGCTACCAGTCGAACTGATCTCGGTCGATTCCGCGCTGGTGTTCCGCGACATGAACATCGGCACTGCCAAGCCCGATGCCGAAACGCTGGCGCGCGCGCCGCACCACCTGATCGACATCATCTCGCCCGAAGATGCCTATTCCACCGCCCAGTTCCGCGACGATGCGCTGCGGCTCATGGCCGAGATCACCGCGCGCGGCAAAATCCCGGTGCTGGTCGGGGGCACGATGCTCTACTTCAATACCCTGCAGCACGGCATCCACGACCTGCCGCAGGCCGACCCCGCCTTGCGCGCGAAACTGGAAGCCGATGCCGCAGCACACGGCTGGCCGGCGCTGCATGAGCGGCTCGCCGTGCTTGATCCGGCGACCGCCGCAAGGCTCAAACCCAACGACGCCCAGCGCATCGGCCGGGCGCTGGAAGTCTGCCTGTTGGCCGGCAGGCCGATGAGCAAATTGCTCGCCGAACCGCGCAACAATGACGTGCCGTTCGCCATTACCAAGATTGCGCTCGTCCCCTCCGACCGCGCCGTACTGCACCAGCGCATCGCTCAGCGTTTCGATCAGATGCTCAAGGACGGGCTGCTCAACGAAGTACGCAGCCTGCGCGCCCGCTACGCACTGCACCCCGACATGACCTCGATGCGTTGCGTGGGCTACCGGCAGGCATGGGAATATCTCGATGGGCTGATCTCGGCTTCCGAACTGCGCGAAAAAGGCATCGCCGCCACGCGCCAGCTCGCCAAACGGCAACTGACCTGGTTGCGCGGGATGGATGATCTGGTGGAGATTGATTGCTTGCGGGATGATTTGGCCGAAACGGTCTTGGCGGAAGTCGGGAAGAAGCTTCTTAGAACCTGAAAGCCTTACCACAGAGGCACTGAGTCACAGAGAAGAGCGAGAATCGGCCTCTGCGCGTGTTGTGCCGCTCGCCAGTTCTTCGGTGTTTTTTCTCTGTGTCTCTGTGGTTCCCCACGGGTTTTCAGGCTGAAACCTGCAACGGGTTACAACAACGTCACCCCCGGCAAATTCAGCACACTCACCTCACGCATCGTCTGCACAAAATCCGCCACGTAGGCGGTCTCCTCGCGGCCCTTGTTCACGGCGACATGCAGTTCGGCGATCAGCCCGTTGGCGGTGATGGGGCGGGCGGTGACGTAACCTTTTTCCAGATAGTGCTGCACGCTCCAGCGCGGCAGGGCGGCGATGCCGCGGCGGCTGGCTACGAGTTGCAAGATGGCGACGGTCAGTTCGCTGGTGCGGCGTTGCGGCTTGATGCCGGCGGGCTTGAGCACCTTTTTCACCAGATCGAGCATTTCGTCGGCGACCGGGTAGGTGATCAGCGTCTCCGTGGCGAAATCAGCGGCTTCCAGCCGCGGTTTGGCGGTCAGCGGGTGGTCGTTGGCGAGCAGCGCGACCATGTCGAAGCTGAAGAGCGGCAGGCAGGCGATGTCCGGGTTGTCCTCGACTTCGGAGATGATCGCGAGATCGGCGCGGTCTTCGTAGAGTAGGCTGACCGGGTCGGCATGAAAGCCGGAGACGATGTCGAGCTCCACTTCCGGCCAGTGGGTGCGGAAGGTGTCCATGGCCGGCATCAGCCAGTCGAAACAGGTGTGGCATTCCACCGCAATGCGCAACTGCCCGGCTTCGCCCTCGCGCAGCTTGGCGATGGCGCGCTCGGCATGGGCCACCTGCGGCAGGATGGCATCGGCAAGCTGGGCGAGTTTGTCTCCGGCGGGGGTGAGCTTCAGCGGCGAACTCTTGCGCATGACGAGCGGCAGCGCGAAATGTTCTTCCAGCAGGCGCAGCTGGTGCGAGAGCGCAGATTGCGTCAGGAACAACCTTTCCGCCGCGCGCGTGAGGTTGCCGGTGTCGCGGATCGCGAGCAGGGTTCGCAGGTGGCGCAGTTCCAGGATGGATTGCATTGAACGATCCTCATGGCAATGCTGAAAATTATGAGTTTGAATCATAGTTTGGCGGGCGGCATCATGCAAACACTTTTCATGGATAAGGTGTTTTGTGATGACTGTTGCTCATGTCTTGGGTTTCCCGCGCATCGGCCGCCGCCGGGAATTGAAGTTTGCGCTGGAAAGTTTCTGGCGCGGGGAAATCGACGAGGCCGAGCTGCGTGCGGTGGGCGGCCAACTGCGCAAGGAGGCCTGGAGCTGGCAAAAGCAGGCCGGGCTGGATTTCGTGACCGTCGGCGATTTCGCCTGGTATGACCACCTCCTCAATTGGGCGGCGACGCTGGGTTGCCTGCCTTCGCGCTTCGGCTTCGATGCCCAGGCGCTGGGCTTGCCGCAGTATTTCGAGCTGGCACGCGGCAATGCCGCCCAGCCGGCGCTGGAAATGACCAAGTGGTTCGATACCAACTACCACTATCTGGTGCCGGAACTGGATGCTCATGCGCGTTTCGATGGCGGCGTGGACTGGCTGTTCGAGGAAATTGCCGAGGCACAGGCATTGGGCCATGCAGTTAAAGCCGTCCTGCCGGGGCCGCTGACATTCCTGTGGCGTTGCAAGGGCGAGGCAGGGCTCGACAAACTGGGCTTGCTGGGTCGTTTGGTGCCCGCGTATGTGCGTATCCTGCAACGGTTGGCTGCGCAGGGCGTCGAGTGGGTGCAGATCGACGAGCCGATTTTAGGGCTGGAGCTCCCCGCTGAATGGCTGGGCGGATTCGCTCCGGTGTATCGCGAGCTGGCCGGTTGCGGCGTGAACATCCTGCTGGGCAGCTATTTTGAGTCGGTCAGCGATCATGCTGCCCTGGTCAAGTCGCTACCGGTTGCGGGCCTGCATCTGGATCTCAAGCGCGCCCCCGAGCAACTCGCAATCTTCCTGAACGACTGGCCGCAGGACAAGGTGCTGTCGCTTGGTGTGGTGGACGGGCGCAACATCTGGGCGAGCGATCTGGACAGCACGCTGGCGACGCTGGAATCCGCTCGTGCGGTACTTGGCGAGCGCTTGTGGATTGGCAGCAGTTGCTCGCTCCTGCATGTGCCGGTCGATTTGCAGCAGGAAGAGGCGCTGGATGATGAACTCAAGCCTTGGCTTGCCTTTGCCCGCCAGAAACTTGCGGAGATCGGCACGCTGAAAACCGCGCTGGAAAAGGGGCAAGCGGCCGTTGCCGCAGAGCTGGAATCCAATCGCCGGGCAATCGCCTCCCGCCGCGCTTCGCCGCGTTGCCATGATCCGCGTGTCGCCGAGCGGCTGGCGGGCGTCGGGCCGGAGGATGCGCAACGCGATAGCGCATTTGCCGTGCGCGCAGAAAAGCAGCAGGCGCGCTTCCAATTGCCAGTACTGCCGACGACGACCATCGGCTCCTTCCCGCAAACGCAGGAAATCCGTGCAGCCCGCGCGGCGTTCAAGCGCGGCACGCTGGATGCTGCCGGCTACCGGCAGGCCATGCAGAAAGCCATCCGCTTTGCCGTCGCCAAACAGGAAGCGCTGGGGCTGGACGTGCTGGTGCATGGCGAGGCCGAGCGCAACGACATGGTGGAATACTTCGGCGAACAACTGGCCGGCTTTGCCTTCACCCGCCAGGGCTGGGTGCAAAGCTATGGCAGCCGCTGCGTGAAGCCGCCGTTGATCTACGGCGATGTTTCGCGCCCGCAACCGATGACGGTCGAATGGACGCGCCATGCACAGAGCCTGACCTCCAGGCCGATGAAGGGCATGCTGACCGGGCCGGTGACCATTCTGCAATGGTCGTTCGTGCGCGACGACCAGCCGCGCGCCGAGACCTGCCGGCAGATTGCGCTCGCCATTCGCGACGAGGTGCGCGATCTGGAAGCCGCCGGCATCGGCATCATCCAGATCGACGAGCCGGCTTTCCGCGAGGGTTTGCCGCTGAAGCGCCGCGACTGGGCGCAGTATCTGGACTGGGCAAGCCAGGCTTTCCGTTTGTCTGCCAGTGGGGTAGCGGATGACACTCAGATCCACACCCACATGTGCTATTCGGAGTTCAACGACATCCTGCCGGCGATTGCCGCGATGGATGCCGACGTGATCACCATCGAGACCTCGCGCTCGAAGATGAAACTGCTGCAAGGTTTCGGGGAATACGCCTACCCGAACGCAATCGGGCCGGGGGTCTACGACATCCACAGCCCGCGCGTGCCGCCCGTGGCGGAAATGCAGACCCTGATCGGCAAAGCGCTGGAGGTGGTTCCTGCCGAGCGCTTGTGGATCAACCCCGATTGCGGCCTGAAAACCCGTAACTGGGCAGAAACGGAAGCGGCGTTGGGCAACATGATGGAAGCGACGCGGCTGGCGCGCCTGAATTTGGCAAGCGCCCAAGAATAGCAGGATGAAGTTCCCCCTTTGACAAAGGGGGCAGGGGGATTTGCGGCACAGCCATAAACGGCATTGCAGAAATCCCCCTCAATCCCTAATGCCGTTCACTTAAGAAAAGTGAGCGGCATTTTTCTTGAACAGCGCTGCATGCAGCACGCTCCGCCCTGGAAGGCGCCGAGAAGCACAGCAAGGCGCGGGAATTCGGCGAGCACTGTTTGAGACCGCAGGCCGAGTTGCGCAGCCGCCGCGTCTTGCGAGCATCGCAGGGAACCCCGCAGGGGCGCCGGAGCGGGCTCGCCTAGGGGTGAAGGGGATTTGGCGAGACAAATCCCTTTCCCGTATGCCGGGCGGAACCGGCTGTAAACCCTGCGCCGCAGGCGCATAAAAATCCTTTAAGTGAACGACATTACCCTCAATCCCCCTTTTGCAAAGGGGGAAGTCGCCGTTGCGGCTTGTCTGGCCTGCGCGTTTAACCGTGTGGGTTCCACTCGAATTTGGCCGGGTAGGGCGGAACCGCCTTGCGGACTTCTTCGGCCGTTGGCGTATGCGCGCGGCCATCGAACACGATTTGCAGCGCCGGACTGTTGAGAATGCTAGCCGGGGTAACGGTTTCGCGCTGCCAGGGAATGCGCCCGAAATACCAGAGCTTCCAGAAACCGAGATCGGTGTCGGGGCGTTGTGCCAGCAAGGTGGCAAAATTTTCCACTTTCCCGACATGGACGCCGGTCGATTCGGCTAGCACCTCGCGGACGAAGCGCGAGCAGAACTGGCGCGAAGAGTGCAGGTTGAAACCGGTGTCGTACAGAATCCCGCTGCGTTTCTTTGCCGCTTGCCGGATGCCGGTTTGCTGCTCCGGGCTGATCTCCGTTTTGAGTCGGGCCACCGCTACCCGCCCGGATTCGGAGCGGGCCACGAATTTCGACAGCGGGGTGGTGCGCGAGAGCGGAAAAGTGCTCTCGCTGATCTGGGGCTCGCTCCCGGAGATGTCCGTGACGATGCCGACATGATTGGTCCAGCTTCCGGTCGCTGCGGCGACCTTCAGAAAGGGGCGCACCTTGATGCGCGTAAAGACCACGTCGCCTACCTGCAGTTGTTCGGCAATGTCTTCCAGTGTCGATTGTTGCAAGGGGCCGGTTGTGGCGGTTGCATCGGATGCACCCAGAAACAGTCCTGCCATGACGCCTGTACCTATTCCCAAAACTACACCCAGGACGTGTTTCAGTTTGAAGTGGATCATGATGCGCTCCTTAAATAGGGTGGGTTGATTTCAGGATGCGCTTCTGGATTGAATTGTTAAACCTTTGGCGTTGCAGGTGGCGATGATTGCGCTTTGTGGTATCGTTTTTCGATACTAATTATGGTGAAATCCATACTATGAGCGAAGCGGCCCAACTCGTTTTTACCATCAAGCGCTTGCTGAAAAGCCGAGGGCACACCTATCGGGATGTCGCGCAGGCGTTGCATCTTTCCGAGGCCAGCGTGAAGCGGCTGTTTTCTGCCCAGCGCCTGAGTGTTGACCGTCTAGCTGAACTCAGCGCTTTTCTGGGCTTGACGCTGGCAGAGTTGGTGCAGGAAACGCAATCGGATCAATTGCCGATTCGTGCGCTTTCCATGGAACAGGAAGCCGAGTTGGTCTCGGATGAGCGCATGCTCCTGGTGGCCGCCTGTGCGATCAATCAATGGCGGCTGGACGAAATACAAAGCATCTATGCCCTGACCGAGCCGGAGTGCCTGAAATATCTGTTGCGGTTGGAACGTATCGGCTTGATCCGCCTGCTGCCAGGTAACCGGATTCGCCTCACGATCGCTCGCGATTTCGCCTGGCTGCCGAATGGGCCTATTCAGTGTTATTTTCGACAGCAATGTCAGGCCGATTTTCTGGCGGGGGATGCAATCGGTTCTGAGACCGGATATTTCTTTGTACATGGCATGTTGACGCCCGCTGCGATGGCGGAAATGGAGGCGGAAGTGAGCCGGTTGCGGAGAAAATTTGCCGAGCTGCATCGTGAATGCGCCAGTCTGCCTTTACACCGCAAATACGGGATGGGTTTTTTATTGGCGTTGCGGGAATGGGAGCCTGAAAGCTTTACGCGTCTGCGCAGGACAGATCTTGCGGCGAGCAAGTCATGACCGAGCCATCAAGATGACATAAACGCCATCGGCCATCGTCGCGCAGCAGATAGCCGCCTTTTCCCTGATGCCAGTCCGGAAGAACATGGCGCAGGCCGCAGACGTGTTCATGCAATGCAGGGCGGTGGGTGTGGCCGTGGATCATGCGCGCTACGCCGGCTGCCTGCATGGCGGCTTCGATGGCGGACGGATTGACGTCGGTCCAGGACGCTGGCTTTTGTTTCGTCTGGTTTTGCGACTTTGTCCGCAGGCGACGCGCTTCGATCTTGCGCAAAAAACGCGGCAAGTGCAGCCAGAGCCATTGCACGGACGGATGGTGCACGATTTTGCGGTAGCGCTGGTAGCGCAAGTCGTCGGTGCAATAGAGGTCGCCGTGCGAAAGCAGGATCTTTTCGCTTTCGATATCGGCAACGTACGGATCGGGCAGAAGGGTCAGGCCGCAGGCGAGCGCGAATTGGCGCGCGCAGAGGAAATCCCGGTTGCCGGCCATGAAATACACAGCCACGCCGCTGGCGGCGAGCGTAACGATGCGGCGGCACTGGCGCGCGAAGAAGGGATCGTCGAGCTGGTCGTCGCCGATCCAGTATTCGAACAGGTCGCCCAGGATGTACAACGACTGTGCCTGGCGCGCCGGGCCGGCGAGGAAGATTGCAAATGCCTCCTCCGTCGCGGGGTCGGACGGGGAGAGGTGCAGGTCAGAGATGAAGTAGACGGGTTTCAAGTCGGGGGAGGGCGGCCGAAGCCGCCCGATCAGTCAATGGATCAGAGCACTTCGGCCTTGGTGATCAGCACGTCTTCCACCGGAACGTCCTGGTGGAAGCCGCGGCTGCCGGTCTTGACGCCCTTGATCTTGTCCACGACTTCGGTGCCTTCGACGACCTTGCCGAACACGGCATAGCCCCAGCCTTGGGGGGTCTTGTGCTGGAAGTTGAGGAAATCGTTGTTGGCAATGTTGATGAAGAACTGGGCAGAAGCTGAATGCGGCTCGGGCGTGCGCGCCATGGCAATGCTGTAGGCCACGTTCTTCAGACCATTGTCGGCTTCGTTCTGGATGGTTTCGCGCGTCTCTTTCTGCTTGAGCCCCGGCTCGAAGCCGCCGCCCTGGATCATGAAGCCATCGATCACGCGATGGAAGACCGTGCCGTCGTAGTGACCGTCCTTCACATACTGCACGAAGTTGGCCACGGTCAGCGGCGCTTTGGCTTCGTCGAGTTCGAGAACGATGTCGCCGAAGGTGGTGGTCAGTTTGACTTGGGTCATTGGGATTTCCTTTACGGTTCAGGATTCGGAAAGTTACTTGTTTTTGACTTCGCGGGCGGACTGGATGATAACCGGTTCAAGCGGGACATCGCTGTGCGGATAGCGGTTCCCGGTCTTAACCGTTTTGATCTTGTCGACAACCTCCTGTCCCTTCACGACTTTGCCGAAGACGGCATAACCCCAGCCTTGCGGGGTCGGCGCGCGGTGGTCGAGGAAGTCGTTATCCTTGACGTTGATAAAGAACTGGGCGCTGGCCGAGTGAGGGTCAGGCGTGCGCGCCATGGCAATCGTATAGACCTTGTTTTTCAGGCCGTTGCCAGCTTCGTTCTTGATCGGTGCGCGCGTGGCTTTTTCCTTCAAGCCGGCATCGAAACCGCCGCCCTGGATCATGAAGTTGCCGATGACGCGGTGAAAGATCGTGCCGTCATAGTGCTTGGCGCGTACATACTGCAGAAAGTTGGCTACGGTGGCAGGTGCCTTTTTCTGGTCGAGTTCCAGAACGATATTGCCCTGGTTGGTTACAAGCTCCACGCGCGGGTTGGCGGCAAAAGCGGAAACACTGAACAGGCATCCCAGTAGCAGGGGAAGAAAACGGCGCATGCAAAAACTCCGGCTCTAGTCTGATTTCGGGCAATCATAGCTTAGAATTCAGGGTAAGGAGAAACGACCATGCCCAGACTGCCCTCGTTTGATGATTTGATTGTCGGATTCGATACAGCACTGCGCACGCTCGCGGCCAAACCGGTCAGCCAGCGCCCGCACCCGGATGCCGGAATGGAAGATACGGAGCTTTCAGAAGAGGAAAAAGCGCATGCGGCCGGTTTGATGCGGGTGAATCACAGCGGCGAGGTGTGTGCCCAGGCTCTGTACCAAGGGCAGGCGCTCACCGCTCGCGACCCCGCCGCCCGCGATGCCTTGCGCCAAGCCGCCCGCGAAGAGGTCGAGCATCTGGCGTGGACCGAGCGCCGCGTTCACGAGCTGGGGGGGCGGACGAGTCTGCTCAATCCGCTGTGGTATGCCGGCAGCTTGGCGCTCGGTGTGGTTGCCGGCTTGGCTGGGGATAAGTGGAACCTTGGGTTTCTGGCGGAAACGGAAGAGCAGGTTGGCGCGCACTTGCAGTTGCACTTGCAGGGGCTTCCGGAGCACGATGCGAAAAGCCGTGCCATCGTCGAGCAGATGTATCGGGACGAGATGCAGCATGCCTGCTTGGCAAAAGAGTTGGGTGGAGCGGAACTTCCGTTTCCCTTGCAGGTTCTAATGAGGAATGCATCCAAAGTCATGACCTCAACCAGCTACCGGGTATAGCTGACGCGGGGCGACATGTTTGCTTGCAAAAAATGAGGCAAGGGCATTTTGCACAAATTTGAATGTGAATATGTCGGATTTGCTTGTGTGTTGCCCCGCAATAAATTTTGCAAATTGATTTATGTCAATTGCAGGTCCGGCGTCGGGTGTTAGCCTTCGCGGGATTTTTTAGGTTGTTATTTGTCTTTTAATTTTTTGCGTTACTTTTTAGCTCTAGGAGATGCGGGATGAAAAACCGTTGGTTGATTGCTGCTGCAGCAGTCGGTATTCACGCTTCACTTGGCTCGGTTTACGCTTGGAGCGTGTTCAAGAACCCGTTCATTCAAGCGTTTGGCTGGAGCCAGTTGCAAGCCGGTATGCCTTTTGGTCTGGCCATTTTTCTGCTCGGTACGTCCGCAGCAGTGATGGGCCACGTTGTTGAAAAACGCGGTCCGCGCTATTCCGGTACCTTGTCGACCATCTTCTGGGCGATTGGTCTGTTTGGCGCAGGTTTTGTTACTTCTGATATGGTGTCCAGCAACGAATTGCGTTACTGGGCGCTCCTTCTGTTCTGTGTGATTGCGGGTATCGGCTTGGGTACGGGTTATGTGACCCCGGTGTCCACGCTGATGAAGTGGTTCCCGGACCGTCGCGGTCTGGCCACTGGCCTGGCGATCATGGGCTTCGGCTTCGGCGCTTTCTTCGGTGCTCCGGTCATGGCCAAGATGATTCAAGGTGTAGGTATTTCCAATACCTTTTATATCTTGGGTGCCGTGTACTTCGTGATCATGATCGCCTCCGCCCAGTACCTGGAGCCGCCGCCCAAGGACTGGAAGCCGGCTGGCATGGCTGAAGCCCTGGCCTCCGGCAAGAAGAAGCCGGCCATGGACCTGATGCCGATGAACGCCAACGAAGCCGTTAAGACCAAGCCGTTCTACGGTCTGTGGATCATGATGTTCATCAACATCACCTGCGGCATCTCGGTGATCTCCGTGGCATCCCCGATGGCGCAGGAAGTAACCGGCATGACCGCACTGGCTGCCGGCGGCGTGGTGGGCATGATCGGTCTGTTCAACGGTGCTGGCCGTCTGGGCTGGGCTTCGTTCTCCGATATTCTTGGCCGTCCGAATACCTACATCACCTTCTTCGTGGTGCAAGTGGGCGCATTCTGGCTGCTGCCGAGCCTCAAGGAAGTGTTCATCTTCCAGGTTGTGCTGTACCTGATCATGACCTGCTACGGTGGCGGTTTCTCCACTCTGCCGGCCTACATCGGTGACATCTTCGGCACCAAGCAGGTGAGCGCGATTCACGGCTATGTTCTGACTGCCTGGGCGATGGCGGGTCTGGTTGGCTCCGCACTGGCTTCGTTCCTGCGTCAGGCGACCGGCAGCTATGCTGCGATGACCAAGGTTTACGCCGTGATTTTCCTGGTTGCTTTGGCTGTTTCGGTTGCCATGAAGATCTTCGTGAACCGCGAGCTGGCCAAGAAGCACCTGACCTATGGTGAAGTGGAAGGCGCTGCCATGGCTACGGCTGCTGACGAAGAAGAAAGCTATCACTGATAGCATTTCTGATGCACAACAAAAAAGGCCGGTTTTCCGGCCTTTTTTGTTGTCTATGGGGTAATTTTTACACTGTATGTCATGTGCGCAAGTGGGTATAAATGCCGCATTGAATTCAAGGTAATGGATTGAACATGGCACAGATTTTGTCCCCCTCCTATATCGTCGATTACATCAACAATGCTGCGATGAGCAAGGTGGCGTTGCGCCCGCCGCGCCTGCTTGTCATGTCGATGCTGGGTGGTGTCTACATCGCCCTTGGAGGGTTGCTTGCGCTGGTGGTGGCCGGCGGGGCTACCGGCTTGCTGGCATCCAATCCGGGGCTCGACAAGCTGTTGTTCGGCTCGCTGTTTCCGGTGGGCTTTATTGCGGTGGTTCTGACTGGCGCAGACCTGTTTACTTCCAACTGTGCCACGCAAATGGTGCCGCTGTTCCGCCGTCAGGTGAGCGCCATTGAAGTCGGCAGGGTTTGGTGCCTGTCTTACCTGGGCAACATGATCGGCGCGCTTTTTGCCGCTTGGGCATTTGCCTACATGACGGGGCTGCTTTCCATGAGCAATCCCTGGACGCCGTTCGTGTTCAAGCTGGCCGAGCATAAGCTCGACGCATCGTTCGTCGTGGTGTTCATGAAGGGTATTCTGGCCAACATGCTGGTCTGTCTGGCGGCGTGGCAGGGCTATTCCGCCAAGGATACACTGGGGCGCATGGTAGGTATCTGGGCGCCGGTGATGACCTTTGTTGCGCTGGGCATGGAGCACAGCATCGCCAACCTGTTCTTCATTCCCGCCGCCATGATGGCAGGTCTGCATGCCACGGTGGGCGAGTTTGTGGTCAATAACCTCATTCCGGCGACGCTGGGCAATATCGTGGGCGGTGCGGTGTTCATCGGCCTGCCGTATGCCTGGCTGTACAGTGAAACCGAAGGCAAGGTGGAAGAGCCTTCCGATACGCACATGCCATGATCGGCTGTTTGTGAAAAATAAAACGGCAGCTTGCGGGCTGCCGTTTTATTTTGCCGGGGCGAGGTTAATCGGCTTCGATAACTTCGTAATCGTGCGTGATCTGCGCAGTTTTCCCGAGCATGATTGATGCCGAACAGTATTTCTCCGCAGACAGTTTGACTGCGCGGGCCACCAGTTCGGGTTTCAATGCCTTGCCTGTTACCGCGAAATGCAGGTGAATGCGGGTGAAGACCTTGGGGTCTTCCGTGGCGCGCTCTGCATCCACGTTTACCACGCAGTCCCGGATGTCGGCCCTCCCTTTCTTGAGGATGTGAACCACATCGTAAGCGGAGCAGCCGGCTGTTCCCATTAGCAGCATTTCCATGGGGCGCGGTCCCAAGTTGCGGCCGCCGCCCTCTGTCGGGCCATCCATGAGGACGGCATGACCGGATTCGGATTGGGCGAGGAAGCTGGCATCTTCGACCCATTTCAGGCGTACTTTCATGATTTTGTTGTCCAGGTCGGTGGGGGATGGACGAGTTTACCAGTTGGGGCAATAAGGCGCAGAGTCCACGGAAAATTTTTGATGCGCTGCACAAATTTTCCTTGAATTAAAAAATGTTGCGGTGCATAATGAAAACAACATCGGAGCTTACGGCTTTGGTGTTGTCTCCTCCTCCTCCTTCTTTGGTGGATTGCACGCAACCCTGACCGGGTTGCGTTTTTTTTGTCGGATTCAGACAAGCCTTTCCGTTAATTGTGTTTGACATGGATTTGGTTTGTTAGCTAAAATGCCCGACTTTCTCAAATTCAGAATCTTGGAAGAGCAGTTATGAAAACCTTTTCTGCCAAGCCGCACGAGGTAAAGCGCGAGTGGTTCGTCGTAGACGCCACTGACAAGGTGCTCGGCCGCGTTGCTGCTGAAATTGCCAAGCGCCTGCGTGGCAAGCACAAAGCCGAATACACTCCGCACGTGGATTGCGGCGATTACATCGTGGTGGTGAACGCAGACAAGCTGCGCGTGACCGGCGACAAAGCCGAGTCCAAGAAATACTACCGCCACTCCACCTTCCCGGGTGGCATCTACGAACGTACCTTCAAGGAAATGCAAGCCAAGTTCCCGGGCCGTGTGCTCGAGAAGGCCGTCAAGGGCATGCTGCCGAAGGGTCCGCTCGGCTATGCAATGATCAAGAAGATGAAGGTTTATGCCGGCAGCGAGCATCCGCACACCGCGCAGCAGCCGAAAGCTCTGGAACTCTGAGGCGGCGCCTCCTCTAAACTGGAAATGACATCATGGTAGGCAAGTACAATTACGGTACCGGTCGTCGCAAGAGCGCCGTGGCTCGCGTGTTCCTCGCCAAAGGCACTGGCAACATCGTCGTCAACGGCAAGCCGCTCGACCAATACTTCTCCCGCGAAACCGGCCGCATGGTCGTTCGTCAGCCGCTCGTGCTGACCAACAACCTCGAAGCGTTCGACATTCTGGTGAACGTGGTTGGTGGCGGTGAAACTGGCCAAGCTGGCGCAGTGCGTCACGGCATCACCCGCGCTCTGATCGATTTCGACGCAGCCTTCAAGGGTACCCTCAAGGCCGCCGGCCTCGTGACCCGCGATGCTCGTGAAGTTGAGCGTAAGAAGGTCGGTCTGCACAAAGCCCGTCGCCGCAAGCAATTCTCCAAGCGTTAATCGCTCGGGATTGCCCTGCAAAAAAGCCGCTGCAAGCGGCTTTTTTGTTGCCTGGAAAGATCGGAGTTATTAACGGGGATTTATCCGGATTTCCTGGCAAGCCGCACTTGTTCATGGCAATGCAGATCGGCCGCAACGGCCGAACAGAGCAAGTGCCAAACAGCATGCAGCAGAACATCCCATCTTTCGACATCCGGGATAATGTTGATGGATTCAATTGGAATTCCAGAACTGCAAACGGCGTAATGCTGAGCCTGGCTTGGCACGGCCAGCGAAGCGATCACGAACATCAAAACAGGTGGTCGGAAGTGCCAGATTCAGCAACGGTTTTGCTGCAGGTTCTTGAAGCAGGATTCTCAAAATCCCGAATAGCGTCCTGGTTTGTGGTTGATGGTGATGACCATGTTCAGCGCCAGTACGCCCAGCATCGAAAGCCCCACAACATAGAATCCCTTGATCAGTAGCGTAGCCAGCAC
Source organism: Formivibrio citricus (assembly GCF_900115065.1). Taxonomy (GTDB): domain Bacteria; phylum Pseudomonadota; class Gammaproteobacteria; order Burkholderiales; family Chitinibacteraceae; genus Formivibrio; species Formivibrio citricus. Next base: position 55,269 of record NZ_FOVE01000008.1, on the reverse strand, counting down.
GATGGCGAAATCGACTGCCATCTGGATGTTCCCGGCGCGCCAGCCCCGTTTTTCCTGCAGGTAGATGGCCAGAACCGTGACTCCGCCGAGGCTGGCTTTGTGGCGGATCAGGATGAGGATGCCGACCCCGGTCAGCAGGCCGGCCATGATCGCCGCAAAAAACGGATTCATGTTGCCGATCTGGATCCAGTGCGGCAGCAATTCACTGTAAAGCGACAGTAGCGAGACGGCAGCGAAGGTCTTGATCGTGAATTGCCAGCCCAAAGCCCGAATGGCAAAAATGTAGAACGGCAGGTTGATCGCGAAAAAGACGAGACCGAATTGCCACCCGCCCAGGTAGTGAAGCAGAAAGGCCAGCCCTGCTGTGCCGCCGGTCAGTAGCCCTGATTGGCGATAGAGGACGACGGAAAGCGCGACAAACAGCGTGCCTACCAGCAGCGCTTGGGCATCTTCGAGCAAGGTGTGGGGTTGGGGAGTCGGGCGGGTCATGTTCTGCAAATAAACGAAAGCTGTCGACCTGATTTTATCCTCAGGTGCAAACACTGCAATCGGGGATTGCCCTTGAAAGGCGGGGTTACAGAATCTTTTTGCCGGCTATTTGCATTGATAAGCGCAGTAGCCCGGCCTCGGCCCTATTTGCGGGTGGTTGCGGCAGGTGTTGGGGCGTTTTTCGTAGACCGTGCAGCGCCGCGTTTCCTTGTCCAGATAGCGACAGTCGCCATTGGCCCGGCGTGCCAGCGTGAAGATGCTGTTGCGGAAATTGAAGTGCTCGATCAGCCCGGCTTTTTGCAGGCGCTTGGCGATCTGCTTGGGTTCCTCTCCCAGCTCGAATTCATCGATGAGTTCAAGGCGGACCAGATCCGGCTGCTTTACTTCGACCGGCATGGTGCAGCAGGTGGCGCGGCAGGTGGCGCACAGGCCGGCGCGGTACTTGAGCCAGGTTTCGGTGCGGTCGAGGTCGGAGCGGTGGATGATTGCTTTCTTCATGAGCTTGCCTTCTGCTGGTGCGCATTGTACCGAATCCGGCGGCATTACGATGGGGTCAACTATGATGGAACCATGTTCATGGTGGAGCCCGCCCGTGGATCTGGAGCCGCAGCAAATCTCGCAGGAAGTCTTTCGTGAACGTTATGCGCTGGAAGGCGAAGAGAACGTGGATGCGCAGCGTCTGCGCGTGGCAGCTGCGTTGGCTGCCGTAGAGCGCGATGTTTCGTACTGGCAGCCCCGCTTTTACCATGCGCTGCGGGGCGGGTTGATTCCCGGCGGCAGAATCAACAGTGCAGCTGGCGTTGCGCTTGATGCCACGCTGCTCAACTGTTTCGTGCAGCCGGTGGGTGATTCGATCGACAGCATCTATCAGTCTCTGCGCGAGGCGGCAGAAACCATGCGCCGCGGTGGAGGGGTCGGCTACAACTTTTCCGCGCTGCGGCCCGCTGGCGCGAAGGTCAAGGGAACGGGAACACTCGCATCGGGGCCGGTCTCGTTTATGCATCTGTTCGATGCTTCCTGCGATGTCATTGAATCGGCGGGCGCACGGCGCGGTGCGCAGATGGGCGTGCTTGATTGCGATCATCCCGATATCGAGGCTTTTGTCCATGCCAAGGACAAGGGCGAGTTTCGCAATTTCAATCTTTCGGTGGGGGCGACGGACCGCTTCATGCAGGCGGTGGCCGACGATGCGCTGTGGGATCTGGTCCATGTCGCAGAGCCCGACCTGCTGGTGTACCCGCAGGCCAGCCGGCGCCCGGACGGACGCTGGTGCTACCGCACGCTGCGTGCCCGCGATTTGTGGACGCAGATCATGGCCTCGGCCTACGATCATGCCGAGCCCGGAATCCTGTTTCTGGACAAGATCAACCGCGACAACAACCTGGGTTATTGCGAACATATTTCTGCGACCAATCCCTGCGGCGAGCAGCCGCTGCCCGACTACGCCTGCTGCGATCTGGCGTCGATCAATCTGACTTGGTTGGTGCGTCGGCCGTTTGCTGCCGATGCCACGTTTGATTTTTCCGCGTTGGGGCAGCTCGCCCGCGTTGCGGTGCGGATGCTCGACAATGTCTACGACGTAACGCGCTGGCCACTGCCGCAACAACGACAAGAAGCTTTGCAAAAGCGCCGGCTTGGGCTGGGGTTTTTGGGGCTGGGCGATGCGCTCATCATGCTTGGCCTGCGCTACGACAGCGAGAAAGGGCGGGGGGTTGCCGCTCGCATTGCCGAAACTTTACGCAACGAGGCTTATCTAAGCAGTGTGGAAGTGGCGCGCGAAAAAGGCGCTTTTCCGCTGTTTTCCGCCGAAGGCATGCTCTCGGGCGATCACAGCGCGAACCGGCTGCCCGCTAGCATCAAGGACCGGATTCGTCGCCATGGTTTGCGCAACAGCCATCTGACCTGCATCGCGCCGACCGGAACGATCAGCCTCGCCTTTGCCGACAATGCCTCCAATGGCATTGAGCCGGCTTATGCCTGGAGTTACAAGCGCAACAAGCGCATGGCGGATGGGCGCGTTCTTGAATTCAAGGTGGAAGACCATGCCTGGCGCGCGTATAGCGCCCAAGGGGGTGATACGCAGAACCTGCCGCCGGCTTTTGTTTCTGCGCTGGAGTTGCAAGCGCTTGATCACATGCGCATGGTTGCTGCGGTTCAGCCCTATGTCGATGCCGGGATTTCCAAGACGGTCAATATCCCGGCGAATTATCCGTTTGCTGAATTCGAAGTGCTTTATTTTGAGGCGTGGCGGGCGGGGCTGAAAGGCATTGCCGCATTCCGCCCGAATGCCTGTATCGGTTCGGTACTGTTCGAGCCCGATCGATGACAGGCATGACAATTTCTTGATTATCCTGCTGAAATATGATTTCTTACGGCCAGAGGTTTTAACTTGATGTTTGCAATAAAATAAATAAAAATCAGAAAGCTGCTGTCGAAGCCAAGAGGGGGGCGTTTCAACATGCGATTGACTCAGGTAATTGCCGGTGCGCTGTTTTTTGTTTTGGCAGGCTTGGTTAGCGCCCAGCCTCTGTTGGTCAGGACGATTGCGCAGGAAGGCTATCGCGGAAAATTCAACGGGGAGAATCCGGTCAAACCGGGTATCTGTCTTGAGATCATCCGCGCCATAGAAAGAATTGACCCGCAACTCAAATTCATCGGCCTGGAGAGAAAGGGGTCGATGGCCAGAATCGAGACCGATCTCGAAGCCGGTGAAATCGATGTGGCTTGGGGGCTGATGAAGAACGAGCGGCGCATGGCGACCTTTATCCTGTCCGATACCATTCTTTATCCGAGCGCGCAGGTGTTGGTGGTACGTGCGGATGACCCGGTTGTGGTGAACAACTGGGATGACGTACGCAAGCTGGGTAGGGATGGCATCGTGATTACGGCGGCCAAGGCTGCGCAGCCCGAGTACCTGAAATCGCTGGGTGGGCTCATCATCGACGATAATTCCAATTCCAGCGTGGCCAACCTGCGCAAGCTGATCGCCGGACGCGGGCGTTTCGTGTATGGCACCGATTTCAATATGGTAGAGGACATCGCCGCCTTGGGAATCCAGGATCAGGTCAAGTTTTTGCCAATCCGCTTCCAGGTCGGGGGCATGCATGCCGCGTTCTCCAGAAAAGCTTCGCCGGCAATCGTCAAGCGCATCAACGCAGCACTGAAGAAGCTTGATACATCCGGCGAACTGAAGCGGATCCGCGCCCATTATCTTCCGGTATGACGATGGTCAACTCAAGGAGCCGCATGGAAAACAGGACCTTCGCAGTCTTCAAGTACAGACACCGCGAAGCGGGTTCGTTCACGGCAATGAGGGCGCTGAAATACCTGGCAATTGCGGTGCTTGTGCTGTTTTGCGTCGTGCGTTTTTTCCCATTTGGCATGCTGGTGCTGGTCCCGCTCATCATCATCGCCATCCGCAGGCTGAATGCGGCCAAGCTTTACATCGGGCCGCGCTATTTGATCTGCGGTGCTTCGATTATTTACTATCACAACCTGGCCCGGATCACGCTCGAATATGAGAAAGGCACACTGTTGCTACAGACCGTTTCCGGTCGCTCGCTCTTGATCGAGCAGAAGAACTTCCCGACCAATGCGCGCAAGGCGCACAAGGTTGCCGCCAACACGGCTGCCAAGTTCTTCAAGGTGGCGGAAAAGATCGTCGCCAAGGTCAGCGCAACGGCGCCGCAGGTTGAAATCGTGACCAGCGGCCAAGGGCGGAGTTGATGGCGTTGCGCCCGATCCATCTGTTGTACGTTCCGACGTTGTGCTGCAATCTCAGTTGCCGCTACTGCTATCTGGGCGAGCAGACCACGCAAGCCGCGCTCAAGGTGGATGCTGCGCGCGCGGCGGCCACGCTGCGCACGGCGCTGGCCCGGCTCGACGAAGCTGGCGTACTGGCGTTCAACGTCTCGTTGCACGGCGGCGAAGTCACGACGCTGCCGGCAGCAGTGCTCGACGAACTCTTTACGATCATCCGCAGGCATTACCTCGCGCACTTCGATGCGATTGCCGCGTTGGGCCACAAGAAGTCTGCGCCGCACATCAAGACCAATCTCTACACGTTTGCGCCGCTGTATGACCTCTTTGACCGGCACAAGGTCTCGATCAGCGCCAGCATCGACCTGCCGCTGGCCATGCACGCACAATACCGCACCACGCGCGGCGGCAAGCCGTGGCTGGACCGGGCCATCGACAACCTCCGGCTGCTGGCGAAATATCCGCACGCCAAGAAAATTTCGGCCACCCTGTGCCGGGAACACCTGGCGGACATTCCTGCGTTCATCGACGACATCTGGTTCATCCACCGCGAGCTGGGTTTCGACATGAACAACTTCAACATCATGTTCGCCTTTGCCTCGGGGCTGAACAGCGCGGCCAAGGGCGGCGACGTGTTGCAGCCCGTGCCGCCGGACCTGCAACTGGCGCTCTACGAGGCGCTGAACCGCGAATTCACCGGCACCGAACTCGAAGACGGGCTGCGACGCAACTGGTTCGACGAATTCAAGCCGAGTTACTGCACCAATGCCTTCAACTGCGGCGAACGCTTCTACCTGCTGCAAAGCGATGGTGCGGTGTATTCCTGCGTGCGCGGGCAGGGGCTCGAGGAATTCCATTACGGCAACCTGCTGACCGATCCGGTCGGGGAGGTGCTCGATGCCGGCGCGCGCAAGATTTGTCTCGCGCATCAGGAACAGGGTTTCGACGAAGCTTGCCGCCACTGCGAATACCTGCACCTGTGCCGGACCGGTTGCCCGGTGGTGAAACGGCAAAGCGGCTGCGGGCGCTCCTATACCTGCGAGTTGCAGAAAGCGATCTACCGCGACAACCCGGCAAGCTTCCCGCCCGCCAGTCCGGACGGGCAGCAGGCGTATGCGCGCGAGTATGCCCAGGGCATGCATCCGCATCTGGTCGTCTCCGGCGAGATTCCGCTGCCGAAACCGGCGCCCGCCGTCGTGCTGCCGCGCGATCTTTACGAGGACAAGAACGCGCTGCAATCCCTGATCGAGTCCGACCCGGTTTTGCAGACGCTCTACAGCGACGATGCCTTCATTCTGGAGTTGCCCAATGAGACGGTGGCGCTGACTTCGCAGTTGCTGAAGCCGCACGCAACTTGGTACACGCTGGCGGCGGGCGAGCGGCTGGTGCTGCACGTGCGCAAGTCGGTGTTCGAAGCCGGATGCGACGAGCCGATCCGCAATACGCTGTATCTGCAGATGCTGCGCGATACGCCGGTGGTATATGGCGACGAGCGCCGCACCAAGCAGGAGCACCTGTTCACCTACCAGCTCTATGCCAATTGCCTCATGCCCAGCGACCGCTTCGGCCCGGAATTCGTGATGGTTGATCTGTCCGGCATTGTCGATCTGCATGCCGGTTTGTACCGCGAAGGTGTACTGAACAACCTGTTCGTGACCACGCTTTACCTGCGCGAGTATCATTACCAGAAGCAGAAAGCGAACGCGTTCTACCATATCCAGGCAGTGAACCTGCCGTTCCAGAACCTTGAATTCCATTACCTGCCGCGGAGGATGCCGGATGAACGCCCAGGAACTTGAAAAAATCGCGTTTACCGTCGAGCGTTTTCTGGATGCGTGCCATTGGGCAGACGGCCAAGCGCGCACGCAGGTGGAAGAAGATATCGTCAGCCGTTTTGCCGAAGGCAAGGCCGGGCGGGATTACGTGGTCTACAACCAGAACAAGCTGTTCTATTACCGCAATGGCCGGGTGTTGACGAGCCATGCTGCCGCGGAGGCAACGCAGGACAAGACCGTCTGGTGCGACGGGCTGAAAATCTCGGCAATCGATCCGCAGATGTACTGCCTGACCGGGCAAACCGTCATGCTGGGGGCTGGCGGGCTGGCGCTGGGTGCAGCGGCAACGGCGTATGCCGACGGTGATGCCAAGGCCAGGCAGAACAAGCGCGACCAGGGCGGGAACAGCAACAATAACAACAATAATAACAACAACAATAACAATAATAACAACAACGGGTGATGGGCCGTTTGCGCTTGCCGTGACGGCGTAATGCCGTTCATTTAAGGATTTTCATGCGCCTGCGGCGCGGGATTTACAGCCGGTTCCGCCCGGCAGGCAGGAAGGGGTATTTGTCTCGCCAAATACCCCTTCACCCCAAAGGCGAGCCCACTCCGGCGCCCCTGCGGGGTTCCCTGCGATGCTCGCAAGACGCGGCGGCTGCGCAACTCGGCCTGCGGCCTCAAACAGTGCTCGCCGAATTCCCGCGTCTTGCTGTGCTTCTCGGCGCCTTCTAGGGCGGAGCGTGCTGCATGCAACGCTGACCAAGAAAATGTCACTCACTTGGTTTGAGTGAACGGCATTGTCGTAACGATCTGCTTTCCCTTTGTGTCTCCGTGCCTCTGTGGTTCGACCAAGGTTTTCAGGTTTTGGTGCCGGTAATCAGCCGCACTCCCCGCTTGAAAGTCAGGAAAGACCACAGCCAGTGCAGCATCACGGCGATCCGGTTGCGAAAGCCGATCAGGAACATGATGTGTACCACGCCCCACAACCACCAGGCCAATGCGCCTTTCATTTTCATCCAGCCGAAGTCGGCGACAGCGGAATGCCGGCCGATGGTCGCCATGTTCCCCCAGTTGAAATAGCGGAAAGGCGCGGGCGCAGGTTTGCCGGCGAGGCGGGCCAGGATTTGCTTGCCTACATGCTCCCCTCCCTGAATGGCGCCTTGGGCGACGCCGGGAACGGCTTTGCCGGTGGCATCGGTTTGAGCGGCCGTGTCGCCGATTACGAAGACGTTTTCCCGCCCCGGAATACTGAAATCGGGCTTGACCTTGACCCGTCCGGCTTGGTCAGCTTCCACGCCGAGCCATGCGGCGGCCGGAGAAGCCTTGACGCCGGCAGCCCAGATCACGGTGCCGGCGGCGACCTGTTTGTTGCCGATGACGATGCCGGCTTCATTGCAATCGGTCACGCGGGCACCTTCCAGCACTTCCACACCCAGTTTGCGCAGCGATTCTGCCGCCGCTTTGGATAAATCTTCCGGGAAAGAAGCCAGTACGCGAGGCGAGCCTTCGACCAGCATGACGCGGGTCTGTTCCGGGTGGATGCGGCGGAACTCCTTGCTCAGGGCAGCATGCGCCAGTTCGGCAATCGTTCCGGCCATTTCCACGCCGGTCGGGCCGCCGCCGACGATGGCGATGGTCAGGAGGCGCTGGATTTCCTCGGGGTCGTTCGACATCTCGGCGCGTTCGAAAGCGAGCAGTATGCGGTTGCGGATCGCGGTGGCATCGTCGATGGTTTTGAGGCCGGGCGCGAGCGCTTCCCAGTGATCGTTGCCGAAGTAGGCATGCCGTGCGCCGGTGGCCAGAACGAGGTAATCGTAATCGACCTGTTCCGTGCGGCTGCCGATGTTGACCTGCACGTGCCGGGCTTCGGTATCGACCTCATTGACTTCGCCGAGCATCACGGAAACGTTGTGCAGCCCGGCCAGCAGGCTGCGAACCGGCGTAGCGATCTCGGCGGGGGAGAGAATCGCTGCTGCGACCTGGTAGAGCAGCGGCTGAAACAGATGGTGGTTGCGGCGGTCGATAACCACGATGTCGACCGCCGCCTTGTGCAGTGCGCGCACCACGGCCAGCCCGCCGAATCCGGCGCCGACGATGACGATTTTGGGCTTTTTCATGTTGTCTCCGCTGTTGCTTTTTCAATTGATCTAATTGTAAATGAGAATAAAAAGCAATGCGCTTCGCGCGGGCGCAACTATGTCACGCAGAGGCCGGCAAAAATACCCATGATATTGATCGGGTTGGCTGAGAACCTGATTCACAATCTTGCTGCGAAGCCGTGATCGGGGCTCATGCCCTGCTCAAAATCCTCATGTACTCCTTGTACACTCCGGTTTTTGCGCTGCTCTTCACCCCGCTGACGGCTTCTCGCGACAGATTGTGAACAGGTTCTGAGACGATTGATTTTTGCTCCGTCTTGGGTATCTTCACGGGATCGGTTTTGATCGGACTTCATTTATGTCAATTGGGCGCTGGGACATTTTCTGTACGGTAGTCGACAATTTCGGCGATATCGGCGTTTGCTGGCGTCTGGCGCGGCAATTGGCGCAGGAGCATGGGCTGCTGGTCCGGCTGTGGGTCGACGATCTGGCAAGTTTTGCGCGTATCCAGCCGGAGATTGATCCGGCGCTCGATGAGCAGCCATGCCAGGGCGTGATCGTTTGCCGCTGGAGCGATCCGTTTCCCCAAGCCGAGCCTGCCGATGTCGTGGTCGAGGCTTTTGCCTGCGAGTTGCCTCCCGGTTACGTAGCGCGTATGCGTGCCGCCAAGCCGGTCTGGATCAACTTGGAATATCTTTCCGCCGAAGACTGGGTGGAGGGCTGTCATGGCCTGGTTTCACCGCAGGCCGGGCTGGCCAAGTATTTCTTTTTTCCGGGTTTTTCCGGCAGGACCGGCGGAGTGCCAGGCGAGGCGGTCATGCGCGCCGCGAGAGCGCAGTGGTCGCCAGCCGATGGTGCGGCTTTCCTTTCGCGCTTTGCCCCGGTTAACGAAGGAGCGCTGGCGATTTCGCTTTTCGCCTATGAGAACCCGGCGCTGGCCGGGTTGCTTCGCGGCTGGAGCGCGGCGGGGCGTCCGGTGCATGCGTTCCTGCCCGAAGGGCGTCTGTTGCCGCAGGTTCGCCAAGCCTTGGCGGCGCCCGGCTTGAATCCCGGAGAGACCGTCCGGAGCGGGGCGCTGACGCTGACTTGCCTGCCGATGTTGCCGCAGGACGACTACGACCGCCTGTTGTGGAGCTGCGACCTCAATTTCGTGCGCGGTGAGGACAGCTTCGTGCGTGCCCAATGGGCTGCCCGTCCGTTTGTCTGGCATATCTATCCGCAGGACGACGAAGCGCACCACCACAAGCTGACGGCATACATGGACCGCTATGTTGCCGGGATGGATACGGAAGCGGCTGTGTCCTTGCGTAATTTCTGGCTGGCCTGGAACGTGGGCGAGAGCGCGGACAAGGCATGGCCGTCGTTTGAGGTGGCGCTGCCTTTGTTGCAGGCGCATGCGCAAGCCTGGGTGGTCCGACTGACGGCGAACGGGGATCTGGCTGCCAATCTGGTCAAATTTGTTTCCGGCAAGGTACAATAACGGGTTGTTTTTCTAACCCAACCCGCTGTAACAGGACTGCTCAAGCATGAAAACCGCTCAAGAACTCCGCGCCGGCAACGTGATCATGGTCGATGGTCAGCCGCTCGTGGTGCAAAAGGCTGAATACAACAAGTCGGGCCGTAACTCCGCTGTTGTGAAGATGAAGATGAAGAACCTGCTCACCGACGCGCCTTCCGAAGCCGTGTACAAGGCCGACGAAAAGTTCGACGTCGTGGTGCTGGACAAGAAGGATTGCACCTATTCCTACTTCGCCGATCCGATGTTCGTGTTCATGGACACCGAGTACAACCAGTACGAAGTGGAAAAGGACAATCTCGGCGATACGCTGAACTTCATCGAAGACGGCATGAACGATGTCTGCGAAGTGACCTTCTACGAAGGCAAGGCGATTTCCGTTGAACTGCCGACCACCATCGTCCGTACCGTGGCTTACACTGAGCCGGCCGCCCGTGGCGACACTTCCGGCAAGGTAATGAAGACCGCCAAGCTGGCTAACGGCTATGAGCTGCAAGTGGCTGCGTTCATCGAATCCGACGAAAAGATCGAAATCGATACCCGTACCGGCGAATTCAAGAAGCGCGCCAACTGAGCGCTGCTTATTGATCCGGTCCGGTGAAGTTTGAATTTTCGTCGTCATACCGGCGCAGGCCGGTATCCAGTTGCAACACTGAATCAAGCCACTGGACCCCGGCCTGCGCCGGGGTGACGAGTTCAAGCATGATTTGACCGAATCTACAGCACTCAACAAAAACGCCACGGCATGCCGTGGCGTTTTTGTTTGAGGCGACAGGATCAATGAATCACGATTCGGGAGCCAGGTTGCAGGTTGGCGTGCTCCAGATTGTTCCACTTCATCAGATCGACGGCGGCGACATTGAAACGCTTGGCCACGGCTGCCACCGTATCGCCGCGCTTGGCGACATATTGCTTTCTGGTTTGCGCCGGTGCCGCGGCGATGCGCAGGGTCTCGCCGACGGCGACGCGGTTGTTTTTCTTGCCGTTCATGGCGCGCAACTGCGCGACGCTGATGTGGTAGCGCTTGGCGATGCTGAACGCGGTCTCGCCGCGGGCTACGCGGTGCTGCGTAAAGTTTTTCGCCGCGCTCGGTTGGTCGTTTTCCCCGCGGTCTACTGGGTCTGCCAAGCGGTTGGAAGCAAGGGCTGCCAGCGTCTGCCTGTCAGAAACGTCGAGGTGTTCGACCTTGGGAACCAGGATGGTCTGGCCGGCCGCAACGCGCGCCTTGGCTGGAATGTCATTGACGTTCTTGAGTTCGGCCAGCGAGATGCCGAATTGGCCTGCCAGCCTGCTCAGGTCTTCGCCCTTGCGCGTGACATAGGGTTGCCAGTTAAGTAGCGGCTTGTCGTATTTCGCCAGGTTGGTCTGGAAGGTTTCCACCTTGTCTGCGGGCAGAACCAATTTTCGTTCGTCTTTCTGGGCGATGACCGGGCGCATGAAGCCGGGATTGAGACGCAGCAGTTCGGCGACGGGAATTTCGGCGAGTTGGGCTGCGACCCTGACATCCATGTGCCGGTTGTTTTCGATGGCTTTGAAATAGGGTTTGTTGGGGACGTCGGCGATTTCGATGCCATAAGCCGAAGGGTTGGCGATGATGTTGCGTACGGCCATCAGCTTCGGAACGTAGTTGGCGGTCTCGACCGGCATGCGCAGATCGGAATAGGTGGTCGAAAGCCCTGCGTTCTGGTTTTTGGCTACGGCGCGGGCTACGGCATTTTCGCCCCAGTTGTAGGAGGCGAGCGCGAGCTGCCAGTCGCCGAACATGCCGTGGATTTCAGTCAGGTAGTCCAGCGCAGCCGAGGTGGCGGCGACTACGTCGCGCCGACCGTCGTACCACCAGGTACGTTCCAGGCCGTAGCGCTTGCCGGTTTCCGGGATGAACTGCCACATTCCGGATGCGCGCGCAGAGGATTCTGCCTTGGGGTTGTAGGCGCTCTCGATCATTGGCAGGAGGGCGATTTCCATCGGCATGCCGCGTTTTTCCACTTCTTCGACCACGTGGTAAAGGTAACGGCTGCCGCGCTCGATGATGCGGTTCAGGTAGTCCGGACGGTTTGCGTAATACTGTTCCCACTTGCGCACGGTCGGCGAATCGAGATCGGGCATCCGGAAGCCGGTGCGGATTCTTGACCACAAGTCGGGATGCTTCGCGGCATCGGCGATGTTCAGCGTCTGCTTTTCCTCCGCCTGATCTTGTGCCTCGGTGAAGAGCGTGCTGGAGAGGCTGGCAACCTCTTCCGGGGTGGGCTTGGAGGGTTCCTTGAAGGTGAGAGCCGTGCTGCTGAGTTGGTAATCAAGTCGCGAAATGCTGATTCCGGCGGCTTGTTCCGAAGCGAAGGCGCTGGCGCAGAGCGTAGCCAGCAATCCGGCAAGCAGTCGATACTTCATGGGGATGCCCTTGGTGCTGAATAGCTTGGGATGTTAACGACGCAAGGGCGCTGCGTCAATGCATAACCCACTATTTAAAATGGTTTTTCCACTCTCGCAAGGCAGCAAAAACTTCGGTTGGAGTATGTGCTTGCGGCATGTGAAGGCGCGCATTGGCGATGACTTCGGGTACGTCGCAGCGCAGGAAAGGATTGGTGGCTTGTTCGTCTGCAAGCGCCGAAGGCTGGGTGGGCTGTCCATGGGCGATTTTTTCCTGGTCCAGCGCGATGCGCCGGGCGATGACCGGATTGCCGGGTTCCACGGCAGCGGCAAAGCGCAGGTTGGGTAGCGTGTATTCGTGCGCGCTATAGACGAGGGTATCCGGCGGGAGCGCGTTGAGCTTCATCAGCGATGCGTACATTTCTTGCGGTGTGCCGTCGAAAATGCGCCCGCAGCCTGCGCCGAACAGGACGTCGCCGCAGAACAGTGCGCCGTCGCCATAATAGGCGACATGCTCGTCGGTATGGCCCGGCGTGGCGAGCACGCGCCAATCCCGGTCGAGGAGGCGGAGCGTGTCGCCGTCGCGGACCGGATGGGTGACGCCGGGAATCGTGGCGGGGCCATGGACCGGAGCGGGAAACGCGTGGTGCAGCGCGGGGAGCCCGTCCGTGTGGTCGGCATGACGATGCGTCACCAGTATGGCCCGCAGTTCCAGCTGGTTTTGCTGCAGATATTCGACGAGCGGCGCGGCATCGCCGGGGTCGACAGCAACGGCGGAACGGCCTTGCTGCAAAACCCAGATATAATTGGTCTCCAGGCTTGGCAGAGGGTGGATGCTCAACATGACGTACAGGCTCCCTGATCGGAAGGGTTCCAAATGACCCGACTCGATCATTTTGCCGATTGGCTGGCTACGCCGCTAGGGCAGTATTTGGCCGACGAAGAAAACGCATGGTTCGGCCGCGAGGCGGCCGACATATTCGGTTATCGCGCGGTGCAGCTCGAATTGCCGCAGATCCAGTGCCTGCAGACGAATCGCATGCCTTGGCGTGCCACGGCAGGGTTGGCTTCCGGCGTGCAATTGCGTTGCGCGCCCGACCAGTTACCGTTTGCCGAGCAAAGTCTTGACCTGGTTGCGTTGCCGCATGTGCTGGATTTCGTGAAAGACCCGCATGCCGTGCTGCGCGAGGCGGCGCGGGTGTTGATGCCGGAAGGGCGTTTACTGATTACCGGCTTCAATCCCTGGAGTCTGTGGGGGCTGCGCCGTTTCAAGCCCGGGGCGGAAGAAGCCGGTTCGCCCTGGCAGGGCAATGCACTTTCCTTGCCACGGCTGAAGGACTGGCTGGCCCTGCTGGGGCTGGAAACCATTCGCGGCGAATACCTTTGTTACAGCTTGCCGCTGCAACGGGACTCCTGGCTGAATCGTACCCGCTTCCTGGAGCTGGCTGGCGACCGCTGGTGGCCGGCAGCGGGCAGCGTGTATTGCCTCAATGTCGTCAAGCGCGTCAGGGGTATGCGCGTCATCGAGCCGCAGTGGCGACGCGTGCCTTCCGCCAAAGCCAAACCTGCCGCCGTAGCGGAAAAAACACCCATCATCAAAGATTCGGAATGACTCAATTGACCCAAGTCGAGATTTACACCGACGGCGCCTGCAAGGGCAACCCCGGCCCCGGTGGCTGGGGCGCGCTGCTGCGCTGCAACGGACACGAAAAGGAACTCTTCGGCGGCGAGCCGGAAACGACCAACAACCGCATGGAATTGCTGGCCGTGATCTCCGCGCTGAATACGCTGAGCCGGCCCTGTGCGATCATCCTGCATACCGATTCGCAGTATGTGAAGAACGGCATCACGACCTGGATTCACGGCTGGAAGAAAAACGGCTGGAAGACGGCCGACAAGAAACCGGTCAAGAACGCCGATCTGTGGCTGAAACTTGACGAAGCACAACAGCGCCACCGCATCGACTGGCGCTGGGTCAAGGGTCACGCCGGGCATGAATTCAATGAACGGGCCGACGAATTGGCCAATCGCGGTGTCCTGAGCCGCGTATGAACCGAAAGAGGAGGACAATATGATTTTTCTATCGGATGTGCTTCCCCGTTATTGCCCCATGTGCGCTGAACACAAGGCGGAAAATCTGGCCTGGGAAGATGCCAATTACGCGCCTTTCATGGCGGGAGAATCGATCTCCTGCGCATGCGGTGCACATTTCCAGTACGTGCCGCGCGCCGCGCTGCTCGAGGCCGGCAAGCCTTGGGGCGATTTGCACCATTATCTGAAGGACTGAGTTTCCGTGCGACAAATCATTCTGGATACCGAAACAACCGGTCTGCGCGTCGAGGACGGCAACCGCATTCTGGAAATTGCTGCGGTAGAGATGCTCAACCGCAAGGTATCGCCACCAGAGCACCATTTGCACCGCTACATCAACCCGGAACGTGAAAGCGAAGAGGGCGCGCTCAATGTGCACGGCCTGACGCAGGAATTCCTGGCCGACAAGCCGAAATTTGCCGACATCGCGCACGAGTTTCTCGATTTTGTGCGCGGCGCAGAGTTGATCATCCACAACGCGCCGTTCGATGTCGGCTATCTCAACATGGAGCTGGAGCGCCTGGGGCTTGGCAAGATCACCGATCACGTCAGCGGCATCGTCGATACGCTGGCGCTGGCCAAAGACCAGTTCCCGGGCAAGCGCAACAACCTGGATGCGTTGTGCGACCGCTTCGAGGTCGACCGCAGCAACCGGGTGCTGCACGGCGCGCTGATCGACTGTGAGTTGCTTGCCGAGGTTTACCTGTGCCTCACGCGCGGACAGGACAGCCTGCTGATCGATTTCGGCGGCGCAGCCAGCTCCGGCGGCGAGGCCGGCCAGGCGACGGCCTTCCGTCCCAATGGGCCACTGAAAGTACTGCCGGCGAGCGAGGAAGAGCTGGCCGAGCATGCGGCTTACCTGGATACGCTGGACAAGAGCGTCAAAGGTACCTGCATGTGGCGAGCGCTCGAAAACCCGCCGCAAGTCGAGGCAGCGGCATGAGCTGTTTTGCGTTGATCCCGGCGGCCGGTTCCGGCTCGCGCATGGGGGCGGCCACGCCCAAGCAATATCTCGATCTGCTGGGCAAACCGCTGATCTGGCACACGGTCCGCGCGCTTGCTGCCGTACCGGAAATCGAGCGTGTTTGTGTGGTGATCAGCCCTGGCGACGAGTGGTGGGATTGCTACGACTGGTCGGAGTTTCCGCGCTTGCAGGTATTGCGTTGCGGCGGCGCGACGCGTGCCGAATCGGTCTTGAACGGCCTGCGTGTGGCAACTGTGGCGGATGACGACTGGGCGCTGGTGCACGATGCGGCTCGTCCGTGCCTGGAGCCGGAACACGTCAGTGCGATGATCGACGAATTGCGGGACGACGCCGTGGGCGGCATCCTGGCCGTGCCGGTGGCCGATACCCTGAAGCGGGCTGCAGTCGGCGACCGTATCGCGCGCACCGAACCGCGTGACGGCCTGTGGCAGGCGCAAACGCCGCAGATGTTCCGCCGTGGCGAGCTGATCGCGGCGCTGGCTTCCTTCATGGGGCCGGACATTACCGACGAGGCGAGCGCCATTGAGAAGCAGGGCCTGGCGCCGCAATTGGTCATGGGCAGCCCGTGGAACCTCAAGGTGACGTATCCGCAGGACCTGCGGCTGGCGGCGTTGATTCTGCAGGGCCGATAATCCTTAAAACCCCGGTTGAACCACAGAGGCACAGAGAACACAGAGAAAACTCAAACCGTTATGTCTTGAGATTGCCTCAGCCAATGAGTGAGGCAGTAAAACACTTAAGGGCTAATTTCTCGCTTTTCTCTGTGCCTCTGCGTCTCTGTGGTGAAGGATTTTGGACAATTTTGGCAGTTACACGATTTTCAAAGGATTCAAAATGCGGATTGGACAGGGCTGGGACGTGCACCGGCTGGTTGAGGGGCGCAGGCTGATTCTGGGCGGCGTGGAAATTCCGTTCGAGAAGGGCTTGCTCGGGCATTCGGATGCCGATGCTTTGCTGCATGCAATTACCGATGCCGTGCTGGGGGCTGCAGGGCTGGGCGACATCGGGCGGCATTTTCCCGATACCGCTGCCGAGTTCGCCGGCGCCGACAGTCGGGTATTGTTGCGCGAGGCGGTGCGTCGGGTGGGCGAGGCCGGCTGGTGCGTGGGCAATGTCGATGCCAGCATCCTGATCCAGCGCCCTAAAATGGCGCCGCACATTCCGGCCATGGTGGCCAACATCGCCGCCGACCTCGGCGTCGAACCGGCGCAGGTCAACGTCAAGGCCAAAACCTACGAAACGCTCGGCCCGGTTGGCGAATCGCTGGCCGTCGAAGCGCAGGCGGTTTGCCTGTTGCTGCCGGTCTAAAAACAATTTCACCACAGAGGCACAGAGATCGGGAGAAAAGCAAAGACTGGAAGGTTTTGAAATATCGGGTGTCGTCCAATGACTCTGGATTGCAGCGCTTTTCCCTCCGGGTTCTCTGCGCCTCTGTGTCTCTGTGGTTAAACAGCTTTTTCAGGATTTTTGAATGCTCACAACAAACAATCGCGACGATTTCTGGCAGGCATTGGATGCGCTGCTGCCGCAATCTCAACTGGTGATCGACCGCCCGCGTGGCTTCCGTCATCCGCGCTTCACGGATTTCATCTATCCGCTGGACTACGGTTACCTGGAAGGAACGCTTTCCGCTGATGGAGAGGGGCTGGATGTCTGGCTGGGTGTGGCGGCTGAAGGCAAGTCGCTGGCGGATTGCCGAGTGTGCGGCGTGATCGCGAGCGTCGACCTCGACAAGCGCGATGCCGAGCTCAAGTTGCTGCTCGACTGCTCTGACGAGGAGATGCTGGCGATTGAAAAAATCTACAACCGGATCGAATGCATTCGCGGATTGCTGATTGTCCGGCACTGAGCGGGGGTTCAATGCCGGATGCTTTTACGTCGGGGATGAAATCCCGTCGGCTGGCCCGGCCCGCAAGCCCAGCAATACCGAGAGAAAGTCCGCAATCAGGGGCGAGGTGTTGCCCCGGCGCACGGCGGCGGCGAGCGTGACGTAGGCACCTTCGTCGCGGATCGGCAGGTAGCGGACGCAATCGATGTGGACGCATTCCAGCGGCTGCGGCAGCAATGCCACGCCGAAACCGGCGGCGACCAGCCCGATCTGGGTTGTGGCCTCGCGCGCTTCCTGCACGACGCGCGGCTCGAATCCTGCTGCCAGGCAAAGCTGGCGTTCCTGCAGGTTGAAGCGCTCGCCCATGTCGTGCGGGTAGGTGATGAATCCTTCGTTTTTCAGTTCGTTGAGCCAGACGGCCTCGTTCTTGGCTAGCGGGTGGTTTTCATGGACGACCACGCGCAAGGCATCCCGGGTGATTTCGTGCAGCTCGATTTCGGGCGGAATGTCTGTCCCGGAGTAACGCAACAGGCCGACGTCCAGCCGCCCCGCGAGCAGAGCATCGTATTGTTCGGCGGAAAACAGTCCACTCAAGACCAGTTCGACGCCGGGATGGGCTTCGCGGTAGTCATGCAGAACCTTGGGCAGCAGGTTGGTGAACGGAATCGAGGCGCTGAACCCGATGCGCAGTTCGCCCACATCCCCACGTGCCGCGCGGCGCGCTTCTTCTACCGCATGTTCGGCTTCGGCAAAGATGCGCTTTGCTCCGGTCAGCAAGCGTTTTCCGGCTTCGGTCAGCTCGACTTTCCGGCGCGTGCGCTCGAAAAGCAGCACCCCGAGCTCATCTTCCAGCGCCTGAATTTGTTGGCTCAGCGGCGGTTGGCCGATGTTCAGTCTTTCGGCGGCGCGCGTGAAGTGAAGCTCCTCGGCGACGACCATGAAATACTTCAGATGGCGCAGTTCCATTTATATGTTTTTCTATATTAATCAATAATTAAATATATATTGGACTGTTGTTTTGGGCAAGCCTAGGATTCGTGCATGTCCAAGCGGCGCGCTGCGTCGAAATAAAGCCCGGTATGCCAAGCCCTGCAACGGTCCCTTCCCAAGGAACAACGGCCACGACGGTAGATTGCGGCCAGCAGAAAGTCAATTCTCGAAAACCAGCAGAATCCTCTCCGTCCCGCATCCTTCCGGGATCGCGCGAATACGCCAGCACGACACGCTCGATGGTGCTAGGCGGCTTTGCGACCTTTGCCCTGCTCTACGGTATGCAACCGCTGATGCCGGCTTTTTCGCAGCAATTCCATGTCAGCCCCGCCGCCGCGAGCGGCGTGATCTCCGCGGCAACGGGTGCAATGGCGCTGTCGCTGATCCCGGCGAGCCTTCTGGCCAATCGTTTTGGCCGCAAGACGGTGATGAGTGTCTCGCTCATGCTTTCCGCCTTGCTGACGCTGCTGTCTGCGGTAGCGGTCGATTTCCAGCAACTGGTGATCCTGCGCGCGCTGCTGGGTGTGGCGCTGGCCGGCCTGCCGGCCGTGGCCATGGCCTATCTGAGCGAGGAAATCGATCCCGACGTGCTGGGGCGCGCCATCGGCCTGTATATCGCGGGCAACGCGCTGGGTGGCATGTGCGGCCGTTTTGCCATGGCCATCCTCGCGGATCATTTTTCCTGGAGAGTAGCTACGCTGGTGTTGGGAGGGGCGGGTTTACTGTCAGCCATCGAGTTCTGGCGCAGCCTGCCTGAATCGCGCAATTTCCAGCCGTCGGGCGTGACGGTCAAGCGCACCATGGCAGCGGCGCGCCGCCATTTTTCCGATGCCGGCTTGCCCTGGCTTTTCCTGACCGGCTTCATCCTGATGGGTTGTTTTGTCAGCCTGTTCAATTACCTGGCCTACCGACTGGCGGCAGCACCCTATGGCTACAGCCAGAGCCAGATCAGCGTGATCTACTCGCTCAATGCTGCAGGCATCGTGGCCTCGCCCTGGGCCGGCAGGCTTGCGGACCGCTTCGGGCGGCGCAACGTGCTGTGGATCATGGCGCTATGCATGCTGGCCGGACTGGTGTTGAC
Source organism: Formivibrio citricus (assembly GCF_900115065.1). Taxonomy (GTDB): domain Bacteria; phylum Pseudomonadota; class Gammaproteobacteria; order Burkholderiales; family Chitinibacteraceae; genus Formivibrio; species Formivibrio citricus. The sequence goes on along the minus strand of NZ_FOVE01000008.1, from coordinate 36,283 downwards.
CCTGGCCAGCCCGATTGCGCTGATCTATCTCGGTACGGCGGTGTTTTCGTTCGGGTTCTTCGGCGGGCACTCGATTGCCAGCAGTTGGCTGGGTTTTCGCGCCGTACGCAACAAGGCGCTCGCCACCGCGCTGTACCTGAGCATCTATTACCTTGGCTCCAGTTGCCTGGGCTCGGTGACCGGGTTCATGTGGAACTGGGCGCAATGGAACGGCGTCGTGCTGCTGCTGGGCGTGTTCCTGCTGGCAAGTTTCGCGGTGGCGCTCAAGCTGCGCAAGCTGGCGCCGCGGCTGGCGAGCTGAAACCTGTTTGCCGGGAGATTGAGCGTCCCAGTCCTGGCGCTCGCTCGCTGGCATCACCTCGGCGTGTGTCAGCCGTAGGGCACACTCGAAGCGGAGCGCAGTGCGCCAAATGTGCCCGGCCCGTTAGCCTGCCCCTCTGGATGAATGTCTTGCACCTCCAAGCGGTAGCTCGATCACGCAATGCATCAGTCGATTTGCCGCGGCAAACCAAATATCCGGCGCACTACGCTACGCTTTGAGTGCGCCCTACACCCCTTGGGGCTGTGCTATCATCGCGCCCAATTACGACCAGTTTTTCGGGTGAAAAAACATGAACCTCTGCGGCGCGCATTTGCTCTCGATTGCCCAATTTGGCAACCTTTCCGACCTCCGGCAAATTTTCGACGTGGCTCGCGAGCTTGAGGTTTATGCCCGCCGCGAGCGCGTCACGCGCGTGCTGGAAGGCGCGGTGATGGCGAGCCTGTTTTTCGAGCCGAGTACCCGCACCCGCATCAGCTTCGAATCGGCGTTTGCCCTTCTGGGCGGTACGGTGACGAGCACGACCGGCTTTACCTTTTCCTCGATGGCCAAGGGCGAGTCGATCTACGACACCAGCCGCGTGATCAGCGGTTATGCCGACGTGATGGTGGTGCGCCATCCGGAAGTCGGTTCGGTCGCCGCTTTTGCCGATGCCAGCAGCGTGCCGGTGATCAATGCCGGCGACGGCCCCGGCGAGCACCCGACGCAGGCGCTGCTCGACCTCTACACCATCATGAAGGAGCGTCGCTGCGAACTGGAAGACGTGGACGGCATTACGATTGCCATGATCGGCGACCTGAAGCACGGCCGCACCGTGCACTCGCTGACCAAGCTGCTGTCGCTGTTCAAGAAAATCAGCTTCCGTTTCGTTTCCCCGGCCGAATTGGCAATGCCGGAATACATTCTGGAAATGCTGCGCGAACGCGGCCATGAGGTGTTTATCACCGAGAATCTGCCCGAAGGCGTGGCCGGTGCCGACGTGATCTACATGACGCGCATCCAGGAAGAACGTTTCGCTTCGGTGGAAGACTACCAGCGCCATCGCGGCTGCTACACGGTAAGCCGCGACGTGTTCTCCCGTTTCTGCAAACCGGAGGCGATCATCCTGCATCCGCTGCCGCGCGATTCCCGCCCCGGCTCCAACGAAATCGACGTGGACCTGAACGACCATTCGCAACTGGCGATCTTCCGCCAGACCGACAATGGCATCCCGATCCGCATGGCGCTGTTTACGCTGGCGCTGGGCGTATCCGACCAGATCCACCGCGACAGCCGGCCGGTAAACTGGTTCTACCGGCCCCGCAACTGATTGCGGTGAGGCAAACAAAACGGCAGGCTTGGCGCCTGCCGTTTTTCATGGCGAACGCGTTGCCGATCAGGCGAAGCGCTTGGCTACCACGTCCCAGTCCACGAGCTTCCAGAACGCTTCCAGATAGTTCGGGCGGCTGTTGCGGTAGTCGATGTAGTAGGCGTGCTCCCAGACGTCGGCGGTCAGTAGTGCAACGTCGGCGGTGGTGAGCGGCGTTGCCGCGGCGGTGGTGTTGACGATGTCGAGGCTGCCGTCGGGTTTCTTCACGAGCCAAGTCCAACCGGAACCGAAGTTGCCGACGGCCGAGGCGTTGAAAACTTTCTTGAACTCATCGAACGAGCCCCACTTGGCGTTGATGGCATCGGCAATCTTGCCGGACGGCGCGCGGGTTTCCGACGCCGGGTTGGGCTTGAGGCCGAACCAGAAGAAGGTGTGGTTCCAGACCTGTGCGGCGTTGTTGAAGAGACCGCCAGCCGGAGCGCTTTTCACGATGTCTTCAAGCGTTTTGGCTTCGTTGTCCGTGCCCTTGATCAGGTTGTTCAGGTTGGTCACATAAGCCTGGTGATGCTTACCATAATGGTATTCAAGCGTTTCTTTGGACATATGCGGTTGCAGGGCATCCAGCGCGTAGGGCAGGTCGGGCAGTTTGTGCTCCATTCTTGTCTCCAGTCAGATTGGTGAAGTGGTAATGAGAAAGATGGTGCGACTTGATCTCATTTTCAAGGTGGAAATTGCCAATCGGTTCATGTGAAGATTTTGGCGCGATATTTAGTAGTCAGTCACGCAGACTCTGCTATGTTCAGCACGCCCTGCATCCCCCATTCGTTTTGTCGCTCATCCTCGCCATAGCCCTGCCATGGCTGCGGTTCGCTTCGCGCGCATGGGGCGCAGATGCGTGCCTCGGCATCCACGCAAACCTGCGTGACTGACTACTAGCCCTGTGTTATCGTGCCTTTCAAACAAGGCCCAACCCCGTTCTGAGACCATGAGCATTCTTTCCCTGATTCTGGCGCTGGCGCTGGAGCAATTCCGCCCCATCAGCAGCCGCAACCGTTTCTATCTGGCCTTTATCCGCTTCGCCAACAAGCTGGAGCGCGGCTTCAACGCGGGCGAATACCGCAACGGCGTGCTGGCCTGGTGCGTGGCCGTGCTGCCGCTGATTCTGGTCGGGACGGGTGGCTACTGGCTGTTCATTTACAAGGGCAGCGTGATCCTGGCGCTGGCCTGGAATGTGCTGTTCCTCTATTTTACCATGGGCTTTCGCCAGTTCAGCCATGCCTTTACCGGCATCACCAAGGCGTTGAAGGTGGAAGACCTCGACGGCGCGCGGACATTTCTGGCCGACTGGACCGGGCAATCCACTTCCGAATTGACCGCCGACGAAGTCGCCAAGCTTACGATCGAGCAGGGCGTGGTCGATTCCTACCGTTACGTGTTCGGTACCATTTTCTGGTTCGTGGCGCTGGCATGGATTGCCGGCCCGGCCGGGGCGCTGGTTTACCGCGCTGCTTGTCTGTTGCAGCAGAAATGGCGCGGCAACGAGCCGTTCGGTGCCTTTGCCACCTCGATTCTTGGCATGATGGACTATATCCCGGTGCGTCTGGCCGCCGCCGGCTTTGCCGTGATGGGCGATTTCGAAGACGCAGTGTACTGCTGGCGCATGCAGGCCAAGGAATGGGCCGATTACGACTACGGCATCCTGCTGGCCTCCGGCGCTGGCGCGCTCGGCGTGCGCCTGGGCGAAGCGGTGCATCAGGACCACACGGTGCGGTTCCGCCCCGAGCTGGGAACGGGCGCCCCTGCCTGCGCGGATGACTTGCCCGGCGCAGTGGGCCTGGTGTGGCGCTCGGTGCTGCTGTGGCTGGTGGTGGTGTTGATGCTCAGCATGGCGCAGTGGCTGGCTTGAGTTATTAAGCGACAGCGTCTTCAGTGGACATATTCCGTTACTTCAGTGTGGCTTTAATATCAGTTAACCTATGTCATCGCACATCGTCGCAGCCTTCTTTCTTGCCTTTGCAGTTTGCAGTGGGGGCAGCGCTCAGGTAGTCAGCGAGACCCCGCCAAAGCCTATGACCGTCCTCGATCATCCTCGGTACAAAAGTAATCCCATCTATTTGTTTTTTGAACACTACATTCTCGATGTTATTGGAGAACTTCCGCAGGAGAAGTCCAAGGCAATTCAGGCCATGAATCTCCAGAAGGTTTTCAATACTCGCGTATCTGAATGGCACCAGTCACTTCGAGAGGCATTAGAATTGTCAGGGACTATTGACATTGCGATTCTTGATCTCTGGTACCGCAATCGAGAAATTGCTGCTGCAACGGGTGTTGAATACCTGCCTCAGCAATTCGCCATGGACTTCACGGATGAATATATGAAAGATGGAAGTCAAGTAGATGTTTGGGCGCCCGGAGCTCTCGAATCAGCAAAAAAGAGAATCTCTGCGTACCGCGCAAAACACTCAATCCGCTAGAGCCAACCCGCTGCCTTATGGACGTAAGGGCCGTAGGTGCGATTAGCATAGCGTAATCGCACGCATGGCGTCGGTTGCATTCACGTCACTGATCGGGCGTGTGCTCTGCGACCCAACCAACAACTTTTCTACTTCACTCCACCGCAGGCAGGCTGGCCAGATCCCATCGTGGCTGGATACTGAAGCTGCCGGCCGCTTGGGCGAACGCCAGCCGTTTGGCGCCGGCATGGGCGATCATGGCACCGTTGTCGGTACAGAGCGAAAGCGGCGGATAGAACACTTCGAAGCGGCGTTTCCGGGCCGCATCGTCCAGTGCGGCACGCAGTTGCCGGTTGGCGCCCACGCCGCCGGCGATGACCAGCCGCTTCAGCCCGGTTTGCTTGAGCGCTGCCAGACTTTTCTTCACCAGTACTTCGACAATCGCTTCCTGGAACGCCGCGCAGATGTCCGCCGTGGTGGTTTCATTCAGCGGCGATTGTTCCTTCACCAGATTCAATACCGCAGTTTTCAGCCCGGAAAAACTCATCTCCAGATCACCGGAATGCAGCATCGGGCGCGGCAGCTTGAAGCGCGTGGCATCGCCCTGGTCGGCGAGTTTTGATAGCGCGGGGCCGCCCGGATAGCCCAGGCCCAAGAGCTTGGCGGATTTGTCGAAAGCCTCTCCGGCTGCATCGTCGACCGTTTCGCCGAGCAATTCGTAGTGGCCCACGCCGTGCACGGCCATGAGTTGGGTGTGGCCGCCGGACACCAGCAGCGCCACGAACGGGAAGGACGGGGCGGGGTCGGCCAGGAGCGGCGAGAGCAGGTGGCCTTCGAGGTGGTGGACGGCAATCGTAGGCTTGCCGAGAGCAAAGGCCAGTGCGTTGGCTACGCTCGCGCCGACCAGCAGCGCTCCGGCCAAACCGGGGCCGGCGGTGTAGGCGATGGCGTCGATGTCTGTCAGTTGGCGCCCGGCCTCATCCAGCGTGGCTTGCGTGAGCGGCAGTACGCGGCGGATGTGGTCGCGCGAAGCCAGCTCCGGCACCACGCCGCCGTATTCGGCATGCATGGCGATCTGCGAATGCAGGTGATGCGCAAGCAGACCGGCTTCGGTGTCGTATAGTGCGACGCCGGTCTCGTCACAGGAGGATTCGATGCCCAGAACCAGCATGAAATTGGATCAGTCAGGAAAAGCGCAATGGTAGAGGGTGTGGCAGCAAAGAGCAAAAATTAGCAATGCATGCGGCCACGGCATGCTCAATCAATGTAGCGCAGGCCGGCTTTTTGCAGTGGCTCGCGCATCTGGTACATGTCGAGCCCAAGTATTCCGCTTGCCAGTTTTTCTCTCTTTGCGCGCTCGTTGTTTTCTCGGAATTCGGCGGCATCGGCGACTTGGTGCGCAATCCCGGATGGCACCACGACAACACCGTCCGTATCGGCCACGATCACGTCTCCCGGGTTGACTAGTGCGCCGGCGCATATGACCGGAATATTGACGGCACCCAAAGAAGCCTTGATCGTGCCTTTGGCATGGATTGCGCGGGAAAATGCCGGAAATTTCATTTGTTCCAAGGCATCAACGTCACGAACGCCGCCATCGATGGCCAATCCTGCCGAGCCCCTTGCCTGAAACGATGTAGCCAGCAAGTCGCCGAAAAAACCATCCTCGCAGTCCGAGGTGCAGGCGGCAACGGCCACGTCGCCTGGCTGCAATAGCTCGGCTGCAACATGCAACATCCAGTTGTCGCCGGGTTGCAGCAGGATGGTGACTGCCGGCCCGCAGAATCGGGCTCCTGAATAGACCGGACGCATGTAGGGTTTCATCAGACCAATCCGGCCCATGGCTTCATGTATGGTTGCGACACCAAAATGGGCCAGACGGTCGATGGCGCTTTTGTCTGCTCGGACAATGGTTTTCTTGACGATGCCTAACTGGTTCGTGTTCATGGGGGTGGTTTGCCGTTGATGGAGCGCTGCTTTGTTGCGCTAGACCCAAGCAAGATAGGTACCGGAGCCGGGCAGGTCAATGCAAACAAGAGCAGAAAAATGCACGAAGCCTGAGGGACTCTGAACAGGGGCTCACCGGAGAGGCGGTACTTTGCGCTAGAATTGCGCATTCGTTTCAGAATGCGGAAAGGTTGAGCATGGCGCGCAAGTATTTCGGCACCGACGGGGTGCGCGGTCTGGTGGGCGAGTATCCGATCACGCCCGATTTCGCCATGAAGCTGGGCTTCGCGGCCGGCAAGGTGCTGGCGGCCAAGGAGGCACGCAAGAACGGCGAGCATGCCGGTGTGCTGATCGGCAAGGATACGCGCGTGTCCGGCTACATGCTGGAAGCCGCGCTGGTGGCGGGTTTCACTGCGGCAGGTGTCGACGTGTTCCTGACCGGCCCGCTGCCTACGCCTGGCGTGGCTTACCTGACCCGTGCGTTGCGCCTGTCGGCCGGCGTGGTGATTTCCGCTTCGCATAATCCGTACCACGACAATGGCATCAAGTTCTTCAGTGCCGGCGGCAAGAAGCTGCCCGATGAAGTCGAACTGGCGATCGAAGCGGCCATTGATGAACAACAGCAATGCGTCGGCTCCCGCGAACTGGGCAAAGCCAAGCGCGTGGATGATGCGGCCGGGCGCTACATCGAATTCTGCAAGTCCACCTTCCCCAATGATCTTGATCTGCGCGGGCTCAAGCTCGTGGTCGATTGCGCCCACGGCGCGGCCTACCATATCGCACCACACGTCTTCCACGAACTGGGCGCGGAGGTCGTGACCATCGGTGCGCAGCCCAACGGTTTCAATATCAACGAGGAAGTCGGCGCCACGCATACCGATGCGCTGCGCCGCGCCGTACTGGCCGAAGGCGCCGATTACGGCATTGCGCTCGACGGCGACGGCGACCGCCTGATGATGATCGACCGCGACGGCTCCTTGATCGATGGTGACATGCTGCTCTACGTGCTGGCGCGTCATCGCCAGGACAAGGGCCGGCTGGGCGGCGGCGTGGCGGGAACGCTGATGACCAACCTCGGTGTGGAAAACGCGCTCAAGGCGCGCGGCATCGGCTTTGGCCGCGCCAAGGTTGGTGACCGTTATGTACTGGAAATGCTGCAGGAAAACGGCTGGCAGGTCGGCGGCGAGGGATCGGGGCATCTGTTGTGCCTGGATGCACACACCACCGGCGACGGCATTGTTTCCGCGCTGCAGGTGCTGACGGCGATCCAGGAATCCGGGCGAACCTTGGGCGATTTCTGCAAGGAGCTCACGCTGTCTACCCAGGTTCTCAAGAACGTGCGCATCGCGCGCGGTTTTGATTGCAACGGCAATGAAGCCATCAAGGTAGCGGTTGCCGAGGCTGAAGCGGCGATGGGCAGTGACGGGCGGGTGTTGCTGCGGCCTTCGGGGACCGAGCCGGTGGTGCGCGTGATGGTCGAACATGCCGACAGCGCTACGGCCAGACAATGGGCGGAGAAGATTGCCGGCATCGTGACGCAGGAGGCGCAGGCCTGACCCGGCTTGTTTTGTTTGTTGTTTGGCGGGAATGCCGTTCACTCAAACCAGGTGAACGGCATTTTTCTTGGTCAGCGTCACATGCAGCGCAGAGATGCCCAGCAAGGTGCAAAGGCCTTCAGGAAGGCTCTGAACAAGCAGCCTCAACCCCATCCCCGCTGCGTCTCAAACCGAAGATCCTGGAACGAAGAACCGGCTCATGAATTTTGGTGTAGCGGTACAGCAGGCGGTGGGGACGCTTGTTATCGATATCGGTCGGTTTGACTCGCAGTTTGATCAGCTCGCCGATTTTTCGTGTGACGCAGGCGGTAAAGACAACGCCCTGCTCGATGTGGTTTCTCAGAAGCTGCAATTGCGCACAAGTCAACTCCCCGACCACGAGCCCGTTGTGGAGCGCGACGACAGCCAGGTCCTGTTGCAGTCGGTAAAGCGCCAGGAAGAGCTTGTCGCCTTCCTGGACCTCGCTTGCAACCTGGGGTTTGGTGGCTAGAAGTTGTGCATCGACCTCGGATTGGGCCAGGGGTCCCTGAGGCATGTCCCGCAGGGGCGAAGATTTTTTTCTTGAAACGGGCATGGTTCCTTAGTCCTGAATGGAATGGCGTCCCGATGCCATATCGGTAAAGTCGTATGTTTTTTCCGAAAGCGCGTCCAGTGCCTTGATGGTGATTTCGTCGATCTCGATCCAGCAGGCGTAAATGTGGTGCCCGTCAATGGTCATGGGCGGCCCGGCCCGGTGAGCATGCACGCCCATGCGGCGCAGCAGTCTTTCAATTCCCAGTGGGGAAACCGTGATCAGGCGCTTGGCGCCATGCTGGTAAGCGCAGTGAATGGACGCATGTAGCAATTCGACGCAGATTTCCGATGAAAACTGCGACATGGCGTTTGTGGTCTGGGCAGAAAAATCGACCGTGGCGAAGCGGGAAAGCTCCCATACTTCGGGTGAGCAGGGCGGCGTGACGCCGTTCAGAAGTTGCGGGAACACTTCCGAGAGCAGGTAGGGACTGGTGGTTGGCAGCAATCTGGCGCAGCCGCAGACCGCACCGGAGTCGTTGCGGGCCATGACGTAGACCGTGTCTTCATGATCGAATTGGTCTCGCTCGAATCCATCCTGGACCGGCATGTCCCAACCCAGCAATTCGATAAATACCTTGTGGCGATAGGCGGCGATGGAGCGTTCCGCTTCGGGGGAAATCGTCATTGTCTTGCCATAAATGAGTTCCATGTTGCGCTCCCTGCTGAAGTTGTTTCGGCAGGGAGCATTTCACCTTTGTTTGCGATTCCTCATAACTGTTAAGGTTGACAGGTAATGACCCCTGTTGGGCCAATAATCGGCCATGTGGGCTAATAAATGAGAAATTAAGTAAACGGACGGAAATGTTTCTTTTTTATTTGTGCTTTTTTGCTTTCTTTTTTTGTGTGTCAAATTGGGAGCTACAGCGTGTCCAGCACACGGGCGCTCCAATCGAACGACGATAGCCAGCGCTCCAAAAGAAGGCTGGTCTGTTCCAATCCCAGGTCCTTTTCATGGTTGTCCACGAACATGACATTGCTGCGGACGTCGCCGCTATGCACGCAGTAGGCTTTTCTGTTTTGTCCGTGCAGGTTCCAGTCCCAGCCCAGCGAGACGACCGGGGAGGTTGTACTGATCCATTCGGTGTAACCAAATATCGTGGTACTGGCGCCACATTCGTTTTGCAAAGAGTTGGATGGTTCGTATTCGATACCGGAAAACAGGTGCTCAAACCGAAGTGCTTCGAATTGCGCAAGCGTCAGGCGGATATAGCCATCTGTACATATTGATACCTGATGGGAATTTTGTTGGTATGCTTCGAGCAAGGTAATACTCCTTGGAAATAGGTTGTTGCACCGGTATTGCTCGACGGCCACTGAATGTGGTTTATGGGGAACTCGCATGGAGGCTGAACCGGATTTGTTCTTGTTCGGCATACTAACCGCCCAAGCGGAGGGGCGTAAGTTGTTACTCTTGACAGGTATTGAGCAAAACCGGCGTTTTGGAAGGGGTTGTTTGTGAAAGTTTGGCAGGATAGTCATATCCAGATGCTGCTTGAAGGGGAGTCCGAACAAGCCCTTTTCGAGCACTTGCAAACCATGACGCGAGCCTTGGGATTCGAATACTGCGCCTATGGGTTTCGTGTCCCGTTCCCCCTGACCAATCCCAATATCGTTACTTTCAACAATTACCCTGAGGCGTGGCAGCTCTGCTACCAGGAGCGCGGATACCTTGCGGTCGACCCGACCGTGAAGCATGCCTTGCGCTCATCCTTGCCGCTACTGTGGTCTGACGATGTGTTTGGCTCCAGCCGGGATTTTTGGGAGGAGGCGCGTTCATTCGGTCTGGAAATAGGCTGGGCACAGCCATACCATGGGCCGCAAGGCACCATTGGTTTGCTGACATTGGCCCGTTCGAGCGAAACATTGGGCGAGAAGGAATTGCGCGACAAGATGCAGAAGATGGCGTGGCTGTCGCAGGTCGCGCATATCGGGATGTCGCGCTGTTTGCTGCCCAAACTGATGCCGGAAACCGGGGTGATGCTCACCAGCCGCGAGATCGAAGTATTGCGCTGGACGGCTGAAGGAAAAACCTCCATCGAGATTGCCGATATCCTGCGCGTCAGCAAGCGCACCGTCGATTTCCATGTGAACAACGCCATTGAGAAACTGGGCGTCAACAACAAGACGTCGGCGGCTATTCGGGCCGCCATGCTGGGATTCCTTTCCTGAAAAACCAGGTTGAAGCACAGAGGCACAGGGAATACCGAGAAAAAATAAGCCTCACGCCTTGAGGGCCTGGCAGTAGATAAAACAGGTTCTGTGCACGAGAGGAAAAGGACGTGGCGCGTCAAATGCCTTGTCCTGAGGGTAAATACCCGCTCGCGTAAGAATTGATCAAAAAACGGCAGAGGATGCCAGTTGTCCTGTGGTATCCATCAGTCGTTCGACCATAATGTGCAAAAAACGCCTCTCAAAGCGTGCGCGCAGGTCGAGACCTGCATTCTCGATACTTTCCCGACTGAATTTGACCACCGTGACTTTGTTGGTGGCCTTGATGGTGGCTGAGCGCAACGGCTGATCAGGCATCAGGAAAGCCATTTCTCCCAAGCATGCACCAGGTTGCAGGATGAACAACAGCTTTCCCTGCTTACGGACTTCAACCTCACCATCCAGCAAGATGGAAAATGAATTGCCGGGGCTGTTTTCGTGCATCAGTACCGTACCGGCCTTCAGACGGTGCCAGCGAGCCATATGCAGGGCTTGCCAGATTTCCGGTTCTTCAAATTGCGCAAAAAACGGGTTGTGACGCAAGGCCAGAAATTTTTCGCGGTCGGAGAGCGTATTGCTGGGAGGGTAGAGGGTATGGTCAATGGCGGAAAGATGGTCGGCGAACGCCTGCCATGAAGAAAATCGTGCCTCCGGATTTTTTTGCAGGGCAATGTCAATCAGGCTTTCCAGTGCGGAGGGCAGGTCTTGGCGGTACGCCCGCAGCGGAGGATGAGTTTCGTTCTGTATTCGGTACAGTAGGGCCATCATGGTATCGGCCTGGAACGGTCGCGTTCCGGTCAGTAATTCATACAGGACGATGCCAAGAGCGAAGATATCCGATCGGGCATCCAGAGGTTGTTCGCAGATTTGCTCGGGTGACATGTAAGCCGGCGTCCCCATCATGCTGGAGAGCATGGTCATGGCCTGGTCGTATTGACGTGCCGTGCCAAAGTCACTGATTTTGACGTCGCCGCGGGGTGTCAGCAGCAGGTTGTCCGGCTTGAGGTCTCGATGTATCAGTCCGCGCGAGGCTGCATACTGCATGGCCGTGCAGCATTTGAAAGCAATTTGCAAAATTTGCGGTACGGGCAGCAGGTTATCCGCCCGAGCATGGGTGGAAAGCGGGCGCCCCTCTACATACTCCATGACAATATAGGCGTGGCTTTCATCCTGCACTGCATCCAGTATTTCCACGATGCCAGGATGCCTGAGACTGCGAACCAGCCGGGCTTCGTTCTGAAACATGCGTTGAATTTTGCCGGCATAGGCAGGATCTCGCAGCGATTCGTGTTTGAAGATCTTCAGGGCAACCCGCTGTTGCAGAAAGGTATCCTGGGCGAGATAAACATCGGCGGTTGCCCCTCCTCCCAGAAGGTTCAAGAGCTGGTATTTTCCGAGCTTCTTCATCTGCGCGGATTCCGTTCGGGGTCAAGAAAACGCAGGCAGGAGGTGAAGGGCTCGCGAGCGACGAGGGATATATGAAACCCTTGCTGTTGTTGATAGTGCCAGCAAATGCGCTGCATGGCCTGCAGCCGGACAGGATCGAAGGCCTGAGGGCCGGCTACCACTTCGTCGCGCAGCCCGGCCTTGAAGGCAGCTTCGCGCAAGGTCCAGATGGTGTGGAAGCGTTCGACGATGGCGTCCGGCGCCGCGGCAACCCATGCCCGCTCGTCGGGGTGGAAGGCCCGCTCTGCCAGCGCCAGCCAGTCTCTTTCCCTTGCCGGGTATTCGATGTCCAGCCCGCAGCGGAAGCCGGTGCTCACCACGACACCGACGTATGGCCCGCTGTGCGACAGGCTGGCGTGGATGTCGGGCCGGTGGGTGATGACGGGGAATCCGGCCGCGCTTTCCTCGATTTCCTGCGGGGAGCAACCGCTTGCGCGGGCCAACAACCAGCGCCCGAGCAGGAACTGCTGGCGGCGTTCCGGAGCGACCATGCCTTCCAGTTTTTGGGCGCTGGAAGCCGACAGTGGCTGTGCCGCCAGACAGGCCGTCGAAAAAAGACGCTGGTCGGCAAGCAGGATTTCAAGTTCTATCATCCTAAAAACCTCAGTTGGACGCGTTCGAAAGTGGCGCTGGTGGGGCGGATGGCTAGGCGCGACGAGGACGCATGGTCATTCCCTGCTACGAGGAGCAACAACGTCATACGTCCCACCAGTGCCGCTTGCGGATGCGTAGCGTGCTCACCCGGAAGGTGAAGGGTAAAAATCCGGTCAAACCACGCATTCATCTGCTGGTTCCGAAGAAAAACAAGCGGTCAACTGAGGTTTTTAGGATCATGAGACAATTGTCGCACAAGCCCGGAACGGGGCGCTTTCATCGAACTGGATATTCTCATGCAAAACGAACACTTCATTCCCGGCAAGGATGCCTCGCTGGAATCCACCATCCGCATCATGCAGCAGAAATTGCAGGAACTGGGTTTCGAGGTCGAGGAGTATGCCTGGCTCAATCCGGTCGAGGCTATCTGGTCGGTGCATTTGCGTGACCGCGATTGCCCGCTGATCTACACCAACGGCAAGGGAGCGACCGAACTCGCGGCGCGGGCCAGTGCGCTGGGCGAATTTTTCGAACGCGCCAGCAGCAACTATTTCTGGACTCACCACTATCTGGGCGAGGCGCGCGCCGGAGGCGAGTTCGTGCATTTCCCGCAGGAGAAGTGGTTTCCGCTGGGGGATGACAGCACCTGGCCGGAAGAATTGCTCACGCCGCAACTGCAGGCGTTCTACAACCCGGAAGGCGGCGTGGATGCCGATTCGCTGGTCGATCTGAATTCCGGCAACGACGAGCGCGGCATTTGCGCCTTGCCCTATACGCGCCTGCGCGATGGCGAGAAGGTCTGGTTCCCGGTCAATATCACCGCCAACCTGTACGTGAGCAACGGCATGGCTGCGGGCAACACGCCGGCGGAGACGCGCGCGCAAGCGCTCTCGGAAATCTTCGAGCGCCATGTCAAATTCCGCGTCATCGCCGAGGGGATTTGCCTGCCGCTCGTTCCGGATGAGGTGATTGCCCGTTATCCGCATATTGCCGCCGACATCGCCGCGCTGCGCGCCGCGGGGTTCGGCATCCAGGTGCGCGATGCTTCGCTGGGCGGGCGCTATCCGGTGATGAACGTCATGCTGCTCAATCCGCGCGACCAGGGGTGTTTCGCCAGTTTCGGCGCGCATCCGCGTTTCGAGATCGCACTGGAGCGGGCGCTGACCGAGTTGCTGCAGGGGCGGGCGCTCAACCAGCTCGACGGCTTTCCTTCGCCGGTGTTCGATCTGGAAGACGTGGACAACGCGCCCAACCTGGAAAGCCATTTCGTCGATTCCACGGGAACGCTGGCTTGGCGCAGTTTCGGCAACGCGCCGGATTTCGACTTCTGCGACTGGAATTTCACCCATACCACGCAGGAGGATTGCGACTGGCTGGTCGAGCATATCCATGCCGAAGGTTTCGATGTCTATCTGGCTGAATACACGCATCTGGGCGTGTATGCCTGCCGCATCCTGGTGCCGGGCATGTCCGAGATCTACCCTGTCGACGATCTGGAATGGGAAAACAACAGCGTCGGCAACATCCTGCGCCCGGCGCTGGTCGATTTGCATGAACTGGAAGCAGAAGAATGCGCCGAGGTCTACGACATGCTCGAAGAGCTGAACCTCGACGACCAGCGCTCGATTGCCACCTTGATCGGTCTGGCGGCCGATCCGGGTTCGGCATGGGAGGGTTTGCGGGTCGGCGAATTGAAAGCCCTGCTGGCACTGGCCGTCGGCGACGAGGATTCCATCCTCGAAGGTTGCGAGTGGGTGCGCAACTTCGGCCAGCTCGACGCCGCCCGCCAAAGCGTTTACCACTGCATCGAATCCCTGCTCGGACTGGAAAAACCGGAAGCCTATGGTGCGACCCTGTCCCAGCTCTATGGCGCGGAAACGCTGAAGCTGGCCCAGGCATTGCTGGCCGGCGAGGTGCGTTTCTTCGGCCTTGACCCGCTGGGCGGGAACTATGAAGGCTCTGCGATGCACCAACGCCTGCTGGCGGCCTATGACAAGGTCCAGGCCCGCAAAGCCGGCTGATTTATGGCGCTTGTGGGCTTGCCGGGCTTTGTTTATGCTTGGTTTCACCCATTCGTTTGTCGATTGAATTTCAGGAGATTTGCATGTCCGGAGGACACTTCCACGTACACGGCCCGCACGATCATGCCGTTGAGCATGGCGCCTCGCATGGCGGTCATGGAGATGGCGACAATTTTGCTTCGCGCATTGCAGTGATGACCGCAATTCTGTCTACGGTAGGTGCCTTGTTCAGCTTTCAGGGCGGGGCGACACAAAACGACGCCATGATGTTCAAGAACTCGGCAGCCATCAAGAAAACCGAGGCATCGAACCAGTGGAACTACTATCAGGCCAAGAGCAACAAGCAGAACCTGGCCGAGCTTTCCGTGGCGCTGACCGAAGGCCCCAAGAAGGCCGAATACCTGAAGGAAGTCGAGCGCTACAAGGCGGAGAAGAAGGAAATCAAGGATGCCGCGGAAAAACTCGAAGCCCAGGTCAAGGAATTCGAGAAGAAAAGTGACATTGCCATGCACCAGCATCACCGCTGGGCGCAGGCCATGACCGGCATCCAGATCGCGATTGCCATGGCGGCCATCACCCTGCTGACGCGCAAGCGCTGGCTCAACGTGGTGACGGGCATTTCGGCTGCAGGTGGCTTGATCCTTGGCGGGTTGGCGCTCGCGCATATCTGATTCCGGGATTTCGCTTGTACTGGAGCCGGGGCGTTTCTGTTGAAACGCCCCGGTTTTGTTTGGCGCCTGCTTTTCGCGAGCGGATCGGAAAAGCGAAGCGTTTTGCGACGTTTGTGTTTCATGCGTTGGGTGATGCCTGCGTCGCTTCCCCGTAGCGACGTGTTGTTTCTCTGTGCTCCCCATGCCTCTGTAGTTCTATAAATAACTACAAGACGGTGTGTTTGTTCAGGATTCGTTTGGCTCTTAACCACTCGGATTCTGGATGCCGTGGTTTTCAGGGAGATGGCCGTGGAGGTGGTGCCACGCAATCGCAGTGCTTGGGCGCAAATTTCGGCCCTGGCTTTGGCCTATGCCGTGCTGGGCGCGTTGGGCTTGATGCTCGCTGTGCCCTCGGGGCATGCCAGCCCCGTATTTCCGGCGGCGGGCTTGGCGCTGGCGGCCGTGCTGGTTTGGGGCAATATCGCCTTGCCGGGTATCTGGCTCGGCGCCCTGACGATTCAGGTTGTGGGTGCCTGGCTGGACAGCAGTCTGGGCTGGGGAATGTTTCTCTCCACACTGGGTATGGCTAGTGGCGCGACCTTGCAGGCGTGGGGAGGCCGGGTACTGATCGGCCGTTTTCAGGGCGATCAATGGCGAACACTGGAAAACGAGCAGAGCATTTTCGGTTTTCTCGCGCTGGGCGGGCCACTTGCTTGCCTGATCTCTCCTTCGGTGGGGACTTTCTGCCTGTCTGCACTGGGCGGGCTGGATAGTTCGGCCTACTTTTTTACCTGGTGGACATGGTATGTCGGCGATGCACTGGGCGTGCTGATCGGTACGCCGATTGCGCTCTGCCTGTTGATCGCCGGGGGCGACCTTTGGGCCGAAAGGCGTCGCCGACTGATCGTTCCCATGCTGCTGGTCCTGGGGCTGGTTGGGGGCGCCCTGCTCGGCGCCGCGCGTTGGGAGCAGGAAGCGCAGAATCAGCAACTGCAGGCGGATGGCGAGGCGCTGGCCAAGGACATCAGCCAGCGCCTGGTCGCACATCGTGAGGTATTGCTCTCGCTGCGGCGTTTCATCGAAGTGACGCCGGAAATCCGGTTCAGCCAGTTCTCCTATCTGATCGAAACCACCCTGCGCGACGAGCCGGACATCTTTGCCTTGAGCTACAACCCCTATGTGCGCCGCCAGCAACGGGAGGCGTTTGAAAGGGATATGGCTGGCAAAACAGCCATGCCAGGCTACCGGATCATTGAGCGCGATAACCAGAACCGGCTGGCTCCCGCCATTGCAAAGGATGAGTACGTTCCCGTGGGGTTTATCGGCCCCATGCCTGCCAATTTGCCGGCGCTGGGCTTCGACATCAATTCGGAGCCGATCCGTCATGACGCCATCCAGCGGGCTATCGCCTCCGGGGAGATGGCCGTGACGGCGCCGATCCGGCTGGTTCAGGAGCAGAAGCAGGGGGCGGGCGTATTGATGCTGTCGCCGGTTCATGCCAGAGGGGGCAATGGCTCGGCGCGAGGCAGCAAGGAAACGCTGGCCGGTTTCGCGGTCGTCGTCATCCGGGTCGACGAGATGGTCCGTATTGCTACGCACGGTCAGCTGCCGGCCGGACTTCGGCTTCAACTCTGTGACCCCGCGGCCGAGCCTGGCAAAAATCTGCTTCATCAGTCGAACGGCAATGAAGGTAAAGCGCTCGATGCCCGAACATGGAGGACGCCAATCACCATCGGCGACCGGACATGGGAAATATCCCTGGTGCCGACGGAGACCTATTTCCAGCAGCAGCGCCACTGGACATCCTGGTTGGTGGGGGTGGTCGGGCTGTTTTTTGCCACGCTGCTTCAGGTGCTGATGCTGGGTATGACGGGCCGGACTGCCGCCATCCAGCGCAAGGTCGAGGCCCAGACCGCCGAGATCCGGCGCAAGAGTGCCGAGCTTGAACAAAGCGAAGCGCGCTATCACAGCATTTTCGACAACAGTTATTCGGTCATGCTGATCATCAATCCGGAAGATGGCGCCATCGTGGATGCCAATCCGGCGGCTGCGCGCTATTACGGCTGGACACGCGCCGAGCTTCTCGGCATGCACATTTCACAGATCAATACCCTGACGAACGACGAACTCAGGCAGGAGATGGAAAGGGCGCGGCAGTCCCGGAGCAACCACTTTTTCTTCCGGCATCGGCGGGCCGATGGCTCGATTCGTGATGTCGAGGCTTTCAGCGGGCCGATTGCGATTGGCGGGAGGACGTTCCTTTTCTCGATCGTGCATGACATCACCGAGCGAAAAAATGCCGAGGAGCAGTTGCGCAAGCTCTCGAAGGCCGTCGAGCAAAGCCCGGAAAGCGTCATCATCACCAACCTGAAGGGCGAAATCGAATACGTCAATGAAGCCTTCGAACGAACGACCGGCTACAGTGGCGCTGAAGTGGTCGGCCAGACGCCGTGCATCCTGCATTCCGGGAAGACCCCCGCCGCCAGTTACCAGCGGCTGTGGCAGGCCTTGTCGCAGGGCTTGGTCTGGAAAGGGGAATTCCAGAACCGGCGCAAGGATGGCAGCGACTATGTCGAGTTTGCGATCGTTGCACCGATCCGTCAGCCGGATGGACAGATCAGCCACTACGTTTCGGTCCAGGAAGACATCACCGAGAAAAAACGCCTGGCGTCCGAGCTTGATCGCCATCGCCAGCACCTCGAAGACCTGGTCAAGTCACGGACCGAAGAGCTTAGCCTGGCCAAGCAGCAGGCCGAGGCAGCCAATCTGGCAAAGAGCGCTTTCCTGGCGAATATGAGCCACGAAATCCGTACGCCGATGAATGCCATCCTCGGCCTCACCCATCTGCTGCAGCGCGACACAACAGACCCCACGCAGCGCGAGCGTCTAAGCAAGATCGGCGCCGCCTCGAAACACCTGTTGTCGGTGATCAACGACATCCTTGATCTGTCGAAGATCGAAGCCGGACGGCTGCTGCTTGAGGATACCGACTTCACGCTGGCCGATGTTCTCGATCATGTGGCTTCGCTGATCGGTGATTCGGTGCGCAACAAGGGACTATCGCTTGAAGTGGACGGTGACGGTGTGCCGGCCTGGCTGCATGGCGACCCCACCCGGCTGCGCCAGGCCCTGCTGAATTTTGCCGGCAATGCGGTGAAGTTTACCGAGCAAGGCGTGATTGTCTTGCGCGCCAGGCTGATCGATGAAAAAGACGACGAGCTCACCCTCCGCTTCGAGGTTCAGGACACGGGAATCGGGATTGCCGCAGAGAAATTGCCGCGTTTGTTCGATGCCTTTGAACAGGCAGATGTGTCGACCACACGCAAATATGGCGGTACCGGTCTTGGCTTGACGATTACCCGGCGCCTGGTTGAGTTGATGGGCGGGGCGGTGGGGGTCGAAAGCGAGTTGGGCAAGGGCAGCATCTTCTGGTTCTCTGTTCGGGTATTGCGGGGCAGGGGGCGCATGATGGCGGTACCTCGAGAGTATCAAGGTGGCGATAACGCCGAGCTCGAATTGCGGCGCTGGTATGCCGATGCCCGGCTGTTGCTGGTTGAAGACAATCCGATCAACCAGGAAGTCGCGACCGACCTGCTGCAGGCGGCCGGGCTATCGGTCGATGTCGCCGGTAACGGACGGCAGGCCGTCGAGATGGCAAGCAGCAAGGATTACGACCTGATCCTGATGGATATCCAGATGCCGGAAATGGATGGCCTGGAGGCGACACGCATCATTCGCAATCTGCCCGACTGGCAGAAAAAGCCAATCCTGGCGATGACCGCCAATGCGTTCGACGAGGATCGCCGCCTCTGTTTTGAAGCAGGCATGAACGACTTTGTGCCCAAGCCCGTCAATCCCGATGTGCTCTATCGCAGTTTGCTCAAATGGCTACCCAAGACGGCCCGGAGTACCACGCCGTCCAGCTCGCCGCTTGAGCCGGTAGCCGACAATGCCAGCAACGACGCGCTCATGGCGCGGCTGGCTGACATTCCCGGCCTGGATACCAAGCTGGGCCTGAATGTAGCCGGTGGCAAGGCAGAAAATTATGTGCGCCTGCTGCGGAAGTTTGTTTCCCTGCATCCGGGCGATATGGCGCAACTGCGCCAGAAACTGGCCGCCGGAGACCGGGAATCGGCGCTGATCATTGCCCATTCGCTAAAAGGTGTCGCGGCCAACTTGGGCGGCACGGAAGTCAAGGATGGGGCGAGTGCGCTTGAGGCCGCCATCAAGGCCGGGGGCGCACAGGAAACCTTGGCGCCTTTGATTGAAAAACTGGACGCGCAACTCAATACGCTGATCGCAAAAATCACTGAAACGCTGCCCGCTGTTCCTGAGGTGACGGCAAGCACCGATCAACCGCCAAACTGGCTGGAACTCAATGCCATGCTGACAAGGCTGGATGGGCTGCTGCGCATCGGGGATACCCAATGCTTCGATCTTTGTCAGAGCCATGCCGCCGAGATTCGCAGCGCGTTTGGCCGCTTGGGGGATGATCTGCTCCAGAGTGTCGAGGACTTCAACTTTGACAAGGCCAGGGGTGAGATCACTCAGGCCCGCAGCGAGCATCGCGAACTGAACGGGTAGCTCACCAAGCCCATTAACCGAGGTGTTCGGGTTTCTTTATCGCGTATCATTCTTGATTGAGCGCAACAATTACCGGTGCTTCTCCCCAAAAACACCTGCACATGATGGTCTTTATTTCCTAAAATGGCGCAATGATTGCAACGATAAGCGTTCTCATGATTATTTGGAGAGAAATGCTTGCCGTGGAGGCTTGGCTGGTTGCGGTTTGACCCTGTGTCTCCTTCAATGACTTGTGAGGGTGGTTGAGAACATGCGTTGGCTATGTTCGATCCGACCGCCAGCAATGAATTTTGTATTTACCTGAAAATCGGAGGTCCCATGATCAGTGAAACGCTGGTGGACTTGTCGCGATGGCAGTTTGCCGTCACGGCCATGTACCATTTTCTGTTTGTGCCGCTTACGCTCGGCCTGTGCTGGATCCTGTTCATCATGGAGATGGTCTATGTGATGACGGGCAAGGAAATTTACCGCGACATGGTGAAGTTCTGGGGCAAGCTGTTCGGCATCAATTTCGCGCTGGGGGTGACCACCGGCCTGACCATGGAATTCCAGTTCGGTACCAACTGGTCGTACTACTCGCATTACGTGGGTGACATCTTCGGCGCGCCGCTGGCGATCGAGGGCCTTTTGGCGTTCTTCCTGGAATCGACCTTCGTTGGCCTGTTCTTCTTCGGCTGGCAGCGTCTGTCGAAATGGGGACACCTGCTGGCAACCTTCCTCATGGCGCTGGGTTCGAACTTGTCTGCACTCTTGATCCTGATCGCCAACGGCTGGATGCAGGACCCGGTCGGGGCGGCCTTCAACTACCAGACCATGCGCATGGAAATGACCAATTTCTGGGCGATCCTGTTCAACCCGACCGCACAGGCCAAATTCGTGCACACCCTGTCGGCCGGCTACGTGACCGGTGCGGTATTCGTACTGGCGATTTCGGCCTGGTACCTGCTCAAGGGGCGCGACAAGGCATTCGCGCTGCGTTCCTTCCGCATCGCTGCCGCGTTTGGCTTTGCTTCGGCGCTGTCCGTGATCGTGCTGGGCGATGAATCCGGCTATACCGTGACCGAATCGCAGCATTCCAAGCTCGCTGCAATGGAAGCGATGTGGGAAACCGAACCGGCACCGGCGGGGCTCACGCTCTTTGCCATTCCGGACCAGACCGCGCGCACCAATCATTACGAGCTGAAAATTCCGTACGTCATGGGCCTGATCGGCACCCGTTCCGTGACCAAGGAGATTCCGGGCATCGAAGAGATTATCTCGATCAATCGGGCACGCATCGAACGTGGGCAGAAGGCGGTGATTGCGCTGGAGGCCTTGCGCGCCAATCCGAAGGATGATGTTGTCAAATCCGTGTTCGACCGCTTCAAGGCGGACCTCGGCTTTGGCCTGCTGCTCAAGAAATATGTGGCCGATGTACGCCAGGCCACGCCGGAGATCATGGACAAGGCAGCGGAAGATACCATCCCCCACGTGCCTTCGATGTTCTGGGCTTTCCGCATGATGGTGGGACTGGGTATGGGCATGTTGCTGCTGTTCGTAGTGGCGCTGTATGCCACGGCGCGCAACCGCGTCGAACAGAACCCGTGGCTGCTCAAGGCCGCCATTCTGTTCCTGCCCGCGCCTTGGCTCGCGTGTGAGCTGGGGTGGTTCGTAGCGGAATACGGCCGTCAGCCGTGGACCATTTACGGGGTTCTGCCCACGTACCTTTCCACGTCGTCCCTGACCGTGGGCAGCATCGTGTTCTCGCTGGCGGGGTTCGTCCTGCTCTATACCGGGCTCTTGGTCGCCGAGATGTACCTGATGATCAAGTACACGCGCCTCGGGCCGAGCTCGCTCGGCACCGGCAAGTACCATCTTGAACAGAAAGGAGCCTGAGCATGGATTACGCAACGCTGAAATTCATCTGGTGGCTGCTGGTCGGCGCGCTCCTGATCGGTTTCGCCATCATGGACGGCCATGACATGGGGGTCGGCGCGCTCCTGCCTTTCGTGGGCAAGAACGATACCGAACGCCGGGTCATGATCAACACCATCGCCCCGCACTGGGACGGCAACCAGGTGTGGTTTATCACCGCGGGCGGGGCGATCTTCGCCGCATGGCCGTTCGTTTATGCCACGGCGTTTTCCGGGTTCTACATCGCCATGATGGCCGTGCTGTGGGCGCTGTTCTTTCGTCCGGTCGGCTTCGATTACCGCAGCAAGGTCGAAGACCCGCGCTGGCGCAATTTCTGGGACTGGGGCCTGTTCGTGGGCGGAGCTGTTCCTCCGATCATTTTCGGTGTGGCCTTCGGCAACCTGTTCCTCGGCGTGCCGTTCCAGTTCGACGACACGCTGCGCGTGGCCTACAGCGGCAGCTTCTTCGGCCTGCTGACCCCGTTCCCGTTGCTGTGCGGCATCGTGAGCCTCGCATTGATTGTTACGCAGGGCGCGCATTACCTGATGCTGCGCACGGACGGCGAAGTGGCCGTGCGGGCGCGCAGTGCTGCTTTGCTGTTCAACCTGGTGCTGGGCGCAGGTTTTGCGTTGGCCGGGCTCTGGCTGGCGTTCGGCATTCCGGGTTATGCGATTACCGGCGGTGCGCTGCCCAACGGGCCTGCTGATCCGCTGGCCAAGACCGTGGCGCGCGAAGCCGGTGCCTGGCTCGCCAACTACAGCCGTTATCCGGCTACCGTGCTGTTGCCCGTGGTCGCCTTTGCCGCGATCGGCATCGGTTGGCTGGCCGCGCTCAAGAAGAAGGGCGGTGTGGCGTTCATTGCCAGCAGTGTCGCCTGTGCCGGCGTGATCGGCACGGCGGGCGTATCGCTGTTCCCGTTCATCCTGCCCTCGTCGAGCCATCTGCAAAGCAGCCTGACCGTGTGGGATGCCACGTCCAGCAAGATGACGCTGGCGATCATGCTGGCGGTCGTGGTGCTCTTCCTGCCGCTCGTGGTGTTCTATACGAGCTGGGCCTACCGCGTGATGCGCGGCAAGGTGACGGGCGATTTCATCGAACAAAACAGCAAGTCTGTGTACTGAAGGGGACGATCATGTGGTACTTTGCCTGGGTATTGGGCCTGACCGCCGCCCTGTTGCTCGCCGCCATGAATGCGATGTGGTACGAGGCGCAGGAAGACCGCAAGAAAGAAGCGGAATGATGCATAAAAGGCCGGGGTTCCCGGCCTTTTATGTTTTCAAGCACCACCCGGCTTGGACCTCCAAGGCGGCAGCCCCTTGAAATGATTGTCCAGAAATTCCACGAACGAGGTCACTTTGGCCGAGATGTTCATGCGCTCCGGATAGACCGCGTAAATGTCTCCCGGTGGGAGATGCCATTCGGGAAGAATCTGCACCAGCCGGCCTGAATCAAGATAAGGCCCGGCATCCCATTCGGAACGCATCAGGATTCCCTGCCCGTCCAACCCCCATTGCAGCGTGGCCTCGCCGTCATTGCTGCTCATTGCGCCATGCACTTTCACCGTTTCCTGTTTTGAACCCTTGCTCAGATGCCAGTTGCCATAGGCCGTATCGTTCTCGCGCAGGATGATGCAGCGATGCTTGAGCAGATCGCGCGGGGCCTGCGGTGCTTCGACGGTTTTGAGGTAGAGCGGCGAAGCGCAGAGCAGGCGCCGGTTGGAGGCGATTTTGCGCGCAATCAGGCGCGAATCGGGAGGCGTTCCAAAGCGGATGCCGACATCGAATGCTGAGTCGGCTAGATTCAAGGGTTTGTCCGTGAGTTCCAGTTGAATCTCGACCTCGGGATGCTTTTGACGAAATTTTGAAAGAATCGGGGTGAATGTGGCGTCGTCCAAAACCGAAACTGGCGTTGACGCGCAGCAACCCCTTGGGAGTGGCTCGGCTGCTGGACACCTCCCGATCAAGTTCATCCAGCTCCGCCAGCAGGCGACTGCCGGTTCGCAGGTAGAGTTCGCCTTCGTGAGTCAGGCTGATGCGGCGCGTGGTTCGATTCAACAGGCGCACTCCCAGACGGCGTTCCATTTGAGCCAGCCGGGTGCTGACCGCGGGCGGGGTAATGCCCAGCTCGCGGGCTAGCGAGGTCAGGCTGCCATGCTTGACCAGCTCAACAAAGAATTTCAGATCGGAGATCGTGTCCATTGTTAAATTATATTTAAATATGGATTAGTTTTATCGTTATTTTATATTTTTGTCCGCGGATTAACATGCTCAACGAAGGGCAGAACAAGTGCTGTTGATTTCGTTTTGGTGAGATCGTCGATCCATGCGAGGAATTACCTTGTTCACCTGAAGCTCTCGAAAACAACTTCGGGAGAGATGCTTTGTTATCCAAGGAGAAGACAGTGTCCAGAACCCTGTACCAGAAACTGGTGGATTCCCACACAGTGGCGCGTATCGACGCCCAGCACGTGATGCTGTACGCCGATTTTCACATCATGAACGAATACACCAGCCCGCAGGCTTTTGGCGGGCTGGACGAGAAAGGCATCCTGACGCACCGCCCGGAGCAGAACATGGGCGTAGTCGACCATGTGAACCCCACCCACCCCGATCCGATCGGCAAGCGCACGATCCGCATCGAAGCGCCGGCCAAGCAGGCCGCCAACTTCGTTCGCAACTGCAGCAAGCACGGCATTCGACTGTTCGACATCAACGACCCGATTCAGGGCATTGAACACGTGGTAGTTCCGGAGATAGGCTGTGTTCGTCCCGGCATGGTGATCCTGTGCGGCGATAGCCATACCGTCTCGTATGGTGCACTGGGGGCGCTGGGCTTCGGGATCGGAACCTCCGAAGTCGAGCATGTGCTGGCGACCCAAACCCTGATCTACCGCGTTTGCAAGGACATGCGCATCACCGTCAATGGCGACCTGAAGCCGGGTGTTTCGTCCAAGGACGTCATCATGCACATCGTGGCCAGGATCGGCGCCCAAGGCGCGCGTGGCTACGCGATTGAGTTTGCCGGCACTACGTTTGCCACGCTTTCGACGGAAGCGCGTTTGACCATCAGCAATATGGCGGTCGAGTCGGGCGCGCGCGCTGCGCTGCTGGCGCCGGATGAAGAAACGTTCAAGTATGTCCGCGAGCATGTACGCGACATGTCGCCTGCCGATCTGGACAAGGCCGTCGAAGTCTGGAAAACCCTGCGTTCCGACGACGATGCACAGTTCGATCTGGAATACACCTTCGATGCCGAAGACATCGAGCCATATGTGACCTGGGGCACCAGCCCGGATCAGGCCATCGCGATCAGCGAAACCATCCCGACCGATGACAAGCTCAACGACGACGATTGCAAGGCACTGGACTACATCGGCCTTAAGGCTGGTATGCCGGTGGAAGGAACCCCAATCAACCGCGCTTTCATCGGCTCCTGCACCAATGCCCGTATCGAAGATTTGCGTCTGGCTGCCAGCGTGATCAAGGGCCGCAAGGTGGCCGCGGGTGTGCGCGCCATGATCATTCCGGGTTCCGGTCTGGTCCGCGCACAGGCCGAGCGTGAAGGCCTGGCGCAGCAGTTTATCGATGCCGGTTTCGAGTGGCGCCAGCCGGGATGCTCGATGTGTCTGGCCATGAACGACGATTATCTGGAACCGGGCGAGCGTTGTGCCTCATCGACCAACCGCAACTTTGAAGGCCGCCAGGGCCGCGGGGGGCTGACCCACCTGATGAGCCCGATCATGGTCGCTGCCGCAGCGATTGCCGGCCGTATTGTTGATGTGCGCAAGGAGTTTTGAACATGACCGACTTTTCCAAGATCCAGGGCGTTGCCGCGCCGCTGCCGCTCAATAATCTGGATACCGACCAGATCATGCCCAAGCGCTTCCTGTTCGGTATCGACAAATCGGGGCTGGCCGACGGCACCCTGCATGACATGCGTTTTGACGCCGATGACAAACCGATTGCCGATTTCGTGCTGAACCAGCCGGCGTATGCCCAGGCCAATATTCTGGTGACCGGCTCCAACTTCGGCTGCGGTTCCAGCCGCGAGCATGCCGTGTGGGGGCTTCAGCAACTCGGGTTTGATGCCATCATTTCTTCGAGCTATGGCGAAATCTTCTATTTCAACGCCGGCAATAACCGCCTGCTGCTCGTGATCCTGAAACCGGAAGAGATCGAAGAGTTGACTGCGGAAATCTCCGACCCCGCCAATAATCAACTCACCATCGACGTCGAGCGCCAAGTCGTGATCACGGCATCCGGTCGCGAATTCGCTTTCGATCTGACCGCGCGCCAGAAGGGCATGATTCTGGAAGGTCTCGACATGGTGCAGGCTTCCCTGCGCCAACTGCCGGAAATCGAAGCGTTCGAGCAGCGCCACTGGGCGCAAAATCCGTGGGCAAAAATCGATTTGCCGAGAATGAATATCAAGTATCCTTGATACCCAAGAGGAAGGGCGCTCATCTGGCAGCCAATGCCGTGGACGCGCCCTGTCTGGTTCAGGCGCGTAATGGAGCAACAAGATGAAGCTGGCAAGTTATTTCCTTCCAGAGAGCCAACACAAGAGCTTTGGCGTGGTCTGTGGCGACGCGGTGATCGATCTCGGTTTGCGTGTCGGATGGCGTTTCCCCGATTTGAAATCCGCGCTGGAGGCGCATGCCCTGCCGGCCTTGGCCCCCGTGGCCAACCATCCCGCCGACTACATGGTCGACGACCTGACCTTCCTGCCGGTGATCGAACACCCGCACAAGATTTTCTGTGTGGGCATGAACTATGCCGAGAAGCGCAAGGAATTCGATGAAACGGTCGATGCGCCGACCCTGTTCATTCGTTTTGCCGATTCCCTGACCGGACATCGAAGCCCGGTGGTGAAGCCGGCGCAATGCAACGAGTTCGATTACGAAGGCGAGCTGGCCGTGGTGATCGGCAAGCCGGCGAAGGCGGTTCGCAAGGAAGATGCGCTTTCCTATGTGGCCGGCTATAGCTGTTTCATGGATGGCACCGCGCGCAACATGCAGTTTGCGTGGTTCACCGCGGGCAAAAACTGGTCGCACACCGGCGCTTTTGGCCCTTGGCTGGTAACGACAGATGAAGTGCCCGATCCCAATGCCCTGGCGATTCATACCTATCTGAACGGACAGGCGGTGCAGGACGACAATACGGCGAACATGGTCCGTTCCGTCCCGGAATTGATCGCCTACATCAGTGCCTTCAGCCCGCTCTCCCCGGGGGATGTCATCATCACGGGCTCGCCGGGCGGCGTGGGCATGAAGCGCAATCCGCCCCTGTTCCTCAAGGATGGGGACCGGATCGAGGTCGAAATCGAAGGGGTGGGGCGGTTGAGTAACCTTGTGGTGTCAGAAAATCGCTGAAATGTTATGAAATTGGGTGCCGACAAGGTGCCCGTTTCATTTTTGCGGCAGCGCTAGCCAGTTGGGTGTAGTTGCCATTCTCTTAGCGCCTTTCTTTTTCATCTGGATTTTCGCGTAGTGTTGCAGATGCTGCCTGGCAACGTCACAGTCGCTGAACGGTTTTTTTGCAAGACGGCACAGAAGTGCTCGATTTTTGTGTGGGCAGAATCTGAGCCAGTGGTATAGAAGGTTCCAGCTTGATGCTCGGGGACTTTCTCCCCGCTGACGCATTTCGCCTCGGATCATGCCCCTTAAAAAGAATCCAATGGGGACTCCCGGCTTAGATGTAATAGCAGTTTTTTTGTTTCCGGCTGAAGCATAGTGCCTTCCTTGACGCCCAACCATAAGGTTCTACGTCCCCATGTATCGACCAAAGGGACCGCATTCAATTTTTTGTCCATAATTTCTGATTGAATGGCCCCTTCCGGTAGAATGCCTATTCCAAATCCAGCCCTAATCATTCGGCAAGCCGCGTCAAAGCTTCTTACCTGAATTCTTATTCTTATAGAGCGTCCCAGTGCGGTGGAGACATCCATTAATCGCCTGAGCAAAGAGCTGCCTTGATTTAGACCAACAAAATCGTAATCCAGTGTTTCCAGAAATTCAATGCTCGAACGGAAGGCCAGCGGGTGATCTTTGGGGACAAGAACGACTAACTGATCGTGCCGATAAAAAAATTTATCGATCCCTGGTGTCGAGGTGTTGTCGGTCAAGATTCCAATATCCGCTTTGCCTTCATTGATTGCAGCGACAATTTCTTCATCCATCTTTTCCTCAAGACTAATTCCGATATTCGGGTTTTTGTTGGAGAAATTTGCAAGGTCATGAGGTAGGTACTGAATGACCGCCGAAGTATTTGCCCAAATTCTGATACGCCCCCGTACCCCAGAAGCAAAATCACTCATTTCATCTGCCATGCTGTTTATGGCATCCATGATGGAGCGCGCATGCTTTAAAAGTTCTTTTCCTGCCGGGGTTAATTCTAATCCGCGAGGCAAACGTAGAAATAAGGCGCAGCCGATGGTTTGTTCCATGTCGGCAATTCTTTTGCTTAGCGCGGAGAGTGTCATGTTGTATTTTTCTGCTGCCTTGGTCAGACTGCCTGATTCGGCGACCAATAAAAATGCTCTAATGGAATGGAGGTTGAAATGCAATGGGTTGATCATGTCAAAATGTGCGCCAATAAAATTTGGTAAAATTCAAGAGCGGATATATTCGGTGCGACGTAAAAATGCAACGAGCTCGCACTATTTTAAACGCGCTGGTTTTCCGTTAAGGAAAGGGTGGTTGAGAGGAATGCGATTGTCAAGCCATTTTCTGTGGATAAAATGGCCTGGATCGAAGCGTGCGGCATGTGCCGCAACATCTGGATGTTTGCTTTATCCCGACTGGTTAAGTTGTGTCGGCAGGTGGGGCGGTTCATTTTTGAAGGACATGTTTATGCTGGGGCAGATGCTTGTTGATTTTGCGTGTGGGTTGCTTCTAGGTGTGACGGGAGGCATGTTGGGGATTGCTGGCGGAATTATTGCAATCCCCATGCTTGGTTTTATGTATGGAATGAACCAACATCTTGCACAGGGAACGACATTAATCATGATCGTTCCTAGTGTGTTGATTGGCTTTATTAGGTATCGCCAAAGAAATGAAATAAGATTCAAGCCAATATTTGCGATGTGTATATCCGCAACAATTACATCTTATTTTGCGGCACGCATTGCCACATGGATTAGCCATGATAACCTGCAAAAGGCATTTGCAATATTTTTACTTGGATTGGCGGTGTATTACGCAGTGCAGTCTAGATCAAAATCAGGCTCGGAACCCCCTGCCAAAACCTTGTCTGCTAAATACTATGCATTGTTGGGGATGTTGAGCGGAATAATGTCGGGTATTTTTGCCGTGGGCGGTGGACTGGTCGTTGTCCCGCTCTTGATTTCTCTGTTTGGCTTTAAACAAACGCAGGCGCAAGGAACCGCTCTCGCTCTTGTTATTCCTGGATCAATAACCGCTTTGTTTGCCTATACGCAAGCTGGTTATGTCAATTGGGGTACTGGTATTCCGCTTGCGCTTGGAGGGGTTATTAGTGTTTCTTGGGGAGTTGCTTTAGCGCACAAACTCAAAACATCCTATTTAAGGATGGCCTTCAGCAGTGTCATGGTTGGGGTCGCTGCTTTGATGCTGGTGGGCTTTGTTGTGTGAGGCTATAGTGCACTGATTTATAAAATAAAAATTTTTTTGATAAGGATTGTTGAAGCTTTGGCAATCAATAGATTGTGGTTTATTTTTGCAACAAAGCCCAGTCGGACGGGAAAGACCATGCGGGCTTTCCCGTCTTCCCGATTCTTTGATCAGCCAATTGCGGAAGCGATTGCCTTCCCTACCTCTTCAGTATTTGCCGTGCCCTTCAGATCGGGCGTCTTGGGGCCGGAAACCAATACAGACTCGATAGCAGCAACAATGGCATCATGTGCCGCGCGATAGCGGGCATCGCCACGACCAAGGAAATCCAGCATCATCGCGCCGGACCAAATCATGGCGATGGGATTGGCAATGCCTTTCCCTGCGATATCGGGGGCAGAGCCGTGTACCGGCTCGAACAGCGACGGGAAATGCCGTTCCGGGTTCATGTTGGCCGAGGGGGCAATGCCGATGGTTCCCGCGCAGGCCGGCCCCAGATCGGAGAGGATGTCTCCAAACAGGTTGGATGCCACCACCACATCGAAACGATCCGGATTCAGCACGAAACGCGCGGTCAGAATATCGATGTGTTCCTTGTTCCAGCGCACCTCCGGATAATTCTTGGCAACCTCCGTCGTGCGCTCGTCCCAGTAGGGCATGCTCACGGCCAGGCCGTTGGATTTGGTCGCGGAAGTCAGGAGCTTTCGCGGACGGGTCATCGCCAGGTCAAAAGCATACTTGAGTACGCGATCTACGCCGGTGCGGGTGAACACGGCTTCCTGGATGACCACTTCCCGATCGGTGCCATCGAAAATCCGCCCGCCCATGGTGGTGTATTCGCCTTCGGTATTCTCGCGCACGATCATCATGTCGATATCGCCAACCTTGCGATTGGCAAGGGGAGTGGGCACTCCCGGCATGAGGCGGACGGGGCGCAGGTTGATGTACTGGTCAAAACCGCGGCGGAATGCCAGCAGGGATTCCCACAGCGAAATGTGGTCCGGCACCACGTCCGGCCAGCCTACCGCGCCAAAGAAAATGGCCTCGTAAGCCATGAGTTGCTCGGCCCAGTCTTCCGGCATCATGCGGCCGTGTTTGACATAGTATTCAGCGCAGCACCAGTCAAAATGTGTGGCCTCGATTTCGATCCCGTATTTGCTTGCCGCCGCCTCTAAAGCCCGCATACCTTCCGGCATGACTTCCTTGCCGATGCCGTCCCCGGCCATGACTGCGATCTTGTGCTTGGTCATCTCTTTTCCCCTCTGTCTGGTTGGAGGCAAATGCCTCATTCCTTCGTCTCATGATCATAATTGATAACGATTTGGTTATAATTGCTGAAAATGTAAACACAGAAATTTCATATCGTGATAAATGAGCTGGGTTTGAAGGATATGCGCCTGTTTTGTCTGGTTGCCCGCAGCAACAGTTTTTCCGCGGTGGCCAAAAGCGAAGGCGTTTCGCAGGCGTTTGTCAGCAAACGTATTGCCGCACTGGAACAGGCACTGCAGGTGCGCTTGTTCCAGCGCACGACGCGTACCGTCAATCTGACACAGGAAGGCGAGGCCATTCTGCTGCGCGTGCAAAAAATTCTGGAAGACGTGGAAGAAATGTCCGATGTCGCCGCCTGCGCCCAGACGGTGCCGCGCGGCTTGTTGCGCATCGCCTCCAGTACCGGTTTTGGCCGCAACCGGTTAGCGCCTGCGCTCTCTGAATTGATGTTGTTGTATCCAACCCTGAGCGTTGACCTTGAGCTGCTGGATCGCCCGGTTGACTTGATCGGGGAGGGGTTTGACCTGGATATCCGGGTAGGGGGGCAACATCAGCCCAGTTTGATTGCCCGTGTACTGGCCCGCAATTACCGGGTTCTGTGCGCCTCGCCAGACTATCTGGCTACCCGTGGCGTACCGGAATGCCTTGAAGATTTGGCGCAACACCGCTGCATTCCCATCCGCGAGCGCGACCAACCGTTTGGCCAATGGCGCATGATCGGGCCAAACGGGGTGGAAACCGTCAAGGTATCGGCTGCCATGTCATCCAACAATGGCGAAATCGTGCACCAATGGGGGCTAAAGGGGCACGGTATCTTCCTGCGCTCGGTCTGGGATGTCGGCGGCGACTTGCAGTCCGGTCTGCTGGTGCGGGTTCTTCCCGAGTACCGGCAAGATGCCGATGTTGCCGCTATTTATCCCCATCGCCTCTCCAACTCGGCCCGGCTGAGAGTGTGTGTCCAGTTTTTGATGGATTGGTTTGCAAAAAACACGAATCAAATATAAAAGCGATACTTTTTTAAAGGCGCCCGCAGTTACTATGCTGGATTTGTGTAACAAAGCCTATCGTTGATGTCATATCGAAAATATTTTCCACGCCTGATTACGATTTTAATTTGAAAGATGCCATCGATTCTTTCAAATAACCAGCTTGTCCTGCCAATTCATCCGACATTGATGCCAATTCTTCGCTGGCCGCCACGTTTTGCTGGATCACACTGGTCAACTGATTGATTGCCGTCGATACCTGCTCGGTGCCACTGGCCTGTTCGCGACTGGATGCCGAGATTTCCTGTACCAAATCCGAAGTCTTCTTGATATCCGGAACGATCTTGCCTAGCAGTTCACCTGCTCGTTCCGCCACGGCAACCGATTGGGAGGAAAGCCCGGAAATCTCCCCTGCTGCATGTTGGCTACGCTCGGCCAGTTTGCGTACTTCGCTGGCCACCACCGCAAAACCTTTGCCGGCTTCACCTGCCCGAGCGGCTTCAATGGCGGCATTGAGTGCCAGCAGATTGGTTTGGCGTGCGATTTCTTCGATAATGCCGATCTTGCCGGCAATATCCTTCATCGCAGTCACAGTCTCAGCGACCGCCTTGCCGCCTTCTTCTGCATCCTTTGCTGCCTTGCAGCTTATGCGTTCGGTCTGAGCGGAATTGTCAGAGTTAAGGGTGATCGTGGAAGCAATTTCTTCGATGGTAGAGCAAACTTCTTCTACGCTGGCAGCCTGCTCCTGCGAACCTTGGGAAATCGTTTGCGAAGATTCCGCAATCTGGGCCGCACCACCAGCCACCTGATTGGCGGCTGTGACAATCTTACTGATGGTTTCGGCCATTTTTTCGATAAAGCCGTTGAAGCTTTTGGCCAGCATGCCCACTTCATCAGCGCTTTTTTCATATTTTCGTTCGATGCGGTGAGTAAAATCACCTTTGGCAGTTTCATTCAACACGCGCGCCACATCACGGATGGGGTTGGCAATTCTATTTGCCATGAGATAACCGATTGCTACCGCTATAACTGTAAAAACCAAGCCAACCAACACTATCATCAAAGTCAAGCTACGCGCACTGGATAGAATTTCGTCACGATCAATCACCGCGACTATGCGCCACCCTGAAACAGGAACTGTCATCACGCGTGCAATTTTATCTATGTTCCCCCACTTGTAATCGACAGTGGTATCGCCATTTTTAACAGCCTTACCCAGAGCTTCATTTTGTGCGTTTATGTTTTTTGAAATAAGTTCATTTTGCGGATGCGCCAATATAGTCCCATCACGCTCGGCAAGAATCAAATAACCTGATTCTCCAATCTTTATCTTTTTAATTTTGGAAGAAAGTTGCTGCAGACCGATTGCAACAGCTACAACGTAATCCACATCATCTTGACCAGATTTAAATGCACGGCTGCCCGTGACGACATAATCGCCAGTAGGCGCCAAATAGGCTTTTCCTATGGCAGGCTTGCCATTGTTGTTAACGGCGTCAATATACCACCCGCGTTTTCTGGCATCCGTTTTCGGCGGAATAATTATTTTTGGACTGCCTGCGTAATAATCTCCAAATTTGTTCCCAAATATCGTCCCATCATACCCATATGATTTCGTTAAGCTGCTGGATAAAGCATCCAAATCACGCTCTACTGGGCTACGTACAATGGCAGAATTTGGAACATCAACACTGCTGTTGATGTAATTATTTATGGCGTTCTTGTTGGAGGCCTGCAACGAAGTTTTAGAATTGCCAATATAATCAATTCCAGAAAAAACGGAATCAAACATGGTATTGATTACCTCGATAACCTGAGTAATCTCCCCAGTGGCTCGCGCCATAAAATCGCGCTCTGATTTTTTTGCCAGCGAGTAACTTAGCAACACGACCACACAGAACAGCGGTATCACCACCTGCATGGTTGAACTTAAAAAAAACTTTTTCTTGATGCTGTCGAGTTTGAACACGATCAATCCCTTTCATCAAAACCCGGGTCGCATTGTTCGAGCCATTTGCGCCACCATGTGAACAATACCGGTCGTCCGATCTGAATGCAGAATCAAGCCTGCCGAGGGCCGTTTCACTTTCGCCGTATTCCATCAGTGTGGCACCGGGTATTGAACAGCGACTGATCAAACTCAGACATCCGCGACCAAAAGCATGGTTGGCCATTTCAATGGCCTGCGGAACCGTCGTCCTGTAACGCCCACCAACCCCCAATCCGAAAGACCTGGCGGCTGATACTGGAGCTTTGGCGGGCGCAGATCAGACGCGGTATTGCGCAAGAATACCCTGCGTTTCCTCAGCCAGAGAGTTCAAGCGGTGTGCCACCGCTGCGCTGTTGGCGGCTGCGGAGCTGCTTTCTTCAGCCATCTGTGCAATTTTCTCGACATTAACTGCGATATTGTTGCTGGCTTCGCTTTGTTCGGTAATTGAGTTGGCGATTTCTTCGACCATGGATGTGCTTTGCAAGCTGCTCTCGCCAATGCGCCGAATGGCGCTGTCGGCCTTATTGGCGCGCTGTACGCCATCTTCCACTTGGGCCACCGCATTTTTCATTTCACCGGCCGCTTCGCTGGAGACGTTGCGGATAGCGGCAATCATATCGGCGATCTCGATCGTGGAATGAGAGGTTCTTTCCGCCAACTTGCGCACCTCATCGGCAACCACTGCAAATCCTCTTCCCTGTTCGCCGGCTCTGGCCGCTTCGATGGCGGCATTCAGCGCCAGGAGGTTGGTCTGCTCTGCCACTTCCTTGATTACGGAAACAATAGACGCGATTTTGTCGCTGTGCTTTTCCAGCTCATTGATTCGACCGGCAATCTGGTTGACAGAGCGTGATATGGCGTTGATGTCGTTGATGGTTTCCCGGATCACTACCGCCCCTTCACTGGCAAGCCTGCCCGATGCTCTTGAGAGTTCGCGTGCTTCGGCCGCCCGAGCGTTGACGTGATTGATGCTGACCGTCAGTTCTTCGATGCCGGCGGCCATGCTTGCCGCAGCATCGCTTTGCTGGGTGGCCGCGCAGGCGACCTGTTCAGCGGAGTGGGTCATATCTACACTTGAGCCGGCGATATCCTTGTTGTGGCCGATGATGGACGAAAAACTTTGCCCCAGCTTGGCCAGCAAACGATTCAAGGTGTGCGACGTTTCTGCGATTTCGTCGCGGCCGTTGATTTTGGCGCGAATGGTAAAGTCGAGATTGTTTTCGATGCCGGTGACTGCATCGCGAATGTCTTGCAGGGAGCGCTGAACGCCGCGAGTGATGGAAAAGCTCAAAACACCAACACCCAGAATCGCCGCCAAGGCAATGGTGATGGAAACCAGGTTGTTGCGTGTCGCGTTGGCTTTGGCTGCGGCGGCTTCCTCGGCCGAGCCCGAAATGATCAGCGCCAGATGCTGATCAAGCAACTTGGCCAACTCAGCACGTTTGGCGCCCATCGGGCCGGACATGTTTTTGGCTTCGCCCGTGCTCCGGATCGCTCTCAGGTAACTTTCAACCATGTCCACATAGCCGTCCAGGACTTTGCGTTCCGCATCGTAGAGTTCTCGCCCTTTCGGGGTTCGAATCGATGCTTCATAGTCCTTGAAGTTTTTTCGTAGCGAAACAAGCAATGCATCAATGTTTTTGGAAATGGCTTCACGCGCCTCGGGATCGGGCGTATTGAGTTGCCGGAAAAGGGCCAGCGCGATTTGCTGTTGGTCTGAACGCAAAGAATGCATCAGGTGCAAGCCAGGCATTGTTTGGGTGTTCAGGATTTGCAAAGTCTCGGCTTGGCTGCTAACGGAATGCCAGCCAGTCAGGACGACAACGATCAGCGCCACAATTGCACTTGCTGCTAGTAAAAACAATTTTTGGGTAATACGCATGGACTTCACCTTTATCGGGTGGACATTTGCAGATGACAAAGAAAGCACCAGCACCCACTGTTGCCTCTGATTGATATTAGCCGGCGCGTGAAAATATTACCCTACAACGTTAGCCTGAATTTTGAGCAAAAAAATGGCGATTTTTGATAACAATTGTCCACGTTTTGAGCATTTCAGCGGCTCCGATGATCATGCCAGTGGATAACGCCCCGGAGTTTTCACTACCCTGTTAACGCATGCTTTTGTCCACCACTCCGCGCCGCTGCGCCCCCACATACAACTGCCGTGGCCGGCCGATCTTCTGTTCAGGATCGTGGATCATCTCGTTCCACTGCGCGATCCAGCCGATGGTGCGCGCCATGGCGAAGATGCCGGTGAAGAGCTGCACCGGAATGCCGATCGCCTTCTGCACGATGCCGGAATAGAAATCCACGTTCGGATACAGCTTGCGGCTCACGAAGTAGTCGTCTTCCAGCGCAATGCGTTCCAGCTCCAGCGCCAGCTTGAACAAGGGGTCGTTCTGCAAACCCAGCTCGTTCAGCACCTCATGGCAGGTTTCGCGCATCAAGGTGGCGCGCGGATCGAAGTTCTTGTAGACCCGGTGCCCGAAGCCCATCAGCTTGGTATTGGAATTCTTGTCCTTCACCTGTTTGATGAATTCCCCGATCTTCTCGACCCCGCCCTGGCGTTGGATGTCGAACAGCATGTTCAGACACCCCTCGTTGGCCCCGCCATGCGCCGGGCCCCACAAGCAGGCGATGCCCGAAGCGATGCAGGCATACGGATTCGCCCCCGAAGATCCTGACAGGCGCACCGTCGAAGTCGACGCGTTTTGTTCATGATCGGCATGCAGGATCAGGATGCGATCCAGCGCCCGCGCCAGCACCGGATTGGGCGTATACGGCCCGCAAGGCGTAGCGAACATCATGTGCAGGAAGTTCTCCGCGTAATTCAGTTCATTGCGCGGATACATGAACGGCTGGCCCACCGTGTACTTGTAGGCCATCGCCACGAT
>NZ_FOVE01000007.1 GCF_900115065.1 Formivibrio citricus | reverse complement strand
TCCTTGTCGGTATTGCTCCCGGCTTCCCAGCTCTTCAAGGCGTGTTGCAGATGATGCAGATGGCCTTGTTTGGTTTTGGGGCCGGCACTGTTGTCGCTCTGGACGGTCTGATCATCCTGACCGGTCTCCGCCGTATCCGCCTGTTGATGGGTGGCAACCTCGGCCAAGGACTGGGCTAAGGTAAAAGCACTATCGAGCTGGCTTTGCGCTTGAACCCGATCCAGTTGCTTGCCGCTCGCCCCGTTCTGCGCCTCCGTGCTGAGCAAAATCCCGTGCGCAGCGCGGAGCGCCCCGTGCTTGTCGGTCCGCAGTTCAAACCCCTCGCCGCGGGGTTCGCCTTTGCCTTCCGTCCTGGGGTGGATCAGGTAGCCCTGATTCAACTGGGTCTTGGCGTGTTCACTACTGAGTTTGGTTCGGACCTCCCCGGTGGAATCATCCAGCAACAGCTCGTTGTACTGGCTGCCTTTGTATTCCTTGCTCTTGATGCCCGACAGCGTCTTGTTGGCCGGCAGCTTGCCCGCCCCGCTGAAATCCGGCGTCGGATGGCTGCCGTTGTAGAGCACCCCCACCACCACCGGGCGGTCGATATCGCCCTCGATGAAATCGACCAGCACCTCCTGCCCGATGCGCGGAATGAACTGCTGCCCCCAAGCCACGCCGGCGCTGGGGTAGGCCACCCGCAACCAGCAGGAAGACTTGTCGTCCAGATTCGCCCCGAACTCGGGATGCTCGCTCGGGCGTTGCCAATGGAACTGCACCTTGATGCGTCCCTGGCTATCGGTATGGATTTCTTCTTCGGCGGGGCCGACCACGGTGGCGGTCTGAATGCCCAGCGCCGTGGGTTTTGCCCGGAATGGCACGGCCAGCGGCATCAAGCCGTTTCCCGCAAAATCACCATTCCCCGCAACCGTACTGTCCCTTGCCTCGGCACTGACTCCCGGCACCACAGCCACCCCGCGGCGGACTGCCGTAAAGCGGTTCTCGAACAGTGGCGTCGACTCGGCCGTCGCGGAAGAGGAGAAGAGAGAAGAAGGAGAGGGGAAGACAGACGAAGCGGAGGAGGAAGATCCCGCGAAAGAAGAACCCGCCGCACGTTGCCGGTTCAATTCATCCGGCAAGTTGTTGCGTGCCTTCAGCGTCTGACTGAGCACGATGAATTCCCGCGCATCGGCCAAGTCCCCGGCATGGGCCGGATGCTCATCCAGGCGGAACCACTGACCGGCTCCCAACTGTCGTACCGCACCGACCCCGGTAAAGGTCTTGGCGGCCAGATCGTGGGCTTGCTGGCGCAGACGGGCATAACGGGTCAGGTCTTCTTCGTCGCGGCCGAAGTACAGCGATTGCGGATCGTAGTCTTCCAGTGTCGAGAGGGCAGCATTGCCTTGTTCGCCGTGGTTTTGTAGATGCGCCGCGCCGGCTTGTACGGTTGAAACCGGCTGGTAATCGAAACTCGCCAGGGACGTGCGCCCGCTTTGCAGGCGGCGAACGGATTGCCACGCGGTCACCCCGTCTGCCTGTTCGGTCGCATCGTTGCGATGAAAACGCACCGCTGCTTGCGGACAAGCCGGCAACGACCAGACATCGTCGAACAACACCAGCGTATGGATTGGGGTTTCGCCTGAATCATCGAAGCGGAAGGTATAGCTGATACCTTCTTCGGCGAGCAGCCGGGTGATGAAATCCAGATCGGATTCGCGGTATTGCAGGCAGTAGGAACGGGGGGTGTAACTCAGGCGGGTTTCGGCGGAAAACTGGAAGGTCGAGGTAAATGCCGGATTGTCGGCCTGATGCTCCTCCAGAATCTGCTGGACGATGTCAGGAACGCTCAAGTCCTGAAACACCCGGCTGGTGCGCCGCAAAGCCAGCAAGGCCAGAGCGGGTTCGATAGTCAGGCCATAGCGGGCAAAGCCGCCGTCCGAACCCAGATACTCCGCCGCTGTCACCAACCCGCAAATGACCCGCTCAGTCCCGTCTGCACTCAAAATGCCCAAGCGAGCCGGCCGGCCTAGCAGGGCTTTGAGCTCCAGCCCGGCATCGGGGGACAGGCAGACCAATCCATACCGGTACAGCTTCGACACGCCTTCCTCGCCCTGCAAGGTGTGCGGCAGCAGTGTCTCGCCCTCCAGACCCTCCAGGCGGAGCGTCAGCAGGCGGGCGCTTTGCTGGAAGAGAGAGGCAAAATCCGGGAGGGACAGGGGAGGCATGGGCGCAATCTGGACAAAAATTGCGCAAATATTAATTCATTCTTTTGCTATTAGAAAGTATTGGTGTGGCGTATACCGGAAATTTGTTTACTCGATGCTTTGGTATTTACAGCGTCGGTGGATTGTTTGCGCTGATGAGAATGGCTTTCGTCTCGCCGATGTTGCGGAAGCGGTGTGGCTGGTTGCTGGAAAAGTAATTGCCGGTGGCGTCATATGAAAAAACCCCGGATCAATCGATCCGGGGTTTTTTTGACTGCCTTGCCTGTCATGCGCAAGGGGCAGGAGCGTCAGATCTGCTCCGGAACCATCTTGATGGCGCCGCACGGGCACTCTTCGACACAGATGCCGCAACCCTTGCAATAGTCGTAGTTGAACTCGAACTTCTTGCCAGGGCCGAGCTTGATGACCGCGTTGTCCGGACAAACGCCGTAGCAGTTGTCGCACTCGAAGCAGTTGCCGCACGAGAGACAACGACGAGCCTCGAACAGCGCGTTGTTCTCGTCCAGACCGCCTTGCACTTCTTCGAAGGTGGACTGGCGACGGATGATGTCGAGCATCGGGCGCACGGTCTTCGGTGCGTCGGTGTAGTACCAGGTGTTGAGCTTGTCGAACGTGGCTACCTCGTGCTTCGCAGGCTTCACGTATTCGCCGCCGTTCAGCCAGGCGTCGATATGACGCGCGGCCTTCTTGCCGTGGCCGATGGCGACGGTCACGGTGCGGTCGGACGGAACCATGTCGCCGCCGGCGAAGATGCCAGGGGCTCCGGTCATCATGTGCTGGTTGACGTGAACCACCCCGTTCTTGATTTCCATGCCCGGTACGTTTTCGAGCAGGGACAGCTCCACGTCCTGGCCCAGAGCCAGAATCAGCGAGTCGGCTTCCAGTGTTTCGAATTCACCGGTCGGGGACAGCGCGCCGTCTTCTTCGAGCGCGACCTTTTCCACGGTGATGACGCCGCTTTCCATACCCTTGATGGTAGACAGCCACTTCATCAGCACGCCTTCCTGCAGTGCTTCTTCCACTTCGAAGTCGTGCGCCGGCATCTTGTCGCGGGTGCGGCGGTAGATCACGACGACTTCTTCGGCTCCTAGGCGCTTGGCGGTACGTGCCACGTCCATGGCGGTGTTGCCGCCACCGTAAATGGCCACGCGACGGCCGAGCATCGGCTTGTCTTCGCCTTCCATGCTGCGCAGCACCGCTGCGGCATCGAGGATGCGCGAGCCTTCGCAGGCCGGGATGTCGGTGCGCTTGCCGATATGGGCGCCCACTGCCAGGAAGACGGCATCGTAACCGCCGGCCTTCATGGTTTCCTGGATGTCCTTCACCTTGCTGTTGAGCTTGAGATCAACGCCCAGATTCACGATGCGCTGGATTTCGCCGTCGAGCACTTCACGCGGCAGACGGTACTTCGGAATGCCGAAGCGCATCATGCCGCCGGCGACCGGGCCAGCTTCCTGGATGGTGACCTGGTGGCCCATGCGGCGCAGGTGGTAGGCGGCGGATAGACCGGACGGGCCGGCGCCAACCACCAGTACTTTCTTGCCGGATTCCTTGACCGGTTTGTCGAATTGCCAGTTCTGCTTCAGGGCTTCGTCGCCGAGGAAGCGCTCGACCGAGTTGATGCCGACGGCCGAGTCGAGCTGGCCGCGGTTACAGGCGCTTTCGCAGGTGTGGTAGCACACGCGGCCCATCACGCCCGGCATGGGGTTGTCGGCGGTCAGCGTTTTCCAGGCTTCGCGGTAGTTGCCGGATTCGGCGTGGAACAGCCAGCCCTGGATGTTTTCACCGGCCGGGCACTGGTTGTTGCACGGCGGGATGCGTTGCAGATACACCGGGCGGAAGGTACGCCACGAGCCCGTCTTGTTGGCGAGCGAGGAGCCTACGTCCAGCGTGATGGCAAACGGCTTGTCGATTTGTTTGTTTTCCATGTTTTTCTCCCCCGCTTACTTGTTGTCGTCCAGAAGACCGAATTTGCGGATGTTGCGGTCGGCCATTTCCTGGAACCGGGCGATGACTTCCACGTTCGGATTCTTGCCGAAGAGGTGGGCAAAACGCCGCTGCGGTCTGAGGTAATCTTCAACCGGCTGCTTCTGGCGGATCTTCGATACGCTCACGACTTCGCCGTATTCGGCGGAGTAAACCGGGAACAGGCCGGTTTCCTTGGCCAGACGTGCCAGGCGGATGGTGTCGTGGCTCGCGGCACCCCAGCCCAGCGGGCAGGGTACGAAGATGTGGATGTAGCGGGCGCCGCGGAATTCCATGGCGCGCTTTACCTTGGCTTCCAGATCGTGCAGGTCGGCGACCGTGGCGGTGGCAACGTAGGGAATGCCGTGCGCCATGGCGATCTGCGGCACGTTCTTGCCCTGGCCCCACGCGTTGCCCGGCTCCGGGCCGACCGGCATGGTCGTCGCGGTGCGCGCGGCCGGCGGGGTAGCGGAGGAACGCTGCACACCGGTGTTCATGTACGCCTGGTTGTCGTAACAGATGTAGAGCACGTCGTCATTGCGCTCGAACATGCCGGAGAGACAGCCGAAGCCGATGTCGGTGGTGCCGCCGTCGCCGCCTTGGGCGATCACGCGTACGTCTTTCTTGCCCTTGACCTTCATCGCGGCGGCGACGCCGGTGGCCACGGCTGCGGCGTTGCCGAACAGCGAGTGGATCCAGGGAATCTGCCACGAGGTTTCCGGATACGGCGTGGAGAACACTTCCAGACAGCCGGTGGCGTTACAGGCAATCATCTGGT
Organism: Formivibrio citricus; assembly: GCF_900115065.1. GTDB lineage: Bacteria > Pseudomonadota > Gammaproteobacteria > Burkholderiales > Chitinibacteraceae > Formivibrio > Formivibrio citricus. The sequence goes on along the minus strand of NZ_FOVE01000007.1, from coordinate 135,801 downwards.
TGCCGGTGGCGCGCATCACGGCGTCGATGGCGTAACGGGCGCCCAGCGCTTCGCCGCAGCCCTGGCAGGCGCGGTGACCGGAGTTGAGCGAGTTGGTGCGGCCCATGTCGGCTTGACCCGTGCGCTGCTCGGGAGCCAGCAGACGGTTGCCGATGGTGAAGGTGCCGGTCTGGTAAAACTTGATCGGTTCGTATGACATGACTGATTCTCCTTAGCCTACGCTGCTGGAACGCACGGCACTGACATCACGCAGAATGTTCTCGGCGATCGGGCCGGAGCGGCGCTGGGTGCGCTCGCGCTCAAGCTCGCGGTTGACGACGTCCCAGTCCAGATCGAGGAAGTGCAGCGCTTCGAGTTCGCCCGCTTCTGCCTGGCGGAAGACGCGGTGCAGCGAGGTGCGCAGAATGTTGCGGCCACCCAGGCCGGCCACCACGCAGTAGATACGGCTGTCGATGCCGTCGAGCGCCAGACGCACGTTGCTGGCGACAACACCGCCCACGCCAATGGCGATGCTCTTTTCCAGCACCACGACATGCTTGGCCTTCGACAGCGCCTTGCGGATGGCTTCGGCCGGGAAGGGGCGGAAGGAATGGATGCCCAATACGCCGATCTTGTGGCCTTCGGCGCGCATCTCGTCGACCGTGTCCTTGATCGTGCCGATCACGGAGCCCAGCGCCACGACGATGGTTTCTGCATCGTCACACAGGTAGGAGCGAACCAGACCGCCGGAATCGCGGCCGAAGATTTCCTTGAATTCGGCGGAAATCTTCGGGATCAGATCAAGCGCCTGCATCTGCTTGGCATGGGCGAGGTAACGCACTTCGGAGAACGCTTCCGGGCCGACCATCGCGCCGATGGATACCGGTGCGGCGGGATCGAGCGACTGGCGCGGGCTGTATGGCGGCAGGAAGGCATCGACCTGTTCCTGGCTCGGCATGTCCACTTGCTCGTAGGCGTGGGTCAGGATGAAGCCGTCCATGCAGACCATGACCGGCAGGCTCAGCTCTTCGGCCAGCTTGAAAGCCTGGATGTGCAGGTCGGCGGCTTCCTGGTTGGTTTCGGCGAAGATCTGGATCCAGCCGCAATCGCGCTGGCTCATGGTATCGGTGTGGTCGTTCCAGATGTTGATCGGCGCACCGATGGCACGGTTGGCGACGGTCATCACGATCGGCAAGCCCAGGCCCGAGGCGTTGTACACGGCTTCGGCCATGAACAGCAGGCCCTGCGAGGCGGTGGCGGTGTAGGTGCGCGCGCCGGCGGCCGAGGAACCGATCGCGACCGACATCGCGGCGAATTCGGATTCGACGTTGGTGTATTCGCAATTTTGCAGCTCGCCCGATTTTACCAGCTCGCCCAGACCTTCAACGATGTGGGTCTGCGGGGAGATCGGGTAGGCACAGATGACTTCCGGGCGGCACAGGGCCACGGCTTCGGCTACGGCGTGGGAGCCTTCGGTCTGCTTAAGCATGGGCGGCCTCCATTTCATTCTTGACAGTGTTGTAGGCTTCCGTCGCGGCGGCGATGTTGCCTTCGGCGATCTTGCCGGAGAACTTGTCGCGGATGGCCGAGGCAACGGCATCGATCGAGATCAGGCCGGATGCAGCAGCAAAAGCGCCGAGCAGCGGCACGTTGGGAACCGGGCGGCCGACGTGTTTGAGCGCGAGGTCGGTCGCGGAAACGGTCAGCAGGCGTTCCGGGCGGAATTTCTTGGAAAATTCGCCCAGGCCCAGTTCTTCGAAAGTCTTGTTGGTGTTGATGATGATGTAGCCGTCGGGTTTCAGCCCGGCAAACACATCCACGGAGAAGAGCAGGGTCGGATCCTGAATGATCAGCGCGTCCGGCTCCATGATCGGCTCGCGCAGGCGGATTTCCTTGTTGTCGATGCGGCAGAACGCAACGACGGGCGCGCCGGTGCGCTCGGAACCGAAGCTGGGGAACGCTTGCGCGTTACACCCTTCCAGAAACGCAGCGATCGAGAGCATTTCAGCCCCCGTCACCACACCTTGGCCTCCACGGCCGTGTATCCGTACTTGGAACATTGTGTGTCTCCTTTTGAAGGATGCGGCTCAATCTGGAATTCCGGAAAGTCTGTGGAACCGGGATCCCAATGAACGGCAGAGTCAGATTCTGGACTTGATTTTGTCCGTCGATGTCCGAATCGGTGCGTATTGTATTGGCATGATCTGGATTTTTGGAACAATCCGATAGGCCTGTTTTTGATAATTGGCTTGTGAATTGACGTTTTGTTGATTTGCAGCAAATTAGTGTTTTTGTCGGGTGTTGTTCGACGGTGTTGCTTTGAAAAAATATCTAAATAAACAAATACATATGATGTTTTTTTTGTGTTTTGTGGCTGGGTGAGTATTGCAAAAAGTCATACGATGTCGTACGATCTGAACATGGTTTTTGTCGTGAATGTTGTGTCGATTTAATTTGCTTAATTTAAATTTTTTATTTGAATTTTGCGAATTGCGATTATTGTGGAATTGAATAAATGGCAACGGTTGAAAAAAAAGCATCGCGCAGTTTGACCCAGGCAGTCGTGGACAATATTTCCGAGAAGATTCGTCGCGGTACATTGCAGCCCGGACAGAAGCTTCCTACGGAACCCGCGTTGATGACGGAATTGGGTGTGAGCCGAACCGTGGTGCGAGAGGCCATCTCCCGGCTGCAGGCCGCAGGGCTCGTTGAAACGCGCCACGGGGTCGGAACCTTCGTGCTGGAAGAGCAATCGCAGGGGATGCTGTGTTTCGTCCCCGGTGCCGTGCTGACAATCCAGGAATCGCTGGAGATGCTGGAGCTGCGTATCAGCCTGGAAGTCGAGGCGGCAAGCCTTGCAGCCTTGCGCCGCGAGGAATCCCACCTGGAAGGGATGCGGCGGGCGATTGAGGAATTCGAGGCCGGAATCGAAAGCGGTGCCGATACGGTCGGTGCGGATTTTCGCTTCCACCTGCAACTGGCCAAGGCGACTGCCAACCAGTACGTAGAAGGGATTCTGCGCCATCTGGGCACCTTGATCATTCCGCGTACCCGCGTGGATGTTGCCGGTTCTCCTGAATCTCCGGACCATTATTTGCGGCAAATCCATCAGGAACACCGCGCTATTTATGAAGCAATTCTGCGCAGGGATACGGATATGGCGCGCGCGGTAATGCGCACGCATTTATCCAATAGCCGTGAACGTTTGCGTCAGGCTGCGGAAATACAGGCTGGCGGCGAGGCATAGACGAGCTGGCGGGAATGGCGTTTTGACATGTTGTTGATGTACGATGTCTGATGACTGGCGCGCGCCGTGTTGTTCAGCGCGCGGCTTGTGGTCTGAACTTGAGAGGCGAACAAACAGATGCTGCGATATCTCTTGCAACGTCTTTTCCTGATGCTGCCAACCCTGCTGGGGGTGCTGCTGGTCACGTTCCTCGTGATCCAGTTCGTTCCGGGTGGGCCGGTGGAGCAGATGATGTACGAGCTCAAGGGGCGCGGGTCGGGCGAAGTCGCCATGGCCACCACCCAATCCACGGGCAGTCTCTACCAGGGCGCGCGCGGCGTGGACGCGGAGCGCCTGGCCGAGATCAAAGCCCTGTACGGTTTCGACAAGCCCGCCCACGTGCGTTTCTTTGAGATGCTCGGCCGCTTCGCGCGTTTCGACCTCGGCCAGAGCTGGCGCCACCACGCCGATGTCTGGACGCTGATCAAATCCAAGCTGCCGGTATCGATGAGCATCGGCCTGACCAGCTTCTTCCTCGCCTACCTGATCGCCGTGCCGCTCGGCGTGGCCAAGGCGGTGCGCCACGGCAGCCGCTTCGACCTGATCTCCACATTGATCATCATGGCCGGCTATGCGATTCCGGGCTTCGTGCTGGGCGTGGCGTTGCTGGTGTTGTTCGGTGGTGGCAGCTTTTGGCAGGTGTTTCCGTTGCGCGGGCTGACTTCGGACAACTGGGCCGATCTGACCCTGATGGGCAAGCTCATGGATTACCTGTGGCATCTGGTGTTGCCGGTCACCGCGATGACGGTCGGCAGCTTTGCCAGCCTGACCATGCTGACCAAGAACACCTTCCTCGAAGAGATCCGCAAGCAGTACGTGATGACTGCGCGTGCCAAGGGCCTGTCCGAACGCCGCATCTTCTGGAAGCACATCTTCCGCAATGCCCTGATTCCCTTGCTGGTGGGCTTGCCGGAAGCCTTTCTGGCCGCATTCTTCACGGGCAGCATCCTGATCGAAACGCTGTTCTCGCTGGATGGGCTGGGGCTGCTTTCGTATGAATCGATCCTGCGCCGCGATTACCCGGTGGTGCTCGGCTCGCTTTATTTCTTCACGCTGCTGGGGCTCGTGGGCAAGCTGGTTTCCGACTTGTGTTACGCGCTGGTCGATCCGCGCGTCAGTTTCGAAGGAGCGCAATGATGGCAAGCATGGGGCCGTGGCGGCGAGCCTGGCAGCGTTTCCGTGCCCAGAAGCGGGCGTTCCGCAGCCTGTGCCTGTTTGCCGTGCTGTTTGTCGCGAGCCTGGGGGCCGAGTTGCTGTCCAACGACAAGCCGCTGCTGGTGCGCTATGAAGGGGCGTATTACGTGCCCCTCATCAAGGATTACCCGGAGACCGCGTTCGGCGGCGATTTCCCGACGCCGGCCGATTACCTCGACCCGTTCATCCGCGAGCAGTTGTCCCGGCCTGGCAACTGGGCGCTTTTCCCGCCCAACCGCTACGGCGCCAACACGATCAACTACTTCGCCCCCAGTCCCAACCCCGCGCCGCCTTCCGCCGTGAACTGGCTGGGAACCGACGACCGCGGGCGCGATCTGCTGGCGCGCCTTTTGTACGGTTTCCGTGTTTCGGTGTTGTTCGGGCTGGCGCTTACTTTTGCCGGCAGTGTGCTGGGCGTGCTGATTGGCGGCGTGCAGGGCTACTTCGGCGGACGCATCGATCTGGCCGGGCAGCGCCTGACCGAAATCTGGATGTCGATGCCGGAGCTCTACCTGCTGTTGATCTTTGCCGCGATCTTCGAGCCGAGCCTGTCGATTCTGCTGGTCATCATGACGCTGTTCGGCTGGATGGGGCTGGCCGATTACGTGCGCGCCGAGTTCCTGCGCACGCGCAACCTGGAATACGTGACTGCGGCGCGGGCGATGGGGCTGTCCGACTGGCAGATCATCCGCCGCCACGTGCTGCCCAACAGCCTGACGCCGGTGCTGACCTTCCTGCCGTTTCGCATGAGCGCGGCGGTGCTGGCGCTGACCAGCCTGGATTTCCTCGGCCTGGGCGTGGCTGGCCAGTATCCGTCTCTGGGAGAGTTACTGGCGCAGGGCAAGGCCAACCTCGATGCCTGGTGGATATCCCTGTCCGCCTTCGCAGCTTTGGTGGGAATGCTGTTGTTGCTGATCTTCATCGGGGAAGGGCTGCGCCAGGCTTTCGATACGCGGGCGCAGGGCTGATCTGGCCTGCGCGGCAATGACGGGATTAATCCCGTCTTGCGAGCTTGTGCAGCCTTGTCAACCCAATGTCGGCAAAGCCTGATCTGCCTGGGATTTCTCTGCATGCCTCACAGGCAGGTATACCCGGAACGTCGTACCTTTGCCGCATTCGCTGCTCACGTCGATGCGTCCACCGTGTTTCTGGACGATGCCGTAGGATAGCGACAGCCCCAACCCTGTTCCCTTGCCGACCGGCTTGGTGGTGAAGAACGGGTCGAAAATGCGGCTCAGGTTTTCCGGGGGGATGCCGCAACCGTTGTCGGCAATTTCCACCCAGGCTTCATCTTCCCGTGTGCCGGTACGGATCGTGATCTCGCCGTGACCGTCGATGGCATGACCGGCATTGACCAGCAGGTTGAGGAAAACCTGGTTTATTTCCTGCGGCAGGCATTCCACGGACGGCAAATCGCCGTATTCCTTGTGGATGGTCGCCTTGTATTTCAACTCGTTCCAGACCAGATTCAGGGTGCTGTCCAGCCCTTTGTGCAGATCGGCATCCTGCCAGACGCTGTCGCCGGCATGCGAGAAATCCTTCAGGTTCTGCACGATTTTTTTCACCCGCATCAGGCCGTCTTTGGATTCGTTGAGCAGGGCGAACACGTCCTCGCGCAGATAATCGAAATCGATCTGCTTGCGATAGGCTGCGATCTGCTGCTGTGCGGCTGAATCTGTCTGCTCATGAAGTGCCAGCAACTGCATCAATTCCTTCACATAGCGTTCGAGGCTGGTCATGTTGGAGATCACGAAACCGATTGGATTGTTGATTTCGTGGGCCACCCCCGCTGCCAGTTGCCCGACGGCCGCCATTTTTTCCGATTGCAGCAGCAGCCTTTGGGTTTGAACCTGTTGTTCGTTGAGTGTGTTGATCTCATCCAGCGCTTGCCGCAGGTCGTTTTCCGCTTTCTGGTGTTCGGCTACGGCGTATTGCAGTTGCCGGTTCTGCGTTTCAAGCTGCGCATGCATGGTCTGCAATGCCAGATGGGTGTTGATGCGTACCAGTACTTCCGCAGTTTCGAACGGCTTGGTCACGTAATCGACCGCTCCCGCTCCGAAGCCCGCCATCTTGTCATGAACATCGGTAAGCGCAGTCATGAAAATCACCGGAATATCGCTGGTTTCGGGAGTCGTTTTCAGTCTGCGGCAGGTCTCGAAGCCGTCGATGCCGGGCATCATCGCATCCAGCAGGATCAGGTTGGGGCGGGCGAAGGCTGCGCGTTGAAACCCTTCTTCGCCATCCTGCGCCACCAGTACACGAAAGCCGTGCTCTTCCAGGTAATCCACCAGAATGCCGATATTGGCCGGAACGTCGTCGATAACCAGAATAGTGACATGGCCATCCGTATGCGTTGCTTCACTCATGCTGCGATTCCTTTTGCAGATATTCCCGGACCAGTTCCAGCAGCGCGCGCGACTGGTAATTCCTTGCAAGTTGGCGCAAATGATCGGTAAACGGCGCATACCGGGAGTCGAACGCGTCAATGTAATCGCACCATTCGCGTATGGCGCGCATGTTGCCGGTGCGGGCGAGTTCATGCAGAACATCGATTTCGCTGCGGGGCGGCAATGTCTCGACTACCGGATGCTTCGGGGAAGACACTTCGTGCAGTTTGCTGGTGCGAATCCAGTTCAGCCCAAGACATTCGGCGAGCTTGTCCAGCAACAGGTCGCGGTCTGGTGGTTTGGCAAGGAAAACGCTGGCCCCCGCCAGGATGCTCTGATCCAGTTCTTCCCGGTTGGCGTTGGAGGAGGTCGCGATGATCGGCAATGATTCCATCTCAGGAATCTGCCGGATGCGGCGAATGGCATCCTGCCCGCTCATGGTCGGCATGACCATGTCCATGATGACGAGATCGGGCTGTTGCAGCCGAATCTGCTCAATGGCTTCCAGACCGTTGCGGGCTTCGCACAGATCGAAGCCGATCGCGGTCAGCCAGTTGACGAACATCAGCCGGTACATCGCCGCATCGTCCACGATCAGGATTTTCCGGCGCGGCCCCTCGTAACCGCAGATGGTCTGTTCTTCCGGCACGCATGTTTGGCCGGTTTCAATTTCGGTCAGGCCAATATCGAACCAGAAACGGCTGCCCGTGCCCGGCAGGCTTTCGACGTGGATGTCGCCCCCCATCAACTGCACCAGCTGGCGGCTGATGGAAAGCCCCAATCCCGTACCGCCTACGCGACGGCGCAGTTCTCCCGCCTGCTCGAAAGGCTGGAACAGGGTTCCCATTTGCTCTGCCGGAATGCCGATGCCGGTATCGGTGATTTCGAAGCGCAAGTGCGCCGTTTCTTTCTCGCGGGACAGGCAACGTACCCGCAGCGTGACTTCGCCGCGATCGGTGAATTTCACCGCATTGCCCAAGAGGTTGAGCAGAACCTGGCGCAGCCGTTTTTCATCTGCATGGATGACGGCCGGTAAATCCGCAGCGGTATCCATGATAAACAGCAGGCTTTTTTCTTCAACACGGACCCGGATGATGTCCCCAACCGTTTTCAGGAAGCTGGCCAGATGCAACGGCGTGGGGTAAAGCTCGAACTTGCGGGCCTCGATCTTGGCCATGTCCAGAAGATCGTTGATCAGCGCCAGCAAATGCTGGCCGCCGTGGATGATCGGCTCCACGCATTCAGCCTGTTTTTTTGAAATTTCCGGGTCGTGCTGGAGCAGTTGCGCATAGCCGAGAATGGCGTTGAGCGGCGTGCGCAATTCATGGCTCATCGTCGCGAGGAATTCGCTCTTGGCACGGTTGGCTGCTTCGGCGGTTTCGCGCGCTTGCCGGTCAGTTTCGGCACGCTTGTGCTCGGTGATGTCGGTGGAAATACCGCAAACGGCATAAGGTTTTCCGTTCGCGTCGTAGAGCGGGTATTTGACGGCCAAGTAGGTATGCAGGCCGTCCTCTTGCTGGATCAGATCTTCGACCTGTACTGCGCTGCGATTATCGATGGCCTGCTGTTCCGCGGCGCGGATTGGTGCGGCCTGCTCAATGGAAAACATGTCGTAGACCGTCTTGTTGAGGATGTCATCCTGCGTAACATGGTGGACTTCGCAGAAACGGCGATTGACCAGCAGATAGCGACCTTCCAGATCCTTGACGAAAATCACGGCAGTCGAGTTGTCGAGAATAGACTGCAGCAGGGCGCGGTTTTCCTGCAGGGTGTGTTCGGCTTGCAGGTGTGCGGCCGTGCGTGCTTCGATTTTCGCGCCCATGGCATTGATGCCTTCCTGCAATAGACCCAGTTCGTCATGGCGCGAGATCGTGGTGATGCGGGCGGTCAGATCGCCGTTTTCAATGCGCCGGACGCAATCGAGCGTGGCCTTGATCCGGGCCAGCAGGCGCCGGCCGAACAGGTGGATGAGCAGCGCCTTGAGGCACAGCACGATGAAAGTGATTCCGCCGACAGTGCGCAGGAATTCGTATTTCCTGGCGAACATTTCCTCTTTGGTAATGGAAATGCCGATCAGCCAGTCGACGGTGGGGGCCGTAGTGAACACCGCATAGCTCGGCATGTCTTGGTAGACATACTCAATGCTGCCGTCCCGCTGTTCGAACATTCTCGGAACGAATTCGAGCGTGGAGCGATGTCCGCTCGGCCGCATTGGATGATAGATGACGCGCTGGTCCGGGTTTTCCAGCACGAACAGCCGGACAGTCTTCAAACCTTCCTTGTGGCGCATCTGTTCGTAGAGGTTCGCGGCCATATCTGAGGCCGCGCGTACTCCGGAGCGGTTGAGTGTCTGGATGATCTGCTGCTTGGCATTGTCGAGCTCAAGACGCAGCACCTGCTCCTGCGAACGGTAGAGAATGCTGCTGATGATGACTGTACCGGCTCCCAGCACACAGGCGGTCATGACCAGGATGATGCCGATAGACAGCAGGTTCAGCCTGGTCATGATCTTTAGCTGGAAGCCGGTTGTTTTTTGCTCCATGAGCATGTGTTTTCTCTATCCGGATCAGAAGCGGTGCTTGTCCACGTTGTCTCTGGTAAAGACCATCACGGGCAGGGCCACCTGCAGGTTCTGGTTGTCTTTCCGGGGGGTGAAATTGCCGAGCCGTCCGGCTTTGAAAGGCTTGCCTTCGCTGATTTCGCCCCTGAGCAGACGGTAGGCGCTGTAAACGGTCAGATAGCCGTGATCGGGCGCATTCCACAGCAAAACCTTCCTGGCCGTGCCGTCTTTCAGATAACCGCGCATCAGGTTGGGTGTGGAATTCCCGACCACGGCCACTTTGCCGGTCTTGCCCGCTTCCTTGATCGCTCGTGCCACGCCGGGAACGTTTGGCACGCCCAGCGCGATGATTCCCTTGAGGTTGGGGAAGGTTTTCAGGTAATCCTGAGTGATGCGATAGGCTTCTTCCGTACTTTCTCCTGCCGGGCGGATATCGACGATTTTCAGACCGGGATATTGGGCATAGAGATGCTTTTTGATGGCCGCTATCCAGCTCGCCTGATTGGGGGCAGAGAAGGTTGTGGTCACGATGGCGATCTCGCCTTGCGGACCGGTTTCCTCCCGGATGGATTCGACCAGCTGTTTGCCGAATTCATCGAAATCGACCAGGTTGACGAAGAATTCGCGGAAATTGGCATCGCCATCCCAACTCATCACCCTGATACCGGCTTGCCTCGCCTTTCTCAGTACGGGCGCAATGGCGACCGGATCGTTGGCGGCGACAGCGATCAGATCCGGTTTGGCCGGGATGAGTTTTTCGATCATCTCGATCTGTTTTTCCACCTGATCCTGTGTGGGACCGGTCCAGGTTACCTTTACGCCGGGAAGCTCGCGCGCCGCCGCATCCACGCCCTGTTTCACCACACCGTAATACTGGATGCCGACCAGCTTGGGCATGATGGCGATGTGGTATTTTTCTGCCCCGCTAACCGGGGTGGCAAATAACAGGCCCGTTATCCACAAGCCGGTCAGGGCAACGAAATTCATGCGTTTGCTCATCGATGATTCCTTTTGAAGTTCCTGGCTGCACTGTTTCATTCCCGGCAACGAGCGTTATCGCGGGGGTGGCAATTACAGTATATGAAATTGATGCGATTGCGCCTTGTAAAAGCCGTCGTGTTTGGCGAATTTGACATGGCAATGGTAGAGCCCCGGTTTTCTTGCTGACGGCAGGCAGATCGCTCTTGGTCTATCTTTACGGTGCGGCGCAGCTGCTTTTCATTTGAATTTGGCGGGGCAAAACTTGAATACCTCCAGGTTTGCAAAACCGGTATATATGTTGGCGGCTTTTCTTTTGGCCACAGCCGTGCTGTGGGCTGCCATTTTTGCCTTGCTGCAATCCACGCAACGCGAAGCCATGCAAAGGGCGACCACGGTAGGACAGAACCTGGCCCGTACGGTAGCAGAGACTGAGAGCGCTTCTATCCAGTCGCTTGACCTGCTTGTCCAGCATTTTCGCAAGGAGTGGATTCATCACCGCGATGAATTTCCTGCCATGGTCGAATGGCACCGGGAGTTTCTGGCGCGATCCTCGGTTGTCCAGGTAGGTATCATCAGCGCCGATGGCAGGCTGGCTTTCAGTAATGTTCAGGGCTGGACTCCGGTTGATTTATCGGATCGGGAGCACTTCAAGGTTCACAAGGCGCGTGGAACGGATGAACTGTTCGTCAGCGCCCCAGTGCTGGGACGGGTTACCAAACAATGGACTATCCAGTTCACACGACCGATTTTCGATGAGCGCAAGCAATTTGCTGGCGTGATCGTGTTCTCTGTCCTGTCCCCTGCACTCGAAAGGCTGCTCAAGGTATTCGACTTGGGCGAGGGCGTGATTATTTCTCTGGCGCGCTTCGATGGACAGATCGTTGCCCATTCGCGCGATATTGCTCAAGCCAGCAAGGTTTCTTTGGCCGGAAGTCACGGATTGCTGTCCGATGAACCTGAAGCCGGTGAATTTCAGAGGAAAAGCTATATCGACGGCACCATGCGTCTTTATCGCTACCAGAAAGTGACGGCCTATCCGTTTACCGTGTTTGTCGGGCAGGACGTACCCGTGATCCTTGCCCAGTACAACAGGCTTCGTACCCTCTATTTCGTTGTCGGTGCATTGGTAACAGCATTGATGCTGGCAATCATGTTGTTGCTGATTGGCCGCTATCGCAAAAACGAAGAAGCCCAGCGAAACAAAGTCAAGTTTCAGGAGGAGTTGCATCAAAGCGATGAGAGATGCCGTTTGATTGCCGAAACCATTGATGCGGTTTTCTGGTCAGCTGATATTTTTGACAGGTGTTCTTTCTATGTCAGTCCGGCGTATGCTCGTATCTGGAAACGAGATATTTCCAGTTTGGAAAGCGGGCTGCACCCATTGGCCGAATCGGTTCATGAGGCGGACCGGCAACGTGTTTTGGCTGATCTCGAACTCAAAAAGGAAATACCTTTCGAGCATGAATACCGGATCGTTCATCCGGACGGCAGTGTGCACTGGATTTGGGGGCGCGGATTCCCCGTGCGCAACGATGCCGGGCAAATAACTCGTTACGTCGGCTTGGCCAAGGATGTGACTGCGCGCAAGCTGGCAGAGGAAAAACTGAGCCGCTTCAACGATGAGCTTGAGCAACGCGTCGAGGAGCGAACAACCGAACTGCAGGCGGCCAATGCGGCGTTGCTGGATGAAAAAGAGCTGCACGAAGCGTTGATCAAAAAGCTCGAAGAAGCCCAGAACCAGTTGCTGCAGTCCGAGAAAATGGCTTCCATCGGTCAACTGGCCGCGGGGGTGGCTCATGAAATCAACAACCCTATCGGATTTGTCAGCTCAAATCTTGGGGCCTTGCAGCGCTATTCTCAGGACATGCTGAAACTTTTGCAGACGTATGAGCAGGCTGAAGGCAGTTTGACAAGCGAAGTGCAGGAGGAGTTGGCACGGCTGAAGCATCAGATTGATTTCGACTACCTGCGCGAAGACCTCGGCAAGTTGCTCGGTGAATCGCAAGACGGCCTGCAGCGGGTGAAACGGATTGTGCAGGATCTGAAGGATTTCTCACACGCAGGCGATTCGGAGCGGGTGTGGGCCAATCTGGAGAACGGGTTGGAGAGTACCCTCAACGTGGTGTGGAACGAGATCAAATACAAGGCCATGGTAATCAGGGAGTATGCCGGCATTCCGGACATCGAATGCATCCCCTCCCAGCTCAATCAGGTGTTCATGAACCTTCTGGTCAATGCAGCGCAGGCGATCAAGGACAAGGGGCAGATCACCGTGCGCACAGGCAGCGACGATGTGAACGTGTGGGTGGAGATCGCCGATACCGGATCAGGCATCAGCCCCGAAAACATGAACCGGATTTTCGATCCGTTTTTCACGACCAAGCCTGTCGGGCAAGGGACCGGTCTGGGCTTGTCGTTGTCCTACAGCATCGTGCAGAAACACGGTGGGCGGATCGAAGTGAGCTCAGTGCCGGGCGAGGGAACGACATTCCGGGTGGTGCTCCCGCTGTCGCGATAGAAGATGCACGGATCGGGCCATAGAAAGGGAATCATGACCGAGGAGGTTTTGGTGGGAATCATCAGGCAATTTTTTCAGGAAAATGAAGCCTGGCTATGGCAGCGGATGAAGGAATATGCCGCTGCGGATGACTATTACCGATTCATCGGTGTTTTGTCGCCAGCCTGGCAGACCGCCATTCCGGAGCTCTCGGAGGCGCTGGCTGCTGTGCTGAGCGAACTGATGGTTGCACACCCGTTTCCGGGGGCCGTAGAAGTCGACGGATGGCCGGAGTTTTCCCTGTTCGTCGAAGCTGAAAAAGCAAGACACGGCCAGCATGGCTTGAATTGTCAGGGATCGCTGGAGGTGCTGAAATGCTACCGGCGCAGCTATCTGGCTCTGGTCGACGAAAAGGCCGTTCAGCAATGGCCGGGTTTGTCTTCTGCTCTGGAACGGCTCTTCGACTCGCTGGAACTGGCTTTTTTCCATGCGTTGGGCAATGGCGCCCCGCAGAGCAATGCCCCGTCGCAGTCGGAGGCGTGGGCGCTCTCCGGATTCCTGCCGTCTGTCGTTGAAACTACCTCCGACTTCATTTTCGTCAAGGACCGCAAAGGCCGCTACCTGATGTCCAATCCTGCGGCAAACCGTTTTCTGGGATTGATGCCGGATGAAATCGGCCGAGTCCGCGACAGCGACCTTTTTCCCGACGATGAGTGCGATTTCCTGCATGCCAACGATCTGTACGTGCTGGAAAGCGGCCGTGCCCAGACTTTTGAGGAAAACATCACCACCCGCGACGGGCTGGGGCGAACGCTGCAAATCACCAAATGCCCCGTCCGGGATGAAAACGGCACCGTGAGCGGAATTTTTTGCGTGGCTCGGGAAATCACGATGCGCCGGGCCATGGAAGAGCAGTTGCGCATCGAGGCCAAACAGCTGGAAATTGCGCTCGAAGCCAGCAAGCAGGGCTTGTGGACCCTGGAGGTGCAAAGCGGCAACGGCACCTTCAGTGAAGGCTATTACTCAATCCTTGGCTACTCCTCCGGCGAGTTTCCTTCCGATTTTCCCACGTTCCTGTCTCTTATCCACCCCGATGATCGCGAACGTGTCCAGGCGGATATCCTGCGCGACATCCAGGAAAAGAAAGACCTTTACCGCCATGTCTTCCGGATGCGAGCCAAGGATGGCGGCTGGCGCTGGATCGTATCCTACGGGCGTGCCGTGGCCCGCGATGCCGACGATGCCCCCACCCGGCTGGTGGGCACCCACATGGACATTACCGAGGAACATCTGCGCGAAGCTGCGTTGGCGCATAGCGAGATGCTGTTCCGCTCCTGCTTTGAAAATTCCATGGTCGGCATCGTCATCATGTTGCCGAGCGAACGCTGGGAGCAGGTCAACCCGGCTTTCTGCAACATGCTGGGATACACCAAGGAAGAACTTCTAGAAAAAAACTGGGCAGAAATTACGCTTCCGGAAGATATCAGCCTGAGCAGGGATTCCATCGGGAAGATGCATCGCGGAGAACTAGATTACTGCGAACTGCAAAAACGTTACGTTCGCAAGGATGGTTCGGTCATGACGGCAGAATTGCGCGTGCAGGCCGTGCGCGACGAACAGCACGTCATCGAGTATTTCGTTCTCATCATCGACGATGTCACGCAGGTACGCCAGCGCGAAGCCGAACAGGCTGCGGGCATGGAGGCTCTGCGCAAGCTGAATCGCCAGCTGGAAGAAGCCCAGAACCAGCTTTTGCAGTCAGAAAAAATGGCTTCCATCGGCCAACTCGCTGCCGGCGTGGCCCACGAGATCAACAATCCCATCGGTTTCGTGAATTCCAATCTGGGTACGCTGGATAACTACGTTCACGATCTTCTGAAACTGATCGACGCCTACGAAACTTGTCAATCCTTACCGGCTTCTGAGCATGATTCCCAGTTGCAAAGAATCGAAGCCCTGAAAAAGCAAATAGACCTGCCGTTCCTGCAGCATGACGTGGTGCAGTTGTTGCTGGAATCCCGCGACGGGCTTAACCGCGTCAAGAAGATCGTGCAGGATCTGAAGAGTTTTTCACGTGCCGGGGATGTGGAATGGCAGTGGGCGGACCTGCATCAGGGCCTCGAAAGCACGCTCAACATTGTCTGGAACGAACTCAAGTACAAGTGCCAGCTGGTCAAGGAATATGCAGAGCTTCCTGCCGTCTATTGCATCCCGCCCCAGATCAACCAGGTGTTCATGAACCTCCTGGTCAATGCCGCGCAAGCCATCGAAGATCGGGGCGTGGTCACGATCCGCTCCGGTGTCGAAGGCGAGCATGTCTGGATCGAGATAGCCGATACCGGCAAGGGCATCCCGCCCGACAACCTCAAGCGCATTTTCGAACCCTTCTTCACCACCAAACCGGTGGGGCAGGGCACCGGATTGGGGCTTTCACTTTCCTGGAACATCATCAATAGCCACCATGGGCGGCTGGAAGTACGCAGCGAAGAAGGGGCCGGAACTACCTTCCGCATCACTTTGCCCGTACGGCAGAGCGAGACAATTCAAGAGCAGGACGCTTTATGACAGGTACGCTGTTGCTGGTCGATGACGAGGAGTTTGTCCTGAATGCGCTCGTGCGCCTCTTGCGTACCGAGGGCTACAATTTGCTTACCGCGAACAGCGGCCCCGCAGCCCTGGAGGTGCTCGCGCATAACGAAGTCCACGTCATTCTTTCCGATCAGCGCATGCCGGGCATGAGCGGATCGGAGTTTCTGAGCCAAGTCAGGGGGCTTTACCCTGAAACCGTGCGTCTTGTGCTCAGCGGGTTTGCGGACCTCGCGCTGGTTACCGACGCCATCAACCGCGGCAATGTCTACAAATATCTCTCCAAACCCTGGGACGACGAACTGCTGAAAACCAGTATCCGCGAGGCCTTCGAGCATTACGAACTGGGGCGTCGAGGCATCCAGTTCACCAGCATCTACGAGAATACCCAGGAAGGCATCCTGATCACCGATGGCGAAGGATGCATCCAGGCCGTAAACCCGGCGTTCAGCATGATTACCGGTTACAGACAGGATGAAGTTGTCGGCAAGAAGCCTTCCCATTTCCGCTCAGGACGGCATGGAGAAGAATATTACCGGCAGATGTGGCGAGCACTGCTTGACGAAGGCAAGTGGACCGGGGAAATCTGGAACAGGCGCAAGAATGGCGAAATATATGCGGAGCGACTGAACATCACGGCAGTGAAGGATCCGCAGGGCAAGATCCTGCAGTATGTGGCGCTGTTTGCCGACATCACCGAGCACAAGCGGGCAGAGGAAGCGTTGCACCATCAGGCTTATCACGATGTGCTGACTGGGCTGCCCAACCGTCTGATGTACGCAGAATGTCTGGAATTGGCGCTGTTGCAGGCAGCGCGTCGTCAACTGAAGTGCGCGGTTCTGATGCTGGATCTGGACCGTTTCAAGAACATCAACGATACATTCGGCCATGAGTTTGGCGACAAATTGCTGCTCGGCGTGGCAGGCCGGCTCCAGACCTGCATTCGCCAGGAAGATACCCTGGCCCGGATGGGGGGCGACGAATTCGCCTTCCTGTTGCCGCTGGTTTCCGACATCAGGCATATCGCCAGTGCGACTGACAAGATACTGGCGGCGTTTACCCGACCTGTTTCCGTTGAAGGACATGAATTGTTCATCACGCCCAGCATCGGAGTCAGTCTCTTTCCGAACGATGGCAACGATGTCGAGACTTTGCAGAAACACGCCGAAGTGGCGATGTACCGGGCCAAGGAGAGCGGACGCAACGGTTGCCAGTTTTACACAGCGGACATGAACGAGCAGGCGCAGCAGCGCCTGGAACTGGAAAACGATCTGCGGCGAGCGATAGAGCGCAACGAACTGGAAATGTACTACCAACCCAAGGTGTTGCTGGCGGATGGAAGGATTGTCGGGGCCGAAGCCTTGATTCGCTGGAAACACCCGTCCGGTAAATTCGTTCCCCCCAGCGATTTCATCCCGATGGCCGAAGAAAACGGCCTCATCATCCCCATCGGAGAATGGCTGATCCAAGATGTTTGCGCCCAGATTCGCCGCTGGTGCGACGAAGGGCTGGCCGTACCCTGCGTGGCGATCAATCTCTCGGCGCGCCAGTTCCAGAGCCAGAACCTGCCCGACATGCTGGCGCTGGCCATCAGTGAGGCGGGTATCGAGGCGCAAGCCGTGGAACTCGAACTCACCGAGAGCTTTCTCATGAACGACATGGAGGCCAACATCGAAATGATGGTGCTCCTCAAGCGCATGGGATTTGCGCTGGCCATCGACGATTTTGGCACCGGTTATTCATCGCTCAGCTATCTCAAGCGCTTTCCGGTCGATATCCTGAAAATCGACAACAATTTCGTGCGCGACGTGGCAGCGGATCATGACAGCGCGGAACTGGTGCGCGGTGTGATCGGCATGGCTCACGGCTTGAAGCTGGAAGTGGTCGCGGAAGGCGTGGAAACGCCGGAGCAACTGGCTTTTCTGCGCGAATACCGATGCGACATGATCCAAGGCTACTATTTCAGCCGCCCCCTGCCTGCCGCCGATTTTGCCGCCTTGCTGCGCGAAGGGAAACGCCTGTCCTGAATGACAGGATACAAAAAAATCGCCGCCCCGAAACCGGAGCGGCGATTCGTGTTTTTGCCGCAGCAAACTTCCGTTTACATCGCTGCAACCACGGCATCGCCCATTTCGGAGCAGGAAACCTTCTTCGTGCCTTCTTCGTAGATATCGCCGGTGCGGTAGCCGTCGGCGAGTACCTTCTTCACGGCGTTTTCGATGCGGGTGGCTTCTGCTTCCTTGTTGAAAGTGTAGCGCAGCATCATGGCGGCGGAGAGGATGGTCGCGAGCGGGTTGGCGAGGTTCTTGCCGGCGATGTCCGGCGCGGAACCGTGGATCGGCTCGTACAGGCCCTTGTTGTTCTCGTCGAGCGAGGCCGAGGGCAGCATGCCGATGGAGCCGGTGAGCATCGAGGCTTCGTCGGAAAGGATGTCGCCGAAGATGTTGCCGGTGACCATCACGTCGAACTGCTTGGGGTTACGCACGAGCTGCATCGCAGCGTTATCGACCAGCATGTGCGAAAGCTCAACGTCCGGGTATTCGGCGGAGATTTCGATCATGATGTCGCGCCAGAGCTGGGTGGTTTCCAGCACGTTCATCTTGTCGATGGAGCAGACTTTCTTGTTGCGCTTGCGGGCGGCCTGGAAGGCGACGTGGCCGATGCGGCGGATTTCGTCTTCGTTGTAGATCATGGTGTTGCGGCCGACGCGCTTGCCGTCTTCCACGGTGATGCCGCGCGGTTCGCCGAAGTAGATGTCGCCGGTGAGCTCGCGCACGATCATGATGTCGAGGCCGGACACGACTTCCGGCTTCAGCGTCGAGGCGTTGGCGAGTTCCGGATAGAGCATGGCCGGGCGCAGGTTGGCGAACAGGTTGAGATCCTTGCGGATGCCGAGCAGGCCGCGCTCTGGGCGCTGGTTGCGCGGCAGGTTGTCCCACTTCGGGCCGCCGATGGCGCCGAACAGCACAGCGTCGGCTGCGCGGGCGATCTTTTGCGTGGCTTCAGGGTAGGGAACGCCGGTGGCATCGACGGCGCAACCGCCGAGAAGGGCATGTTCGGTTTCAAACTTCAGACCGTCCTGCTTGAGGATGTCCATGACGCGGAGGGCTTGGGCGATGATTTCCGGACCGATGCCGTCACCGGGGATGACACAGATTTTCATTGTTTGTATTCCTGTAAACAAAAAATTGAACCACAGAGGCACGGAGAGGGGGAGAAAAACGAGAGCCTCCTGAAGCTGTCGTCATACCGGCGCAGGCCGGTATCCAGTGGGTGTTTGGTTCCAAAACCTGGACCACGGCCTGCGCCGGGGTGACGTGTTGACTGCATCATGAAGCCTGAATCGGTTTTCTCCCTGACTCTGTGACTCTGTGGTGAAAGAGTTCCAAATCCAGATGATTCATCAGGATTTCGTACCCTCCCCCTTGCAGGGGGAGGGCTCGGGAGGGGGTAGAAATGATGGAAATCCACGACTCTACCCCCATCCTGACCTTCCCCCTGCAAGGGGGAAGGAAGTAGTTCCGCTCTAATTTGAACTATTCGGTTTAGAACAACCAGGGCTGCTCGGCCTTCCGCTTCTCTTCAAATGCCTTGATCTTCTCCGCGTGACGCAGCGTCAGGCCGATGTCGTCCAAGCCGTTGAGCAGGCAATGCTTGCGGTGCGCGGTGATCTCGAACGGGAAGGCATCGCCGTCCGGTGTGGTCACGGTTTGCGCGGCGAGATCGATGGTCAGGCGGTAGCCTTCCTGTGCGGCGCATTCCTTGAACAGGCTGTCGACGGTTTCTTCCGGCAGTACGATCGGCAGCACGCCGTTCTTGAAGCAGTTGTTGAAGAAAATATCGGCGAACGACGGGGCGATGATGGCGCGGAAACCGTAGTCTTCAATGGCCCACGGCGCGTGTTCGCGGCTGGAGCCGCAGCCGAAGTTGTCACGCGCCAGCAGGATCTGTGCGCCCTGGAAACGCGGCTGGTTCAGCACGAAATCCGGGTTCTTCGGACGCAGGCTGCAATCCATGCCCGGCTCGCCGTGATCGGTGTAGCGCCATTCGTCGAACAGGTTCGGACCGAAACCGGAACGGTTGATCGATTTCAGGAATTGCTTGGGGATGATCGCATCGGTATCGACGTTGGCACGATCCAGCGGGCAAACCAGCCCGTCGAGCAAATCAAACTTTTTCATTTGGTACTCCGTTGGATGGCTTCGCCAGCGCGCTCAATATCCTTGCCTACACCTTGAACGGTATTGCAGGCGCTCAGGGCCAGAACGGTCATTGCCAGCAGCAACAGGGTCTTGATGGTTTTCATGGTGAAGTGCTCCTGAATCAAGTTAGAGAATATCGCGCACGTCAACAAAATGACCGGCTATTGCCGCCGCTGCGGCCATGGCCGGGCTGACCAGGTGCGTGCGGCTGCCCGCGCCTTGCCGGCCTTCGAAGTTGCGGTTCGAGGTGGAAGCGCAACGTTCGCCCGGTGCCAGACGGTCGTTGTTCATCGCCAGGCACATCGAGCAGCCCGGTTCGCGCCATTCGAAACCGGCTTCGATGAAGACCTTGTCCAGACCTTCCTCTTCGGCTTGGCGCTTCACGAGACCGGAGCCCGGAACGATCAATACCTGCTTGACGCTGGCGGCCTTCTTCTTGCCCTTGACGATGCCGGCTGCTTCGCGCAGGTCTTCGATGCGCGAGTTGGTGCAGGAGCCGATGAAAACCTTGTCGATCCGGATGTCGGTGATCGGCATGTCGGCGTTCAGGCCCATGTACTGCAGTGCGCGTTCGATGCTGCCGCGCTTGACCGGATCGGCTTCGTTGGCCGGGTTCGGCACCTTGCCGCCTACGGCCAATACCTGCTCGGGCGAGGTGCCCCAGGTCACTTGCGGGTCGATGGTTTCGGCCTTGATTTCAACGATGGTGTCGAAGGTGGCGTCGGCATCAGAATGCAGCGTTTTCCAGTAGGCAACGGCCTTGTCCCAGTTCTCGCCCTTCGGGGCGTGGGTACGGCCACGCAGGTAATCGATGGTGGTGTCGTCCACGGCAATGATACCGGCGCGCGCACCGCCTTCGATGGCCATGTTGCACAAGGTCATGCGGCCTTCCATGCTCAGGCCGCGAATTGCAGAGCCGGCGAATTCGATGGTGTAGCCGGTGCCGCCCGCGGTGCCGATCTTGCCGATGATGGCCAGCGCCACGTCCTTGGCGCCCACGCCCTTGCCGAGTTGGCCTTCGACCTTGATCAGCATCGACTTGGCTTTCTTGGCGACCAGCGTTTGCGTGGCCAATACGTGTTCGACTTCCGAGGTGCCGATGCCGTGCGCCAGCGCGCCGAACGCGCCGTGCGTGGAGGTGTGGCTGTCGCCGCAGACCACGGTCATGCCGGGCAGGGTGGCGCCGTTTTCCGGGGCGATGACGTGGATGATGCCCTGTTTTTCGTGCTTGAACGGGTAGAAGTCGAGCGCGTCGAAATTCTTGAGGTTGGCGTCCAGCGTATCGACCTGCTGCTTGGCGATCGGGTCCTGGATGTCCTGGTCCCAGTTGTCGGTCGGCGTGTTGTGGTCGGCGGTCGCGATGACCGATTTGCTGCGCCAGGCGGTGCGGCCGGCGAGACGCAGGCCCTCAAAGGCTTGTGGGCTGGTCACTTCATGGACGAGGTGGCGGTCAATGTAGAGCAGGCAGGTGCCGTCTTCGTCCTGATGCACCACATGCGAATTCCAGAGTTTGTCGTACAGGGTTTGAGCCATCTTGCTGAGCCCCAAAGAGTTTAGGTTGGAGAAACAGAATCGACCGCATCAATATAGACCACGATCTTCAGCCGTTATGATGCCGCATGTCGGCTGTCTCTGGAATTGATGGATGGTGAGTTACCCATCGCAAAAATAGATGTCTGGTTTCAGTGTCTGGCCAAGTGTTCGTAGAGCAGTTGCGCAACGGCCGGAAGCTTTTCGCCGCTGCGCCTGCACAGGTAGAGTTGCCGCTTGGCCCAGTCATCGTCCAGCGCGATGGCTTTCAAGCCCAAGGCCGCGACGTGCGACAGCGTGGTGGTGCGCGGCGCGATGCCTACGCCCATGCCTGCGGCGACCATGGCGCAGACCGCATCGAAACTGGTGACGTGGATGCGCATCTGCAATTCCCGCCCCAGCGCGGCCCCGACTTGCAGCAGCCGGGTGTGCAGGGTGCTGTCGGCGTGCAGGCCGACCAGCGGGTAATCCAGCGCTGTCTCGAAACGGGTGTGTTCCAGTGCGGCCAACGGGTGATTTTGCGGGGCGACCAGCACCAGTTCGTCGGTGCGAAACGGCGTGAGTTCCAGCCCTTCCCGGTGCGGCAGGTCGCTGATCACGCCGAAATCAGCCACGCGCTCGATCACGGCCTGGGCGATGCGGATGCTCACATGCTCTTCCAGGTGGACCAAAATCTCCGGGTGTTCGCGCGTAAAGCTTGCGAGCGCCGCAGGCAGGAATTCGACGATGGACGAGATATTGGCGAATACGCGCACCAGGCCGCGCGCGCCCTTGCCGTAACTGCGGATTTCCTGATCCAGTTGCCGCGCCTGCTCCAGAAGCGCGCTGGCGCGTGCCAGCAGCGCATGGCCCGCCGTGGTCAGCGCCACGCCGCGGCTGTGGCGTTCCAGTAAAGGCGTGCCCAGCGCGGATTCCAGATCGGACAGGCGTTTGCTCACGGCAGAGGCGACCGTGTTGCAGCGCTCCGCAGCGCGCGCGATGCTGCCGGTTTCGGCGACCGTGATGAAGATGTCGAGATCGCGCCAGTCAAAGCCGAGTCGCAAGGGCATGGTCGAAGTGTGGGACTCTGTTGGGTCGGCCAATAATAGCAGCCTTTGACCGCTCGCCGTGGCGCAACGATAATTTCCCTCTGCTCAAAAATGGAATGAATCCATGCGGATTATTTTGATTGCGTTGTTGATGCTGGCAAGCCAGCTTGCCCAAGCGGTCTCATGCCGGGAGGTGGCGGAAAAACTGAATGCCGCGCTCAATCCCAGAGTGGATGCAGTCGAGCTGGCCAGCGTGCTTTCCAGCCTTCAGCAAACCGGCCAACTGCCGGATAAGTTCGTGACCAAGCGCCAGGCGCAACAGGCCGGCTGGCAGCCGGGTCGCAATCTCTGGCAGACCTTGCCGGGCAAATCCATCGGTGGCGATTATTTCGGCAACCGCGAAGGCCGTTTGCCCAAATCTCGCTATACCGAGGCTGATCTCGATTACCGCGGCGGCAAACGCGGCGGCAAGCGCATCGTTTTCAGCCGCGAACGCCGTTACGTGACGGTTGACCACTACCAGACCTTTACCGAGGTGCCCCCATGCCGATGATCGAATTCTCTAACCTGCGCTCGCTGGACGATCTCTGGCCGCAACTGGAAGCCCAAGTCGATCTGCCGCTGCATTTCGGCTACAACCTGGATGCCTTGTTCGATGTGTTGAGCACTGACCTGGAAGGGCCGCTGACGCTGGTCTGGCACCAGCATGAGGCTTCGCGAACCGCGATGGGCGAGGATGCCTACATCGCGCTGCTGATGACCTTCGAGGATGCGGCCAATGCCCGGATGGACATGGAGCTACATCTTCAATGAGGGTTTTTACTGATACACTGACGAGCTTGCCAACAGACCCCGCCGTATAGGGCAGGGCCACCTTACCGCCAAGAAGTTGAAAATGACGACCGATTACCTCGAACGCATCCTCAATGCCCAAGTCTACGACGTAGCTGTCGAAACGCCGCTGGAACTGGCCCCCAATCTTTCCCGCCGTTGCAACAACCGCATTCTGCTCAAGCGCGAAGACCTGCAACCGGTGTTTTCCTTCAAGCTGCGCGGTGCGGCCAACAAGATGGCGCACCTGACACCGGAGCAACTGGAACGAGGGGTGATTTGCGCTTCGGCCGGCAACCATGCCCAGGGTGTGGCGCTGGTTGCGCAGAAGATGGGTGTGCGTGCGGTGATCGTGATGCCGGTTTCGACACCGGCGATCAAGGTGGATGCGGTGCGCGCGCGCGGCGGCGAGGTGGTGCTGGCCGGGGAATCGTTTGACGAAGCCTATGCCCATGCTCGCGAACTGGAAGCGCGCGACGGCTTTTCCTTCGTGCACCCCTACGACGATCCGGAAGTGATTGCAGGGCAGGGCACCATCGGCATGGAAATTTTGCGCCAGACTTCCAAACCCATCGATGCGGTGTTCTGCAGCATCGGCGGCGGCGGGCTGATTGCCGGCGTGGCGGCGTACATCAAGCGCCTGCGCCCGAACGTGAAGATCATCGGCGTGGAAACCTTCGATGCCAATGCCATGGATCAATCGCTGGCCAAGCACGAGCGTGTGTATCTGCCGAGTGTGGGGCTGTTTGCCGACGGCACTGCGGTCAAACTGGTGGGCGAGGAAACCTTCCGCCTGGCACAGCAATACGTGGACGAAGTTATCCTCGTCGATACCGATGCAATCTGCGCGGCGATCAAGGATGTGTTTGAAGATACCCGTTCCATTCTGGAGCCTTCCGGGGCCTTGGCGATTGCCGGCGCGAAAGCCTGGCTTGCGCGCGAGGGCGCGGAAAACAAGACCGTGGTGGCCGTGGCGAGCGGCGCCAACATGAATTTCGACCGGTTGCGTTTCGTGGCCGAGCGCGCCGAGGTTGGCGAACAGCGCGAAACCGTGCTGGCCGTGACGATCCCCGAGCGCCCCGGCAGCTTCCGCCAGTTCTGCGATCTGCTCGGTTCGCGCAATGTTACCGAATTCAACTACCGCTTCAGCACCCCGGAAGAGGCGCATGTGTTTGTTGGCGTTGCCACGCACAACCGGGAAGAGCGTCGTCAGCTGGTAGCGCAGTTGCAACAGTCCGGCCTGCCGACGATCGACCTCACCGAAGACGAACTGGCCAAGGATCACTTGCGCTACATGGTGGGCGGGCATGCGCCCCAGGTGTGCGACGAGCTGATCTACCGCTTCATCTTCCCGGAGCGCCCCGGCGCGCTGCTGCGTTTCCTGGATAACCTGCATTCGGACTGGAACATCAGCCTGTTCCATTACCGCAACCACGGCTCGGATGCCGGGCGCGTGCTGGTCGGCATGCAAGTGCCCCAGGCCGAGCGCGGCGAGTTCCAGGCATTCCTGGACCGTATTGGTTACGAGTATGTCGAGGAAACCGGTAACCCGGCGTACCGGTTGTTTCTCGGTAAGTGCTGAATATTATTGATATGGGCACGTGAAATTTGAATTATTGCCGTCATACCGGCGCAGGCCGGTATCCAGCAACAAGCCATTTCAAGCCACTGGACCCCGGCCTGCGCCGGGGTGACGAATTCAAACTCTGGCCCATGCCGCCGCAAAGGCTCGCATGGGCCGGTTCCTGATCAGCCGGCCGTAATGCGCCGGGCTTCCATGTAGTAGCGTTTCTCTTCCGCCTCGCCCATGCTGAACGATTTGCGCGGCAGCGGGCCGTTTTCCTGTACCCAGCCGAACAGGCTTTCACGCGCAATGACCGGCAGGAAGAAACAGCCGGCGCCCTCTGCGGCGAGCTTCTTGTTGTCTTCCCAACCGTGGATGAAATCGATGCGCGCTGCCGGTTCGCTGGCCTTGAAGCGGGCAAAAAGCTCGTCGACGAGTCCGGGCGGCAGTTTTTTTACTTCCGGTTTGTAGCTGATGGCCCAGAATTGCTGTCCGTCGTAATAGCCGGCCTTGTTCTGCCCGGCAGGGCTGGCGAGCAGGGTTTGCAGATCAGCTTCCGTGATCGGCTCGATGCCGGCAATTTCTTCGCTGGCCTTGAGCGCCGCGGTCAGACCGGCGATGTCGCGGGTAAACACCACCCGGTGGATCGGCTCGAACATCAGGCCGGGGCTGTGGATGTTGACGATTTCTGCGAGCGCGTAACGGGCGGGGTGGGCGAGGATTTCTTCTTGCGATTTGCCTGCCGCGGCGAGCTCCTGCTTGGTTTCTTCCCAGCGCGCCTTGGCCGTGGCAAGGCTGTGGTTGCCGTCTCCCATGGCGAAGAAGAGCGGGGTGTCGCTGTTCTGGTCGGCGATGGTCTTGTCGAGGAGTTTTTCCAGCCCGGAAACGATGCTTTCCACTTGTGCCGGCTGGTTGATGCGCCACCCTTGCAGCCGTCCGCCGTGCTGCATCAGCTCCACGTCGTAGGCCGGTTCGAACTGCGTGGCCTGCAGTGCCAGCCCTTCGATCAAGGTGCGGGCGGAGTCCTGGATCAGGATCATGATGTGCGGCAATTCCAGCGGTGCTGCGCGGCGTACGGCCAGACGCGGCGGAATGCGGTCGACGATCGTGCCTTCCGTGGCGCGGATCAGGCTTTTCGAATCGCGCGCGTAGTTGTAGCGTTCCAGGTCCATCGCGAACAGGATGCCTTCGCGCGTTCCGGAATGCGCGGTGGTGCGCTTCACGTAAATCAGCGATTCGCCCTTATTCTCCAGAATGTTGCCGGCAAGGTAATCCGCCATCGTGGCGTGGATTTTGCCGATACGTGCTTCGATACCGGGTTGTTCCAGATAGATTTCAGGCAGCGTGATGCGCAGCGTGGAGGGCTTGTCTCCGACGAGGGCATCAACTTCGTTCCAGTAGGCGTGATCCGAGGTGTACTGGTCACAGGCTACGACCGACCAGGTTGCGAGTTCGACTCCGGCCTTGGGCAGCAGGACTTCGGGAATGCGGATGCCAAGGCGTTCCAGACGCCCGGCGAACTGTTCGTTGAGACTGGTCATGGAAACACTCCGGAAGCGAAAGCGGAAAAGTTCAGGATTTTAGCAAATTGCCCGTGATTATTTGCGGCAATTCGCGAAGCGCGGCAACGGTGGGGCAGGGGCGCGGGGGCAGGCCGCGCCAGTTGAACCAGACGGCGTGCAAACCGGCAGCCTGCGCAGCCAGCACGTCGGATTCATAGCTGTCGCCGATCATGACGATCTGCTGCGCGGGCATAGCCAGCGCCTCGCAGATGGCCGCCCAGAAGCGGGGATCGGTTTTGTTTGTTCCGAGTTCTCGCCTGCAGAATATCCGGTCGATGCAGTGATCGAGGTTTACGCGGGCCAGCGCTGCCCGGATGTCGGCCGAATCCGATTCGGAGGCGCCGCTGGCGATGCAGACCGGGCCGATGGCGCGTGCCCATTGCAGGGCTTCCCGCGCGCCCGGCAGCGCGCTGACCGTGGGCCATTGCGCCATCGGGCCGGGCTGGGCGGGGTCGTCATGCATCAGCGTGTCGCCCCAGTCGAACAGGATTGCGCGGATCAAGGTGTTGTCAGGCGCCACAGCACTTCTTGGATTTCTTGCCGCTGCCGCAGGCGCAAGGATCGTTGCGCCCGACCTTTTCGCCCTCGCGCACCACGGTTTCGACTTTGCCGTATTTGCGTTCCAGCCAGCTATAAAGTACACCCTCAATGATCCAGGGGAGTTCGTCCACCCGGTCTTCGCGCGTACGCCGGTTCAGGGTTTTCTCGGGATGCTCGGGGTGATGGCCCAACTCCAGCGTCATGATGTTGCAGATGGCGTCCGTGAGTTCGTCGTTATCGGCCATGGCATCGCTCCACTCCTCCTCGCGCAACAGGTATCCGGCGCGAAAACCGCTGGCCCAGTATTGCCCCAGGGTGTCCATCCATGAATCGTCGCCGGTATCTTCCTGCAACACCAATGGCAGGTACAGCGGTTCGTCCTCGGGCTGTTTCTGGCGTGCTGCCGGGGCAAACGAAGTGGCGACATGAGCGGCATGGCCCAGGATCAGGTCGCGGATGGCCGGATCGAGGTCCGGTGGCGTAGTTCCGCCAAACACTTCATCGAGCCACTCCTCTTCGGGAACCCCCTCCGGCCCGATTGCCAGCGCGACCAGAAAACCGTCGAGCATTTCCAGGTCCATGGTTTCTTTGGGCGTAGCATCCGACATCAAATAGGCATCGAGTTGGTCGAGCTCTTCGTTGGTGAGGGTCATGGCATGGCTCCTGGGCTGGTCGGTATTACTTGCTAGTCTATCCCGTCTTGCTTGCGATGGCTGCATTTCCTGTGAATCTGTTCACGCTCTTTCTGCGAAGCCGTGATCGGGGCTCATGCGCTGCTCTTCACCTCGCTGACGGCTTCTCACGACACATCGTGAACAGGTTATGACAAGGTGTTGCCGACTTGCCGGAAGGCGCTATTCTCAGAGTTTGTTTGCTTGCAAAGAGCTTTCTTTGTGGCGGTAATATTGCTGCGCTGCATGAAAATTTATACCAATCAGGGAGGCTTATATGTAGCATCTACCATTTTGATACATAAAAAATATTACAAAGGGAAAGGCAATGGAACAACAGGCTGTTTGCGTGAATGATCGCGCTGACATGGTCAGACGCCTGAAGGCGATTCTGGTTGGATCGGTCGGCAACCTGATCGAATGGTATGACTTTTACAGTTACGCCGCTTTTTCGCTGTACTTTGCGAGTTCCTTCTTTCCCAAGCAGGATCCCACGGCCCAGATGATGGCTACAGCCGGCATTTTTGCTCTGGGCTTCTTCATCCGCCCGATCGGAGGCTGGCTTTTCGGCCATATCGGCGACCGCTACGGGCGGCGCAATGCCTTGATGATCTCGGTGCTGCTGATGTGCCTGGGCTCGTTCATCATCGCCTTTTCCCCCACCTATCAGACGATTGGCAATGCCGCAGCAGCGCTCTTGTTGACGGCGCGCCTGTTGCAGGGCTTGAGTCTGGGCGGTGAATATGGCTCCAGTGCAACCTATCTGGCCGAAATGGCAACCAGCGAACGCCGCGGGTTTTACTCCAGCTTCCAGTATGTGACGCTGATCGGCGGGCAACTGACTGCGCTGCTCGTGCTCCTGATCCTGCAGAATTTCATCCTGACCCCGGAAGAGCTGCGTGCTTGGGGCTGGCGCATCCCGTTCTTCATCGGCGGCATGTTGGCGGTGTTTGCATTGGTCATGCGCCGCAACCTGCATGAAACCGAATCCTTTACCAAGGCCAAGGCCCACTATCCGAACGCCAGTACCTTGAAGACGCTGATGCAGCATCCGCGCGAAGTGATGATCGTGATCGGCTTGACCATGGGCGGTACGCTGGCCTTCTACGTCTACACCACCTACATGCAGAAGTTCCTCAAGCTCTCTGCCGGCCTGACCGATGCGCAAACGACAGCCGTTTCTGCAGGCTCGCTGATTTTTGCCATGATTTTGCAGCCGATTTACGGGCATTTGTCCGACCGCATTGGTCGTCGCCCCCTGTTGCTGTGGTTTGGCGTGATGGGCACGTTGTGCACGGTGCCCTTGCTGTCCAGCCTTCAGACCGTGAAAGGGCCGTGGGCCGCGTTCTTCCTGATCGCCTGTGCCTGGATCATCGTGTCGGGTTACACGTCGATCAATGCCGTGGTCAAGGCTGAGCTGTTCCCCGCCAATATCCGTGCAACGGGGGTCGGGTTGCCCTATGCGGTGGCGGTTTCCGTGTTCGGCGGTACCTCCGAGTATGTTGCCTTGTGGTTCAAGAGCATCGGCCATGAATCGGGCTTTTACTGGTATGCCACGGCCATCCTGTCCTGTTCGCTGCTGGTTTATGCCTTCATGCGGGATACCAAGCATCATTCGGTCATCGATTCCGAACTGGCGCGCGTGGAGGCGCTCGAAGAAGCTTCCGAGCTGGAAGAGGCAACCTCCCGGCTGGAAGAGTAATCCCGCCCTGAGCCT
The DNA here is from genome assembly GCF_900115065.1 of Formivibrio citricus. GTDB lineage: Bacteria > Pseudomonadota > Gammaproteobacteria > Burkholderiales > Chitinibacteraceae > Formivibrio > Formivibrio citricus. Next base: position 106,686 of record NZ_FOVE01000007.1, on the reverse strand, counting down.
GAAATGCCCGATGGCCTGCAGACGATGCAGGCTATTTTCATTTCCGGTCGTTGCAAAAAACAGAAAAAATCGCCGGGTTGTGAAGTCAGGTTTTGAATAATCGCCAGTCAGGTTATAAGATGAAGCTGTTGTTCAATAAAAACCCAAAGGAAATTTGTATGAAGCGCGTTGCTCTTGTTACTGGCGGGATTGGTGGTATCGGAACTGCAATCTGCAAGAAGCTGGCCGATGCCGGTCACACCGTTGTCACCTGCGATATCAACGCAGAGCGGGCCGATTCGTGGGTCGCGGACATGAAGGCGCAAGGATACGACTTCAAGGTTTACATCTGCGATGTGACCAATTTCGATCAGTGCGCCGAAATGGCGGCGAAAATCACTGCCGAAGTCGGCCCGGTGGATATCCTGGTCAACAACGCCGGCATCACCCGTGATGCAGTCTTCAAGAAACTGTCGAAAGTGGATTGGGATCTGGTTCTCGGTACCAACCTGGATTCGGTGTACAACATCACCAAGCAGTTCTGCGAAGGCATGACGGAACGCGGCTGGGGACGGGTTATCAATATGTCCTCCGTCAATGGCCAGAAGGGGCAGTTCGGTCAGACCAACTACTCCGCAGCCAAGGCCGGCATGCACGGCTTCACCAAGGCCCTGGCGCAGGAAGTGGCCAAGAAGGGCGTGACCGTCAACACCATCAGCCCGGGCTACATCGGCACGGAAATGGTCATGGCGATCAAGGAAGAAGTCCGCAACCAGATCATCTCGACCATCCCGGTTGGCCGTCTTGGCACCCCGGAGGAAATTGCCGAGCTGGTGGCCTATCTGGCCAGCAATTCCGGTTCGTTCATCACCGGTTCCAACATTGCCATCAACGGTGGCTTGCACATGTTCTGATCCGACACGGATCTGCCGAAGCCGGGCTTGCGAGCCCGGCTTTTTTTGTTTTTCCAGCTCTGCACACTGCTTTGTGGAAGCTCTCTTCTGCCTTGTCTTGTTTTTGCAAATGGAAATAATTTTCGTTGCGTTTGACGAAAAAACTCACTAGCATTTGTGTGTGAGTGGCAAGGTGAACACCATATGTTGTGTTTGCTGCAACAAGTCTAGTCCATATAAAGAGAGAACGAGCATGCTTGCAACGCGGGACGAGGTATCGGAAATGATGCAACAGACAAGCTTTGAAGCGTACAAGGTGATTCGCCGCAGTGGCGATGTGGTGGCCTTCGAGCCGGGCAAGATTTCGCTGGCGCTCAGTAAGGCTTTCATCGCTGTGCAGGGGGGCGAGGCGGGTGCTTCGGCCTCCGTGCGCGAACTGATTGCAGCTCTGACCCAGTCGGTGGTGCAGGCGCTAATGCGCCGCAAGCCGGAAGGCGGTGCGATCCATATCGAGGACATCCAGGATCAGGTCGAGCTGGCGCTGATGCGCTCCGGCGAGCATGACGTCGCCCGTGCCTACGTGTTGTACCGTGAAGAACACGCCCGCCAGCGCGCCGCACGCCATGAGCCGGAAGTGCACCATGCGCTCAATGTGCGCTACGAGGACGGCAGCGTGCGCCCGCTCGATCTGGGGCGGCTCAAGGCACTGATCGCTTCGTCGAGCCTGGGGTTTGATAGCGTGGTCGACCAAAAGATACTGCTCGACGAAACCCTCAAGAACCTCTACGACGGCGTACCGGTCGAGGAAGTGCGCAAATCGGTGATCCTCTCGGCGCGCGCGCTGATCGAAAAAGACCCGGCGTACAGTCAAGTGACTGCCCGCCTGCTGCTCGATACCCTGCGCCGCGAAGTGATCGGCGAGGAAGCCAGCCACGAGGACATGGCCACCCGCTATGCCGAAGTGTTCCCCCGCTTGATCAAGAAGGGCATCGAGGCCGAATTGCTGGATGAAAAACTGGCGCTGTTTGATCTGGCCAAGCTCGGTGCAGCGCTGGATCATGGCCGCGATTACCAGTTTGGCTACTTGGGGCTGCAAACCCTCTACGACCGCTATTTCCTGCATGTGGACGGCACCCGGATCGAATTGCCGCAGGTGTTTTTCATGCGCGTAGCAATGGGGCTGGCCTTGAACGAGATCGACCGCGAAGCACGCGCCATCGAGTTCTACAACGTGCTCTCGACCTTCGATTTCATGTCGTCGACACCGACGCTGTTCAATTCCGGCACACGCCACAGCCAGCTTTCAAGCTGCTACCTGACCACGGTGCAGGACGATCTCGACGGCATTTTCGAAGCGATCAAGGAAAACGCGCTGCTGTCCAAATATGCCGGCGGGCTGGGCAACGACTGGACCCCTGTGCGGGCGCTAGGCAGCCATATCAAGGGTACCAACGGCAAATCGCAGGGTGTGGTGCCGTTCCTCAAGGTGGTCAACGATACCGCCGTCGCCGTGAACCAGGGCGGCAAGCGCAAGGGCGCGGTTTGCGCCTATCTCGAAACCTGGCATGCCGACATCGAGGAATTCCTCGAACTCAGAAAGAACACCGGCGACGACCGCCGCCGCACGCACGACATGAACACCGCCAACTGGATTCCGGATTTGTTCATGAAGCGCGTGATGGAAGGCGGTAACTGGACGCTGTTCAGCCCGGCCGAAGTCCCCGATCTGCACGACAAGGTCGGCAAGGCGTTCGAGGAAGCCTATACGCGCTACGAAGAAAAAGCCGCGCGCGGCGAAATGCGCGTCGCCAAGACCATGCCCGCCTTGAACCTGTGGCGCAAGATTCTGACCATGCTGTTCGAAACCGGGCATCCGTGGATCACCTTCAAGGACCCGTGCAACATCCGCAGCCCGCAGCAGCATATGGGCGTGGTGCACAGCTCCAACCTGTGCACGGAAATTACGCTCAATACCAACGATCAGGAAATCGCTGTCTGCAACCTGGGTTCGGTCAATCTCGTCAACCATATCCGCGACGGCAAGCTGGATGCCGACAAGCTGGCGCGCACCGTCAAGACCGCGATGCGCATGCTCGACAACGTGATCGACATCAATTTCTACCCGGTACGCAAGGCGCGCAACGCCAACTTGAAGCATCGCCCGGTCGGGCTGGGCATCATGGGCTTCCAGGAAGCGCTTTACCTGCTGCGCACCCCGTACGCCTCACAAGCGGCTGTCGAGTTTGCAGATGAATCGATGGAACTCGTCTGCTACCACGCTTACCTGGCTTCGACCGAACTGGCGGCGGAGCGGGGCGCGTATTCCTCGTTCAAGGGCAGCCTGTGGGATCGCGGCATCCTGCCCAAGGATTCGCTCAAGTTGCTGGCAGCAGAGCGCGGCGGGTATCTGGAATACGACGACAGCGAACGTCTGGACTGGGCTGCGCTGCGCGCCCGCATCAAGCAACACGGCATGCGCAACTCCAACTGCGTGGCGATTGCCCCGACTGCGACGATCTCCAATATCGTCGGCGTAGCGGCCTCGATCGAGCCGACCTACCAGAACCTGTATGTGAAATCGAACCTCTCGGGCGAATTCACCGTGATCAACGAGCATCTGGTGAACGATCTCAAGGCGCGCGGACTGTGGGACGACGTGATGATCTCCGACCTCAAATACTTTGACGGTTCGGTATCGCGCATCGAGCGCATTCCGCAAGACCTGCGTGAAATCTACGCGACCTCGTTCGAGATGGACCCGAAATGGCTGGTCGAGGCGGCTTCCCGCCGCCAGAAGTGGATTGACCAGGCGCAGAGCCTCAACATCTACATGGCTGGTGCTTCGGGCAAGAAACTCGACGAGCTGTACAAGTTTGCCTGGGTGCGTGGCCTGAAGACGACCTACTACCTGCGCACGCTGGCGGCGACATCGGCAGAAAAATCGACCGGGCAGGGCGGCGAGTTGAATGCGGTGGCTGTGAATGCCGCACCGGACGCAAAATTCTGCGCGATTGACAACCCCGACTGCGAAGCTTGCCAATAGGCAAGCGCAGCAGGCGGGGTAGCAGCGAAGCTACAACCCGGAGCCACGCAGCGCGGGGCGAACGCCGGAAGGCGTACTGCGAAGCTTGCCAATAGGCAAGCGCAGCAGGCGGGGTAGCAGCGAAGCTACAACCCGGAGCCCCGCAACGCAGGGCGAACGCCGGAAGGCGTACTGCGAAGCTTGTGCCAATAGGCAAGCGCAGCAGGCGGGGGCAGTGAAGCCAGTTGCTCCCTCTCCCTCACAGGGAGAGGGTTGGGGTGAGGGTGAATGCCGTTGAACGCAAGGATTTATCCCCACCCCAGCCCTCCCCATGAAAAAGGGAGGGTGCGAGGTCGTGCGCTCACCGTTCGTCCATGAACAGGGTGCGGATGTTTCGAGAAGTGCCGGTATAATCCGCCCCCTTCTTGCTCCGCGCTGACGCCAGTCCCGATCAATTGCATCGTCTTGTAGGAAAACGCGGGGGAAGGTCTAAACTTGCCCCATTAGCCCATGAGGAATCAACCATGAACCCGCAAGCCATCGACGATTTGATCCGGGCGCTGCCCAAAGCCGAACTGCATGTGCATATCGAAGGCACGCTGGAACCGGAACTGATGTTCAAGCTCGCCAGGCGCAACGGCATCAAGCTGCCTTATGCCAGCGTCGACGAGGTGCGCGCGGCCTATCAGTTCACCGACCTGCAATCCTTCCTTGATCTGTACTACGCCGGAGCCAGTGTGCTGGTCACCGAAGAAGACTTCTACGACCTGACTTGGGCCTATTGCCAGCGCGCCCATGCGGACAACGTGGTGCATACGGAAATCTTCTTTGATCCGCAAACGCATACCGTGCGCGGCGTATCGTTCGAAACCATGCTCAACGGCATCACCCGCGCCTTGTCCGATGCCCTGCTCAAGTACGGCATGACTTCGCGCCGCATCATGTGCTTTTTGCGGCATTTGCCGGAGGCCGATTGCCTGGCGACGCTGGAGCAGGCCAAGCCCTATCTGGAGCGCATTCATGGCGTCGGGCTGGATTCGGGCGAGAAGGGCAACCCGCCTTCCAAGTTCAAGCGCCTGTTCCAGCGCTGCCGCAGCTACGAGCTGCCCGTGGTGGCGCATGCGGGCGAAGAGGGGCCGGCCAGCTACATTACCGAAGCGCTGGATATCCTCGGCGCCAAGCGCATCGACCATGGCGTGCGCTGCGTCGAAGACCCGGAGCTGGTGCACCGCCTTGCCCGCGACAAGGTGCCGCTGACCGTGTGCCCGCTCTCCAACCTCAAGCTGTGCGTGGTTGACAATCTGGAAAAACACAACCTGCGCGACCTGCTGCACGCCGGCCTGTGTGTCACCGTGAACTCGGACGACCCGGCCTATTTCGGCGGTTACATGAACGACAACCTGCTGGCCTGCCGCGCCGCGCTGAACCTGAGCGACGACGACGTGGTGCAACTGGTCCTGAATAGTTTTGAAGCAAGCTGGCTGCGCGATGCGGACAAGACCCGGTGGGAAAACGAAGTAACGCGCATCGCGCTGGAATGGGAAAAGGCGCAGGGAGTGCAATGATGCGCATTCTGGCCGGATTGATGCTGGCGCTGCTGCTCTCGGCCTGCGCCACTCCCTTGTCGCTCGATCACGGCCGGCTGGCTCCGCCGCCCGGCACCGGCTACGTGATTGCTGCGGTCACGCTTGATTCGCTGAACCACCGCAATGCAGATGCGGGCATCTGTCTGCGCGGGCCGGCCAGGGCAACCTGCCTTGAATCGCAGATCAGCCTGGGCTACATCCGCGCACCGGGCGACGAACCCGACGGCGTGGGCAGCCTGCATGTCGTGGCCTTGCCCGCGGGGCAGTACCGGGTGACGGAAATTTACGGCAGTTGGCTTGATGATAGTTTCCGCTGGATGGCTTTCCGCAACCGGGCGAGCTTTGCGCTGGACGAGCGCTTCACTCTGGCCCCCGGCCAAGTCGTATACCTGGGCGATTACCATATCTCGCTCAACTTCAAGCCGAGTTACACCCGCAGTGACACCCGGCGGCGCGATTTCAACGATCTGCGGCTGCGCAGCAGCGTGCAGGATTTTTCGAATGTCACGCTACTTCCCGTGCCTACTCCAAAATGACCCGAGATTTCACATTGGACACCATTCTGTTCACCCGTAGATCAAAAGGCATTAGCAAGAAACGGTGCGCGGGCGCACCTTGCTTCCCCCTTTGCAAAAGGGGGATTGAGGGGGATTTCAGCAGTGCTGTTCATACCTGTGCCGCGAAATCCCCCCAGCCCCCCTTTGTCAAAGGGGGAGGACTTCATCCCGCCACGCAAGCCGCCGTTTCTTGAACGCTTGTCGAACCATGAACAGCGCGGATTTGTGACCAATGAAAAATCCCGGATAACCACAAGGAGATAGATTCCCCATGCTTACTTTTGACGATGACAATGCCATTGCCACTCCGGCAGCCCCCAAAACTGTGACCGTGGCCACGCAAGCGGCCACCGGCGGGCGCGTGAACGTGGTCGACAAGCGCATCATCAACGGCACCACGGACGTCAACCAGCTCGTGCCGTTCAAGTACAAGTGGGCTTGGGAAAAATATCTCGCCACCTGCGCCAACCACTGGATGCCGCAGGAAGTGAACATGCAGCGCGACATCGAACAGTGGAAAACCGGGCAACTGACCGAAGACGAAATGCGGCTGGTCAAGCGCAACCTTGGCTTCTTCGTCACCGCCGACAGCCTGGCCGCCAATAACATCGTGCTCGGCACCTATCGCCAGATCACCGCACCGGAATGCCGCCAATTCCTGCTGCGCCAGGCCTTCGAGGAAGCGATCCACACCCACGCCTACCAGTACATCGTCGAAAGCCTGGGCCTGGACGAAGGCGAAATCTTCAACGCCTACCACGAGATCAAGTCGATCCGCGACAAGGACGAATTCCTGATCCCGTTCATCGACGCGCTGACCGACCCGCAATTCAAGACCGGCACGCTGGAAGCCGACCAGAAACTGCTGCGTTCGATCATCGTCTTTGCCTGCATCATGGAAGGTCTGTTCTTCTACGTCGGCTTCGTGCAAATCCTCGCCTTGGGCCGGCAGAACAAGATGACCGGCGCCGCCGAGCAATACCAGTACATCCTGCGCGATGAATCCATGCACTGCAATTTCGGCATCGACCTCATCAACACCATCAAGCTGGAAAACCCGCAACTGTGGACGGAAGGCTTCAAGGCCGAGCTATATGATCTGTTCCGCAAAGCGGTGGACCTGGAATACGCCTACGCCGAAGACACCATGCCGCGCGGCGTACTGGGACTCAACGCCGCGCAGTTCAAGGAATATCTGCGCTTCATCGCCAACCGCCGCCTGCAACAGATCGGCCTGGAACCGCTCTTCCCTGGCGTGACCAACCCCTTCCCGTGGATGAGCGAGATGATCGATCTGAAGAAAGAAAAGAATTTCTTCGAAACGCGGGTGACGGAATATCAGACAGGCGGGGCGTTGAGCTGGGAGTGAGATGGGCGTCGGGCGCCGGATGGCTCCCCCAGCTTATCCGCCCAGCACAGGGCAATGGCGGAATGTCGCGTAGCTCCGATTCCGCCGTACGGGTAGGGTGTCAATGAGCGTGGCGAATTGCACCGAATGCAATAAACGTAAATATCCGGTGCGTTTCGCTTTGCTCAACAGCACCCTACGGATTGCATCGTACGCGGTTCTTTGCTGAGTCCGCGCCGTATCTGGATGAAATGTGTTATTGGTTTAGCACGTGCTTTTTATGCCATTCGTAGAATTCGTTGAGTACTTGCGTGGCGAAAATTGCTTCGGCCTTCAGCTCATCAAGGGTGTAAAGTTTGGCTTCTCCGGATAGTGCCCTACCAACTTTCGGCGACGCGTTGAAGAGTGTGTTGCGCGTTTGCATTCCCCAGCGGCCGTGAACAAATGCATTCCTCGTTATGCGCACTTTGTCTGCGCTTTTCTGCCAAGTGAAAAATGTCTGAACTGCTTGATGGCTCAGAGCTTCCGAGCCATTGACCAACTCTTGAAGGCAATCAAGTTTATCTTTGAAGCCAAGCCGTTCAATCAGCGGATTGAGCTGATCTGGTGATGGGGTCGGAGTAAGGTTTTGCAGGGCTAGGGCAAGTAAAAAATCCAAGCGGGAAAACGCAAAAATGAGCTGACCAACACATGCGGCTGCCTGATTTTCAAGTTCGTTTAGCACCGCCCCTCCTTGCGAGGTCTAATAGTGTAATCACAGTCTTTAAATCCTAGGGCCTCTTACTACGGGCCGAAGCAAAGATTACTCCAATCGCGCAACATCTGGAATTGCCGCACCCGCTCAAGAATGTCCTTGCTACTGCCTACCTGTCCAAACCCCTTCCGTCAGGCAACCCAGATGGCGATTACGATCCCCACCACGTCCCCGGCCAAGCAGACCGGAACCAGGTAGCGCGTGTTCCTGATGTTGACCGAGCCGAGGTAGACGGCGAGCACGTAGAACGTGGTTTCGGCGCTGCCCATGATGATGGCTGCGATCCGTGTCGCCGTGGAGTCGACGCCGATGGTTCGGATGATGTCCGTGAACAGGGCGGTGGCGGCGCTTCCGGACAGCGGCTTGACGATGGCCATCGACATGACCTCCAGTGGTACGTTCGTGAAGGAGAACATGCCGTGGAAGGCGTTGCGGATGAAATCGAATGCGCCGGATGCCTGGAAACCCTTGATGGCGATGAAGATGGCCAAGAGGTAGGGGAATATTTTCAGGATGATCTGCGGGCCTTCCCTGGCGCCGGCCACGAAGGAATCGTAGACGTCGACCTTTTTCAGCGCGCCGTAAACGACGGCGAACAGGATGAAGGCCGGGATCAGCAGCAGTGAAACATGATTGACGGCTTCGATCATTTGAACACCTTCCTGAAGGCAAAAAGGATGGCGAGCGCCGCAAGCGCGGAAGTCAGCGTGGCGACCAGAACCGGGAGGACGACCGCGGCCGGGTTTTTTGCGCCGTAGCTGGCGAGCAGCCCGATCACGGAAAACGGGATGAGCTGAATGCTGGCGGTGTTGAGCACGATGAACACCATCATTTCAAAGGTGACGGTGCCTTTTTCCGGGTTGAGCGCATCGAGCTCCTGCATGGCCTTGATGCCGAGCGGCGTGGCCGCGTTGCCCAGCCCGAACAGGTTGGCGAGGATGTTGAGCGTCATCGCCGAGATGGACGGATGATCGTCGGGAACGTTGCGGAACAGGCGGGAAACGAGCGGTTTGAAGAGGTGGGCGATGCGGTAGATCAGGCCGGAATCTTCCAGTATCCGGGTGATGCCCATCCAGACCGATACGATCCCGAGCAGAAACAACGAAATTTCGACTGCCGACTTCGCGCCTTCAAAGATCGATTTCGTGAAGGCTTCGAGGTTGCCGGTGAACATGGCAAAAACGATGCTGACGGAGATCATGACAAGCCATACGGCATTCATCGGGCGGTTCCTGCTGCTGCATAAACGGTGGATTTCGCCCGAATGGTACTCCATCCGGGGCGTGGAGTTCCCCCTTTGGCAAAGGGGGAAGCAAGGTGTGCCCTGCCGTCGCAGGGATTTCCGGAGCCGGAATTACGTGGCCGAAGAACGCTTCTCGCGCATCTCTTGCGAAGGGCATGGCGCTTCGCGGCCTCGCACCAGAAGCATCAGAGCCGAGAGGGTCTGGCGGGGGGGGGCCGAGTAGCCGGTGAGCGCTGCGACCCACAGCAGGATTCCTGCAACGCCGAGTACGATGCCGATGGTCAAGCCGGTCGTTCCTCCGGCCATGTATCCCGAGACGATCAGGGCTGCGCCAGCGCCCAGAAGCCCCACCAGCGTGACCAGCACCGTGGCCGATTCGAACTGGGTCAGGAGTTTGTCGAGGTAGGCATCCTCGTGCTTGCCCATGCCGGGGGTGCGGCGGTGGATCATGCGCAGGGGCAGTGTGACGCTGCGTGCGGCGACAGGTGCCCAGACGACGTACACGAGCGCGACGAGGAAGAGATAGCGGTAGGGAACCCCCCCGACAAAGCGCCCGCCGGAAGGGTCGGTATGTAGTGCGTGTTCGACGATGCCCGCTGCGGCAAGGATCGCCATCATGGTCACGATCATCAGCATCAGGGCCTTGCTGTAACGCAGTACGGCGATCCGGATGTGGAGCACATGCCTGGCCAGGAGCGCTTCGGTGCGCGCCACGTCTTGGGCCAGTGTGCGGTCACGGGTCAGGCCCGCGAGCCGGAAGCTCTGCCGCAGCCGGTCTTCGTCGCCCGCCAGCCCTTCGGCGGCCGTATGCCCCCAGATTTCGAAAGTGCGGGTATCGAAACGGTCGCGCCAGCCCGCATCCTCAAGGCTTTTCGGAACCAGAAGGGCGCGGGTCCATGCGTCCTTGCGCCCCTCGTCGATTTGCGCCTTGGTATGCTCGCTGACCTCGTCGTTGTTGAATCCCAAACCCGGAATGATGAAGCGCGGATTGAAGATCGGGCGGCCATGGGCATGGGTATCGTAGGCATGTCCCCGCTCCGGCGCGCCGAAGGTGTTGCTGGTGAAATAGAAGCCCAGCAGGTCGCCGACCAGGAGATAAACCGCCACGACCGGCAGGATCACGGAAAGCGCGGCGGCGACGGCGATTCCCCCGATTACGAGCCAGTGCTGGTTGGCGTCGTAGGACGAGATGAGGAGGGTGGCCATTTTCGGAAAGCCGTCGCGGATGAACAACGGCAGCAACAGCACCAGCGCCGAGCCGCCCAGGAGCGCTTGGGCAACGCGATGGATCGTTGAGAGGCGTACTTCGCAGCGTTGCAGGAAAGTCCGCATCGCGGCGCGGGATTCCTCGTCGGAGATTGTGCGAGTTTGTGCGGGTTCTTCCATTGTTGCCTGCCTCCATGCAGATCAATGCAAGAACCTGTTCATAATCTTGCCGCGCTGTTGATGGCTGCTTGCGACGGATTATGGACAGGTTCTAAAAACTATATGGAGCTTACTCCAAGCGAACGGCAAGGAACAAGAAGGCCATCGGGCCGTTCCTGACGGAAAACAAAAAAGCCAACCCGAAAAGGTTGGCTTTTTTGGAATCTGGAGCGGGCGATGGGAATCGAACCCACGGCTCTAGCTTGGGAAGCTAGGGTATTACCATTATACGACGCCCGCGAAGGCACGGATTGTAACAGGGCGAGAACGGCACGGCAAACCGGATTGCCGGGCAGGTCTGGTTTTTTCCCTCGCCCATTGCGGGAGAGGGGCGCGAAAGAGGGAGCGATGTATCAGCGGGTAGCCCGGATGCAGCGCAGCGGAATCCGGGAACACGGTTTCAAAGACAAACCGGGTTTGTGGCGACCGCCAACGAAAGCCCCGGATTTCACGTTGTTTCATCCGGGCTACTCGCTTGGAACCTGTTCAAAGTCTGTCGCGAGAGGCCCTCGGCGGGGTGAAGAGCAGCGCAAAAACCGGAGTGTACAAGTAGTACATGAGGATTTTGAGCAGCGCATGAGCCCCGATCAGGGTCTCGCAGCAAGACTAGTAGTCAGTCATACCGATTCTGCTATGTTCGGCATGCCCCGCATCCCCATTCGCTTTGTCGCTCATCCTCTCCATAGCCGTGCTATGGCTGCGGTTCGCTTCGCGCGGCTGGGGCGCGGATGCTTGCCTCGGCATCCACGCAAATCTGCGTGACTGACTACTAGGAACAGGTTCTCAGGCCGCACGCAGGGCGTCGATGATATTCAGCCGCGCGGCGCGCAAGGCCGGCAGGAAGCCGCCGATAAAACCCATGGCGAGCGAAAAGGCAAGTGCGCTGGCAACGATGCCGGGTGTGAGCGTGAAGCTGAAAGCCAGTTCGGAGAAGGTTTGCCAGTTCATGGTGGAGAGCGTGATCCATTGCATGGCGCTGGCGGCGACGATGCCGGTTATGCCGCCGACGAGGCTCAAAAGCAGCGATTCGCCGAGAAAGGCGATCAGGATGCGGCTTTTGCGGAAACCGATGGCGCGCAGGGTGCCGATTTCCGGGGTACGGCTGGCCACCGATCCGTACATGGTAATCATGGCGCCGAGCACCGCGCCGATGGAGAAAATCACCGACAGCGTGTTGCCGAGAATGCGGATGAAGGTGGCCATGAAGCGCGACTGGTCGGCGTAGAAATCGTTTTCGCGCTTGGCTTCGACGTTGAGCCGTCGGTCGTTGCCAAGGCGGGTACTCATCTCGTCGAAGGCGCGGCGGTCGCCGAGCTTGAAGACGACGGACGAGTACACCGGGCGGCGGAAGGCTTGCATCATCTGTTCGCCGTCGCCCCAGATTTCCGAGTTGAAGCCGGTCTTGCCCGCGTCGAAAATACCGACGACCTGCCATTCCCGACGGGCGAAAAACAGTTTTTCGCCCAGCCCCACGCCCGCGAAACCGTTGGCGATGCTACTGCCGACGACGATCTCGTTGCTGTCGGGGTGGAACGGGCGGCCGGCGACGAGCTTGACCTGCGGCCTGAGCGCAAGTCCGGTGGCATCGGTACCGCGCACAGTGATGTTGGCGGGGTTGTTGCTGATTTTCTTGTTGAGCGAGATCAGCACCAGGCATTCGCGGGCGAGCAGCGGGTTGCCCGCGCTGTCTGCGGCGATATAGGGCAGGGTGGAAAGAATATGCGCCTGGCTGCGTTCGATGCTGCTCTGGATTTCGGTTTGCGCTGCGGCGCGGATGACGACGACGTTGTCGGGGCTGCCGGTTTCGACCAGTGTGGAGCGCAAGCCGGCTTCGAGCATCTGCACGGCGGTGAAGACGAATACCACCAGCGCCATGCCGCCCGCGGTCAGCAACGTGGTCAGGCGGCGGGCGAAGAGGTTGCGCCAGATGTACTGGACGGGGATGCCGTACCTCATGCTACGGCCCTCAATCCGTCAACGATCCTGACCCGCATCGCGCGCGCGGCCGGGATCACGGCGGCGCTCAGACCGACGATGGTACAGGCCGCCAACTGCATCCAGACGGTTTCCGGGGCAACGTTGAAGACGGGGAAGATGTTGTCGAGCTGGGTGCCGACGATCCGTGCGGCAGGTTCGGTGGCGGCGATGCCGATGGCGCCGCCGATGAGTGCCAGCAGCAGCGATTCGGCGTAAACGAGGCCAGCGACGATGCGCGGCGCGAAGCCCAGCGCTTTCAGGGTGGCATATTCGGCGATGCGTTCGCGCGCGGCCATCGCCATGGTGTTGGCCATCACCGCCATGATGATGACGATGACCACGAAAGAAACGATCTGGATGGCGTTGACGATGGCGCCGGTCATGGCGATGAAGCCCAAGTTGAACGCTTTTTCGGTTTCGGTGAGCGTTTCGGCTAGCGAGTTCTTGAATTCGGCATCCACGCGGCGCGAGATGGCCGCTGCATCGCGCCCGTCGCGGATCTGCAGCAGGTAGATGCCGATCTGGTTGACCCGGCCGGGCGCGGTCTGCCTCATGCGCTCGTTGAGGTAGTCCCACTGGAACAGAAACTGCCCCTCGTCGGTGTTGGCATGGCGACCGCTGTAGATGCCGCGTACCACGAATTCCCAGGTGCCGGGATAGATGGTGCCCTTGAGCGGCACCGTGTCGCCGATTTTCCAGCCGAAACGGTTGGCCAGCTTGCGCCCGACCACCGCGCCGCGCCGGTCGTTCTGGAACGCGCGCAGTTGTTCGGGTGGGAGGATAAATTCGGGGTAGAGGTTGAAGTGGCTGTTGCGGTCCACGGCGAACTGCGGAAAGAAGTTGCGCTCGTCGATGTAGACGCCGTTGAACCAGTTCATCCAGCCGATGGCCGTTACGCCCTCCATGCCGCGCAGCTTTTCGGCGTAGGAGAGCGGTAGCGGGAAGATGAGGGAGATGGAATTTCGCACGATCAGGCGTTTGTCCGAGGCCGCATCCGCGCCGGCATACCAGGCCGAAACCACGGTGCGCAGCAGGCCGAATGCCAGAATCGCCACCACGATGCCGAGCACGGTCAGCGACGAGCGCAGGCGGTGGCGCAGGGTGTTGCGCAGGGCAAAACGGATCAGGAGTGTGAGCATTCAGGCTCATCCCGCGCCGCATCGAGCAATGCAGCTACGCGGCCGTCCGGCGCGAACTTGCGCGCGAACAGCGCCGGCGTGGCGAGCAGTTGCGGCAGGTCGGCTTCCGTGAAGGTGCGCGGCGACCATGAACCGGGTTCCCATTCGATCAGCCGCAAGGGATCGGGGCAAAGCTGTTCGCGCAAGGGGCTGTGCCAGAGCAGGGTCTGGAAGAACATTTCGTCCGGCACCAGCGTGCGGTAGAAGAAGGGGATGATACGCGGATGTTTGTCGCAGAAATCCAGTAGCCAGTGGCTGGCTTGGCTTGAGAGCATCCACCACTGCGATCCGGCCCGGATTTCGGTCAGCGGTTCGGGCAGTGGGCGGCGCAGTCCGATGCGGTTGAGTCCGCGCTGGGCTTTTTGCAGCAGCTTGCCGAGCGGTTTGCCGTTGAGCGTTTCGAAGTGCCAGGCTTCGTGCCGGTAGCGCACGTCAAAGGCGCCGGGTTCCTGCAGGTCGATGAACCCCGCCCTGTCTGAATTTTCCAGTTTTTTTGCAATTGCCGCATTGGGCTGCAATGGATAATCCTGCCCGGAAAGCAGGATCAGCCAGTCGCAACGGTCCGCGAGCGCGGCCCGCATCAGACGCAGCGTGGCTTCGACCAGCGAAAACCCGCCCCAGCGGCAAGGCTGGCGTTCGACCCAGGAGACCGGTGCCGGGCAACGAGCGACTTCCGCTTGCAGGGCGGAGAAGGTCGTGGCCGGCGTGTTGGCGTCGACGTGTATGTAGACATGCACACCGGGCGCTGACAGGCGTTCTGTCAGTCTGCCGACTTGTTGTGGATGGGCATGGGCAAGGATCAGGTAGGCAATCTTCATGAATGAAGGATACCGCGCCCATTCGGCGTACGAAAGCCCGAAAAGTGTCGGTTTGCGATGATCGGCATTGCTATCCTGAAAGGAAAGATTGAGTTGGTTTTATCCGGGTATCCCATGGAGTTTCCACGGTGAAAATCAGAACACCATTCATCCTGTTCATGCTTCCCTTGCTGGCAGTGCTGGTGCTGCTGGGAAGCGTTCTGTACCAGATCCGGGAAAACCAGATCAAGGTCGAGGAACGTACCGAGCAGCGACAGCGCATCCATTGCCTGGCCGAAGAGTTGCGCTACACGACCGATGAATTGGGCCGGATGGCGCATTCCTTCGTTGCGACGGGCGACGAGCGCTTCAGCAGGATATACCTGGAAATCCTGGATATTCGCGACGGCAAGGCACCGCGTCCGTTGGCGTACGGACCGGACTACTGGTACAAGCGCTTGGCTGGCGAACAGGTCGGGGAAAAAGGCGAAGCGGTTTCCGTGTATGACCTGATGCGTCGAGAAGGCGTGGCAGAGGAAGACATTCGCTGGCTGATCCAGGCGTTTACACGTGCCAATACCCTTTCCGGCATCGAAAAGGAAGCGCTGGCTGCGATGCGGGGCGTGTTTTTCGATTACAGCGGCCAGCACAGCCGGGCTGGCAAGCCCGACCCTGACTATGCCCGCGAGCTGCTCCACAGTATGGCGTACATGCGGGAAAAAGCGCAGGCGATGGAAGCCACGCTGCAATTCCAGACCAGAATTACCGGGATGATGCGGCGTGATATTGATCGGCTGACCTCGCGCCAGCAGGAATTGCTGCAGTTCGCCGCCGGGCTTTCCGTGGCCCTGTTTGCAGGGTTCTGCGTTCTCTTGTTCTCTACCTGGCGGCGTCTGGTCAAACCGCTTGCCCACCTGAGTGCGCAGACCCAAGGCATGGCCAAAGGCGATTTTGCCGTTCATGACGGGCCGACGAGCTTTGAGGAAGTCCAGCAACTGTCCGAGGCCTTCAACGACATGGCCGTGACGCTGGGGCAGAACATGCAGTCGTTGCGCGACCTGATCGAGCATCTTCCCATTCCGATGCTGGTGGCCGAAGGCAAGGATGACGATTATGTGCGGGTCAGCTATTTCAACGAGGAATTCCGCAAGCTGTTCGGCGATTTTCCCGACGACATCACCGCCATGTTCCAGGGGTGGAGCATGGCGTATCGTCCGGCCGAAATTCGCTGGCCCTGCAAATCGGGCGAGCTGCGCTCGTTCGAGGTCTACATCAACACGGTTGATTCCCTGCATCTCGTGGTATTCGTCGATCTCACCGAACGTTATGCGGCGGAAGAGCAGATACGGGAATTGGGTGAGCTTAACCTGCGCGTGATCGACAGCACACCGTCCGGCATCGTGGTCTGTGGCGCGAGCGGGGAAACGGTCATGGCCAACCAGGCTGCCGCCGCCATCCTGGGTACTCGCACCGAGCAATTGATCGGTTTCAATCTGCTTGATAATCAGGTGACCCGGCAAAGCGGCATTGCGGCGCTGGGGCTGGAAACGCTGCAAACCGGACAGCGCAACCATTTTGAAGACCGGATCACGACGTCATTCGGCCGCGATATCTGGATCTCGGTGGACTTCACCCGCATCCGCATGCGCGGCGAAAACCTGGTGTTGGGCGTCATCAGCGATCTGACCCCCTTCAAGGAAGTCGAGGAAACACTCAAGGAAGCCAAGCGTGCAGCCGAAAGCGCCAGTCGTTCCAAGAGTGATTTCCTGGCCAACATGAGCCACGAGATCCGCACGCCGATGAATGCGGTCATCGGTCTGGCACAATTGGCGCTGACCACGGAATTGACACCGAAGCTGCGCGATTACCTGGAAAAAATCCATTTTTCATCCAAATCGTTGCTGGGCATCCTCAACGACATTCTTGATTACTCCAAGATCGAGGCCGGTCGGCTGGATGTCGAAGAAGTGGAATTCAGTCTTGATGAAGTCCTGCAAAGCACCGGCAACCTCTTCCTGACGAGTGCGGAAGAGAAGGGCATCGAAGTGGTCTATGCCGTCGATCCTTCGATTCCCCAGGTACTGGTCGGTGATCCGCTGCGGCTGGGGCAGGTGTTGAACAACCTGATCGGCAATGCGATCAAGTTCACCGAGGGCGGTGTAATCACGGTTTCCATGCGGGTCAAGTCCCGCACGGAAGGCCGGGTTGAACTTGAATTCAGCGTGGCCGATACCGGTATCGGCATGACGGCGGAACAGCTTGGCCGCCTGTTCGCGCCGTTCACGCAGGCCGATGCTTCGACCACGCGCCGTTATGGCGGGACGGGGCTGGGGCTGGCCATTTGCCGGCGCCTCGTCGAATTGATGGGCGGGAACATTGTTGCGGAAAGTGTCGCGGGGAAAGGCAGCGTGTTCCGTTTCACCGTTTCTTGCGGTGCGCCTGCCATGAGCTGCAACGTTCCGCCACTGGATCATCTGCGCGTGCTGGTGGTCGACGATCTCGAATCTTCCCGTACAGCGCTGAGCCGGATACTCAAATCGTGGTCTTACACGGTCACGGAAGCCGATTCGGCGGAGACGGCGCTGGCAATACTCAAGGACAATCCTGCCGGTTTCGATGTGGCCCTGATCGACTGGCAAATGCCGGGGGCGGACGGACTCGAGCTGGCCGCCCACATCCGCGACAAGGCATACATGAGCTCGGGCGCGAGCGGAATGCTGCTGATGATCATGGTGACTGCGCATGCCAGGGAGGAGTTGGAGGCTGCGGCCCGCCAGCATGGGGTTTCATCCGTGCTGACCAAGCCGGTTACGCCGTCCGATCTGTTCGATGCCCTGGCTGCGCTGGTGGCGAACAACGAGGGGCAAGCCGCCTTGCTGCGCAAATACCAGCCGGTTCGTACCCGGAAGCTCGCCGGTGCGCGCGTGTTGCTGGTCGAAGACAACATCATCAACCAGCAGGTGGCGCGCGAATTTCTCACGCTGGCCGGCTTGGAGGTGATGTGTGCCAGTAACGGGCAAGAAGCGATTGAACTGCTGGAGCAGGAAAAATTCGACGCGGTGCTGATGGATCTGCACATGCCGCAGATGGGCGGTTTGGAGGCGACGCGCCATATCCGCAGCCAGGCGTGCTGGAGCAATCTGCCAATCATTGCCATGACTGCGGCGGCAATGGCGCAGGACCGCGAGGCCTGTCTCGCGGCGGGAATGAACGATTTCGTCGCCAAGCCGATCGAACCGGAAAAACTGCTGCTTACCTTGCAGCGCTGGGTAGGAAACGAAGTTAACAAGACCATGCCCGCAGGCAAGCCGGGAAAGGAGCCTTTCCCGGAATTGCCCGGCTTCGAACTGAGGCGCGTTCAGCGCATGCTGGGGGGCGATTTTTCCGCCTTCCGCCGCTTGCTGGCGTATTTTCAGCGCGATTTCTGCGCGCTCGAAGCCAACCTGAAACAGGCCATTGCCGATGGAGACTGGGAATCGGCCAGCTCAATGGTGCATGCCGTCAAGGGCGCTTCCGGCAATATCGGTGCGGAAACGCTCTATCAGTCGGCGCGCTTGCTGGAAAATGAGCTGCGTGCGCACGGCGATCTGCCGTCGCTGGAAGAGTTCCTGCAGGCTTTGCGGACCGCGCTGCAGGTTGCGGTCGAGTATCGCCGGGAAGAGTTGCCGATGCCGGCCGGAGAATCGCATCCCGATGCGCAGCGCGATCTGATCCGCCAGCTGGGCGAGCTTCTGGAAGGGCAGGAACTGGTTCCCGAAGACATGGTCCGTGAAGTCACCCGCCAGTTCGCTTCATCGACAGCGCTCGTCGAGCGCCTGTTGAAAACGCTGGACGAGTACGATTATGCCGCAGCCAAGCTCGCATGGAAGGAGCTGGCCGAACAGGCGACAATCGACAAGAAGGAGGAGGCGCCATGACTGAAAGCACAGAGAAGCCGATCGTGCTGATCGTCGATGATGTGGCGGCCAATATCCAGATTCTGGCCGAAGCGCTCAAGGCCGAATGCCGTATCCGCATCGCCAATAACGGCGAAGACGCACTGCGGGTCGCGATGCGCCCGCCGTTCCCGGACCTGATCCTGCTCGACGTGATGATGCCGGGAATGGATGGCTACGAGGTTTGCCGCAGGCTCAAGGACACTGCCGCCACGCAGGATATCCCGGTCATTTTCGTGACCGCGCGCGACGATGCCGAAGACGAAGAAAGAGGCTTGCAGGTCGGCGCGGTGGATTACATCGCCAAGCCTTACCGCTTGCCCATCGTCAAGGCTAGGGTGCGCAACCATCTGCAGCTCAAGCACAAGTCCGACCTGCTGGAAAAACTGGCGATGATCGACGGCCTGACCGGCATTCCCAACCGCAGGCAATTCGATCAGCGCATGGAGGCTGAGTGGCGGCGCGCCGTGCGGGACAAGCACTCCCTGGCGCTGGTAATGGGCGACGTGGACCATTTCAAGCTCTACAACGACCACTACGGGCACGGTGCGGGCGATGCCTGTCTGCGTGCGGTGGCGCGGACCATGTTCAACGCCCTGTCGCGCCCTGGCGACATGGTCGCGCGCTACGGCGGCGAAGAGTTCGTGGTCTTGCTGCCCGATACCAATCTCGACGGCGCGCACAAGGTCGCCGAACGCATGCGCCTGGCGATACAGGGGCTGGATATTCCGCATCTGCATGCTGGCATGATGGTGGTGACGATGAGCCTGGGGTATGCGGCCTGCCAGCCCGGTGAGGATGCCGTGCAGTCCCCCAGCCAATTGCTGGACTGTGTGGACGACGGGCTTTACAAGGCCAAGCGCAGCGGGCGAAACCAGGTGGCGACGATCATGGAGGATCAATCATGATCGGCTCGGTTTGCATTGTCGTCAGAAAATGCCTGGCTGGAGTGCTTCTTGTGCTGGGGATGCTGTCGGTGCCAGGCGGCGCGGCTTTGGCCGAGCCGCTGGTCGAGATCAAAACGATCTCGCAGGAAGGTTTTTCCGCCAAATTCAATCCCGAGAACGAACAGCGCCCCGGCATCATGATCGAGGTGTTCCGTGCCATCGAGCGGATCGATCCCGGCGTGAAGTTTGTCGGCTATGAAGCCAAAGGCGCGACGGCGCGCGTGGAAGAAGAACTGCAGACGGGCGAGATAGACGTTTTCTTTGGTCTGGCCAAGACACCCCTGCGCGCGACCCGATATCTTTATGTCGAGCCGCCTCTTTACATTACTCGCAGCATTCTGGCAGCCAGGGCGGACGACCCCGTGCAGATCATGGGTTGGGACGATGTTCGCGCACTGGGCGAAAAAGGCATCGTTCTGGTGGTCAGGGGCACGTCGCATGCGCAGTACCTGTGGACGCAGGGTGGTTTGCTCATCGACGACCAGGCCGTGACGACACCCTCCAATCTCAGGAAACTGCTGGCAGGGCGCGGCCGATTCTTCTTTGGTTCGGATGTCAACGTGGCCGAAGAAATCGAAACCCTGAAGGTGGCGACTCAGGTCAGGATATTGCCGGTGCGCTTCTGGGAAACGGGCATCTACGCCGTGTTTTCCAAAAAAGCATCGCCGGCCATGGTAAAGCGCGTTGGCGATGCCATCCGGAAACTCGACCGTTCCGGCGAGCTGAAGAAGATCCGGGCGCGGTATCTTATGGATTGAACTGAGTGACCTGTACGCGCAGCGATTCCCGCCGATGCTGTTCTCCGCCGTAGCGGATGGCCAGATACTCGTTGGTGATGGCGTCGATCTGCAGTGCGAGATGGGGCAGGGCGTTGCTGGCGCGCCGGGCAAAATCGAGCGGGCCTTCCTGCGGCATTCTTACCACGCCGCGCCGCGCGAGCTTGCGGCAGAAGCGCTGGTAATGGCGCGCAGCCGGATCGGCTAGCTTCAGGCGCCGGGGCCGGAGGATGACGAATGCAAAGCCGCCCAGAATCAGGGCGACGCCCCCCAGTAGCCAGCCCAGATAGCGGGCGCTCAGAAAATCGCCGATTCCCAGTCGTTGCAGGAAATCACGCTGGCGGCGTGCGTCGAAGCCGATCACCCATTGGTTCCAGTCGTTGACCAGCACGTCGAGTTGCAGGTGCAACAACCTGACCCAGTTGTCGTCGCCGCGCAGCATCCAGGGCAGGCTGTCGCCCTGCGGAATGCTGCGCGCAAGGCCACTTTCGATGCGCGCGGGCGCGGCTGCGGCGGTGGGGTCAATACGCTGCCAGCCCAAGCCATCCAGCCAGACTTCGGTCCACGCATGCGCATCGGCCTGACGCACGATCAGATAGCGGCCTGCGGTGTTGTATTCCCCGCCCTGATAGCCGGTGACCACACGCGCCGGCACGCCGGCCGCGCGCATCAGGAAGGTGAATGCACCGGCAAAGTGTTCGCAGAATCCCTGCCGGGTGTCGAAGAGGAATTCGTCGATCGAGTGAGCGGAGCGTAGCAGCGGTGGTTCCAGCGTGTAGACGAAACCGTTGCTGCGCAGATAGGCCACGGCGGCGCGGACCCGTTCTTCGGCTGGCAAGGCTTGCCACTGCGCCGCCAGCGCGCGGGTGCGCGGGTTGCCTGCCGCGGGCAATTGCCGGGCGAGGGCCAGTCCCGGATCGCTGTCGATGCGCCAGGTCAGACTGGAAGCGAGCGTATAGCGCTGGCGCAGCATGACCGGGGCTGCGGACATGACTTGCAAGCGGCCACTGATCTGGGCGCTTTCCGGCAGGACGGTCGGCATGTCGAGCGCCAGCAGCCAGCGCTGCTGGTGGGGTTCCAGCGTGATGTGGTAGCGCAGGCTTGGCCCCTGCGGTGCAATGCGTGGCGGCACGTAGAAACGTTGCGGCGGCAGCCAGCGTCGTCCGTCGAAATAATCGAAAACCGGGCCGCGCCAGTAAAGAACGGAGCGAGGGGGCGGTTGATCGTCGAATTCGACCCGGAATGCCACGCTGTCATCCAGCGCCAGTTGGCTGACCTGCCCCGGCTCCATGCGGTCGGAAGAAAGGCCGGTGCGCGCACCGCGCTCCACTGGTATGTGCCAGAGCGGCCCCGGCAGGCGGGGGAAAAGCACGAACAACAGGATCGCAAGCGGTACGGCTTCGAGCAGCATTCTTCCTGCGAGCCGGGTTTGCTGCAGCGGCGCGCCCTGTGGTCGTTCCAATTGCAGAGCCGCCAGGGTGATTGCCACGGTATCGAGCATCACCAGTCCGAACATGGCGGGCGACTGCGAATGCAGGAAGGCGGTCCCGGTACAAAAGTAGGCCAGCATGACCACAATATGCGAATCGCGTGTTTTTCCCTGTGCTTCGAAGAGCTTGAGGGTGACGAGGCTCGCGAGCAGGGCCATGCCGCCGTCGCGCCCGATCAGCGAGCGGTGTGCCTGAAAAACCAGCACGATCAGTACGACGGTCAGCGCCAGCAGCAGCCAGCGTGGCAACGCCCGCGTTTCGGTGAGCGATTGCACGGCGCGCAACGCCAGCAGGGCAGCCAAGAGCGCCATCAGCCAGAGCGGCTGGGCGGCAAGGTGCGGGGCGAGCGCCAGCGCGACGGCACCGGTCAGTAGCAGGGCGTTGCGCTGCTCCGTCTTCATGCACCGCTCCCTTCCGCCGGAAACAGCGCCAATGCCGCCAGACAGGCCGCCCGATGCGCCGCGCCGTGATCCAGCGGGCGGGAAAAACCGGGGATGACCAGCGCATAGCGGTGGCCCTCTGCCTCGGCGCGCAGAATCCAGGCCGCAAGGCGCGACAGCCGGGCTTCGGTGTCGAGGCCGGCGAGCATCTCCCAGTCGAGCAATACCTGGCTTGCCAGCGGCGACTGGAAGGTCTTGGCCAGCAAAGTGTCGGTGCGCGCGGCCTGCCGCCAGGCGATGCGGCTCGGGGCATCGCCGGGGTGGTATTCGCGCAGGCCGGCAAAATCGTCGTCGCCTTGCCCGGCTTGCAGGCCACCGCCCCCGCTGCGCGCACCGAACGGCAAGGGCGGCGGGTTGGCTTCCGGGCGCGGGTAAACCAGGCATTCGCTGACCAGCGTGAGGTAGGACCAGGCGACGAACCAGCCGGTCGGGGCGCGGCATTCGATCCGGCTGCGCGGCAAGGTGAGCCGACCACGCCGGGGAGCGGCGACGGCA
The DNA here is from genome assembly GCF_900115065.1 of Formivibrio citricus. Lineage (GTDB taxonomy): Bacteria > Pseudomonadota > Gammaproteobacteria > Burkholderiales > Chitinibacteraceae > Formivibrio > Formivibrio citricus. The sequence continues at coordinate 83,844 of NZ_FOVE01000007.1, read as the reverse complement.
ATGGCCGCGCGTGCCTCACCGCGTTGCGGAACGTCGCAGCGGGTCGCGCTGCCGTCCGGCGAGAGCAGCGTGATTCCCGTCCGCTCGCGGCCCTTCTTTTCGCTCAAAGCCAGCGGGAACTGTGCGGCTTCGCCGGCAAAGACGGCTTCTGCCGGGCGGGCGGCGATTTCCAGCCCCAGCAGGGCTGCATAGGTGCGCAACAGCGCGGAGTGGGCGATGCCGGCGAGCAGGAAGGTGAAGAAGAATCCCAGGCTCAACTGGTAGTTGATCGCTCCCACCAGCGAGATGAGCAGCAACAGTCCCAGCCCCAGTCCGCGCCTGGTCGGCACGATGTAGATGCGCTTGTGGACCAGCGCGAGCGATCCGCTGGCTGGCGGATGGCGGCGGGCGATGAAGGTTTGCCAGCGCTGGCCGAGGAGGTTCATGGAATCGCGATGGCGGCAAGAAGACGGAGCACCGCAGCATGATCCGGTCGGCCACTCGCGCGCTGCACGAGACGGTGGCCGGCTACGCCCGGAAAGATGGTCTGTACGTCTTCGGGGATGACCATGTTGCGGCCGATGAGCCAGGCATGGGCGCGGCTGGCCTGGATCAGGCCGAGCGCCGCGCGCGGCGACAGGCCGCAGGCAAACGACGGATCGTTGCGCGTGGCGGCAACCAGGGCTTGAACATAATCGACGAGTGCCGGGCTGATATGGACTTGCTCGACCTCGGCCTGTGCCGCAAGCAATTCCGCGATGCCGAGAACGGGCTCCTGGGTGGACAAGAGACTGCGCCGATCCTGCCCGAGCAGCAGTTCGCGCTCCGCGCGCTCGTCGGGATAACCAAGCTCAAGGCGCATCAGGAAGCGGTCGAGCTGCGATTCGGGCAGCGGAAACGCGCCTATCTGCTGCAGGGGGTTCTGGGTGGCGATCACGTAGAACGGGCGCGGCAGCGGGTGGCTTTCTCCATCGACGGTAACCTGGTGTTCGGCCATGGCTTCCAGTAGCGCCGACTGGGTCTTGGGCGTGGCACGGTTGATTTCGTCGGCGAGCAATACCTGCGCAAAGATCGGGCCGGGATGGAAACGGAAGCGCCCGTCCTGCCGGTCGTAGATCGAAACGCCGGTGATGTCGGCCGGCAGCAGGTCGCTGGTGAACTGTACGCGCTGGAACTTGAGCCCGAGCACGCGCGCGAGCGCATGCGCCAGCGTGGTCTTGCCCACGCCCGGCAAGTCCTCGATCAGCAGGTGCCCGCGCGCCAAAAGGCAGGAGAGCGCCAGACGCAGGGCATCCTGCTTGCCGAGGATGATGCTGTCGAGTCGTTGCAGGGCTTCAAGAAAACGGGGCAGGAGTGCGGAATTCATGTCTGGCAGTCCGGAAAAGTATGCATCAAGTTTAGACTTTGATAGCGGTCGTTGGTCGTAAAAAAAGCGCGGAAAAGTTCCGCGCCTTGGTCGTTCTGTTCGACAACAATCAGCCGATGAACTTGGTCCCCAGCCAGAAGAAGCCGGCCGCCAGAGCCATGGCTGCGGGCATGGTCAGTATCCAGGCAATCAGGATATGGCGCACGGTACCGCCTTGCAGGCCGCTCTTGTTGGCAACCATGGTGCCAGCGACCCCTGATGAGAGTACGTGTGTGGTCGATACCGGCAGGCCGAGGAAGGTGGCGAGGCCAATGGCGATGGTCGCGGTGATCTGGGCGCAGGCGCCCTGGGCGTAGGTCATGCCTTTCTGGCCGATCTTCTCGCCTACGGTTTCAACCACGCGCCGCCAGCCGATCATGGTGCCGATGCCGAGTGCCAGTGCCACCGCGACGATAACCCAGCGCGGAGCATACTCGGTCGTTGCAGTCAGATCCTTGCGCAGGATTTTCAGGTCGTCCTTTTCCGATTTGGTAATGCCGGGAAGGTTGGAGACCTTCTTGGCCGTGTCGTCCAGGCATAGCAGCATACGCCGCACCCTGCGCCGGGTTTCCACTTCCATCGGACCGTATGCCTTGACACCATCCAGCGTCGTTACCAGTTCGGCAATCGCCGGCATGGTGGTATCCGGTTCGCATTTGAACTGCTGGGGCAGGGTATGGTTGGGAACCTTGCCGATAGTCATGTAGTGCTGCAGGCGATCCTGATTGCGCTCGTAGAAACGCTGCATGTTGATGGCTGCATCGCGAGTGCGCAGGATTTCGTAGGAGGTTGCGTCGAGATCCAGTACGAACTTGCCCGGCACGATACCGATCAGGACCAGCATGATCATGCCGATGCCCTTCTGCCCGTCGTTGGAGCCGTGAAAAAAGCTGACGCCCATGGCAGAGGCAATCAGGCCGAGACGAGTCCAGAACGGCGGATGTTTCTTGCCGTCGATGCTCTGGCGCTCTGCCGGCGTTTTGTGCATGCGCGAATCGGCGCGGTAGCGCTTGGCCAGCAGCAGTAGCCCGGCGGCGATCAGGAAGCCAACCGTTGGTGAAACCAGCAGTGACAGCATGATGTCCAGCGCTTTTTTCCAGTTCACGCCGGCCGAGATCGAATTGTGGTGAATCCAGGCGTTAGCCAGCCCCACGCCGAGGATCGAGCCGATCAGGGTGTGGGAACTGGAGGCCGGCAAGCCCAGATACCAGGTTCCCAGGTTCCACAGGATGGCTGCGGCGAGCAGTGAAAACACCATGACCATGCCTTGGGCTGAAGCGATGTTGAGCAGCAGGTCGACCGGAAGCAGGTGCACGATGGCATAGGCCACGCCCAGCCCGCCGAGCAGCACACCGGCAAAATTGAAAACACCCGATGCCATCACTGCCAGATGCGGCGGCATGGCTTTGGTGTAAATGACGGTGGCAACGGCGTTGGCGGTGTCGTGGAAGCCGTTGATGAATTCAAAGGCCAGTACAAAAGCCAGTGCAAAAAACAGACTGATGCCGATACTGAAATCGAGACCGGAAAAAAGGTTGATCATGAGTCGTTCGATGGTGAATCGTAAACCGCGAATTATCCCAGAAATGAGCAGCGTGCGTTTGTGTTGTTGCACGGATTTGGTGTTATTTCTTCGCTGGAAGGGGGGCGAGGCTATAAATAATTACAGGCTGCGATCTGGATGTTTGCGGCCCCTCCCAATGAAGTTGGCATCTTTGTCATGAAGGTGAAAGACATGAGTGAGAAAACATTGTGCGCCATGCTGGGCAAAGGGGGCTTGGGCAGGGATGACCTCAAAAAATACATGAAACTGGTCGATCGCCCTGAATACGTTTGCGAGAAATGCGGCCGTGCGGCCAACGAAAAAAAGAGGTTGTGCCGTCCGGTCAAAATCGGTGACAAGTAGGTTCTCGGTAATTCCAGTGCGCGCAGGGTATGATGCGGTCAATCGCCTGAACAAAAAAGGAAGCATCATGGCCAAAGGGTTTTCTGCTGCAACGCTTGCCCCCCTGACTGAAAACGAACTTGACGATCTGGCCGCATTTCTTGAATCGGACGCCGTTCCCGAGGAGTGCATGGATGTCTCCATGCTGCACGGCTATCTGACTGCGCTGTTGATTGGCCCGGTTTTGCCCGAAGCGGATGAATGGCTGCCGCAGGTCTGGGGCGAAGGCGGCGAGCGTCCAAAGTTCGCATCGCCTGCCGAAGCTGCGCACATTGAGGATTTGATCGTGCGCCTTTTCAACCAGCTTTCCGATGAGCTGGCCGCAGAGCCACCCGCGTTTACGCCCCTGGTCTATGTAGACGAAGAGCGCAACCTCGATATCGTCCAGCCATGGTGCTATGGCTTGAGCCTGGGTATCGCGCTACGGGAAAAAGACTGGGAGCCGTTGTTCGGAGATGAAACGGCGGAACAGCTTCTGGCCCCGGTGATCGATTGTGCTGACGAAATGGCGCGCGAAGAGCTGGAAGCCGAAGGTGAAGATTTGGCGCAATTCGAGCATGAAGTCGCTGCATTGCTGCCGGAAATCATCCCGCAAGTGCGTAGTTGGTGGCTGGCGCGGGAAAAGCCGGTGCGTGCACCGGGACGGCGGCGCTGATTGGAATCGGGAACAAAAAAACGTTGACGAAGTCTTGTTGTTGTTCGGGGCGGCCACAGGCGGCCCCGAATGCTTGTATAACCCTGTATAATCATTCACCTTTTTATTTCTGGTTTTGCTCATGAAATCCGCTCCCCGTGCCCGTCGCCCGCAACCCGAGATCCGCGAACAGAGGACTGCGCGCAATGACGTGGCCAGCCTGCGCGCCGGAAAGCCGCAACCTGGCGGCAGAAGGCGCAAGGAGAATCTGGATGCGACCGATGAATGGCAAACCCGCCCTCCGAAGACGGCGGTCAAGGCACCCGATCAGGGGCGCAGCCAGGGCGGTGCAACAAGCGAAGGCAGGCGTGAAAAACGTCGCGACCCCGATCCTGCTGCGCGCGCCAAGCGTTTGAAGGTGCGTGCCGGCTCGCAGAAAGAGGTTGCGATCCAGAAGCAGTTGCGTGACAAACGGCTTCCGGCGGAACAGCTCAATGCAGAGCGCTTGCAGAAAGCGCTGGCTTTTACCGGCTACGGTTCGCGTCGCGACATGGAAGAAGCCATCGAGGCCGGACGTGTTTCGGTCAACGGCAAGGTAGCCAAGCTGGGCGACAAGGTCCACCCCGGCGACGAGGTGCGCTTCGACAACAAGCGCGTCAACATCAAGTGGCAGGATCGCCTGCCGCGTATCGTGATCTACCACAAGCAGGAAGGCGAGCTTGTCAGTCGCGACGACCCGGAAGGCCGCACCACGGTGTTCGACCGCCTGCCCAAGATCGACAACAGCAAGTGGATCGCCATCGGCCGGCTGGATTTCAACACCAGCGGCTTGCTGATCTTCACCACCTCCGGCGATCTGGCCAACAAGATGATGCACCCGCGTTTCGAAGTCGAGCGCGAATATGCCGTGCGTGTGCTTGGTGAATTGACTGATGAGCAGAAAAAAGAACTGCTCAAGGGTATCGAGCTGGATGACGGTCCTGCGCGTTTCGACCGCTTGGCCGATGGCGGCGGCGAGGGACAGAACCACTGGTACCACGTGATCCTGCGCGAAGGCCGCAACCGCGAAGTGCGCCGCATGTTCGAATACTACGGCATGACCGTCAGCCGGCTGATGCGGGTACGTTTTGGCGCCCTCAGCCTGCCGCCGCGTCTGAAGCGCGGCCAGTTTTACGAACTGAACGAGACGGAAGTGCTGGGCGTGATGAAATGGGCGGGCCTGCGCATGAACGGGCAGGAAAAAACCGCGGTCAAGCGTGCGCAATTCCAAGAGTGATTTTTTTGCCGTATGAACAAGGCCTTTACCAAAGAATCCGAGCAGGATGAGGACGATCTGCCGGCGGAACTCAAGGTTCCCGCCGGCAGCAAGAACTACATGACGCCGGGCGGACACCGGCGCATGCGTGAAGAGTTGTACCGGCTGGTACACAAGGAGCGGCCCGAGCTGGCGCAGATCGTCAATTGGGCGGCCTCCAACGGCGACCGTTCGGAAAACGGCGATTACCTGTACGGCAAGCGCCGCCTGCGCGAGATCGACCGCCGCATCCGCTTTTTGACCAAACGCCTGGAAAATGCCGAGGTGGTCGACCCGGAAGCGCGCGAAGCGACCGACCAGGTTTTTTTCAGCGCGACGGTAACCTATGCCCGTGAAGACGGGCGCGAGGAAACCGTGAGCATTGTCGGTGTCGATGAAACCGATCTGGCCCGCAACCATGTGAGCTGGACCTCACCCGTGGCACGCGCCCTGTTCAAGGCGCGCGAAGGTGATGTTGTGCTGTTGCGCACCCCGGGCGGTATCGAGGAGCTGGAAATTCTCGAAGTCAGCTACGTTTCCCTTGAAAACAACGATTAACTTTTCTGGACCGTTTCATGCGCCAATACCTGGATCTGCTGCAGCATGTTCTCGACCACGGGGCGAAAAAGGAAGACCGCACCGGCACCGGCACGATTTCGGTGTTCGGCGCGCAGATGCGCTTCGATCTGTCGCAGGGCTTCCCTTTGGTTACCACCAAAAAAACGCATCTGAAATCGATCATTTACGAACTCTTGTGGTTCCTGCGCGGCGAAACCAACGTGCGCTGGCTGCAGGAACACGGCGTGACGATCTGGGATGAATGGGCGCGGGAAGGCGGCGAACTGGGACCGGTCTATGGCTATCAGTGGCGCAACTGGCCGACGGCCGACGGTCGCCACATCGACCAGATCGCCGAGGTGGTCAAAACCCTCAAGACCAACCCGGATTCGCGCCGCATCATCGTGAGCGCCTGGAACGTGGGCTGCATCGAAGAGATGGCACTGCCGCCATGTCATGCCTTCTTTCAGTTCTACGTCGCCGATGGCAAGTTGTCTTGCCAGTTGTACCAGCGCAGTGCTGACCTGTTCCTCGGGGTGCCGTTCAATATCGCGTCCTATTCCCTGCTGGTGCTGATGCTGGCGCAGGTCTGCGATCTGGAGCCGGGCGACTTCATCTGGACGGGGGGCGATTGCCATATTTACAGCAACCACATGGAACAGGTGCACACCCAGCTTGCCCGCGAACCGCGTGCCTGGCCGACCATGAAGCTCAACCCGCAGAAAAAAGATATTTTTGCCTTCGAGTACGAAGATTTCATGCTGGAAGGCTACGACCCGCATCCGGGGATCAAGGCACCCGTCGCGATTTGATCACCCATTCCCATCAAGACAGCGGCAAAGGCTTCTGGCATCATACGCCGCTACTATTTCCATGCATTTTCCCCGGCCATGCCGGTGAAAACGATACACAGGCTGGTTTTTGCCAGCCTGCTAAACGAGGAGTTCAGCATCCATGTTTGATTTGGTGCAAAAAAACAAGACTGCAGTGCAGGTCGTTCTCGGCTTGGTTTCTCTGGGCCTGGTCGTGGGGTTTGGCATTGGCGGTTATAGCGCATTCCACGATAGCGAACCCTATCTCGCCAAGGTAGGAAGTACACTCATTACCGAGCGCGAACTGGCAGAGGCGGTTGGCAACCGTAATGTGCCGGACAACATGAAGCCTTCCCTCGTGGCACAGCTCGTTAGCCAGCAACTGCTGCAAGAGGAAGCGCGCGGCCTGCGAATGGTCGCGACCGACGAAAGCCTGCGTGAACTGATCGCTACCATCCCGGCTTTCCAGGTGGATGGCAAGTTCGATCCCAAACGTTACAAGGAGTTGCTGGCCAATCAGCAAATGACACCGGAAATGTTCCAGGCGCGGCTCAAGCAGGATATCGTCGCCCGCCAGTTGATCGGCGGTTTCAGCCAGGCCGCCATCGTTTCCAGTGCAGTGCAGGGGCGTGTGGAAAAGATGCTTGGCGAGCGTCGTGAAGTGCAGCTGGCCTTTCTGGGGGCGGATGCCTTCCTCAAGGGCATGTCCGTGACCGACGAGGAAATCAAGCAGTACTACGACGCCAACCAGTCCGAATTCAAGATGCCGGAAATGGTGAAGCTTGAATATCTCGTCTTGTCCCAGGCTGCGCTGGCTTCCGGGCAGCAGGTCTCCGATGCCGAGATCCAGAAATTCTTCGACGAGAACAAGGAAAAGATCGGCAAGCCGCTCGCTGAAGTCAAATCTCAGATCAAGGATCTGTTGAAGATGCAGAAGTCGCAAGCTGCGTTCCGCGACAAGGCCAGGGAGTTCAACGAAATCGTCTATCAGAAGGCGGATAGTCTCAAGCCGGCAGCGGAAGCCTTCAATCTGCAAATTCTCAAGAGCGACTGGGTGAGCCGCGAGAGCGCCAAGGAACGCGAGCTTTCCAATCCCAAGATTGCCGAAGCCGTATTCTCGGACGATGTGCTGAACAAGAAGCACAACTCCGAAGCAATCGAGGTTAGCCAGGGCGTCATGGTTGCTGCTCGTGTTGTCGAGCACAAGCCGGAACAGGTGCTGCCGCTGGCCGATGTCAGTGCCAAGGTCGCCGACAAGCTGAAGATGGAAAAAGCGGTCAAGAAGGCGCAGGAAGACGGCGTTGCCAAGCTGAAGGCTCTGCAGGAAGGGCAGGGTGTCAATCTGGCTTGGTCGCCGGCCAAGGCGCTGGCGCGTGCCGAAGCGCATGGTCTGGATGACGAACAGATCAAGGCTATCTTCCGGGTTGGTACCGACAAGCTCCCGGGCTATGCCGGTACCGAAGTCAAGGGCAAGGGCTATGTGTTTTTCAAGGTGGCCAAGGTGCTGCCTGCCGATCAACTGCCCGCCGAAGGCAAGTTGCAGATGGCCGATGCGCTGGCCCAGATGTACGGCCAGGTTGCGCTGGATGGCTATCTTGAAGCACTGCGCAAGCAGATCAAGGTCGAATACAAGCTTGCACCGAGCAAGTCCCAGGAAAAATAATCGCTTTTTTGCAGGGAATACGAAAAACGCCGGGTTATCGCCCGGCGTTTTTGCTTTCAGGGCGGGATTTGCCGGATATGGCGTCGCGCTTAATTGTCTTAATATCCGCGATTTTGCCGCAAAAGGGCTTCTATGCAATCCAAGCAACTAACCCGATACATTCTGATAGCCCTGCTTCTTGGTGTGGCGTGTGGTTATTCGGTTCACACATATGGCAGCCCTGCCTTTATCGCCGAATTCACGGGCTACATTTCTTTGCTGTCTGATGTCTTTCTGCGGCTCATCAAGATGATCATCGCGCCACTGGTGTTCAGTACCTTGGTCGTGGGAATCGCGCGCATGGGCGATGTTGCGGTGATCGGCCGCATCGGCGCCAAGACGTTTGGCTGGTTCGTCAGCATGTCGCTGATTTCATTGCTGCTCGGGTTGGTGATGGTCAACCTGCTTCAACCCGGAGTTGGATTGAATCTACCGCTGCCGGATATTGCTGCGTCGAGCGGTATCAGCAAGGGCTCCATGTCGTTAAAAGAGTTCGTCAATCATACGGTTCCGACCAGTTTTTTCGATGCCATGGGGCGCAACGAAATCCTGCAGATCGTGATCTTCTCCCTGTTTTTTGGCGTGGCCGCTGCTGCTTTGGGAAAAAAAGCCGAGCCGCTGGTTTATGACATGGACATGATTGCCCATATCATGCTCAAGGTTACGACCTATGTCATGCGTTTTGCGCCGGTTGCGATTTTTGCCGCTGTGGCGGTGGTTGTCGCGAAAAACGGGTTGGGGGTGCTGCGCACCTATGCCACTTTCATGCTGAGTTTCTATGGTTCGATTCTGCTGTTGTGGCTGGTGATCTTGTTGTGTGGCTCAGTGTTTCTGAAGGGGAGCGTATTGCGGCTGGCTCGTACTTTGCGAGAGCCAATCCTTCTGGCTTTTTCCACGGCAAGTTCTGAAGCTGCTTACCCGAAGACACTGGAGCAACTGGAACGCTTCGGCTGCAATGAGCGGGTCGCCTCGTTTGTGCTGCCCATGGGGTATTCGTTCAATCTTGACGGCTCCATGATGTACTGTACCTTTGCCTCGATCTTTATTGCCCAAGCCTACGGGATCGAACTGAGTCTGGGGCAGGAAATTATGATGCTCCTGATCTTGATGGTGACCTCGAAAGGCATGGCCGGTGTGCCCAGGGCATCGCTGGTCGTGATTGCAGCGACCCTGGCACAGTTCAATATTCCGGAAGCGGGCCTGTTGTTGATTCTCGGTGTAGATCATTTCCTGGATATGGCTCGCTCCGCCACCAATGTACTTGGCAATGCAGTTGCGACAGCAGTGGTTTCCAAGTGGACAGGAAAAATCGATGATTACAAAGTTCCAAATCGTCACGCACACACGACGGAACAACACTGACCGAAGACCGTATCGTTAGCGGCAAATCCCATTTTGTTTTGCTGCAGGATCAGCATGACAGCCAATCAAAGCCCCGGGATACACCGTAATGCAGTTCACTTAAGGATTTTTATGCGCCTGCGGCCCAGGGTTTACAGCCGGTTCCGCCCGGCAGACGGGAAAGGGATTTGTCTCGCCAAATCCCCTTCACCCCTAGGCGAGCCCACTCCGGCGCCCCTGCGGGGTTCCCTGCGATGCTCGCAAGGCGCGGCGGCTGCGCAACTCGGCCTGAGGCCTCAAACAGTGCTCGCCGAATTCCCGCGCCTTACTGTGCTTCTCGGCGCCTTCCAGGGCGGAAGCGTGCTGCATGCAGCGCTGTTCAAGAAAATACCGCTCACTTGGCTAAAGTGAACGACATTACGGGATACACCGGGGCTTTGATTTTCTATTGATAACGCAATGCCTCGATCGGTTTGAGGTTGGCCGCCATGCGGGCCGGATAGAAACCGAAGAAAATGCCGATGGCTGCGGCCACGGCAAAGGCCAGGATGATCGGGCCGGCCGAGATGATGACGGAGAGCCCGGCCAGATGGCTGGCCAGCAGTCCGCCCCCGACTCCGAACAGAACCCCGATCAGGCAGCCGATCAGCGAGATCAGCACCGCTTCGAGCAAGAATTGCCCCAGTACATCGCGCCGCCGCGCCCCGATCGCCATACGGATACCGATTTCCCGGGTACGCTCCGTGACTGAAACCAGCATGATGTTCATGATGCCGATGCCGCCGACCACGAGCGAAACCGAGGCAATTGCGCCCAGCATCAGCGACATGGTGCGTGCCGTATCGGCGGCCGTGTCGGCAAGTGCCGTGAGGTTGCGTACGGTGAAATCGTCGTCTTCCGGACGGTTGATGCGATGGCGTTGGCGCAGCAGATCGTTCATCTGGTTTTCGGCGCGCGCCATCAATTCGGCGGACTTGGCTTCGACCATGATGTAGCGCACGGTGCCGGCAAAGCGCGTGCCGAACAGTTTGCGTTGCGCGGTGGTGACGGGCACCAGTACGGTATCGTCCTGATCGCGGCCGTCCAGGCTTTGTCCTTTGCTGGCAAGTACGCCTATGACGAGGAAGGGGCTGTTGCGGATGCGCATGGTCTTGCCGACCGGATTTTCGTCGCCGAACAGATTCTCGGCGACCGTCTTGCCGATGATGGCAACCCGCGTGGCGCTGCGCAGGTCGAGCTCGGAGAAGGTATCCCCCTCTTTCAGCGGCCAGTCCCGTACCTTGAGAAAGTCCGCCGTAGTGCCCATGACGGTGGTATTCCAGTTGTTGGGGCCATAAACCATCTGGGCTTGGCCGGGGGAAACCGGCGCTACGGCGGCGATCGCCGGCAGTTCCGCCAATGCCTGGGCATCCTGCAGGGTCAGTGTCGGCACGTTGCCCGAGCCGCCGCGTACCCCTCCGGCGACGTTGCTGCCCGAGAGGATGATGAACAGGTTGGCGCCCATCGAGTTGATCGAATCCTGGATGCGTTGCTGGGTACCTTGGCCGATTGAGAGCATCAGGATCACCGCGCCCACCCCGATGACCATGCCGAGCATGGTCAGAAAGGTACGCAGGCGGTTGGCCCCCATGGCGTGCCAGGCTTCTGCAAACATGGCCCATATCATGATGAGACCTCCGCATGTTCGTGCAGCCCCGCTGCGGCCGGCCCGTCGTAGGCAATCTTGCCGTCCACGAGCCTTATCAGGCGCTGGGCGTACGCGGCAATGTCGTGTTCGTGGGTGACCACGACCACGGTGATGCCGTCTTCACGGTTGAGCCGGGTAAAGAAATCCATGATTTCCTGGCTGGTGTGCGTGTCGAGGTTGCCGGTCGGCTCGTCGGCCAGAATCAGGCGCGGATCGCCGACCAGTGAGCGTGCAATGGCGACGCGCTGTTGCTGCCCGCCGGATATCTTGTTGGGATAGGAGCGGACGTGGCTGGCGAGCCCGACCTTGCCCAGCAGGCTTTCGGCCTTGGCGTTCCGTTCATGGCGCGCCACGCCGCGGTAGACCAGCGGCAGGGCGACATTTTCGGTCAGCGTGGCACGCTGCAACAGGTTGAACCCCTGGAAGACGAAGCCGATCACGCGGTTGCGCAAGTTGGCGAGCTGGTCGTGGTCCAGTTCGCTCACGCTGTGACCATTGAGCACATATTCGCCGCTGGTCGGGGTATCGAGGCAGCCGAGAATGTTCATCAGCGTCGATTTGCCCGAGCCGGACGGTCCCATGATGGCAACGAACTCTCCTTCGTGGATCGAGAAGCTGATGCCGCGCAGAACGGTGACCGGTCCGGCGTCGGTGTCGTAGTCCTTGCCCAGATGGGTAATCCGGATGACGTCGGTTGCGGACATCAGAACATCCTCATCGGCGGGCGTTGCTGGTTGGCGGCGCCGGGTTTTTTGGCGGATTCCTGCCAGGTGTCTTCCACGATCAGGCGGTCGCCGGGCTTGAGGTCACCTTCGACGAGCTCGGAAAATTTGCCGTCACCGATGCCCAGCTTGATTCGCACGGCTTTGGGCTGATTATCCTGCAAGACATAGACCGTGTTGCCTCGACCTTCTCCGCGCTGTCCTCCGCCTTGGCGTGCTTCGCTGGCGCGCCCCGAAGCCGGCTTGCCAGCACCGCTGTTTTTGTTGCCGGCTGTTGGGCGGAAGCGCAGGGCCGTGCTGGGGATCAGTACGGTATTGTCCCGCGCGGCGAGATGAATATTGACATAGGCGGTCATGCCGGGCAGCAGGATTTCTTCCGGATTGTCGACCGAAACCACGACGTTGTAGGTCACCACGTTCTGCTGAGTGGTCGGATTGAGGCGAACTTCCTTGACCTCTCCCTTGAACTCGCGCCCTGGAAAGGCGTCGACCCGGAAGGAAACGTTCTGGCCTGCCTTGATCTGGCCGACATCGGCTTCGGCGAAACTCGAATCAATCTGCATCTTGCGCAAATCCTGCGCGATCTTGAATAACGTGGGTGTCTGGAGGCTGGCGGCGACGGTTTGGCCGACGTCGACGTCGCGCGAGATCACGATCCCGGAAACCGGTGAGCGGATCGTGCTGTAGCCGAGGTTGGTGCGATCCTTCTGCACTGCGGCCGTCGTTTGCGCCACAGCGGCCTGCGCGGCTTGCAAGGCTTGGTGCGACTGGTCGTATTCCTGGCGCGAGACGTATTCCTGCTTGAAGAGCTTGTCGATGCGTGCGAAATTGGATTGCGCGAGCGCCAGCGAAGCACGCGCGCTGACCAGATTGGCTTCGCTTTGTCCGAGCTGGGCGCGCAACAGCGAATCGTCGAGCTGGGCCAGAATCTGGTTCTCTTTGACTCTGGCATTGAAGTCGGTATAGAGCGTTTTGACGGTTCCGGAAACCTGCGTGCCGACGCTGACGAGCTTGACCGGGTTCAGGGTGCCGTTGGCCGAGACGGTTTGGGCAACCGGCCCTTGCGTGACTTCGGCGGTCAGGTAACGCTCCCCGGGTTTGGGGGCCTTGGCCTGGCGGTAAAGGGCATACCCGCCGCCCAGCAGTCCGGCGGTCAGCAGCAGGGCGGTCCAGCGATTGAAAAAGAGTTTCTTCGGGATCATGGTGTTGTCCGGACAGTTCTGGATGAGGTAAGAAAATCGGGCTTGAGCTGGCCCAGTGCCTGTGCCAGCGTAAAGCGCGCGATCTGCCAGTTGAGGCGGGCCTGGATTTCCTGGGCTCGGGCATCATCGAGTTTCGATTGGGCGTCAAGCAAATCCAGGAAAGTGCCTACGCCGGCCGAGTAGCGACCGTGGGCCACTGCATGGGCTTGGGTCGCGCTCTTGAGCAAATCCTGGGTGGTTTTCAGGGTCTGGCTGCTGGTATTCAGTGTGTTGTGCGCCTTGACCACGTCCAGCGCGACTTGCTGCGCGAGGTTATCGCGGTCAGCTTCCTTGCCGAGCAGGGTCATTTCCGCAGCCTGGGTGCGGTAGGTCGGCGCAAAACCACTGAAAAGCGGAATGCTGACCTGCACGCCGACCGTGGTGGAATGGCTGTTGCTGCCAGGGTTGTTCTTCGTGATGCCAGGCGTGGCGAACAGCGAAATCGTGGGTTTCTCGTCGGCGCGCGCGGCCTGGACATTGGCGCGAGCTGCCTTGACCTGCGCCTCGGCTGCGGCGAGATCGGGGCGCGACTGGCGCGCAGCGTCAATCAGTTTTTCCACGTTCTGCAGGAAGGAATCGTCTGCCTGCAGAGGGGAGGTGGCGGCCAGACTGAAGGGTGTGGTCGGTACCAACCCCATCGCATTGGCGAGTGTGGCGCGCTGGTTTCGCGCCTCACCCTCTGCCTTGATCCGGTTAAGTTGGGCTTGCGAATACGCGGTCTGGGCTTGCAGCTTGTCGAGCGGGGTGGCCGTTCCGGCAAGATGGCGGGCTGTGGCCGCCTTGAGATTCTGTTCTGCGTTTTGCTCGGCTGCGCGCGTGGCGGCAATCGTCGATTCGCTGCCTTGAACCTGAAAATAGGCTGTGGCCGCGCTCAGGAACACCGATTGCTGGGTCGAATCCAGGCTGCCAAGCGCGGCGTTGAGAACCTGGCGCGCGCTTTCTTCCTTGGCGTCGCGGCTGCCAAAGTCGTAAAGCAGATAACTGAGCGAGGCGCCCGCCGAAAAACCGGTGCTGGTAGTGTTGCTCTGGTTCGAGGCAAATCCGCCCTGGTATTGCCGGTCTGCGGAAAGATTGGCGCTGAGGGTGGGAAGCTGTGCCGCGCGGGCGACGCCGAGTTGGGCGGCTTGCGCCTGCGCTGCAGCCCAGCTTGAACGGGTTTGCGGGTGGCTGCACAGCGCGCGGTTGACGGCATCCGCGAGCGAAAGATTTTCCACCGCACTTTCGTGACAGGCTGGAACGCGACTGCCCAGCATGGCGCGCGATGCCAGCGGATCTGACCAGTCGATGGCCTGTGCCGGTAGCATGCTTGCGAGCAGCAGGGCTGGTAGCAGTCGAGGGATGGCGGTAGGCCGCATGAACTCCTCCGGGATGAATGACTGTTGGGTTAACGAACCAGCGGGGCTTTCGTTGACAACCTGCTGTAAAGATTAGGTTCTGTTGACGTTGGTTACAAATCTGCGCTGGGTCGGAAAAATGCCAGTCACAAGGCATGCGACGCAGACAATAACCGGTTATTTTCAAGGAGCATAACGCAGTGAATGGCGTTTTTCCGGCCCAGCCCTTCGGGTTTGGAGTATTTCGAGCGGCTTTCTGCGTTGCAAACCGCTTGCAATACTCGTATTGCGGCGCGCTTTGCGCCTTGAAATCCATCTCGAACTACCCCAAACGCAGCTTTGTAACCAACGTCAACAGAACCTGCACCACGCTCATCGACGCTGGGTACAATCCGCATATGCGAGCAACACCGAGAGACATGCCATGAGTGAAAAAATTCCCGTTACCGCAGCCATCCGGGTTCTGCGCCAAGGCAAAGTGTGCTTTACCGAGCATCTTTACGCTTACGAGGACAAGGGGGGGACTGCGGTATCGGCGCGCGAACTCGGTGTGGACGAGCATGCGGTGATCAAGACGCTGGTGATGGAAGATGAACGCAAGCAGCCGCTTGTGGTGCTGATGCATGGCGATTGCGAAGTTTCGACCAAGAATCTGGCGCGGCTGCTCGGCGTCAAGACTATCGCGCCCTGCGCGCCGGAAGTTGCGAACAGGCATTCTGGCTATCTTGTGGGCGGAACCTCGCCCTTCGGCACGAAGAAGGCGATGCCGGTCTATATGGAACGCAGCATCCTGCAACTCGACAAGATATACCTCAACGGCGGCAAGCGCGGTTTCCTGGTGGGGATGAATCCGGCAGATGCCGAACGCATTCTCAAACCGGTGCTGGTCGATGTTGCCATTGGGGCTGGGAGCTGACATGGCGAACCGGCTTTCGAAAATCGTGACCCGCACCGGAGACAAGGGTACGACAGGCTTGGGCGACGGCAGCCGCGTGACCAAGACCGATCCGCGTATCCAGGCCATCGGCGATGTAGACGAGCTCAACAGTCAGATCGGTGTGGCTTTGTGCGAACCCATGCCGCAATCCATCCGGGAAATTCTGCAAACCGTCCAGAACGACCTGTTCGATCTGGGTGGGGAATTGAGCGTGCCTGGTGTCGCCTTATTGAAAGAAGCGCAATTGACTTGCCTCGACAAAGATTTGGCGCACTGGAGTGCCAATCTTCCGCCTTTGCGGGAATTCGTTCTGCCCGGAGGATGTCGGGGCGCAGCGCTGTTGCATGTGGCACGTACGGTTTGCCGGCGCGCTGAGCGTAGTGTCGTGGCGTTGGGTGAGGGGCATTCCGCGCTGGCTTTGCGTTACCTCAATCGCTTGTCTGATTTGCTGTTCATGCTGGCACGGGTGTTGAACCGCGGGGCGGGGATGGAAGAAATGCAGTGGAAAAAAAGAGTGTAGTTGCTACTTCTTTTTCTTGATGAAACCATCGAGTTCCTTGCGCAGATTCAAAAGCACGCTCTCGTCGACCATGCCGCGCAAAAGTACGATGAATTCGCTGACCGATTCGATCAGGTGGCGTTGCTCGCTCGATTCGATTTTTCCGATTTTCATATATTTGAGCGAAGCGTGGGAAGCGGACAGCATCAGGCGGTTGTTGTGGGTTTTTTCCGCTTGCGGTAGCAGGAGTGCGACCGCTTCCGCTTCGCGATTCTTCAGCATCAATTGCACACCCTGTTTGTTGATCTCGGTAACTTCCTGACCCTGTTGCTGGATGAAGTCCTTCCACGCGTGACGTTGTCCGGTTGCCGTTTCAAGCATGCCGGAGATGTGCTTGGTCGTGATGAAGCGGCGCGCGATCATGCCCAGCCATTTGTAAGGCGGGTTGGCCGGGTTGGCTTCCTCTTGCAGTAGCGAAGGCGGGCAGACCATGTCGGCCGTCATGATGAAGCCCACGGCAGCTTCCTGAGTGAATTCCGGGTGCGTGAACCACGGTTCGATTTCCGCGAGGGGTTCAGTCTTGCCCTGATAGATGGCCGAAGCCATTTTCCCGACCGCGCGGTTGATGAGCGAGTCGTTGCGTTTGGCTTGTTCCTGGGCCATGCGCAGGTATTTGTCGGCGTCGCCCATTGCGTTGTCACGGCGCGCTGCCAAAGCCAGTTGCAACAGCGTTTCCGGGGAGAGTGCGGACGAATTGCCGCCGCAGACGACTGCGCGTTCCAGTAGCTGGCGCGCTTTGCCTGCGTCGCCCATCATGTTGGCGAGATTACCGGCTTTTTGCAGGCGAGCCACATTGTTGGGCGAGATGGTGAGACATTTGTCCAGTACGCCCATGGCTTCGTCAACTCGGCCGGCTTCCATGTAGAGCGCTGCCAGTTCTTCGTAGGCATCTACATACTGCGCATGGGAGACAATGGCCGATTGCAGCATGCTTTCCGCTTGCGACTGGTTCCCTTGGCGGGCTAGCACCTTGGCAAGACCCAGTTTTGCCCACGGAACGATTTTGTTGCCGAGTATTTCCTCGAACATGGTCTTGGCTTCGTCGAGCCGGCCTGCTTGCAGCAGCAGGTTGGAGAGCAGGCGCAGGAGATCGAAACGGTAGCTGCCCGCGTTAGGCAGGGCTGACATACCGGCGTCGATGGCACCATCAATGTCGCCAGCATTGATTTTGTCCAGTACGGGTCGCAGAAAGGATTTTCTTTGCCAGGCGACATAAAGGCGGTCAGCCAGCATGGCGCTGGTAAAAGGCTTGATCAGGTAATCGTCCGGGCCGACCTCAGCTACCGAGACCACTTTTTCATAAGCGGCTTCGGCCGTGATCATGAACCAGATCGTAGAAAGGGACAGCTCACCTGAGCGGCGCAATTCTTCCAGGAGCTCCTGGCCGTTCATTCCTTCGCCGAAGTGATAATCGCACAGGACGACATCGTAGCCGCCATCGCGTACGCGCCGCCGGGTTTCTCCGATGCTGTTGGCTACATCCACGCGTGTGATCCCTGCCTGTGCCAGCGTCAGGCGCACCGATTGGCGCACCGTTGGGGCGTCGTCGGCAACAAGAACACGAGCTTGGGAAAGGTCTGCGGCCATCTTTGGCAATATTGACGTTAACTCAATTGCAATATAAGCCGGAAAACCGCGAAATGGCGAGATAAATGAGAATAAAAGCCTGCTGGATCAAGCAATTTGCGGCTTTTTATAAGGTGAAACAATAAAAAAGCGCCTTGAATTCAATTCAAGGCGCTTTTTGGCGATATTTGGTGCCCAGGAGAAGACTCGAACTTCCACGCCCTTGCGAGCGCTAGGACCTGAACCTAGTGCGTCTACCAATTCCGCCACCTGGGCAATTTCCGAGAGTTTGTTCAAGAGTTGGTGCCCAGGAGAAGACTCGAACTTCCACGCCCTTGCGAGCGCTAGGACCTGAACCTAGTGCGTCTACCAATTCCGCCACCTGGGCCCTTGAACTGCGCTAGAATTAAGCCAGCGCGTCTCAGAGAGGCGCAATTATCAGCAAAAGCAGAAACCATGTCAAGAAAAGCAAAACAAAATAATTCATCCCCGGAAAAGCCGGTTGAAGTATCCCGCGCAAGGCCGCGAAAGATCAAGGGTTTGCGTGCGGAAGATCCCCATCTGGAGCGCGAGCGCCAGCGTTACGAAAACCCGCTGCCATCGCGCGAATTCGTGTTGCAGATACTCGAAGAGGCTGGCGCGCCGGTTTTTCCGGAAGATCTGATCCGCATGCTGACCATCCATCAATCCGAGCGCGAAGCGTTCGAGCGCCGTTTGCGGGCGATGGAGCGCGAAGGCGAGTTGATGTTCAACCGCAAGGGCGCATTGTGCCTGCCGGCCAAGATTGAACTGGTGGCCGGGCGTGTGCAGGGGCACCCGGACGGCTTCGGCTTCCTGATCCCGGACGATGGCAGCGGCGATTTCTACCTTGGCCCGAAGGAAATGGACAAGGTGTTGCACGGCGACCGCGTACTGGTGCGCCAGAGCGGCTTTGACCGGCGCGGGCGGCGCGAGGGGCAGATCGTCGAGGTGCTGCAGCACGTGAACAGCCGCCTGGTCGGACGCTTCCGCTGCGAGCGCGGCGTGAGTTATGTCTCGGCGGAAGATCGCCGTATTTGCCAGGACATTCTGATCGAGCCCAAAGGCACGTTGAAGGCCAAGCCAGGCCAGGTGGTGATGGTCGAGTTGTTGACGCAGCCGGCGCGCTATATCCAGCCGGTGGGGCGCGTGGTGGAAATTGTCGGCAACTATGCCGATCCGGGAATGGAAATCGAGATTGCGCTGCGCAAGCACAACCTGCCGCATGAATTCAGCGCCGAAGCGCTGGCACAGGCCGAAGCCACGCCGCAGACGGTGATCAAGAAAGACTGGAAGCCGGTCGATGGCGTAGAGCGAGTCGACCTGCGCAAGCTGCCGCTGGTGACCATCGACGGCGAAACTGCGCGCGATTTCGACGATGCGGTGTACGCGGAAAAGAAAGGCAAGGGCTGGCGGCTGGTGGTGGCAATTGCCGATGTCAGTCACTATGTACAGAGCGGCGACGCGCTCGATCAAACGTCCTTCGAGCGCGGCAACTCGGTGTACTTCCCGCGCCGGGTGATCCCGATGTTGCCGGAAGCCTTGTCGAACGGCATCTGCTCGCTCAATCCGGATGTCGAGCGCATGTGCATGGTCTGCGACATGGAGATCGGCGCCAGGGGAGCAATCAAGGATTACCGTTTCTACCCTGCGGTGATGAAATCCAAGGCACGCCTGACCTACAACAAGGTCTGGGAGATGCTGCAGCATCCGGAAGGTGACGTGGCATGGGAGTATGCCGCCGTGCTGCCGCATGTGCAGGAACTGTATGCCCTGTTCAAGGCCTTTGCCGCTGCGCGCAAGAAGCGTGGCGCCATCGATTTTGAAACCACCGAAACCACGATGCTGTTCGACGAGAACGGCAAGATCCGCGAGATCGTCCCCGTCGTGCGCAACGATGCGCACAAGCTGATCGAGGAATGCATGCTCGCGGCCAACGTCTGCGCCGCGCATATACTGATGCACAACAAGCATGCCGGCTTGTACCGCGTGCACGAAGGCCCGACCCCGGAAAAGCTCGACAAGCTGCGCGAATACCTGCGCGGCT
The DNA here is from genome assembly GCF_900115065.1 of Formivibrio citricus. Classification (GTDB taxonomy): domain Bacteria; phylum Pseudomonadota; class Gammaproteobacteria; order Burkholderiales; family Chitinibacteraceae; genus Formivibrio; species Formivibrio citricus. The sequence continues at coordinate 64,063 of NZ_FOVE01000007.1, read as the reverse complement.
TGGCGCTGCACCTTGAGGGCGAGGACGATCCGCATGCCTCCGATTACGCTGAGTTGCTGGACAAGATCAAGGACCGCCCCGACGCGCCGCTGCTGCAGACCATGCTGCTGCGCTCGCTGCAGCAGGCCGTCTACAGTCCGGACAACGTGGGCCACTTCGGGCTGGGCTACGAAGCCTACACCCACTTCACCTCGCCGATCCGCCGCTATCCCGATTTGCTGGTTCATCGCACCATCAAGGCGATCCTGGCCGGCAAGAAATACAAGCCGGCCTACAAGTGGACGCAACTCGGCGAGCAAACTTCCATGACCGAGCGCCGCGCCGACGAGGCGAGCCGCGACGTGGAAAACTGGCTCAAGTGCTACTACATGCAGGACAAGATCGGTGAAGAATTCGAAGGCGTGGTGTCATCGGTCACGAGTTTCGGTCTCTTCGTGCTGCTCGAAGGCGTGTATGTAGAAGGCTTGGTGCATATCTCTGAATTGGGTGCGGATTACTACCACTACGACGAAGTGCGGCACGAGCTCAAGGGTGAGCGCAGCGGCCGCGTCTACCGCATGACCGACCGCGTACACGTCAAGGTGGCGCGTGTGGACATGGAGTCGAGCAAGATCGACTTCGTGTTGGTGAATCCGCCGGCTGATGACGTGCGGACACCCAAGCCGGCAGAAAGAAAGGGCGGACGCAAGCCCGGGCGGCGCTAGTAGTCAGTCATGCAGGTTTGCGTGGATGGCGAGGCGCACACCTGCGCCCCATGCGTGCGGAGCGAACCGCAGCCATAGCACGGCTATGGCGAGGATGAGCGACAAAGCGAATGGGGACGCAGAGCGTGACGAACATGGCAGAATCTGTGTGACTGACCAGTAGGTTGGAGACGTTCGTCCAAATTTGCCGGAGCGTGTTACCCTCCGGCCTTTGAAACAAGCAACAACACAGGAGTTTTTCGATGTTCATCGTAGATCGCTCGGCCGCCGTCCTTAAGCCCAAGCAGCCGTTTCTGGACTGGCTCAACAATCTGCCCGGCAACGACATTGTGCTGACGCTCGACGAAATGCGCAGCGATTGCACCGTGGTGCTGATTCCTGAATCGGTCGAGCAGGAAGATGGCATTGCCCATGTGGACGATATCGCCGACAAACTCTTCGAGATGGAACTGGCTTCGTGGGTCTCGGATGAACAACTGTGGCCGCAGAAGCGCAACCTCAAGCTGTTCTGGGAATGGTTCGACGTGGAAATCCATCTTGGCGTGATGGATTGCGTTTCCGAGGACATCCATAACACGCCTTCCGATCACGGTTATCACTAAGACGGATTTCTCCCAACCAGCGTTCCCGTCTGTCGCAATTCGGCACGGAAAACCGTTCGTGGAGAGCTTGTCGAACCATGAACGGCATTTCGACAGGCTCAAGGCGAACGGACTGGTAAATCCCGGCTCAATTCATCAGGACGCCATCACAAACGGAGTATTGCCATGAAAAAGCTTGCTGTCTGTCTGCTGTTGCCACTGTCCACGTTCTGTTTTGCCGAAGAACCGCGCACCAATGTCGTCAACTTCAATACCACGGCAAGCCGTGAAGTGGCGAACGATGTGGCGTATGCCACGTTGTTTGTAGAATTAAGCGATCACGATCCAGCCAGGCTGGCAGAGCAAGTGAACCGGGCACTTGCTGCGGGCGTGAAGCAAGCCAGGGAGAGCGGGGCGATGCAATCGGTACGTACAGCCTATTCCACTTTCCCGGTTTACAACAAAAGCCAGCAACAAGAGGGATGGCGCAGCCGGGGGGAATTGCGCTTGAGCTCCAAGGATTTTCCCGTTTTGTCGCGCCTGATTGGCAATCTGCAAAAACCGCAGAGCGGAACGCCATTACAACTGGCGGAGATTCGTTACGGCGTGTCGGATTTGGCGCGTAAAAAAGCCGAAGATGCCCTGATCGAAGAGGGGGTTCAGGCATTTCGCAGCCGTGCCTCATTGCTGCAAAAATCAATGGGTGGCAAGGGGTGGAAACTGCTGAACCTGAATATCAGCAGCAATGCGGCAAACCCGATGCCCTATGCTGCAAATTACTCCCTGATGAAATCTGCACCGGCAGCGCCTGCACCGGTCGAAGGCGGAGAAAGCCGCGTGAACGTGACTGTGCGGGGCACCATCCAGATCGCAGAGTGATTCCCGCTCCGCTGCTTCTTTCTCCCTCGCGCTTCGCACGCTACGGCCTGATCGGTTTGCATCTGGCTGCGGCGGGCGTGGCCTGCCTCTTGCCGATGCCGTGGCGCGCAGCAGCGTTGGCTGCGGTGATCCTGCATGGCCTCTGGCACTGCCTGCGCTCCACTCCTGAAGTCATTTCCCTGCAAGCGCTCCCGGAAGGGCGCGTGGCAGTCTTCATGGCCTCCGGCGAACGCCTCGAAGCCGAATGTCTGCCCTCATCGCGCATTGTTTCCAAACTGATCGTGCTGCATTTGCGCCATGCCGCCGGACGTCAGGATGTGCTGCTCTGGCCGGACTGCGCCCCGGCGGAGATCCTGCGCCAATGGCGCGTCTGGTTGCGTTGGGGATTGCCGGCGGTGCTGAGGAAAATGGCGGACCACCAGGTCCTATGAACCTGTTCACAAGCTTGCTGCGAAACCGTGATCGGGGCTCATGTGCTGCTCGGAATCCTCATTTATCCGCATAAACTCCGGTTCCTGCGCTGCACTTCACCCCGCTGACGGCTTCTCGCGACAGATCGTGAACATGTTCTATGACGAGGTGCCGTTCGCTGGCCCCGTGACGGGCAGCCAGACCCGGAAGCGGGTTCCCTTGCCTTCGGTGCTGTCCACCTCGATCGCCCCGCCGTGCTTGTGGACGATTTCCCGCGAGAGCGGCAAGCCCAGCCCCGTGCCTTGCCCTGCTGGCTTGGTCGTGTAGAAGGGTTCGAAAATGCGTGCCAGTATTTCCGGGGACATGCCTTTGCCGTTGTCGCTGATTTCGATGCAAACCCGTTCGCCTTCCTGCCACGTTCGCAGGGTGATTCTGCCCATGCCATCTATGGATTGTGCTGCGTTGACCAGAAGGTTCATGAAAACCTGATTGATCTGGGCCGGGATGCAGTGCACGGGCGGCAGCTTGCCATATTGCCGGTCCAGTTCCGCCTTGTATTTGATTTCGTTCCAGGCCACGTTGATGGTGCTTTCCAGCCCCTGATGCAGGTCGACGTCCTGCCACTGCGTTTCGCCGGTACGGGCAAAGCCTTTCAGGTCCTGCACGATCTTCTTGACGCGCTCCAGCCCTTCCTCCGATTCGTTGAGCAGATCAATGACATCCTGACGCAGGAAGGGTAGATCGATTTCCTTCTTGATGGCGGCAAGACGCGCTTTCCCTGGTGTTTCCGGCAGCAGGAAGCGTTCCTGGGCTTCGTATTCATCAAGGAGTTTCAGGAGTGAAACGACATAGCTGCGCAAAGATCCGAGATTGGAATTGACGAAGCCGACCGGATTGTTGATTTCATGAGCCACGCCGGCGGCAAGCTGGCCAATGGCCGCCAGTTTTTCCTGTTGCAATAACTGTTCCTGTGTCTTTTCCAGTTGCAGCAACAAGGCGTGCTGCTTTTCGAGTTCTTCTTGCAAGGATTGGTTCGCCGCGACCAGCTGCTCCGTACGTTTTGCGACTTCCTGTTTCAGCGAATTTTTTGCTGCCTGCAGGTTTTCCTTAATTCCTATGAACTGCGCATGCAGGCGACGCAGGGAATCCAGCAGCAATGGCGCGGATGCGGGCGGCGGGGCGAGCGTCTGGAGCAATGCCTGGTGCGGCTCGGTACCATGCTGGATGGCGATAACCTGGCGCGCCATGCGCTGATCCATGTCGAGCACATGGTAGGTCAGCCAGGAAAGAAGATACTGCAGCAGTTTGCCTGCATGCTCATGACTGGATGACCGGGCTTCGGCACGGGCATCGCTCAATTGCCGGATGAACAAGCCATGTTCGTGCCGATGTTCGTCCACGAAAAACGGATCGCATCCGGCCGAGCGCATGATGCTGTCTTCCAGCCCGAAGTGGGCGATTGCATATTGGGTCAGGGCGTCCAGGATGCGCAGGTATTCATCAGGCGCGCATGATCGCTGGGTCAGGGCATGCAGCTTGTTGACCAGTTCAAAGAGATACCGGTGTTGCTGATCTATTTCGGCAAAGCCGGTATCGAAACGGGTATCCCAGTTGAAAAGTGAATCTGTCATGGATTCTCCACCGGCATCGGGCCGAGAACGCGCAGCAATTCATCCAGCGTGGTCAGCCCTTGCCTTACTTTGTCAAAACCATCGTCAAACAGCGTGCGTTGCCCGCTGTTGCGCGTGGCTTCGGTGATTTCCAGCAGGCTGGCACCTTGTCCAACCAAGTTGCGCAAGGTGTCGGTCATGTGCAGCACCTCGTACAGACCAACCCGGCCGCGATAACCTGTGCCGTGACATTGCACGCACCCCTTGCCGCGAAAGCCCGGCATGCCATCCGGAGGAAGCGTGTAGCGCATGCGCTTGGCCACTTCAGGATCTTGCAACGCCGGTTCGCTGCAATGCGGGCAGATGCGCCGTACCAGGCGCTGGGCGATGATGCCTTCGGTCGCGGTGGCGATGACGTAGGGCTTGAGCCCCAAGTCGAGCAGGCGGGCAATGGTGGCGATGGCCGAGTTGGTGTGCAGCGTGGAGAAAACCTGGTGGCCGGTCAATGCCGCGTGGAAGGCAACTTCGGCGGTTTCCAGATCGCGGATCTCGCCCAGCAGGATTACGTCCGGATCCTGGCGCAGGATCGAGCGCAAGATCACCGGAAAGCTCAGTCCGATCTTTTCCTTGACCAATATCTGTCCGGCCATGTCCATGTAGTACTCGACCGGGTCTTCGATCGTGACGTAGTTCTTGCTTGGCGTGGCGTCGTGCTGCAGCAGGGAATACAGCGTGGTGGTCTTGCCGCTGCCGGTAGGACCGGTGGCCAGGATGATGCCCTGGGGTTTGGAAATCATGCACAGCACCTTGGCCAGATCGCCCTCGGAGAGGCCAAGTTGTTCGATGCGCTGGACGGCGGAATTGCGGTCGAGCAGGCGCATCACGACTTTTTCGCCGTTGATCGTTGGCAGGGTGGAGACGCGCAAATCGACAATCTTGAGCGGCGATTTGATCGTGATGCGCCCGTCTTGGGGGCGGCGCCGTTCGGAAATATCCAGTTCGGACATGATCTTGATGCGGGAAACCAGCGACTGGTGTAGCTGGTGCGGAATCTGGATCTTGTCGATCAGGATGCCGTCGATGCGGTAACGCACCACCACGCTCTTGATGCGCGGCTGGATGTGGATGTCGCTGGCACCCAAGCGCATGGCTTCGAGGATGATGGCGTTGACCAGGCGAATGGCGGGGGGCTCCTCCGTTTCCCGCAGCAAATCTTCCAGCGGAGCACTGCTTTCCTCGTCGATGACGACCTCGATCCCTTCGTAAGGATCGGGCGAGCCGACGAGGGTTTCCAGTTCCTTGAAGTCGATTTCCTCGCCGTAGGTCTCGCGTATCTTGGCGGTGATGGCTGCATGACTGGCCAGAACCGGCTCCACTTGCAGGTCGGTCGCGAAGCGGATGTCGTCGATCAGCCCCGTGTCCAGCGGGTCGGCCATCGCCAGAGTCAGCTTGCGCCCGTCGAGCCGCAGCGGCAGAACCCATTGCAGCATGCACATGCTCTGCGGAATCAGTGCGGCTACTGCGGGGTCGATGCTCTGTTCAGGAAGCGCGATTTCCTGAATCAGCAAATGCTTGACCAGAAGATCGCGAATCTGCGCTTCGCTAACCCAGGCTTTTTCCAGCAGCAGCTTGATGATGGGTTCCTTGCGCGTGGATTGCAGGCGGTGCAGTTCCTGCAGCTGGGCGCCGTTGAGTAGCTCCCGCTTGTGCAGCATGATGGCCAGTTGGCTGCGGTTGGAAACCGTCATTCGTGCCAGGGCGGATATTTCGCGGGTTTGCTGTTCGTTCTGCTGGGTGAGTACCCGGTTCTTTTTTGCCAGATCGAATTGTTCCAGGGCCAGTGCCACCGTCACGCGCAGGTCGTCGTCGTTCCAGGGTTTGAGGATGAATTTGTAGACTGCGCCTTCGTTGATGGCCCCCATGACCGCGCCGGTGTCGGCGTGGCCGGTCAGCATGATGCGGATGGTTTCCGGATAGAGGCTTTTGATGCGTTTGAGCAGGTTGGCGCCATCCATGCCCGGCATCATGTAATCGCTGATCACGATCTGGCAGGGCTGGTTGCGCAGGATGTTGAGCGCGGCCTCGCCATTCTCGGCCATCAGCACGCGGTAGTGTTCCTGCCGGAAAACCCGCTGCAAGGCCTTCAGTACGTTGGGTTCGTCGTCCACGAGCAGAATGCAGTAGGGGGATGCTGCATCCGGCTGTGCTGTGTTTTCGGTCTTGTCTCCGGTAAAGAAAGAGGCGTAGCTGGCCATTATCGCCCCCCCGGCAGGCGGATTGTGAAGGTCGCACCGCGCCCAGGCACGCTGTCCACTTCGATTTGTCCGCCGTGTGCCTGGATGATGTCGCGCGCTGCGCTCAGCCCTAAACCAGTTCCCTGTCCCTGCGGGCGAGTGGTAAAGAAAGGCTCGAAAATGTGTGACTGTGTATCGGCATTCATCCCGCAACCGTTGTCGATAATCTGGATCAGCACTTCCTTGCCCACCTGCCGACTGGAGATGCGGATGAATCCGTCACCATGGCCGGCTATGGCTTGGCGTGCATTGGTCAGCATGTTGAGAAAAACCTGGTTGAGATAGGCGGGCAGGCACAGTGTCGGGGGGAGGGGTTGCAGATCGAGATCGAGCCGCTGTCCGGCAGCAAGCTGCCCTGAAACAATGCGCGCCACGGTACGCAGGTTTTCGTTGATGTCGGCCACTTCTTCTTCGGCCCGATCCACGTTGGAGAAGGCCTTGAGGTCGGCCACGATGCGCGCTATGCGTTCTGCGCCATCGATGCTTTCATCGATCATGGCGCTGAAATCCTCCAGCAGGAAATCCATGTCGAGCTTTTGCCAAAGGATGGACAATGTTTGCATGTCTTTCTGGCGCACGACGGAGACAAGCTTGCCGATGCGGCCGACATAATCCTTGCCGGTGGTCAGGTTGCTTTTGATGAAACCGATCGGGTTGTTGATTTCGTGCGCCACCCCCGCCGCCAGTCTGCCGACCGAGGCCAGCTTTTCGGCTTGGTAGAGCTGGCGTTGGGCTGCCTCGATTTGTGCGACCTGCTCGCGTACGCGCTGTTCGAGTTGCTCCGACAAGGTCTTGTAGCGCGCTTCCGATGCGGCCAACTCCGCGTTGCGCGCCATCAACTCGGAGTAGTCGGCTTCGACGACGGCTTCCTGCAACTCTGCTGCCATCTGGTAGCGCGCCCAGGCGTCCAGCAGCAATTCCATCATTGCGGCAGCCTGGACCAGCGTTTCCGGCTTGCACCCTGGCGCGTAGATGCGACCGATCTCTTCCAGCTCGAAGTTCACCGGACAGGAATCGTTCCGGGGCGGTGTCGGTGCGCCGGCGATCAGCTCGCCATTGCGCGCCAGCAAAGCCGCCGATGGCCCGAGCCAACCGGTCAGAATGGCTGTCAGGCGTGGGCGGGCACTGGCCGGAACGAGTGATTGCAGGGTGCTCATGATGGATCGATCTCAGGGGAAAGTCCGTCTACAAACCCCGTTATATCCAGCCCCAACCGGGTTTGCAGGGCCAGTTCGCCGTCAAGGCTCCGGTAGACCGCAGCAAGCAGGGCGCGGAAAGTTTCCAGTACGCCGCAGCCTTGCAGCGCGGACGCAAAGAACAGCGGCCAGGGAGCCGTTTCCCAGCGGGCGCGCACCTCTTCTTCGCTCAGGATGTCGGGCAGGTCGCGTTTATTGAACTGCACGACCAGCGGCAATATTGAGAAATCCAGTCCGACCCGATTGGCATTTTCGGCCAGGTTGTCGAAGGCCGCGCCGTTATTGATGGATTGACTGCGTTGCGAGTCGGCGACAAAAACCACGCCGTCTGCGCGGGAGAGTACGGCCTTGCGCGTAGAGTCGTGCATGACTTGGCCGGGAACGGTGTAGAGCTTGAGTTTGACGAACCAGCCCGTCGGGGTGTGCAAACCGATCGGCAGCAGGTCGAAAAACAGCGTGCGGTCGTTTTGCGTTTCCAGCGTCATGATCTCGCCCTTGAGCTCGGGTTGCGCGAGATCATGCAGCCGCATCAGGTTGGTGGTTTTGCCGCTTTGCGCCGGGCCGTACCAGACGAGCTTCAGGGTGAGGCGCTTGTCGGTTTCGCTGAGTTCCGCCATCAGTCTTCATCCAAGAGTACCGATCCATCCGGCCCCCATTTGACTTGGGTAATACCCGGCTCCAGTTCTTCCAGTCTTTTGCGCTCGACATCTTCGGCTGTCAGGACGCCTTGCTGCAGGCGAACCTGGTCGGCCAGACGCTGGTTTTCCAGTTGCAGATTGCGGTAGGCAAGCGCTGTTGCCACGGCGGAAACCAGTTCGTAATCGTTCCAGGGCTTGGAAAGAAAACGGTAGATTTGCGCTTCGTTGATGCCACCGATCAGCGCGTTGAGGTCGGCATAGCCGGAAAGAATGATGCGTGCCGAGTCCGGCTGGATTTCGCGGCATGCCTTGAGGAAGGCGACGCCATCCATTTGCGGCATGCGGTAGTCGGAAATGATGAGATCGGCCGTATGATGGCGCACATATTCCAGTGCATCGGTCGGATCGCTGAAGGTCTCGATTTCCAGGGGGAAAACTTGCCCGACATATGTGCAGGGCGTGCGCATCAACAGTCGGCGCAGTGCGTTGAGGACTCCAGTTTCATCGTCGACCAGAATAATCGTGCTCATGATGTTTTTTCCTTGGCTCCAGTCGGAGGGCGAACATAAATCGTCAGCGACGCACCTTCCGATTTTTCAAATTGGCGAATCTGCTCAATCAGGCTGTCTGTCAGGGCATGCCCGCGTGCAAGCAGCAGATAACCTTCTCCACTGACGAGGTCGCGTGCAAGAACCAGTCCGGGCCTGAGCTGATACGATTTGATGGCGATTTCAGGTTCGCGGGTTTCGGCGATGGCGCTTTTTGTTTCGTTGAAGAGGTCGACCAAGGCCGGGTCGTAACGTTTGCCTTTGCCTTCCACCAGCCAGGCTCGCGCCTCGGCCTCGCTCAGTTTCTTGTTTTGCAGAGTGCCGGCCTGGAGCGCATCGAATTCGTTGGCAATGGCAAGGATGCGTGCCCCCATCGGTATGCCGAAACCTGCGAGCCGGTCCGGGTAACCGTTGCCGTCGAAGCGTTCGTGGTGTGCCCGGATCAGCTTGGCGGGAGTTTGCAATTGTTCAATCGCCATCAGGGCCATTTCCCCTTTGACGGAATGCTTCATCACCTCGGCCTGATCTTCCATCGTCAAGTTGTAAAAGGGTTTTTCCAGCAACCGATCCGGCAGGGCCATTTTGCCGATGTCATGCAGCAGGGCGGCAAATACCACGTCCTGCACGTCGCTTTCGTTGAGGCCGGCGCGGATCGCCAGCTTGCGGGCATGGTCGGCGACGCGGCGCGAGTGCCCGGAAAGATTTTTGTTGCGCATTTCCAGTAGGCCGGAAAACACCTTGACCGTGTTGAGGTAGGATTTTTTCAGGTTTTGTTGTGCCAGTTCCAGGAAGGAAACGGTCTGGCGCAGTTCGCCGGTGCGCTGTTCCACCAGTGCCTCCAGCCCTTCGTTGAGTTGGCGCAGCTCATGGTTTTGTTTTTCCGTGAGAGCCTGCAGGCGTTCGTTTTCCGCCTTGAGTCGGTTTTGCTCCAGGGCTTGGCGCACGTTGAGGATGATGTCGGTGTCATCCCACGGTTTGGCGATGTAGCGGTAAATTTCCCCTTGGTTGATTGCGGCAATCGTGGACGTGATGTCGGCATAACCTGTCAACAGGATGCGCACGATCCGCGGCCAGCGTTCCTTGACCTTGCCCAGGAACGCTGCGCCGTCCATCTCCGGCATGCGCATGTCGGAGATGATGAGATCCACCTTTTCCTGTTCAAGGATCTCCAGCCCCTTGGCGCCGCTTTCGGCCGTGAGAATGCGGTAGCCTTCCGAGCGGAACAGTCTGCGCAGCGAACTCAGGATGCTGGCTTCATCATCGACGAGCAGCAACGTGGCGGGAGTCTCCGGTTGTACGCCGCATGCGTCTTCTGTCATGGGAGTTTCCTGTCCTCGGTAAAACGGCTTTAGCCGGCCGTATCGGCATTGATCGGCAAAGTAATATAAAAAGTGCTTCCACGGCCGGGCGTGCTGCGCACGTCAATTTTTCCGTGGTGTTTCTGCACGATGCCATATGCGGTTGAAAGCCCCAATCCGGTACCCTTGCCCACAGGGCGTGTGGTGAAAAACGGATCGAAAATCCGTTGCAAGTGTTCCGGCGGGATTCCCTTGCCGGTATCGCTGATTTCGATGCAGACCCGGTTTTCGTCCGCACGGGTGCGGATCACGATCTCGCCTTTTTCTTCGATGGCTTGGGTAGCGTTGAGTAATATGTTCATGAAAACATGGTTGATCTCTGCGGCTTGGCAGTACACGTCAGGAAGGGACGAATACTCCCTGCGAATCGTGCACTTGCTGCCGATTTCCTTTTGCAGCAGGTTGAGTGCGCTGTCCAGATTTGCGCGAAGGTCTGTCCAACCCCATTCGCCCAAGCTTTCCTCACACGAAAAATTGCGCAGGTCCTGGACGATTTTCCTGACACGCTGGATACCGTTGCGTGTTTCCTGAAGCAGATCGCCCATGTCTTCGCGCAAGTAAAGATAATCCATGGCTTTTTTCAGATCGGCCAGCTTGCCTATATTCATCGGATTGAAGGCGCCATCACGTTCCAGCTCTTCGTAATTGTCGAGCAGGCTCAGTATTGCATTGATATAGCGTTCAAGACTGCCGACGTTGGATTGTATGAAGCCGATCGGGTTGTTGATCTCATGAGCCATTCCTGCTGCGAGTTGGCCGACCGATGCCAGTCGCTCGGCTTGCAGGAGCTGGTTGTGTGCCGTTTCCAGCCGGGCATTGAGCGCGGCCAGTTCCTGATAGGATTTCATGAGCGCATTCTGGCTTTCCTTGCGCTCGGTAATGTCGCGGAACAGCACAACGGTACGGGTTTCTGCTCCGGTTTCGGCCAGCTTGACCACGGAAATTTCCACGGCAAACGAGGTGCCATCCTTGCGCCAGATCCGGTCTTCGATATTGAAGACGGAACCTCCGGTTTCAACCCAGGAAATGGGACACTCCTCGAAAGGGCAGGCAGAACCGTCTTCGCGGCTGTGGTGAAACAGGGGGTGCGCCGGTTTTCCGATGACCTCCTCGGGTGTCCAGCCCAACAGGAACTGGGCAGCCCGGTTGATATAGGTGACACAGCAGTTTTCATCCAGGCCATAGATGCCTTCGGAGATGGAGTCCAGAATGATCTGGCTCTGCTTCTGCAGTGATTCAATGCCTTTGTTGTCCGTTGCCTGCATGAAACTTGGCCTTTTCTCTTCAGATTCGCGGCTCTTTCCGCCCTGTACCCCTCAAGTACTTTATAGCAGGCCGATTTGCCGCTTGCGTTTGCGGTTCTGCAAATGAATACGGGGATAAGCTCCCGTTCATGCGGTCAGTGCTATGACCAACGGTGTGCTCAGTGCCGAAAGCGCGGTCGAGAGAACCAGTCCGCCTGCCACGGGTGCTTCCATGGTCTGGAATGTGCGCGACATCAGGTAGACGTTGGCGCCGGTGGCAATCGAAGCCAGCATGGTGACGACCTGTGTCTCCATTTTCGGCAAGCCCAGCAGCCAAGCGATACTCCAGACTATCAGGGGGTGGGCGACCAGCTTGAACAGGGCAATGGCAACCGGCTGGCGCAGATCCTTGCCGACTCCGTACTCCGCCAGCCCCAGTCCCAAAGCTATCAAGGCCATCGGGCCGGCAGCCTGGCTGACCATGCCAAACGTGGTGCTTATCGCGGCGGGCAATTTCCAGCCCGTCAGACCCCAGGCTGTTCCTGCCAGGATGGCAGCAACAATGGGGTTGGTCAGCACGCTGACCGCCGTTTTCCCGAATCCTTTCATGGAAAAGCTGCCATGAATCGACCACTCGATCGAAACGGTGACCAATGTCCACAAGGTCAGGGAGTTGAATACCAGTACCAGCGCCACCGATGGCAAGGCGGCATTGCCCAGCATCAGTTTGGCGATGGGAATGCCGAGCATCACGTTGTTGGAAAAAATCCCGCCCAAGGCGAAAACAGATTGGGATTTTCCGTCCAGCTTGAATATTTTCCAGGCAACCAGCCGTGCCAGGGCAAACACAATCATGCAGCCGCCAAAATAGGCGATCAGTAGCCGGGAGTCCACCGGCGGCAGTTGCGAAAGATCGCTCAGCAGATGGAACAGCATGGCAGGCATGGCCAGCGTAAAAACGAAGCGCGAGAGCGATTCGGACATGCTTTTGGGCCAGCGGCCAAAACGCATGGCGGCGTAGCCCACGAAGACCAGAATGAAAAATGGCGCGGAAAGGATAATCTGCTGCAGCAGGCTGGACATGATGGAGGCGGATAAAATGGATGCAAAAGTGTAGCGCATCATTCTGTAAGCATGGAGCAAAAAATGATGGTAATTGTCGGGCTACAATGAAATCGATTCGATTCTTCTGGAGCACAAAATGGACAAACAATTGGCTATGGTCGGACAGCTGCAGGCCGCAGTCATCAATCAGGCAGTCAGCTTCGGCCCGCGACTGTTCGTGGCCCTGCTGATTTTGGTTGCCGGCTATTATGCAGGGGCTTGGGTTGGGCGCTTCGTTCGGCGCCTATTGCAGCCATTCGGACTGGAGCCCGCATTGAGCCTGCTGCTGGTTCGCATTGCGCGCCTCGTCATTCTGGCATTGTTCGGCGTGCTGGCTTTGCAGAATCTTGGCGTGCAATTGCTGCCGCTGATTGCCGGTCTTGGTGTCGCTGGTGCGGGTGTTGCACTGGCGATGCAGGGATTGTTGAGCAACCTCGTGGCCGGGTTTGTGATCATCTTTTCCCGGCCTTTCCGGGTTGGGCAATACATTTCCATCGTCAATGTGGAAGGAAGGGTTGAGGAAATCAGTCTTTTCAATACCATTCTCAGTCACACCGATCTTTCCCGTGTGGTCATACCCAACCGCAAGATCGTGGGAGAAATCCTGCACAATTACGGCCATGTCCGCCAACTGGATCTGGAAGTGCATGTGGCTTACGACACTGACTTGGGGCAGGCATTCGCTACCTTGCAGCAGATTCTTCGCAACAATGCGCTTGTTTTGCAAGAGCCGGCACCGTTGATCCAGGTGACTTCCCTTGATGATTCATCGGTAAAAATCTGTATCAAGCCGTGGGTAAATGTGCCTGACTGCGCCCGTGTTGCCGGGGAAATCAACCAGGCGATTCTGGAGCGCTTCCGTGACAACGGAATTGCGATTCCCCTCCCGCAGCGGGAGGTGAGGTTGATTCAACGCTGATCCCGGGTTACAAGCCTTGGGCAAAACCGTTTTGCCGCCACGCTTCAAAGATGGTGACGGCCACGGCATTGGAAAGGTTCAGGCTGCGGTTGTCGGGAAGCATGGGCAGGCGGATACGGTTTTCCGGGGCGAAACGCGCCAATATTTCGTCCGGTAGCCCGCGTGTTTCCGGCCCGAAAACAAAGACGTCGCCAGCCCGATAAGCCAGCGTGTCATAGCGTTGGCTGGCCTTGGTGGTGGCGGCAAAAAAACGATGGCCGGCCAGTTCGGTACAGCAGGCTTCCCAGTTCTCATGCACATGCATCGTGGCATATTCGTGGTAGTCCAGCCCGGCCCTGCGCATCTTGGCATCGTCCAGCGGAAAACCAAGTGGCTTGATCAGGTGCAGCGTGGCCCCTGTGTTGGCGGCAAGGCGGATGATGTTGCCGGTGTTGGGCGGGATTTCGGGCTGGAACAGAACGATGTGGAACATGGGAGTCGGCGATCATGGCAAGGTGGGCGATTTTACCCTGATTCGATTTGCCGATCATGCGACTGGGCGTAGAATACGCGGCTATTTGTCAATCTACTGACTGCAAGGCCATGAAGAAAACAGCTACGTTGTTGATCAGTTGCCCCGACCAGAAGGGCATTTCCGCCGCCATCGCCAATTTCCTGTTGACCTATAATGCCAACATCGTTCATTCCGACCAGCACCAGGACAATACCGAGAACCTGTTCCTGATGCGCGTGGAGTGGGATTTGTCGGATTTTACGCTGGACATGTGCGCGTTTGCGGCCGCCTTCCAGCCGATCGCCGACAAGTTCAGCATGGTCTGGCGTGTGGCGCTCTCCGGCGAGCGGCCCAGAATGGCCATCTTCGTTTCCAGGTACGATCACTGTTTTGCCGACCTGCTGCATCGCTATCATAGCGGTGAGTTGCATTGCGAAATCCCGCTGGTGATTTCCAACCATGAAGATTGCCGGGCATTGGCCGACTTCTACGGCGTGCCTTTCCATGTCATCGAAGTAACCAGGGAAAACAAACAGGAAGCCGAGCGCAAACAACGTGACCTGCTGGAGGCTGCCAATGTCGATCTGATCGTGCTGGCGCGCTACATGCAGGTTCTCTCACATGAATTCACCGCAGCCTATCCGCACCGGATCATCAACATCCATCACAGTTTCCTGCCCGCTTTTGACGGTGCGAAGCCCTACCATCGTGCCTTTGCTCGCGGCGTTAAACTGATCGGCGCAACGAGCCATTATGTGACGGAAGTGCTCGATGACGGCCCGATCATCGAACAGGATGTCACGCGCATTTCCCACCGCGAGGATGTGGAAGACCTGATCCAGCACGGACGTGACCTGGAAAAAATCGTCTTGTCGCGTGCCGTGCGCTGGCACCTCGACAACCGGGTGCTGGTTTATTCCAACAAGACGGTGATTTTCTCCTGATGCCAAAATTCATTGCTGATTTGCTGGATTTGTTGCGTTTCCGCTTCCAGCCGCTTTCCCATTATGTCTATCCGGCCTGGCAACCGCTGGGCTGGCTGGCCTTGGCTGCAATTTTGGGTGGATCGGCCTCGACTGAAGTGCAAGCAGCGCTGCCGGGGAAGCTGGCATTTTTCTTTGTGCTGACGCTGGCTGAAACGGCTTTTCTTTCGATCTGGTTGATGGTGTGGTGGAAATGGGTATTGCGCCGCCCGTTTACGGGAAGCCTTTTCCCCTTGCTGACGTTGTGTACCGGACCGCAGTTCCTTGTTCCGCTGGTGGCATTGCTGCCACCCAGGTCGTCGGCAATCATTTTGCTGACGATCGCTATCTACAACCTCGTTCTCATGGTGTCGGCTGTTGCTGCAGCACTCGAGGAGCGTCGGCGCACAGTCCTGCTGGGCATGATGGCCTATCTGCCTCTGGCCCTGATTTTTTCCCAACTGACCCATCGACTGATGGCTGGTTGGGGGTGGATTGCGTGGCCGGTTGCACCTGTTGGTAGTTGATCGTCCCTGTTCCCGGAAACGAGTCGGAAAGCGGCGTGTCACGGCAAGCGCCGATAACAAGGCATCATTTTTATCTGGTAGTCAGTTACTCAGAACCCGTTCACGATCTGTCGCGAGAAGCCGTTAGCGGGGTGAAGAGCAGAGCAGGAGCCGGAGTTTATGCGGAAAATGAGGATTCCGGGCAGCACATGAGTCCCGTCGCGGTTTCGCTGCAAGATCGTGAGCCTGCCATATTCGGCATGCACCGCTTACCCCGTTCGAGTTGCCGCGTATCTTCGCCATAGCCGCGGCTCACTTGGTGTGACCGGTGGGCGAAGCTCTGCATTCACGCAAACCTGCGTGAATTTCTGTCAGTAATCCGAATTACTCGCGTGGCAATTCAATCCGCACGGTGAGCCCGTGCGGCTGCGTGTCGTGCAGGGAGACGCCGCCGCCATGCCGCTCGGCGATTTCCTTGACGATGGCCATGCCCAGCCCGCATCCTTCGCCATCCTGCTGGCGGCGGTAAAAGCGTTCGAAAACCTTGGGTTTATCCTCGTCCGGAATGCCTCCGCCGTTATCCTCCACTTCCACGATGTAGCTCCCGTTTCCTTCCTTCAGTCGAACCGTGATGCTGCTGTTGCGCGGAATGTATTTGATCGCGTTTTCAATCAGATTAGTGAAAAGCTCACTCAATAACGCGGCATTCCCCTTGATCCAGGCTTCTTTGAGATCGACTTCGCAACCTAGATCGATACCCATTGCAATGGCCCGGGGAACCGCTTCAGCGGTCAGCTCGCGAATCAGACGTGCCAGATCCATGTGCGTGCGCAGGATACTGGTTTGTGCGTCGGGCTCTGAGCGGGCCAGGGTCAGGAGCTGGTTGACGAGGTGGATACTGCGCGTGGCGCTGGCATGCACCAGTGCCAGCCGGTTGCGCTGTGTTTCCGACGAGGCTTCCCGCATTGCGAGCTCGGTCTGGGATTTTAGACCGGCGAGAGGGGTGCGCAACTGGTGGGCGGCATCGCCAATGAAACGGCGCTGATGGTCGACGCTGCTCTGGGCCGCAGCAAGCAAATTATTGAGTGTGTTGATGAGCGGAGCGAGTTCTCGTGGCCCGTCCTGATAGCGGAATGAGGAAAGATCCCTGGGATCGCGCGCAGCCAGAATCTGTTGCATGCGGTCCAGTGAGCGCAGCCCATGTCCTATCCCCCACCAGATCAGGCATGAGGCAATCAGAACCAGTAGCGAAAAGGGCAGAGCGATGACAAGAAAAATCTCGCGATAAAGCTGCAGGCAAGAGGTGTTTTTCCTGACGACCTGAATGGAAATTTTCTTGTTTTTTTGCCATGAACCAGGCTCGACCGTTTCATACGGCCGGATCATGACAACGGCGCGTAGATTGTCGTTGCCGATCTGTTCGGTATAAAAAACCGGTTCTTCGCTTATGGGATGAGGGGGGAGCGATAGGGGGTGGTTGCCGAAGCGACGTCCATCCGGAGCGATGTACAGTGCGTAATAATAGGCATCATCGCCGTTGCCGAGCAGACTCTGAGCATGTTTTTCATAGTCCTGCCTGGTCAGGTTATCGTGCAGCTGCGCCAAAGCGGACAAGGATCTGGCTGTCTGGAGCAGATCCTTGTCTACGAGGCTGTTGGCATGGCGGACGGCGACAAGATAGAAAAGCGCCGTGCCCGCCATCCAGAGAACAAGCTGCGGAATGAACAGCCACAGGAGCAGCTGTCGACGCAGCGAGTTAGTCCGCCGCACCCTGTACGCCTGGTTGCTGCTTTTCCAAGAGGTAGCCCAAGCCACGGATGGTGCGGATGACTACGCCGCACGGGTCGAGTTTCTTGCGCAGACGGTGGACATACACTTCGATGGCGTTCAGGCCGACTTCTGCGTTTTCGTTGCCCAGCTCCGCGACGATCTGTTCCTTGGTGACGACGCGGTCGATGTTGGACATGAGAATTTCCAGTACGGTGAGCTCGCGAGCGGAAAGATCAAGCGGCGTGTCATTGCACCAAGCGCGCTGGCCGGCGCGATCCAGGCGCAGGCTGCCCAGTTGCTGGACCGACTGCGGCAGGATCTGGCTGCGGCGCAGCAGTGCGCGCAAGCGGGCCTCAAGCTCGGCGAATTCGAAAGGCTTGGCCAGGTAATCGTCGGCACCGGCATCCAGGCCGGCTACGCGTTCATCCAGCCCGTGCAATGCCGTCAGAATCAGGATCGGCAGCGAGGGCTTGTGCTGACGTACGCTCTTGAGCACAGTCAGGCCATCCATGTTGGGCAGACCGATATCCAGCACCACGACATCGTAATCGTTGTGCAGCAGGATCTGCAGCGCCAGTGCGCCGTCATTGACGCAGTCGACCTGAAAATCGGCTTGGGAAAGACTGGTTTTGAGCGCATCGGCGAGGATCAGGTCGTCCTCAGCCAGGAAAAGACGGGTAGCCATGGGTTTTACCTCCGTTTGTAAGACTAAGCTTACCGAGAGTTTAGCGCTAAATCCGTAAAATCCCAAGGCCAATTTGGGTTATGTTGGGTTAAGTTGTAAATAACTGTATGTTGCGCATGGTTATTCTGGTGTTTGTGCTGTCAGCCATCCTGTCAACTCCCGGCTGACATGTTTTCCAAGAAATTCAATCAAGCGCGGATGGTCGTTGAGGCAGGGGATGTAGCGAAATTCGTGTCCACCTGCCGCCAGGAAGGTTTTTTTGCCTTCCATGGCAATTTCCTCCAGCGTTTCCAGGCAGTCGGCCACGAATCCCGGGCAGATCACATACAGTTTGCCGGTTTTCTGCTGTCCGAGAGCCTGCAGGGTCTTGTCGGTATAAGGCTGTAGCCATTTGGCTGGGCCGAAGCGGGACTGGAATGCGATGGTGTATTGCCCGGTGGCAAGCCCCAACTCCGCCGCAAGCAGCTTTCCCGTTGCAAGACATTGCCGGTAATACGGGTCGCCCCGTTCATGAGTGACTTGTGGTGCACCGTGAAAACTCATCAACAAATGGTCGCCGCGCCCGTGTAGTGACCATTGCTCGCGCACAGTCTGAGCCAAGGCGGCTATATAACCGGGATCGTCATGAAAGTCATGGATCGTGCGCAGGGCCGGCTGGTTTCGCATGCTGGCGAGTATTCGCCCCAACTCATCGACGACGCTGGCCGTAGTGCTGGCCGCGTATTGCGGATAGAGCGGAACCAGCAGGAGCCGGTCGCAACCGGCTTTGACCAGATTGGCGACCCCTTCGGCCATGGACGGTTTCCCGTAGCGCATGGCGAGTTCCAGGCGTACTGGCTCAGCCAGAATTTCGCCCAGCCAGCCCTTGAGCAGTTTTGCCTGCTTCGTGCTCCATATCTGCAAGGGCGAGCCTTCGGGTGCCCAGATCGCGGCATACTTGGCGGCAGATTTTGCGGGTCGGAATCGAAGCACGAAACCGTTCAGGATCAGCCACCACAGCGCGCGCGGCAATTCGACGACGCGCGGGTCCGACAAGAATTCTGAAAGATAGCTCCGGACAGCCTGCGGCGTGGGCGCCTGGGGTGTGCCGAGATTGACGAGCAGAATGCCTATGCGCGGGGGGCAGGTGTCCATGATGAACGCCGTGTCGTTGATCCTGGGATCATTCTACGCGGTTGTTATCTGCGATTCAGTGGAAGATTGCGACTGAATATCACACAAGAAATTGCCCCCGGTTTTGCCGGGGGCAACGAGAACCGTGCAGGCGGTCAGGAACGGGAATCCCGGAATTGGTACCACAGGGTATAGGCCCAGCAAGCCGCGCAGAACGAGAAGGCTGCTTCCATGAAGGAAAACACCAGGAGAACCGATGCCGGGACGATCCACATGCCGCTACCGGAAATCCACAGCAGGGTTGCTACGGTGCTGGCGATGAAGAGCAGCTTGTTGGCGAACATCTTGGCCCCCGCATTTTCCTTATGTCCGGTCTTGCCCAGCTTTTCCAGTATCCGCGCATACAGACGGTGACTGGGACAGCGCATATGACCGACGAATCCCCGTACCAGGCCATGAACGATCAAAAGCGGCAGGAGATAAGGCATGCCAAGCAGCAGTGCCAGCAGGCACACGGTAAACGTTGTCAGGGCATCCAGACGGGCGGCGTTGGACCAGATTGGAGGGACGTCGAAGCGCAGCATGGTGTTTCTCCTTCGTGACAGATCGGGAAGATGAAGTCATTATATGTAAATATATAATGACAAGTCAAGCAGTAGTTCTGGTCCGTCAGTTATTTGACGTTGTTTATACCGCGCGCCGTAGCAGCGGTATTTTCGATACCAGCCAGGCCCCCAGCCCGGAAACGGCAAAGGTGAAGCATGTCAGTAGTGGAATGGCCAAGGCAGGATGCTGGCTGGTGGGGCGGATATTCGCCTGCCAGAGCAGATCCAGAACCAGTGGGTGAATGAGATAGATGCCGAAGCCGAGCGGTGCCAGCTTCGTGGCAAGACGATGTGAGGACAGGCGGCGGCACAGGGCGAAAGCGGCCAGCCCCATCGGGACGGTGGTGATGCTGAAGTAATCGTAGAAATAGGTTCCAAGTTGCAGTTTGTCCTGTTCGGCGAACCAGCCGCAGCCTGCCGCAGTCAGCGCAATGCTAGCCAGCAGCACGGGCCAGGGCCAGCGGGCATCCTGCCGGCCGGTATGCAGCAGATAACCGGCCAGAAAATAGCCGAGATAAGGAACGAACAGGACGCCGGCAAAGGGCGGGGTGTACGGTTGCCCCAGCGAAAACAGTTTGTTGAGTACGGCCAGTAGCAACGATCCGGCGCACAGGAAAACCAGATGTTTGCGATCCAGTACGGCCAGCATGCGCCGCAACAAAGGGGTGAGCAGGTACAGGCCCGGAAGCATGAACAGATACCAGAGGTGGAAGTAAGGCGAGCCGATGGCGGTCTGTTTGATGAGATAGCCCCATTTCAAAGATTCGCCGCGGGCATGCATCCAGTACAGCTCGTAAGCCAGATAGAACAGCGACCAGAAGGCGAGCGGCATCAGAACCCGGGTGAAGCGGTGGCGGTAGAAGGTGCCCCATGAATCACCGAGGACATCGGGCGCGAGCAGCAGCGCGCCGCTCAGCATCACGAACACCGGTACGCACCAGCGCGTGGCCGCGTCGACCGCGTTGGCGATCCACCATTCGCCGGTGCCCAGCAAGTCGGGGTCGGTGACGGCACTGGCGGCTACGTGCAGGGCTACCACGGCGAATGCCGCGATGCAGCGCGTGCCGTCGGCCCAGTCGAGGTGATTTTGGCTGGAAAGGGAGGTGCTCATGCTTGGATGGTGGGTTTACTCACGGGAAGACTGGCATCTTACCGTTACCGGGTTGACCGGTGTTGTCATTCCCTGAGGGATTGCTTGCGAAATGGGAAATTTGCAGACTATCCTGCATGACGAAAATGTCTTGTATTGGGTGTTATTTGTAATGATGACGGCTGTACTGCGTCATTTCAGATGAAGGATGGGATGGCAATATGAACTGGATTGAAAAGAACATTCGCCGCGTGAGTGTGGCCAGGATGGTGCTGGCCGTCGTGGTAATTGCAGTTATCGTCCTCGCGCTGGCGGCCAATGCACGGTATTTCCGAAATTTCTTCAAGGGGCCTTATGCCATAACGCCAGCCGAATTGGCGGCAGCGCCGAGTGCCGACGCCTTGCCCCGTTACTGGGTTAGTCTGAAGGCGGACCAACTTGTCGAAAGCGGTTTTCAGGAAATCACCATCCACAAAAAACGGGGGGTCGAGCGCAGCCGTGAGGTCTCCGCCAATTATTTCGTGGCCGTGATTGGCGACCGCTTGCTGCTGGTCAAGGCGCATCAGGATATGCCGACCGCGGCCTTGAACGGCACCCTGAAACCGATTGCCGGCAAGGCCGATCTGGGATTTTTCAATAGCCCGCAGGTGCAAAAACATCGGGCGCGCTTTTATCCGATGATGCTGGATACCGAAAACTTCAAAAGCAATGGCGAATTCGGTTTGGCCGTGGCAGCCCTGCTGGGAATCGGTGCATTGGTTTATGGGCTGATTGCCTTGCGGCGTTTCCGTGATCCGGCGCAACATCCGGTGATGAAGCGTGTGGCCGAATGGGCCGATTCGGTCGAGATGAGCAAATTGCTGGAAAAGGAAGCGACCGAAAGGAATGGGCTCAAATTTGGCGGACACCTGTTTACCGCCAATTTTGTAGTGCGGGAAGGCATGCTGAATTTCGATGTCCAGCGGCTGGATGAAACGCTCTGGACCTACAAGCATGTCCTTCAGAAGAAAATCTATTACATCATTCCGGCAGGCAAGACCTTCTCGGTTTGTCTCAACTGGATGGGGGCAAGTTGGCAGATCAGCGGCAAGGAAGCGAATATCGATTCCGTGCTTCAGTATCTGGCTGAACGTTATCCCTGGATGCTCTGCGGCTATTCGGACGAGTTGGCCTCGGCCTACAAGAAAAACCGGGGGGAGGTCGCTGGCGTGGTTTTCAACCGGAGAAAAGAAGCGCTGGCCGGCGTCAATGCGTAGCTGAATTGATACACGTCCAACCCCAAGAAACCTTGTTTCTTGGGGTTTAGGGAAATCCTTGATAACGGGGTTCTTTTCTTGCCCTCAAAATCTGCTTCGCTTGAATTCAAGGATGCCTGAACATGATGTCGCTGCCCCATCCCCTTTCCCAGCACAAGATTTCGCTGATCGGCGCGCCGTCCGACGCGGGTGCAGGTTCGCGCGGCTCGTCGATGGGGCCGGAGGCGCTGCGTGTGGCGGGCATCGAGCCTGCCCTGTTGAACCACGGTCTGGATGTCGAGGATCGCGGCAATCTCAGCGGTCCGCATAATCCGTGGGACGAATCGAGCGGGGGATACCGGCATCTGGACGAGGTCACGGCCTGGTGCCGGGTAGCGCACGATGCCGTGTACGAAACGCTCAAGCGGCGGCGCATGCCGATCCTCATGGGCGGCGACCATTCGTTGTCGATGGGTTCGATCAGCGCCGTGGCGCGCCATTGCCGCGAGTACGGCAAGAAATTGCGCGTGCTCTGGCTCGATGCCCATGCCGATTTCAATACCTGCGACATCACGCCCAGCGGCAACCTGCACGGTATGCCGGTGGCTGTTCTCTGCGGTTTCGGACCGGCCGAGCTGATCGAACTCGGCGGCGTCATGCCAGCAACCCCGCCTTCGGTTTACCGGCTGATTGGCGTGCGTAGCGTCGATCCGGGCGAGAAGCATTTCGTGCACAAGACCGATCTGGACGTTTTCGACATGCGCTACATCGACGAAAACGGCATGCATGCGACGATGGAGCGCGCGCTGGCGGGCGTGGATGCCGATACGCACCTGCATGTGAGTTTCGATGCCGACTTCATCGACCCGCTGATCGCGCCGGGCGTGGGTACGCCGGTTCCCGGCGGGCCGACCTACCGCGAAGCGCAACTGTGCATGGAAATGATCGCCGATACCGGGCGCCTGGGTTCTCTCGACATCATGGAGCTCAATCCCGCGCAGGACGTGCGCAACCAGAGCGCAGCGCTGGCGGTCGATTTGCTGGAAAGCCTGTTCGGCAAGTCAACGCTGATGCGCAAGCGGCTATAATCCGCCATCGCTGAATCAAAATTTCTTTCCATGTCTGACCTCTATATCGGCCTGATGACGGGCACCAGCCTCGACGGCATCGACGCCGCATTGGTGGATTTTTCCGCCGGGCGCCCGCATTTGGTCGATGCGTTGTGCGCTCCGCTGCCCGAGGCGCTGCGCGCCCAATTGCTGGCGCTGCAATCCGCCGGCCATGACGAGCTGCATCACGCTGCCCTCGCGGCCAATGCGCATAGCCGGGCCTGTGCGGCGGCCATCCGGCAATTGCTGGAACGGGCGGCCTGCAGGGCGCAGGAGGTCAGGGCGATAGGCAACCACGGCCAGACGATCCGCCATCGCCCCGAGCTGGGATATACCCTGCAGATCGGCAATCATGCGTTGCTTGCCGAGTTGACCGGGATCGATGTCGTGGGCGATTTCCGCAGCCGGGATGTGGCGGCGAACGGGCAGGGCGCGCCGCTGGTGCCGGCGTTTCACGATGCACTGTTTTCCCGCGAGGGCGAGACGCGCGTGCTGGTCAATGTCGGCGGCATCGCCAACCTGACAGTCTTGCCCGAACAGGGCAATGTGACGGGCTGGGATTGCGGCCCCGGCAACGTTCTGATGGATGCCTGGATTCAGCAGCATCTCGGACGCAGCTACGACGCCGACGGCGCATGGGCGGCGACGGGGTGTGTACTCCCTGAGCTGTTGCAAGCGCTGCTCGCCGAGCCCTGGTTTGCCTTGCCCGCGCCCAAAAGCACCGGGCGCGACCTTTTCCATGCCGGCTGGCTGGCGGCGCATCTGACCGGTAGACGGGATCGTCCCGAAGACGTACAGGCCACGCTCTGCGCATTGACGGCGCAAACGATTGCCGACGCGGTGCACAGCCAGAATCCGGCCGCGCTCTATCTGTGCGGCGGCGGCGCACACAATGCCGAGCTGCGCCGGATGCTGTCCTGCGAATTGCCGCAAACGCGCATCACGACGACAGCCGAGCTCGGAGTTGATCCCGACTGGGTGGAAGCCTATGCCTTTGCCTGGCTGGCGCGCGCCTGCCTGCTGCGCCAGCCGGCCAACCTGCCCGCCGTGACCGGTGCGCAGGGTTTGCGCGTGCTCGGGGCGATCTACCCAAAATGATCCAGCCAGCAGAAGTCGTGTTGTCGTCCGACGGCATTCCGTTTTCCGCTGTTTTTGACGATGTCTACCACACGGCTGATGGCGGGTTAGGACAGGCGTTGCACGTGTTCCTGGCGGGCAACGGGTTGCCGCAACGCTGGCAGGGCCGCGACGCTTTTACGATTCTCGAAACCGGCTTCGGCTTGGGGCTCAATTTTCTTGTGACCTGGCAGGCTTGGCGCTGCGATCCGTTGCGCAGCCGTCGCCTGCATTTCATTTCGGTGGAGAAATTCCCTTTCCTGCCTCAAGATCTGCAGCGTTTGCATGCCGCCTGGCCGCAGTTTTCCAGTTTGTCTGCCGATCTCGTCAAGGCATGGCCGCCGCTGTCGGGTGGCCGCCACGATCTGTTCCTCGACGAAGGCAGTGTGCAGCTCACCTTGTTGTTGGGCGATGCGCGAGAGCAGTTCCCGTTGCTTGAAGCGCAAGCCGATGCCGTCTACCTGGACGGCTTCGCGCCTTCCAAAAATCCGGACATGTGGTCTCTGCCGATTTTCGAGCAACTGTACCGGCTTGCGGTGCCCGGGTGCACACTGGCGACCTGGTCCGTGGCAGGCATGGTGCGCAACGGGCTGAAGCAGGCGGGCTTTGCTGTGTGTAAGACGCAGGGCTTTGGCGGAAAGCGGCAGATGTTGAAGGGCTATCGCGAAAAATCTTGACAAACAGTTGCTTCCGGAAGCGGGGAGTACAGTTAACAGTTGCCTGCGACTGTTAGCCGGAATATTCAAACTGTTTGCGTCTTATTGACTTGCCCTGCTTGCGAGAGAATGGCATCACCTCAAACAGGGGATGAACATCATGGACAAGACGATTATGCAATCCAGCCCGGCCGTGCAGCTTACCGAGCAGCAAGGTGCGGTTGTAGTGTGCGAACAAGGCCAACTCTGGTTGACCGATAACGGCGACGACGTATTTCTGGAACATGGTCAGAGCTACCGCATCCAGGCCGATGAACCCGTTGTCATCGAATCCTTGCGTGGCAACAGCGTGTTCCACGTCGAGAACATGCACCAGCACGATTATTCGGGCTGGGGCAAAAAACTGGCCAAGGCTTTGCACAACATGATGCACGGTCCGTCCATGTGACCCTTCCGATTTCCTGTCTCGGCGGCGTCCCCGCTGATACCGCTGTTTCGCCGGGGCTTGCCCCGGCTTTTTTCATTTTGTACCCTGAAAAAGAGCCCAACCAACATTCTAATTTTGCCATGCAGATACCCGTTTACCAGATCGATGCCTTTGCCAGCCGGGTTTTTTCCGGAAACCCGGCTGCTGTTTGCCTTCTGGGTGAATGGTTGCCTGATTTGCAGATGCAGCGCATCGCGGCGGAAAACAACCTTTCCGAAACGGTTTTTGTGGTGCCGCGAGGCGATGAATTCGAGTTGCGCTGGTTTTCTCCGCGCATGGAAATTGACCTGTGCGGACATGCCACATTGGCTGCGGCCCATGTGCTTTTCCTGGAAAGAATGGTTTACGGGGATACGGCGGTCTTTCATTTTGCCGGTGGCAGATTACAGGTCACCCGTCGCCCCGATGGCAAGCTGGCGATGCGCTTTCCCTGTCATGCTGCACAAGTTTGCGAGAGGCCGCCCTTTCTCGAAGCTGCGTTGGGCGTGGATGCCTGCGAGATTTTAGCGAGTCGTGATTACCTTGTTGTGCTGCGCGACGAGGAACAGGTAGCGTCATTGCGTCCCAACATGGCGCTGCTGGGCGAGATCCGTAATTGTCTGGGGGTGATCGTGACCGCGCCGGGGCGCTCGGTGGATTTCGTCTCGCGCTTTTTTGCTCCCAATGCCGGCATTCCCGAAGACCCGGTCACCGGCTCGGCGCACTGCACACTGATTCCCTACTGGGCGAAACGCCTGGGAAAAAACAGCATGCAGGCACGCCAGCTTTCCGAGCGCGGCGGAGAGATCGAATGCGAACAGCTTGAAGACGGCGTGCTGATCTGCGGGCATGCCGTGCTGTTCATGAAAGGCGAAATTTTTCTCTGACCTCGTTGCGTTCAGCAACCGTAAATCATTTCCGAAGCCAGTTGCCCCAAACGCTGGATCGCGCGTTCGTGGCGCATGGTCCACGGTTCCACGCAGCAGATGCGCAGGCAGTTGCGGTAGCTGTGGCTCGGCGAGAACAGCGGTCCCGGCGTAAAGCTGATGCCATCGGCCAGCGCGCGTTGCAATAATTGCAGTGTATCCACGGCCGTGTTGAGTTCCACCCAGAGTACATAGCCGCCTTGCGGTACATGCAGGCGGCTGTCCGACGGGAAAAAGCGCTGGATGGCTGAAACCGCGCTGGTGACCTGATCGGCGCAAGCCTTGCGCAGTCGGCGCAAGTGGTGGTCGTAGCCGCCGCTTTCCAGAAATTTGGCAATGGCGCGCTGCAGCGGCGGGGAGGTTGAATAGGTGTTGATGAACTTGAGGTCTTCGAGCTTGCTCTGAAAGCGCCCGGTCGTGACCCAGCCCACGCGGAAACTCGGTGCCACGACCTTGGTGAAGGAGCCGATCTGCATTACGTTGCCGTTGCGGTCGAAGGCCTTGGCCGGACGCGGACGGTCGCCGTGGTAGCAGAATTCGCCGTAGATATCGTCCTCGATCAGCGGGATATTGCGTTCGGCCAGCAGTTCAACCAGACGACGCTTGTTGTCGTCAGGCATCAGGCTGCCGAGCGGGTTGGAGAAATTGGGCAGCAATACGCAAGCCTTGACGTCGCCGCTGCGGGTGGCGAGCTCTAACGCTTCGATGGAAATGCCGGTTTGCGGATGCGTCGGGATTTCCAGCGCCTTGAGGCGGAAGCTTTCCAGAATCTGCAGCAAACCGAAATACGCCGGCGATTCGAGCGCCACGATGTCGCCGGGCTGGGTCACGGCGCGCAGGCAGAGATTGAGCGCTTCCATGCCGCCATGCGTGATCAGCACTTCCTCGGCATCGACATGCCCACCCCATGCCAACGAACGCCGTGCGATCTGGCGGCGCAGTTCCAGATCGCCCTGCGGCTTGCCATAGTCGGAAATCAGCTCCGGCTCGTGGCGCGTGACTTGCGCCAGGATGCGCTGCAATTGCGCGTTGGGATAGAGCTTGGGCGAGAGAATGGCCAAGCCAAAGTCGACCTTGATGTCGTGCAGGCGTGCGAGTTCTGCAGGCTGCAGCAGCGGGTCGATGACCACTTCGGAGGGTTTTTGCGGTGGCTGGGTCAGCTCCGGCATGGCAAAGCCGCGCTGGGCGCGGACATAGAAGCCGGATTGCGGGCGCGCCTCGATGTAACCCCGGTCTTCCAGCTCGCGATAAGCTTCCATCACCGTGGTCAGGCTGACCTGGCGTTGCGAAGACAGTTTGCGGATGGAGGGCAGCTTTTCGCCGGTTTGCAGCACGCCGGAGGAAATGGCTTGCGCCAGCTCTTCAGCCAACTGGTAGTAAAGCGTACAGGTCTTCCGACTGGAGTCGGTGATGGGAGAGGCAAGGTCGGTCATAGTCGCTCGCAGGTTATGAAACCACTATAAACCACGATAGGTGAGGATAACAGTTACAGCGAAGATGCGTTTTTTTGGGCAAGTGTTATGGTTTTGTCTTGGCCGAAGTGCTGGCTGCGGCTGGTGGACTTGCCGGAGAAGATGAAGCAACGGAGGGCCTGCGCTTGTCGAGAATCTGGAAAAACACCTCTTCCTGCTTGATCATGCCCAATTCGTTGCGGGCACGTTCTTCAATGGCATCCGTTCCTGTCTTGAGGTCGCGCACTTCAGCGTCGAGCGCATCGTTGCGTTCCTGCAGTCTGAGATTCTGGGCCTTGCGTTCGGCTACCTGCTGATCAAGCTGCCAGACGCGCAGCCAGCCGCCCTTGCCCACCCAGAGGGGCCATTGCAGGGCGGCAATCAGCACGGCGAGAAAGACAGCAAGCAAACGCATGAATGACGTATTCCGAAAGGGTGATGAACGCCGAAATCGGGCTCCGGTTCGCGATGTTACACCATTCGGGGTTTTGTCATGTATCGCTCATCAGTAAAATGAGGGAAATAGCGGCGCTGGCGGCTTGCCCTTTACCCCTCAAACGGCTTACTCTCGCCGCTCGATTTCAAACCGATTTTTGCCCGATGCCTGCATTCGCCGACCAAATCACGCACCTGAAAACACGCTTGCACCGCTATGCCCACGAGTATTACGTACTGGATGCGCCGAGCGTGCCGGATGCCGAATACGACCGGTTGTTCGCCGAGCTGCAGGCACTGGAACAGTCTCATCCGGAACTGCTGACGCCCGATTCGCCCACGCAACGCGTGGGCGGCAAGCCACTGCCTGAGTTTACCCAGGTCACGCACAAGGTGCCGATGCTCTCGCTCAACAACGCCTTCGAGGATGAGGACATCGCGGCATTTGACCGACGCGTATGCGAAGGGCTTGGCGTGGATGAAGTGGCCTACGATGCGGGGCCGAAGTTCGATGGTCTGGCGATCTCCCTGACCTATGCCGAAGGCGTGCTGGTACAGGCCGCAACGCGCGGCGACGGAGCGACCGGCGAAGATGTTACGCAAAACGTGCGCACCATTCGCGCTGTTCCGTTGCGGCTGGTTGGCGCACAAATCCCGCAATTGCTCGAGGTGCGCGGCGAAGTGCTGATGCTCAAAAAAGACTTCGAGCGCCTGAACGAAGAGCAGGCGGCGCGCGGCCAGAAGACTTTCGCCAACCCGCGCAATGCGGCGGCTGGCAGCCTGCGCCAGCTCGATTCGCGCATCACGGCCGCGCGCCGTTTGGCTTTCTTCGCCTATGGCGTCGCGCAATGCGAAGGCTTGGAATTGCCGGGCACGCAATCGGAAATCATGGATCTGCTGGCGAATCTGGGGTTCCCCGTTTGCCATGAGCGCGCTTGTGTGTCCGGCCCCCAAGGGCTGCTCGACTACTATCGCCGCATTGGCGAAAAACGCCCGCAACTGCCGTACGACATCGACGGCGTGGTGTACAAGGTCGACAGCCTGGCGCAGCAGGAAGAGCTTGGTTTCGTTTCGCGTGCACCGCGCTGGGCCATCGCGCACAAATACCCGGCGCAGGAAGAATTGACGCTTGTCGAGGCAATCGACATCCAGGTAGGGCGCACCGGCGCGTTGACGCCGGTCGCACGCCTCAAGCCGGTATTCGTGGGCGGCGTGACGGTAACCAATGCCACGCTGCACAACGAGGATGAGGTGCGGCGCAAGGACGTGCGTGTCGGCGATACCGTGATCGTGCGCCGTGCCGGTGACGTGATTCCGGAGGTGGTCGGTGTGGTGCTGGAAAAGCGTCCGATGCGCGAATCGCCTGGGGCCGATCTGTTCTCGCTGGCGCACGAGCCGGTGAATCCGCCATTCGAAATGCCGAAAACCTGCCCGGTGTGCGGCTCGCACGCGGTCAAGGGCGAAGACGAGGCAGTGACACGGTGTACGGGGGGGCTGTATTGCGCCGCGCAGCGCAAGCAGGCGCTGTGGCACTTTGCCAGCCGCCGGGCGCTGGATGTCGAAGGCTTGGGAGACAAGCTGATTGAACAACTGGTCGACGCCGGACTGGTGCAAACGCCGGCTGACCTCTACCGGCTCACACTCGAACAACTGGCGAATCTGGAACGCATGGGCGAGAAATCGGCACAGAACCTGTTGGCCGGCATCGAAGCCAGCAAGAATACGACCCTGCCACGCTTCATCTATGCACTGGGTATCCGCAATGTGGGTGAGGCCACGGCACGCGATCTGGCACAGCACTTTGGCTCGCTCGACGAACTCATGCGGCCGCAGCCGGAAGAGGCCGCATTACAAAAACAGGACGAGGCCCGTCGCCTGGATCTCTTGATGCAGGTGCCCGATGTCGGCCCGGTCGTGGCCCGGTCGATTGTCGATTTTTTTGCCGAGGCACATAACCGCGACGTAGTGCAGGCTCTGGTGGCAGCCGGTGTTCACTGGCCGGCGATCGAGGTCAACCTCGCGAAAGAAGGCCCGCTCACAGGCAAGACTTTCGTGCTGACCGGCACGCTGCCTACGCTTTCGCGCGACGATGCCAAGGCGCTGATTGAGGCTGCGGGGGGTAAGGTGGCGGGTAGCGTATCGAAAAAAACCAGCGTCGTCGTGGCTGGAGCGGAGGCTGGAAGCAAGCTGAGCAAGGCCGAGGAGTTGGGAGTGACGGTCTGGTCGGAGGACGATTTGCGTGCGGCGCTGGGACGATAAGGACCAGACTGATCCGTTCCGAAAGCCTAGCCGGCTTGCTTGTTTCCCGGTAGTTCGGGCTTGCGATGGACAGGGATGTCCACCGTGAAAATACTCCCTTCGCCTGGCTTGTTGATCGCAGTGACGTTGCCGCCGATGAGGCGAGCCAGTCCCTTTGCCAGTGGCAGGGCAATGTCTTCAGGGGGCTGATTCGCGTCGGCAGGCTTGTTACGACGAAGCCCTTGCTGCAAATCGGCGTTGTTTACCCCAAGCCCGGAGTCTGCAATATCCACGAACAATCTCCCGCCATAACCGCCTGTGCTGTAAGCATGGATGTTGACCCGTTTGCTGATCGAGCGGTCTATCACGTGATGAGTCAGTCGAGAGAGGATTTTCCGCACCTTCTCTCCATCGGTTTCGCACGATCCTGGCAGCGATTCCGGGGAATCAAACAGCAGAACCACATTTTTTTCGTTGGCAAATTCCCGTGCTTGCCTGATGACGTCATCAAGCAGGCTTTGCAAGTCGGTGTCGTTGTTTCTGACCCTGAGGCGCCCAAGGTTGAGCAGCGCAAAATCAAGCGTGTCGTCGATGACCGCGTGAAGCCGTCCAAGCATCGACAATGCTTTTTCGTTCGGGGACTGGGCCAGCAAATCTTTAAGACTGTTCAATGGCTGGCGGATGCGTTCTTGTGCTTCCTCCAGAAGATGGGCCTGCCGCATGGAAATGACCGAGTGTCCGCTCAGGGTTTTTTCCGTTTGCTTGAGATGCTGACGATAATTTTTTTCCGCATGCGACTGGTTCCAGGACGCATGGAACAACGCAACCATGACAATGATTCCCAGCAAAATCAGCAGTCCGCAAAGAATCAGGATCGAGTTTTCCACCTGGTTTGCCAGCATTCTGCTTTGCGCAGCAGCTTCTCCAGACAGGCGGGTCGCAGCGATGGTAAGCGCTGTCATTTTTTCCTGCAGGAGATCGACCTTGTTGCGCAGAACAAGCAGATCGGCAACGCTGTATTTTTCCGTGCCACTCCTGGCAAGAAAGGCGGAGTCTTTGCCGAGTGCTTCGATTTCCACAAAGGGACTTGAATCGCGGGTGAGTTGGCTGTTGTTGTTGTCCGTACCGGCTGATATGGCTGCGTTCAGGCGTTCAAGCAGCAGTGAGCGGCGCATCTGCAGCGTATTGATCTCTTCCTGTTTGGCCTGGAGAAGGACTGCCCGATCCAGTTGATGGTTGAATCGATGAAATTCGGCGATCAACTGGCTGTACTGCCAAGCCACGGTAGCCGTTTCATGGCCCGGGGGCGATTGTTTTTCTTTCTGGATTGAAAGATACAGTTCTGCGGCGAATACAAGAACGGCGGCAAACAACACTGCGATTAATGCGAAAACCGGGCTGCGCTTGATGAGTAGCTGCGTCATTGTTTATTCAGTCGGTGTGTGTCTATCCGAGGAGTAACCAAGAATCATATCAACAATTTGTGTATGAATGATTTTTTTCTGACAATTTTTTTGTTTTTGAGTAATTTTGACATTTAAATGAGTCAGAAAAATTAGAGCGTTGCCTGTGTTGCGGGCAAGAAAAATCGTTTGCCTGTGAATGGTGCGGCAGGTGAGACCGTAGATCGTGCGATTTTCGGCAACGTCAGGTCGAGGCTGTTAGAATTCCGCTTCGCAAACCATTTTCTGGAGTCGTGCCATCAAACCCGTGACTTTGCCCGCCGAATTTGCCACACGTTGTTCCGTTGTGAACAGCCGCATTGTCTTGAGTGAAGCCAAGATAGTGGACGGCAAGCCGGACGAATATGTGTTTCGCTTCTGTTCCAATCTGGATAATTGTTACCACCGGGCCGATTTCATCGGCGCCATTCCGGAATGCCGTCTTCATGTGCCCATGCGAAAGACGGGCGAACCTTCCGGAAATTCCTGCTCATGAGCGAGCTTGAGTCTTCGCCGTTTCGCTTCTGCCCCCACTGCGGGGTAGAGGGGGGCGAATTCCTGCATGCTCGAGAGTTCTGTTGTCCGGTATGCGGTTTCCGATATTTTCACAACGTGGCCACGGCCGCCGGCATCATCGCGAAGCGGGCCGGCAAGTACCTGTTCGTGGTGCGGGCGGCAGATCCGGCCAAGGGCAAGCTGGGCTTGCCTGGCGGGTTTGTCGATCCGGGGGAGCGCGTAGAAGATGCATTGCGCCGTGAAGTGCGAGAAGAAACCGGGGGCGAGATCGGTGCGCCGAGTTTTTTGGCGTCTTTTCCCAACCTCTATGGCTTCGATTCCGTGTACTACCATACCTGCGATCTTTATTTCACGGCTGAATTGTTGACGGCGGATGAAGAGTTGCGCCCCCATGCCAGCGAGGTGGAGCGTTTGGTGTGGCTGGCCCCCGAGGAAGTCAATCCGGACGATCTTGCATTTCAGTCGCTGAAGGCGGCTTGGGCGTTGATTTTGTTGGGGCTGAAGGAGCGCGGGGAGGGTAGCGCTCAATCCAGTTCGGCCGCGTAACGAACCCGGTTACGCCCCTGTTTCTTTGCCATATAAAGCGCTTTGTCGGCTGCTTCCAGCAGCATCGAGGCAATTTGCCCTTCTCTGGGAGTGCCTCCAGCCACGCCGATGCTGACCGTTATGCAGCCTTCCATGCTGGTGGAGTGAGGGCGGTTCGCCGATAGAACCCGGGCGCGGATCTGTTCGGCGATGATGCCGGCGTCTTCCGGTGTCGTATCGGGCAGTACCAGCACGAATTCCTCGCCGCCGAAACGGGCGACAAAATCCAGAGGGCGGTGCGCAAAGGATTCAAGCAGGGCCGCCAGCCAGCGCAGGCACTCATCGCCTGCAGCATGTCCGTAGGTATCGTTGTAACGCTTGAAATAGTCAGCATCCACAAACAGCACCGAAATCGGGCGATGACGGCGCATGGCGTGGCGCCAGAAACGGTTCAGGTTGTCATCCAGCATGCGCCTGTTGTAAATACCGGTCAGGCCATCCCGCGAAGCTTCCTTTGCCAGTTTGCGGTTGGCGCTTGCCAGACGCTGGTGGTTGATCTTTTGCTGGGTTTTCAGGGCGTAGGTGATCCGGCTGTCCTGTTCCATGCGCCGCATTGCAGTCAGGCAGATCAGAAGCACTATGCCAGAAGGCAGGAGCGCGTTGAGCGCCGGCGCGATCCCACGTTCCAGCGAGAAGATTACGCTGAATGCATATATGGCGAACAGAACCAGTGTCGTGGGCAGCGCCACCCAGAAATGCGGGCGGATCAGCAGGTTTGTTGCAAGAATGAGCAACAGCCACTGGAAATAGAGGTGCTGGGGGTGTTCGGGGGGAGCCAGATATCCGATGCCGGCCAAACCGACTGCGACGATAACCAGTGCAGCGGAAACAGCAAAGTTTCGCCAAGCAGCCATCCAGTGTCTGGGCAAAATCAACAGGATGAGGCAAAGCAGCGGCGTTACCCCCAGAAAACGGATTGTCCAAGCATCGGGATAACTGCCTGGCAGGAAATGGCAGTCCGCCAAAGCCAAGAAATCAAACAGTATCAAGCTGATCCAGCCTACGCGCTGAAAACGTCTCAGACGGTACGGGCTGCGCAGGTCTTCATAACGTTGCTCGATTTCTGCAGGGAAACGCATCCAGAACGACGGGCAGGCGAGATACTGCCGCAACTGGTCCTCCAGTTGGGTCAGTTCATCCCGAGCATGAGGGAGGCCGTTTTCCGACATCGCCTGTTTTGCCTGTGTTGCATTGCAAACCAGGTATCTTAAACCTAAAAATCTCAGTTGACCGCTTGTTTTTCTTCGATGCCGCAGATGAATGCCAGGTTTGACTGGCTTTTGCTTCTTTGCCTTTCGGTCGCGTCTAACCGATGTTTTCTGGTTAAAGGGAAAGTATCTTGATGGGCCCCGCCGTGGCAGAATTATTCATCAATTGTGCACACACTAAAGTTCTATGACCATTCACTACCGCATTGCTGCACATTCTCCGCAGGCACACCTTTTCAAGGTGGTTGTTTCTGTCAGCCAGCCTGATCCGGCTGGGCAGGTTTTCTGGTTGCCGAGCTGGATTCCCGGCAGTTATCTGATTCGCGAATTTGCCCGTCACGTCGTTTCCGTCAGCGCCATATCGAATGGACAGCCCGTCAAGATCGAAAAGAGCGGCAAGATGCACTGGAAAGTTGCGCCCACCCATGCCCCGCTTGAATTGACGCTGCTGGTTTATGCCTATGATCTGTCGGTGCGCGGGGCCTATCTTGACCAGTCTCGGGGATTTTTCAACGGAACCGGCGTGTTTCCTGCCGTGGCAGGACAGGAGTACGCTGCGTGTGAACTCACTGTCGAACGACCGTCAGGCAAGGAATTTAGCCGCTGGGGAATCGCCACCTCGTTGCCGCATGCCGAGACGCAGGACGGGGGCGGCTGGCTCTGCCTGGCGCGCAATTACGACGATTTGATCGATCACCCCGTCGAGATTGGGTGTTTCGCCCGCGTACAGTTCAGGGCTTGCGGTGTTCCGCATGAAATCGTGATTTCGGGCCGGCACGATGCCGACCTGAAGCGGCTGAAAAAAGACATCAAGGCCATCTGCGAAGCGCAGATCCGCTTCTTCGGCGAACCGGCACCGTTCGAGCGCTACCTCTTTCTGACGCTGGCGGTCAGAGAAGGCTACGGCGGGCTGGAACATCGTGCATCCACGGCGCTGATCTGCTCGCGCAACGACCTGCCGCTGGCGCACGAAACCGGAACCAAGCCGGGTTACCGACAGTTCCTGGGCTTGGTTAGCCACGAGTATTTCCATGCCTGGAACGTCAAGCGCATCAAGCCGGCGGCATTCGCGCCCTATGTGCTGGAGCAGGAGGCCCATACGCGTCTGCTCTGGGCCTTCGAAGGCATTACTTCCTATTACGACGATCTGATGTTGCTGCGTGCCGGCCTGATCAGCGAGCAGGAATACCTGGACCAGATTGCTCAGGCCATGACCAGTGTGCAGCGCACGCCCGGCAGGCTGATCCAGTCCCTCGAAGATGCAAGTCTCGATGCCTGGATCAAGCATTACCGCCCGGATGAAAACAGCCCGAATTCACAGATCAGCTATTACGTGAAAGGCGCGCTTGCTGCTTTGTGTCTGGACCTGACGATTCGCCGGCAAACGGCGGGATGCAAGAGCCTCGACGATGTGATGAGGGCGCTTTGGCAGCGTTTTGGCCTGAATTTCGACGAGCATGGCAAAGGAATCGATGAGCGGGAATGGGAGTCGCTGGCGCAGGAAGTAACGGGACTCGATCTTTCCGGTTTCTTCGACAACGCCTTGCGTTCGACGAACGAATTGCCGTTGGTTGAACTCTTGGCGCAATTCGGAATTGAAAGCCAGTTGCGTGTTGCGTCGGGAGCGTCGGACAAGGGGGGCTGGCAGGATTCGCCGGCCAAGCCTTCGAATTCGTTGGGCATCAGAACGGCCACGGACAACGGCCTGCTCAAGCTGACGCATGTTCTGGCAGGGGGCGCAGCCCAATCGGCCGGCCTGTCGGCAAACGATTTTCTGCTGGCCATCGATGGCTTGCGTGTTACCGCGAGCAATCTGGAGACCCTGCTGGCTGGAAAACCTGCGGGCGAAAGACGGCAAATCGTGGCTTTTCGGCGTGATGAACTGATGTATTTCGATGTCCATCCCCAAGTCGCCGAGGCGGATACATGGGGGTTGCGTATCAAGGATGGCGAAGCGGCGTGCAATCACGTCCGCGCGGCATGGCTATCCGGAGAATGACGCTCCGGGCCAAATCGAACCTATAATGACGGCAATCTTTGAGGAGAGTTTCATCATGAAAAGAACCGCTGTTCTTCTGTTTGCGTTGACTGTTTCCGGAGTCGCTGCGGCTGCGGTCTACAAATGGACCGATGCGGATGGCAAGGTGCATTATTCGAACATGCCGCCACCAACAGGAACCAAGGTCAAGCAGCCTCCGGCACAACTGAAGGGTGGGACGGTTTCCTCGATTGCCGGCCCCAAACCGGTTCAGGCAGAAGAGAAGAAAAACGGCGCCGCGGTACCCGCATCAGCCCCGGCCGCTCAGCCTCCGTCCGAGAAAGATCCTCAAGCTTGCGCGCAGGCCCGAGCCCGCAAGACGTTTCTGGAGTCCGGTCAGTTGACCAAGTCGGTCAACGAGAAGGGCGAAGTCGAATTCATGGGGACGGAAAAACGCCAAGCCGAGCTGGCGGAGGCCGAAAAAGCCATCGAACGTTTCTGCCCCTGATTTTTCCGTACAACTTGGGCAGCGGTCATGCTTCTTGCATGCCGCTGCCTTTTTTCATGGGCTTGCCTTCCGCCGCACGCTGTTTGCGAACCTCTTTCGGATCGGCGATCAGGGGGCGATAAATCTCCACGCGGTCCTTATCGCGCAGTGCAGTATCGAGTTTGCATGCCTTGGAGTAGATGCCGATCTTGTTCACGGCCAGATCGATTTCCGGGAATTCGGCGAGAATGCCGGATTTGCGAATCGCTTCTTCCACCGTACTTCCTGCCGGCAGTTTCACGGCAATCGTTTTTTGCTGGTCCTGTTTGGCGTAGGCAACTTCAACGTGAATGGCTTGTTCGGTCATTTCTTTATTCTCCGTGGCGGCGCTCGGCCTCTTCGATGAATGCATCAACGAACGCGCTGGTTATGCGGTCAAAAACCGGGCCAATCAGGGCTTCGAGAGTCCTGCTGGCAAAGGCGTAATCGAGTTCGAACTCCACCTTGCAGGCATCCTCGGAAAGCGGGATGAAGCGCCAGAAACCATCCATGTGCTTGAAAGGTCCGTCGGCGAGACGCATCTCGATGCGCTCGTGCGGGAAGCGGTTGTCTCGGGTACGGAAATGCGCCTGCACCTTGAGAAAACGGATATGCAAAGTGGCATCCAGTACGGTTTCGCTGCGTTCGTGTACTTCTACACCACCACACCATGGCAAAAAACGGGGGTAATCTTCAACCCGATCAACCAAGTTGAACATTTGTTCGGCGGAGTAGGGGGCCAGCATGGACTTGCGGATGCAATGCATGATCGAAGCAGCGTAAAATGGCCGGCTGCAACGCCTGACCTTATTGGACGAAAATGACCGATCATCCTACCGCCCCGCCTGACGTGACGCAACCCGAAAACTTCCGCCTGCCCCCGCATTCGGTGGAGGCCGAGCAATCCGTGCTGGGCGGGCTGCTGCTCGACAATCCGTCCTTCGACAAGATCGCCGACGTGATCGGTGCCAGTGATTTTTACCGGGATGACCACCGGCGCATTTTCAATACGATCTGCAACCTGATCGAGCACAACCGTCCGGCAGACGTCATCACGGTCGCCGAGGCGCTCGATTCCACCAACGAACTGGCCTATGTCGGCGGTCTCGCCTATCTGGGCTCGCTGGCGCAAAACACGCCTTCCGCAGCCAACATTCGCCGCTATGCGGAAATCGTGCGCGAGAAATCGGTGATGCGTCAGTTGGCCAGCGTGGCGACGGATATTGCCGATGGTGCATACAACCCGAACGGCCGCGAGGCACGCGACCTGCTGGATGAGGCAGAAACCAAGGTCTTCCAGATCGCAGAGCAATCCGCGCGCGGGCAAAAGGGCTTTATCGCCATGCCGCCAATCCTCAAGGAAATCGTGGCGCGCATCGATCATCTCTATCAGCAGGAGGATCAGGGTGATGTGACGGGTATTGCGACAGGATTCATCGACCTTGATCGCATGACTTCGGGCTTGCAGAAAGGCGATCTCATCATCGTGGCGGGACGCCCGTCGATGGGTAAAACGGCCTTCTCGATCAACATTGCCGAACACGTGGCCATCGAGGGCAAACTTCCAGT
The DNA here is from genome assembly GCF_900115065.1 of Formivibrio citricus. Lineage (GTDB taxonomy): Bacteria > Pseudomonadota > Gammaproteobacteria > Burkholderiales > Chitinibacteraceae > Formivibrio > Formivibrio citricus. Next base: position 25,897 of record NZ_FOVE01000007.1, on the reverse strand, counting down.
CGCCGTCTTCTCGATGGAAATGGGGGCGGCGCAGCTCGGCATGCGGATGGTGGGGTCGGTCGGCAAGATCGACATGCACAAGCTCAAGACCGGCCGTTTCGAGGACGAGGACTGGACTCGCCTGACCCATGCCGTGAGCCGCCTTTCCGAAGCGCCGATCTTCATCGAGGAAACCGGCGCGCTGACGGCGATGGACATCCGTACCAAGTCCCGCCGGCTGGCGCGCCAATGCGGCGGGCAGCTTGGCTTGATCGTGATCGACTACATGCAGCTCATGGCCGGTCGCGCCGGCGCGCGCGACCAGAACCGTGCCACGGAGCTCGGTGAGATTTCCCGTTCGCTCAAGGGCTTGGCCAAGGAACTTCAAGTGCCGATCATCGCCCTGTCGCAATTGTCGCGTTCGGTCGAACAGCGTACCGACAAGCGCCCGATGATGTCCGACTTGCGCGAATCCGGCGCCATCGAACAGGATGCCGACTTGATCATGTTCATGTACCGCGACGAATACTATAACCCGGACAGTGCGTTCAAAGGCTTGGCCGAATGCATCGTCGGCAAACACCGTAACGGCCCGACCGGCAAGGTGCCGCTGGTTTTCCAGGGGCAATTCTCGCGTTTCGACAACGCCCTGATGCGTCCGGAAGGCTGGTCTTCCGATCTGGAGTCGTGATGCAACGCACCTCCCCCGGAATCGTTGCCATCAGTCAGGTGGTGGTGGCCGCCTCCGTTGATTTTCCACGTCCGGAACGGTTGGTGGATGGCAACCCAAAACGGACAACGTGGGAGCATTTCATCAACGCTTCCGGCGAGATGTCCTGCGGAATCTGGGCCTGTGAAAAAGGCGCATGGCGCATCCGGTTTGAGGGCAACAAGGACGAATTTTTCTGCGTGATAGAGGGACGGGTGCGGCTGCTGGATGAATCCGGAGCGGCTGTCGAAGTGGGGCCGGGTGAAGCCGCAGTTATCCCGGCGGGGTTTTGCGGTGTGTTCGAGGTTATGGTGCCGGTGCGCAAGTATTTCGTGGTCGTGGAACGAAAATCACCGCTGTAATTTATCCGGGCTGTTGTTGGCCAGCGCAGTCATCACCATGCGCCAGCCGGTTTCTGCTTCCGGCCCGCAGATGTTGAAGATCGACGAAAGCAGTTTGTGCTGACTGGCAGATAGCTGAGCTTCCAGCGCCATGCCTTCCTCGGTCAGGTTCAGACATTTCACTCGCCGATCCTGTTCCGATGCCACCGATATCACCAGCCCCCGCTCCTGCAATTCGCGAAGCGGAGCGTTGAGTGCTTGTTTGCTCACGCACAGCCGGGAAAGCAGCTTGTTGACGGAAAGGCCGGGGTCGCGCGCCACGAAATAAAGGATGCGGTGATGGACTCGCGCCAGTTTTCTCTCCGCGAGAATCTCGTCCGGCAGGGCCGTGAAGGCACGGTAGCCGTAAAACAGTAGTTCCAGCGCGGAATTGAGTCGGGCTTCGTTTTTCTTGCTCATGGTTGACATGATACCAGAATGCTGTGACCATAAAGGTCAATGTATTTGACCAATGGTGCATCATGCAGGCAACAAGAATCGAACGACTGACCTCCTCCCTGGTTCGCGACATCCTGGCCGTGGCCACCAGGCCCGGCATGATTTCCTTTGCCGGTGGCCTGCCCGCGGAAGAGGGGCTTTTCCGTCCGCAGGATGCCGGCATCGACCTCAATGCGTTCCCGGACAATCTCTGGCAGTACGGCATGAGCGAGGGCGAACCGGCGTTGCGCGAGTGGGTGGCGCAGCGGGCAAGCGGCATGGGGCTCGAATGCAGCCCCGAGCAGGTGCTGATCCTGAGCGGTTCGCAGCAGGGCATCGATCTCGTCGCCAAGCTGCTGGTCGACGAAAGCACGGATATTCTCGTCGAATCGCCGGCCTATCTGGCTGCGTTGCAGGTGTTTCGCCTGTTCGGTGCACGGATGCACGACATCAGGCAGGATGAAGAAGGCGCCATGCCATCTGCGCTGGCCGCGGCGCCGCAAGCACGCTTTGCCTATTTCACGCCGACCTTCCAGAACCCGACCGGCCGTTGCGCAACGCCCGAGCGCCGGGCCGAACTGGCGGGGCTGTGCGATCGGCGAGGATTGACGGTCTTCGAGGACGACCCTTATCGCGACCTGAGTTTCGACGCGCCGCCGCCCGCGCCTCTGGTTTCGCATCTGGCAAAAAGCCGCTGGATTTACCAGGGGTCATTTTCCAAAACGCTTTCTCCGGGGCTTCGGTTGGGTTATCTGGTGGCGCACCCCGATCTGATCACGCCTCTGGTGCGCCTGAAACAGGCCGCCGACCTGCATACCAACCGTCTGAGCCAGTTCATCGTTCTGCTAGCCCTGCAGCAGGGGCTGGTAGAGCGTCATGTTGCGAGCAACCTGCCGCTTTACCGCGAGCGGCGCGATGCCATGCATGCCGTGTTGCAAGAGAAGCTTGCGGGCGAAGCGAGCTGGGTCAAGCCATCGGGCGGGCTGTTTTTCTGGCTTCAGCTACAGCGCAAAATCGACGGAATGGCCTTGCTGCAAGAGGCACTGGAACGCGGGCTTGCCTTCATGCCGGGCGATCCGTTCTTTGCCGGGCAGCCAGAATATCCCGCGCTGCGCCTCAATTTCAGCCATTCGACTCCGGAAGAAATCCGGCGGGGTGTGGCGATATTGGCCGAGTTGCTCGGCCGTTAAAAACAATTTTTGCAACGAAAGTGGATCACACCTCTTTGGCGTGGGCACATAGACACTTTTTTTCGGTAGGGAATATGCCAAGCGCTGCCAGCTTTGCATCGGTTCGGGTTTGCCAGTTGTCCTCGTGGCTGATCCAGTCCAGAGCAAACAGCCTGCGTTTCAGATCGACAATCGAGAGCTCCGGCATTTCCGGGTCGAAGGGGAGTTTGTCGGCGCTGTAGAGGTAGCAGTCGTTTCCGGGTTCGGAGAATTCGACGAAGTAGTAGCCGCCGATCTGCATGATGAAAACGTTGTTCGAGCTGGGGCCGCTGCTCAAATGGCTGCAGCGCTCCTTGTTGTGGCGGATGAATTCCACAAAATCGGGATCGCGTTTATTGAAGGCTTCCGAGCCCATTACAATCCGCGTGTAGATCATCTGGTCAACAAACCGCAGCCAGTAATCCAGGCGGGATTGATCGACCGATCCATTGCCCTGCAGCAGCCTGAAAAAGAGTTCCAGATCGGCTCTGGCAAACCAGCCCAAGACCATTTTGCGTACTTCATCGCCAACCTGTTTCCAGCGGTGGGCGGTTCGGGTTTGCGGGCTGCGCCAGTGTTTGAGCGAGAAATTCAGTAGTTGGGAATGCGCTTGGCGGCGATGTGCCGAGGCGGCGTAGCGGGTCAGCAAAACAACCAGAATTTCATCCGTGAAATCCACATGGAGGGTGGCCAGTTGGATCATGGATTCAATGTGGCCGATAAAAACCGCATCGCTGGCCGAAGACAGCAATTCCAGTTGTTGGCGGATGACTTTTTTCCAGAGCCAACTGGATTCCGGTATCAGCAACGTTGATCTCAGTGTTTCGGCGGTTTGATGGTCGCCATCGAAAATCGTTTTACCCAGTTCTTTGCCGGCGTTTTCAGTGAGTAGTTCAGCGTGTTCTTCCAGTAATTGAATCCATTCACGGGGTCTTTTTTGCGCCAGCAGCAGTTCGGGCAGGCTTTGGCTCAGAAAGGCGCGCAATAAAACCCAGTTTGGCGTGGTTTCCGGTGCGGGGTGCGCGTATGAAAAATAGCTGTTCAATAAGCCAAACCAGGTTTTGCGGGGAAGGGTGAAGGGCTTGGCGTTTTGATTCAGGTAATCCAGGGTTCTGGAAAACAGCGCGTCATCTTTAAGCGGCGGCGCAGCGTCATCACCCTTGTCGCTCAGCCCCCAGCAGACCAGCGACCACTCCTTGCGGGTGAGTGGTTCATCGCGGCGCAAGCGGACAAGGGCGTTGCGGCGGGCTTGGCTGGGAGGGGGCGTTTCAACAGCCGCCCCCGAAAACAGTTTGGCGACCTGCGTGGCCTGTTCGCTTAAGCGGGCGGGCTTGGGCAAGGGGAGCGTGCTGCCGCGCTCATCGCTCGGAAATTTGCGCAGCGCAGATTCCAGCAGGGATTCGAGCGAAGGGGGCGGCGTTACAGCTGGCATGTCTCGGCCTTGGTAATGTTGAAATCCAGGGCTTCATTGGTGTCGTGGCTTTCCTTCAGCCCATAGAACTGCAAGCGCAGTTCGATGCGGCGACTGGCCTCCTTGCTGGTCTTGGCGTTGTTGAAGGAAACCCCTCCCGCCAAAAACAGTTTGCGAACCTGTTTCTTCTGCACCTCTGACAAGCCGATCTGCCGCGAATAGCGATCATCCAGCAGGGCGCACATCAGCCACTCGGAACGCTGCAGGCTGAGATGCAGGTTGTAGAGGTAAGAACCATCCGTGTCGGTAAATCCCTCAATCACCACCTGCTTGAGCCACTTTTTGCCTTCGCCGCTTTCGGTGGCGGCCAGTATCAGCGGCACGATGGTTTGCAGGGATTTCAATCCTTCCGGCTTGAGGCGGAAATCGTTGTAGCCAAAACGCCCAGCCTCGCCAAAGTTGATGCGGTTGTTCTGGCAATCAACCTGAATCGTCCCATCCCGCCCCTTGGCATCGAGCGCCATTTTCTGGCACAGGCTGGAGATTTCGGCTGAGCGGGTTTTCTCGCCCGCCGTCGCCTCGTTGATGCGTTTGGTGACCATGAGCAACGAGGCGGCCATGACCACCAGAAACAGGATCATTAGCGCTGTCATCAAATCGGCGTAGGAAATCCAGAAGGGCTTTTCGCCTTCATCCTTGTTGCGGGGGCGGGGGGTAAACCGTGATCCCAACATCATTTAGCGTCCTGAAACGGCTTTTTCAACCGTATCGGCAAGGTCGTCAATATTCTCGCTGAGGTCATGCACCCCGCCGGCCAGTTTGGATACGGCCTTGCCCAATTCAGCATCCAGTGCGCCCATCGTGATGGACAGGCTGCGTTCCACGCCTGCGCCAAACGATTCGAACGAAGCACCAAGGACGCCATTCACTTTTTCCAGGTACTGATTGGCTTCCACGTTTAACGTTTGCATGCGCTCGGCGGCCTGTTTCAGATCGTCGAGTACCTGCCCGCGCATGCCGGCCTCGGCTTGGGCATTGGCCAAGATGGCTTCCGTTGCGGCAATGGCCTTCTGCATGGTTTCACGATGGATGCGGTAATCGGCCACAACGGCCGCCAGTTCATGGGTTGCTCCGCCAAGGGCTTGCAGGCTGCTTTGTGTCTGAGTGATGAGTTGCCCGGATGCGCCCGTTGCCTTGGCAACGCTCTCTCCTGCATGGGTAAACTTTTCTGCCGCAATACGCATTTTTTCTGCGCCGTTTTGCATGCCTTGCAGGCTGCGCTCGGTTTGCGAACCCAGCAATTCGATGGCTCGCTGGGTGGCTTTGCGCTCATCGCGCATGATTTCCAGCAAGCCTTTGACTTGTTCGCCCAGCTCATCTACCACGGCGCGGGTGCTGGTGTGCAGTTCCCGTTGAGAGGTTTGTGTGGTCGCAGCCATGGTTTGCTGGCTGTGTTCAAGTGAGCCGAGAATGCTGTTTAGCTGGCTGCCCAATTGACCGACGGAATCGGACAGACGTGCCATGGTTTCCTGCTGGCTTTGCCCCATGCTTTGTTGCAGGTTCCGGGTGAATGCCTGCATCTGCTCGGCCATTTGAGTCTGGCGGGCTTCGCTTTCTGCAAACAGGCGTTCAAGCTGCGAGGCAAAGTGGGCGCTGGTCGTCTCGCCTTGGAGCCCGATGCTCGACAGAGTGTTTTGAAAGTGACTGGCCATCTCGTCCATCACATGGTGCATGGCGTTCTGGCTGGCGTGCATTTCGGCCAACATACCGGACAGTTGGGTCTGCATGGCTTGGCTGGAGGCGGCACTGGTGTTTTTGAGGTTCTCGATCAGGTCGGAAAACGCCGCTTGCATCTGCTGCATGGACTGGATCGATTGCCCGGTGAGCGCTTGCATGTCCGCAAACTGCTGGCCAAAAGAGCCTTCGAGCTTTTGCGTGAACGCACCCAACACTTCTTGCAGCAGTTTCTGTATCTGCTGGCTTTGATCGGCGGAAGCAGTTTGCACCGATTGGGCGATCTGGCTCAGCGGTTCACGGAAACTGTTTTCGATGGATGCGCTGATTTGCGTGGCCATGGCTTGACCGGAATCGCGGTAGACGGTGCCCAGCGTTTCGGCGAGGCGCGCAGTGCCGTGGTTTTGCGATTCAAGCAATGTTTGCAGCATGTCTTTCAGATCGGCGACCAGACTGTCTTTCAATTCACGAGACTGAGTGGCGCTGTGCTGGCTGCTTTTGACCAGCGCAGCCAGATATTCCTCGCCCACGCCAGAGTGGAATAGCTGGTCGAGCGCATCGGTGAGCGATTCCAGCAGGGAATAACACTCGCGCAGGTTTTTCTTTTCGGAGTTGGTGATGAACATCGCCCAGCCAATGGCAAAGGCCGAGGCAAAGAAGGCATCGCGCACGCCGCTCAGCAACAGCTTGAGGCTGTCCTGAACTTTTTCCGGCTCGCCGGACGGGTCAAAGTAATAGAGCCCGACCAGCAGACCGCCAAAGGTTCCGATAATCCCCAGCCCGGTCAAAATCCCCGGCAAATGCTTGAAATACTCCACGCGGATCGGTGTGTCGATCAGGTTTTGTGCGCTGAAAAAACAGGAGGCCGGCGCGGTCGAACGGGTCTGGATAATCCGCGCCTCCCCTTCGATGAGCGCTGTCTGGTCGTGCAGGGTTTCTTCATATTGCTGCCAGCTATGTACAAACGGCGAATCCGAAAACACATGTGCCAAAGCCGCCTTGCGCTCAGGGTTGGGCAATCTGGCCAAGCCCCGCACTTTCTCGGTGATCTGCTTCAGCGCTGTCTGGAGTTGTTTGGCGGGAGCCCGATATTCGATGAAGTATTTGCGGACAAAGTAAACAATCAGGCCACCAACAATCAGCGGCGCCAAGAGTTGCAAGTGTCCGGGGGTAATGTAAAGCATGGCGGTGCCCATATCGAAGTGGGGTGTCGGTTGGCCGGGAGGAGCGCCCCCTGCTGACCATCATGCACGGGCGCGGTGTCGATCTGCACGGTTGTGCGGAAGCAAGTTTACCATCATCCCGGATTATCCATTAGGCGGCCCTTCGGGCCTGCACGAGTGCTAGCGGACGGTTTGCGGTCCCTTTTGCCCCTTGCTCGGCGTCCATGGAACAACCATGGACTTCTCCCAAGTGACAAAATGGCCTCACAATCCGTTTCGCCATCATCTCGCGCCCTAATGGACAATCCGGGATCATCTGGATGGCTGGTTTTTTCGAGGTATCCTGTTGCGCTGTCTCCCAACCTTGGCCATCACAAAACAATTCTCGTGAAAAACAGCGGTTGACTGTGCGTTGCCGCAAATCCGCGGTCAACGCTATGCTTGATGCATGAAAACTCCCGCATCCCATTTCCTGGCCGGTTTGCGCGATACGCTGCCGATGATGGTCGGCGCAGCACCCTTCGGCCTGATTTTCGGCGCGCTCGCGGTTAGCGCCGGCGTCTCTGCCGCCGCAACCATCGGCATGTCCGCGCTGGTCTTTGCAGGCTCGTCGCAGTTCGTCGCTGTCAGCCTGCTCGCGGCGGGCGCGGCATGGCCGGTCATTTGCCTGACGACGCTGGTGGTCAACCTGAGGCACGCGCTCTACAGCGCCACGCTGCAACCGTATGCCAAGGACTGGCCTTTGGCATGGCGCTGGGTGCTCTCCTTCTGGCTGACCGATGAAACCTTTGCTGTCGTGGAGCATCGCTTCCGCTACCACGGGCTCGAAGGCGCGCGCTGGTATCAACTGGGTTCATCGTTGAGCATGTACGGCAACTGGTTGCTCTGGACCGTCTTTGGCGTGGTATTGGGCAGCAATCTGCCCGGCCTGTCGGATTGGGGGCTGGATTTTGCGATGCTGGCGACGTTTGCCGCCATTGTGGCGCCGCAGCTACGGCAGCGTCCCGTCCTGGCCGCAGCCATGACCGCTGGCGCCACTGCGCTCCTGTTGCAGGGGATGCCTTACAAGCTGGACTTGATGGCGGCGGCCTTTACCGGAATTTGTGCCGGCCTACTGCTGGAAAGGCTGCAAAACACACAGACAGCCGGGGAGGCAGCATGAAATATTGGCTGGTTATTTTCGGCATGGCTGCGGCCACATTTCCGATCCGTGCGAGTTTCCTGGTGTTCGGCAACCGGCTCGATTTCCCGCCGCTCGTGCGCCGTGCCCTGCATTACGTTCCGGCAGCCGTACTCTCGGCCCTGATCGTGCCGATGGCGCTCATGCCCAAGGGCAGCTTGGCGCTCGCGCCCGACAATCCCTATCTCGTCGGCACGCTTGTGGCGGGAGTCGTCGCTTTTGCCACGCGCAAGACCTTGCTGGCGATTGTGGCAAGCTTCGTGGTTTATGGGATGATGCGCTTGATCTGACTGGAGAGGCTGCGCATGAGACGACTGGTGATTCTGCTGGGATGCTGTGCGATGCTGGTGTCCTGCCAGCAGGACAAACCCGGCGCATTGCCCGGCTATGCAGAGGCCGAGTACACGCGAATCGCCGCACCGATAGCAGGCCGGCTTGTGCAACTGGCAGTCGAGAAGGGCGCCGACATCCAGAAAGATGCGCCGCTTTTCGTTCTCGAAGCGGACAGCGAAAAGGCCGCGCTGGATGAAGCCCAAGCCCGTCTGCTGCGCAGTACCGCCCAAGCCGCCGATCTGGCCAAAGGCAAACGCCGCGAGGAAATCGCGGTGCTCGAAGCCCAATTGAGCGCGGCGCAATCGAGCCTGGCACTGGCGCAAAGCGATTTCAAACGCCAGACCGAACTGGCGCGGGCTGGCTTCACCAGCGGCGCCAATCTGGAAGCATTGCAGACTCGTGTTCGTGCCGAAGAGGCCAAAGTGCGGGAAATGGCCGCCCAGCTCAAGGTGGCACGGCTGGCCGCTCGTGACGACACTCGGGTTGCAGCCGCAGCCGACATTTCCGCAGCAAAAGCGCAGATCGCGCAGAACCGCTGGCGTCTGGAGCAAAAAACCGTTCTTTCCCCCGCCGCCGCACGGGTCGACGACACGCTCTACCGGGTCGGCGAATGGGTTCCTGCGGGCGCCCCCGTCGTCAGTCTGTTGACTCCAAGCGCCATCAAGCTGCGCTTTTTCGTGCCGCAGGATCGGTTGAGCCAGTTCCCCGTCGGGCAAAAACTCGCGGTCGGTTGCGACGGCTGCAAGCCCTTCGGCGCACGGGTCAGCTACGTGGCCAAGAGCGCCGAATTTACTCCTCCCGTCATCTACAGCCGGGAAAACCGCGCCAAGCTGGTTTTCATGGTCGAGGCCAAACCGGACAACGAACAGGGACTTGCGCCCGGCCAGCCCGTGGATATCCGCCTGGACGGCCAGCCGTGAAACCGTTCGAGCATGCGGTGGACGTGACCGGACTATGCAAGCGTTTTGACGGCAAGGCCGTGGTCGACAACCTGACCATGCAGGTCCGACGCGGAGAAGTCTTCGGCTTCCTCGGCCCCAACGGCAGCGGCAAGACCACCACGATCCGCATGATGTGCGGTCTGCTGACCCCGGACGGCGGGGCAGGGCATACGCTGGGTTATGACATCCTGCGCGAATCCTGGGCGATCAAGCGCGAGGTGGGCTACATGACCCAGCGCTTCAGCCTTTACGAAGACCTCACCATTCGCGAGAACCTTGATTTCGTTGCCCGCATCTACCAGATGGATCGGCGCAAGAACCGCGTGGACGCCTCATTGGAGCAGCTCGGTCTGGCTGACCGCCAGAACCAGTTGGCCGGGAGTCTTTCCGGGGGATGGAAGCAGCGGCTGGCACTGGCTAGCTGCATGCTGCACGAGCCCAGGCTGTTGCTGCTCGACGAGCCCACGGCAGGCGTCGACCCCAAGGCCCGGCGCGATTTCTGGGAGGAGATCCACAAGCTTGCCGCCAGCGGTATCACCGTTCTGGTTTCCACCCACTACATGGACGAGGCCGAGCGCTGCCACCGGCTGGGCTACATCGCCTACGGCAAGCTCATGGCGCAAGGTACGCCGCGCGAACTTGTCGCCAACAGCGGTTTTTCCACCTGGCATGTCGCCGGCGAAGGCATCAACGAACTGGCTGAACGTTTGCAGGACAAAACCGGAGTCGATAGGGTGACGCGATTCGGCCATGAATTGCACGTGAGCGGCGGCGATGTCGAGGCGCTCAACCAGGCAATCGAACCGTATCTCTCTGCGCCCGGCCTGACTTGGGAATTCGGCGAGCCGCAACTCGAAGACCTGTTCATCCATCTGATGGGCAAGGCGCGGGACAATTTTGCGGGGGGCGGACAATGACCTCGTTCAGCCTGGAGCGCCTGTTTGCCATCATCCGCAAGGAATTCATCCAGATGCGGCGCGACCGCCTGACCTTCGCAATGATGGTCGGTATCCCGCTCATGCAACTGGTCCTGTTCGGCTTCGCTATCAATGGCGACCCCAAGCATCTGCCGACCGTCATCGTGACGCACGAACAAAGCCCGTTCGCCCGCAGCGTGGTGCAGAAGCTGGCCAATTCCGGCTATTTCAACGTGGTGTCCACGCAGGCCGGCGACCGCGAAGCGCAGGAAATGCTCGCATTGGGGCAAGTCCAGTTCGCTGTCACGATCCCTGCCGATTTCTCCTGGCGCCTGTTGCGCGGTGAGCGGGCGCAACTGCTGCTCGAAGCCGATGCCACCGATCCCTCCGCCACCGGCAACGCCATCGCTGCGATTCAACAGATGACCGGCAGCCTGCTGGATCACGATCTCAAAGGGGCGCTAGCTTGGCTCAGTCCGGCCCAGCCCGCCGTCGAACTGGTCATCCACCGCCGTTACAACCCTGAAGGCTTGTCCCAGTACAACATCGTTCCGGGATTGATGGGCGTTGTGCTGACCATGACCATGATCATGTCCACCGCGCTGGGGCTGACGCGGGAAGTCGAACGCGGCACCATGGAAAACCTGCTGGCCACCCCCGTGCATCCACTGGAAGTCATGGTGGGCAAGATCGTGCCCTGTATCCTGGTCGGCTTGATTTCGACGGTGCTGATCCTGACTGCCGCCAAGTGGCTGTTCGCGGTGCCTTTCGTGGGCAATGTTGCGCTCTTGATCTGTGCCGTGCTGGTTTTCATCGCGACCAACCTGGTTGTCGGCATCACCATATCCAGCGTGGCGCGTAACCAGATGCAGGCACTACAGATGTCGTTCTTTTTCTTTCTGCCTTCCATGCTGCTGTCCGGCTTCATGTTCCCGTTTCGCGGCATGCCGCAATGGGCCCAATACATCGGGGAAATCCTGCCGCTGACCCATTTCATGCGCATCAGCCGCGGTGTCATGCTCAAGGGCAACAATCTGCTTGAAATCTGGCCCAGCCTCTGGCCGCTGTTGCTGTTCATGACAGTGATCATGGCCATAGGGTTGAAGCGGTTTCGCAGAACGCTTGATTGATCAAGGCCGAAGGGGAAGTTGCAAAGCAAATCGATCTGGCAATGCCGCCCGGAGAGGCGGATTGCCAGATCGAGTCTGGATTACGGCTTACTTGGCGGCTTGTTCCTGGATAGCCACGGTATCGAATTCACCCTCTGCCGGCATGTCTTCGATGCGGTCGTCCTTCGTTTCGGCAAGCTGCCCTTCCCACTTGGCGACAACGGCGCAGGCGATGCTGTTGCCCACCACGTTGATCGCGGTGCGGCCCATGTCGAGGAACTGGTCGATGGCCATGATCAGCAGCAGACCGGATTCCGGCAGGTTGAACATCGGCAGTACGGCAGCCACGACCACCAGCGAGGCGCGCGCCACGCCGGCCATACCCTTGCTGGAGACCATCAGCACGCCCAGCATCATCAGCTGTTGCGAGATCGGCATGTCGATGCCGTAGGCTTGGGCGATGAACAGGATGGCGAAGGACTGGTACAGCATCGAGCCATCGAGGTTGAACGAGTAACCGAGCGGCAGCACGAAGCTGGTCACGCGGTTGCTGGCGCCGAACTTTTCCAGTTGCTCCATGGTCTTCGGGTAGGCCGCTTCGCTGCTGGCGGTGGAGAAGGCCAGCAGGAACACGCTGCGCATCATCTGCATCAAGGTCATGACGCGGCGACCGAGGAACAGCCAGCCAGCGAAGATCAGGATCAGGCTCAGCAGTGCCAGCGCGATGTAGAAGGAACCGATCAGCTTGCCGTAGGTGGCCAGGACGCCCAGACCTTGCGTGGCGATCGCGGCGGCCATGGCGGCGAACACGCCAATCGGAGCAAAGCTCATCACGAAGTCGGTCACCTTGATCATGACGTGCACCAGTTCATCGGTGTACTTGGTGATGGTGGAGGCATGACCCTTGGGCAGCGAAGCGATGGCCAGACCGAAGAAGATCGAGAATACGAGGATCTGCAGGATCTGGTTGGTGGCAAATGCCGAGAACACGCTGGTCGGGAACACGTTCAACAGGAACTTGTTGAAGGTGAGGTTGGCCGTGGCGAGGTTGGTGGCAGCATTGGCGGCCGGCAACGGCATGCCCAGACCGGCGCCTGGTTGCAGCAGGTTAGCCATGAGGCAACCCAGCAGCAAGGACACGATCGAAGCGGTGATGAACCACAGCAAGGCCTTGCCGCCGACGCGGCCCACGGACTTGCTGTCGCCCATGTTGGCGATGCCGGCGACAACGGTGCTGAACACCAGCGGGGCGATGATCATCTTGATCAGGCGCAGGAAGATGTCGCTCAACAGGGTGAAATAGCTGGCGATTTCCTTGAGCGCAGCGGGGCTGGAGGCCATGGTGTTGACGGCCCAGCCGGCGATGATGCCCAGGACCATGCCGATCATGATCCTCATGGTAAGTTTGTTTGCATTCACAGGTTTGTCCTCTTGATGTGGGTATCTGTTTATTCAAGCTTTGGAAGCTGCTCCATGCCTGTCGTGGCGGTTTTGCCGCTCTGTTTGATGAAAACCGGCATTCCAGTTTTATTTGGTGGATACGCGATTTCCGTTGTCTGTAAACGCAATAGCCGTGCCAAGAAAATGACTTGATCAACAATCGCTAACTTAATGATTTTTATTGGGGTAATGATTGGAGTTGAAACGGAAATCCGTTTTTGACGGTTTTATCGTGACGAAAAGTCGTGAGACTGCAAGGGACAATGAAAAACGCCCGGCTAAAGGCCGGGCGTTGGATAGCTAGATTATTTGCTGCGGATCAGTTAATTACCCCAGCCGCGGCTTCCGGAATGGTCGCGAGACTGGCTACGGCGATTGTCGTTGCCGCCACGGGAACCGTAACCCTGACCGGCAGAGCGCTTGTTCTGCGAATAAGGGCTGGCGGAATGGTCGTGGCTGCGCACTTCGCTGCGATTGTCGAATTGACGGGTGTTGCCACGGTTATCGGCGTTGCGGTCGTAGGTGCGGGTTTCACCACGGAGTTCGAAGCTGCGCTGGTCGTGACGGTTTTCCGTGTTGCGGCCGTCATGACGTTTCTGGCCGCCAAAGGACTTGTTGCCGCCGAACGAGCGGCCATTGCCGCGACGAGCATCGCGTTCCTTGCGTTCCGGACGGAAGTTGGCTTCCAGTCCCGGCAGACCGAGCATATCGAAGTTGATCTTGTACAGGCGGCGAATGCGCGACAGCGGCTGGAAGTCGTTCTTGCCGACCAGCGACACGGCGCGGCCGGTGCGGCCGGCGCGGCCGGTACGACCGATGCGGTGGATGTAGTCTTCAGCGAACTTCGGCAGGTCGAAGTTGAGGACCAGCGAGATGCCGGCTACGTCGATGCCGCGGGCGGCGACGTCGGTGGCGATCAGCATGTCGACTTCGCCCTTGCGCAGGCGTTCGAGCGTGCGGCGACGGTCGCGCTGGGCCATGTCGCCGTGCATCGCAGCGGCACGGAAGCCTTCCAGCTTCAGCCATTCGGCCACGCCGTCGGCATCGGCCTTGGTCGCGGTGAAGACGATGGATTGGTTGCCTTCGTTTTCCTTGAGCAGGGCTGCAGTCAGCTTGAGTTTGTGTTCGTAGCCGTCGGCATAATGCACGGCTTGGTCGATTTGCGGTTGCGGCGTGGTGGAAGGCGCGAGTTCGATCAGCTTCGGCGCGCGCAGGAGCGGCGCGGCGAATTCCTGGACGGATTCGGACAGCGTGGCCGAGAAGAGCGCGGTCTGACGATCTTTCGGCAGCGCAGCAACGATGGCTTCGACTTCGTCGATGAAACCCATGTCGAGCATGCGGTCGGCTTCGTCGATCACGAGCATTTCCAGACGGCGGAAATCGATGCGTCCACCGCGCATCAGGTCGCCGAGGCGGCCAGGGGTGGCCACCAGTACTTCAAGCGGCTGCGACAGAATGCGGTTCTGGACCGGGTAAGGTGTGCCGCCGACAAAGCAAGCGACCTTGCAGCGCGGAAGACGACGGGCAAAGTCGCTGGCGACCTTGGCTACCTGGTCGGCCAGTTCACGGGTCGGGGTAAGAACCAGAATGCGCGGGCCGCGGCCATGGTGCTTCGGTTCCTTGAGCAGCTTGGTCAGGGACGGCAGCAGGAATGCGGCAGTTTTGCCGGTACCGGTCTGGGCCGAAGCCATGAGGTCATGGCCGGCGAGCAGTTCCGGAATCGCAGCAGCCTGGATCGGAGTCGGTTCGGTGATTTGCTGGCTTTCCAGCATGGAGACAATAGCCGGGGCAACGCCCAGCGCCGCAAATGCGGATTGCGTCATGTTACTTCCTTCAGTAGATATTCACAGGCGCTCGATCCAGTCTGTCTGGTAAAGCTTGAGCGCGTCATCGACGCTAACCATGAATATCCGCAGATCAGAAGCCACGCGGGAAGGGGTCAGGGGCGATGGTGGACCAAAAAACTGCGTCAAGGTGGACGCAGAGAAGGCGCGCATTATCCGGATGCGGCGCAACAAGTCAACAACTTCATGATTATTGGTGAAAATTGCCCGCGTTGATCAGTGCTTGCGATGCGGATTCATGCGCTGCAGCAAGCCGTCCTTGAGTAAAAAATGGTGCCAGATCGCGGCGGCGGCATGCAGGCCGACCAGTGCGATGATGGATTTCCCGATCCACTCATGCCATTGGCGCAGGGTGAATTGCAGGTCTTCATCGGGCGCAATCAACGCTGGCACTTCGATTCCCAGAAAGAATACTTCCCGCTCTCCGGCCATCATGCCGGCCGCGCCGGTAAACAGCATTGAGCCCATCAGCAGGTAAAGCAGGGCATGGACCAGTTTGGCGACCATGAGCAGGAATTGGTTGTCGCCGCCCGGTTCGGGTGCGCCATACGCGGTGCGTACCGCCAGCCGAAGCACGGTCAGGATAAAAACGAGCTGGCCGCAATAGATGTGGATGTTGAACAGCGTGGAGCGAAGCGGGGTGCCGCGCGGAACGAAACCGCGCAATTCGATGGCGCCGATGACCGCGATGAAGAGCAGGAAAACCAGCCAGTGCAGCCAGATGGACAGCGGATGGTAACGGTCGCGGATTTTCAGCATATTCTGTTTCCGTATTGGTTTATGGCGCAATCGGAATGGGATACAAAAAAGGCCGGGAAGTTCCCGGCCTTGATGCTGAACTGGATTATTCAACCAGCTCGCGCGCGATGGCGACCTGATCCTTGTAGGCATCGAAGATGCCGCGCAGGCATTGGTCCATCGTGGTTTTCGGTGCCCAGTCTAGGTCCTGCATGGTGTTGGCGATCTTGGGGACGCGGTTCTTCACGTCCTGATAGCCCGATCCGTAGTAATCGGCCGATGTGGTTTCCACGATATTGACCTTGGCGGCAGATTCGCTGTACTCCGGATATTGCTTGGCCAGTTGCATCATCATGTCGGACAGTTCGCGCACCGAGTGGTTGTTGACCGGGTTGCCGACGTTGTAGATCTGGCCGGAAGCCTTGCCGTCCTTGTTCTCGATGATCTTCATCAGCGCATCGATGCCGTCGTCGATGTAGCAGAACGAGCGCTTCTGGTAGCCGCCGTCGACGAGCTTGATGGTTTCGCCGCGGACGATGTGGCCGAGGAATTGCGAAATCACGCGGCTTGAGCCTTCCTTCGGGGTGTGGATCGAGTCCAGACCCGGTCCGATCCAGTTGAACGGACGGAACAGCGTGTAGTTGAGACCTTCCTGCTGACCGTAGGCAGCGATCACGCGGTCCATCATCTGCTTGGAACAGGCATAGATCCAGCGCGGTTTGTTGATCGGGCCGTAGACGAGGTGGGATTCGAACGGATCGAATTCCTCGTCAGCGCACATGCCGTAGACTTCCGAGGTGGACGGGAAGACAAGGTGCTTCTTGTATTTGAGCGCCTGGCGCACGATCGGCAGGTTGGCTTCGAAGTCGAGTTCGAACACGCGCAGCGGCTGCTGAACGTAGGTGGCCGGCGTGGCGATGGCGACCAGCGGCAGGATCACGTCGCATTTCTTGACGTGGTATTCGATCCATTCCTTGTTGATGGTGATGTCGCCTTCGAAGAAATGGAAGCGCTCATGCCCCAACAGATCACCGATCTTGTTGGTGTACATGTCCATGCCGAACACTTCCCAGTCGGTGGTTTCCAGGATGCGCTTGGTCAGGTGGTGGCCGATGAAGCCGTTAACGCCAAGAATCAGGACTTTTTTCATGCTTTTTTCCATTTCCTATCAATTTCGGGATATTCGTTTGCAGCAATTACAGGCCAGCATGAGCTCGCCGTTCAGATATTTGTTCAAGCCTTCCACTGTCAGGTGGTGTTCGCCGATGCTGCCTTCCAGGATTTGCAGCAAGCCGCCTTCTGCTGTATGGACCAGCAATTTGTCGTCCTTCGCCAGCAGGCGGCAGGGCTGCGAATCGTGACCGCTTTCTGCCAGTACACGGGTTCGCCAGATGACCACTCTTCCCATGGGCGTATCGCTGAATGCGCCAGGGTAGGGGCGGGTGACGGCCCGGACCAGATTGTGGATCTGCCGGGCTGGCTGGCACCAGTCAATCCGGCCGTCCTCGGCCTTGCGCCCGCCGAAATACGCGCCCTGGCTCAAATCCTGCTGTATGAATTGCGCAGTGCCGTTGATCAGTTTCGGTAGCGCGCGCAGCAGGCAGATTTCCGCCGCGACCAGCACCTTGTCGAAAACTTCCTGGGCCGTGTCGTCGGGCAGGATCGGCACGGCTTGCTGGTCGACAAGGGGGCCATTATCCGGCTTGACGTTCATTACATGCAAGGTGGCGCCGGTTTCGGTTTCGCCGTGGATGACGGCCCAGTTGATCGGTACGCGGCCCCGGTACTTGGGTAGCAGCGAACCGTGCATGTTGAATGCGCCGCGGCTCGGGGCTTCCAGCAGTGGGGCCTTGAGCATGTTGCGGTAGTAGAAGGAGAACAGGAAATCCGGAGCGAGGGCGCGCACCTGCGCCTCGATTTCCGGTGTGTTCGGATTGTCCGGGGTGATGACCGGAATCCCGTAATCCTGCGCTACTTGCTTGACCGAGGAAAACCAGATGTTTTCGTTGGGGTTGTCTTCATGCGTGACAATGAGCTTGATGTCCACGCCTTGCGCCAGCAGAACTTTCAGGCAGCGCACGCCAACGTTGTGATAGGCAAAAACGACGGCAGTAGTCATCGGCGTTCGTCCAGTTCCTGCTCCTGCAGAATGGCGGAAATCAGGTAGCGCGGACGTTCGCGGACTTCCTGGTAGATGCGGCCGATGTATTCGCCCAGGATGCCGATGCCGAAGAGCGACAGGCCGATGAGGAACATCAGGATGGCTTCGAGGGTGAAGAGACCTTCGGCTTCCGGTCCGATGATGATGCGGCGCCCGATCAGGTAGACCACCAGGAGGCCGGCAAAGAAGGAAACCAGCATCCCCAGCATCGAGAACATCTGCAATGGCACGATGGAAAAGCCGGTCATCAGGTCGAAATTGAGGCGGATCAGGCTGTAGAGCGAATACTTGGATTCGCCGGCATGGCGCTCTTCGTGGCCGACTACGACTTCAGTCGGATTCTGCGCGAACGAATAGGCCAGCGCCGGAATGAAAGTATGCATTTCCTGACACTGGTTGATGGTGTCGATGATGCGGCGGCTGTAGGCGCGCATCATGCAGCCCTGGTCGGTCATCTTGATGCGGGTGAGCTTTTCGCGCAGCCGGTTCATCGCGCGGCTGGCGAGGTGACGCCACAGGCTGTCGTTGCGCTGGCGGCGGATCGAGCCGACGTAATCGTGGCCCTTGTCCATTTCAGCGAGCAGCGATCCGATGTCCTCGGGCGGGTTCTGCAAATCGGCGTCCAGTGTGACGATGCGCTCGCCGCGGCTGTGCGCAAAGCCGGCGAGAATGGCGCGATGCTGGCCGAAGTTGCCGTTGAACAGGATGACGCGCGTCACGTCCTTGCGCTTGTGGTACTGGTCGGAGAGGATCGCGGCGGAACGGTCCCGGCTACCGTCGTTGATGAAAATGATCTCGTAGGATGTGTTCAGCGCATCCATGGCCGGATAGAGGCGGTCGAACAGGGCCTGCAGGCCAGCTTCTTCGTTATAAACCGGGATGACAATGGAAACGAGCGGGTGGGGTATGGTCTTGTTGGGCATATTGGTTATTTCAGTACCGGCAGCAACACATCCTTGAGCGCCGTGCAGACGCGCGTGACGTCGCTGTCCTGCATGGCCGGGAAAAGCGGAATTGTAACCGTTGACGCGCCAACGTGCTCGGCATGCGGGAACATCCCTTCCCGGAAGCCGCGCTCGCGGTACAGGGTGAAGAGGTGCAGGGCCGGGTAGTGCACGCCGATGCCTATGCCTTTTTCCTTCATGCGTGCCACGAATTCGCCGCGAGAAATGGCCATGCGTGCGAGCGGCAGCAGCGGCTGGAACATGTGCCAGTTGGTGTTCTCAAAATCGGCAACAGGCAGCTCCAGACCCAGTGCCGGATCGATCTGCTCGAAGTACATTCGGGCGAGTTCGTGGCGGCGGGCGTTGAAAGCGTCCAGATGCGGCAGTTGCCCGAGGCCGACTGCAGCGGCGACGTCGGTGATGTTGTATTTGCCGCCCGGAACGTCGACATCCATGCTGCCATCGGCAAAGCGGGTCACGCCCTGCAGGCGCCATTTCTCGACCAGCCGGGCTTCTTCCTCGTTGTTGACGACGAGCGCGCCGCCTTCGGTGGTCGTAAGGTTCTTGTTGGCATGAAACGAGAACGAACAGATGTCGCCGAAACTGCCGATGCGCTGGCCGTTCCACTTGGCGCCCAGAGACTGGGCGGCATCTTCGATCACGCGCAGGCCGTGCTTGCGGGCAATGGCGTACAGCCGGTCGCGGTCGACAGGCAGGCCGGCGAGATCGACCGGCATGATGGCGCGGGTGCGCGGCGTGATGGCGGCTTCGACCTGCTCAAGATCGATGTTGCGCGTGACCGGGTCGATATCGACCAGTACCGGGGTGCCGCCCGCGTTCAGGATCACGTTGGCGGTGGCGACCCAGGTCATCGGCGTGGTGATGACCTCGTCGCCGGGGCGCAGGCCGATGATGCGCAGGGCGACTTCCATTGTTCCGGTGCCGGAATTGAACGCGCGCACCGGGCGGCCGCCGAGGTATTCCGAAAGCCGGGTTTCGAATTCCTTGGCCTTGGGGCCGGTGGTGATCCAGCCCGAGCGCAGGACGCCGGCCACCGATTCGATGGTGGCTTCGTCGATGCTCGGACGGGTAAAGGGCAGGAAATCGCTCATGTTGTGTCTCTTGTTATTTTCTGGCGTAAACGGTGCGGTCCGGGTCTTCGTAGATGACGCGAACCGGCAGTTTCAGGCGGACGATTTCTTCTTTGGTCCACTTGGCGGTAATCAGCACGGCATCGCTGTCGCTTTGCCACTGGTGAACGAAGGAGAGTATGTCCATGAACTTGGCCGGTTCCTGTTTCTGGCCGAATTCGAATTCGTCGCGGTATTCGACGAATTGCAGATGGCGCTTCAGATAGAACGGCAGCGTCTGGTCGTAGTCGCGGAACACATACAGCTTGGTGTTCGGCCCGATTTGCGGCTTGAGCGCCTGTACCAGATACCAGCTTGAATTGGTGAGTGCAAAGGCATTGTGCCCCAGCGCTGCCAGTTGGCCAGCGGCGAGCGCCGTGAGCCCGGTCAGGGTCAGGGCGGCAAGCCAGTGGCCTTTACGCTGCATGATCCACGCCGCGACCATCAGCAGCAATGCCATGATGCCTGCACCTCCCAGCCAATAAGCCAGGGTTTGATGCAAAGCTTCGCGTCCGCCGCCTTGTTCCATGCGGAAAACGATGGGGGCAGCAATCAGCAGGCCGAAGGCCAATACGAAACCGGGAATCAGGTGCCAGCGCAGCTTGCGCAGTTCCATCTTGCCGATGATCTGCGCTGTCAGCAGCGCCAGCGCCGGGAACATCGGCAGGATGTAGGAAGGCAGTTTGGAACTGGATTTCGAAAAGAAGGCAAAGATGAACACCGCCCAGATCAATAGGAAACGATTGACCTGGAACCGGGAAGCCTCTTTTTTCCAGCCCTGGTACAGCGCCTGCGGAAGCAGCGAAGTCCACGGCATCAGTCCCGCGATCAGGATCGGGAAGAAATACCACCAGGCTCCGGCCCGGCGATGCACCTTGGTCGCAAAGCGCAGGAAATGCTCATGAATGAAGAAGAACCAGGCGAATTCGGGGTTGGCGCGCGAAACCAGTACGAACCAGGGCGCGGTGATGGCGAAGAACAGCAACAAGCCCTTGCCGAGATGCAGACGAGTCCACAGGCGCCAGTCGCGCTGGACAACGGTATAGAGAACCAGAACCGATCCGGGAATTAACAGGCCGATCAAGCCTTTCTGCAGGACGGCCAGCGCCATCATGCCCCAAGCCAGCAGCATGCCGTTGCGGTTTTCTCGTTCGCTCGCGCCGTCGTGCTGCGCCAGCAGGAAACCGCACAGCGCGCCGCAAAGCAGAGCGCTCACGCCCATGTCTAGCGTCAGGAAATGGCCGTTGCCGAGCCACCAGAGATTGCATGCCAGGAGCAGCGCGGCAATCAGCCCGGTTTGTTCGTTCCAGATGCGGCGGCCAGTGAAGAAAAGGCCTATGACCGCTAGAAAACCGGTCAGGGCGGGCCAGAGGCGGGCAACAAAATCGGATTGCCCGAAAAACAGGAAACCCAGCGCCGTAGCCCAGTATTGCAGCGCCGGCTTCTCAAAATACTTGACGCCGTTGAGGCGCGGCGTGAGCCAGTCGCCCGACGTGACCATTTCCCAGGCAATGGTGGCGTAGCGTCCTTCATCCGGCGTGATCAGCTTGCGATAACCCAGTGCGCCGAACCAGAGCAGGGTAAAAAGAGCGAGAAGAAGCCAAAGCTGACGGCGGGAAGGGGAAAAAGGCATGGACGAGTCCTTGTCCGGAAAGTGGAGCATTTTACCGGAGCTTGGAGTTTCACGAAACCAGCGGGGTTTCCGGTTCTGTCAAGGAAGCGCTGAACAAGTCAGCGAGAAGGCGCAGGGCAAGGAGCCCGGAGCGCAGGAACCGCAATGTATGTGGGTATACATGAGGATTTCGAGCGCCGCGCGACGCCGCCATGCGCCTTCGCAGCAATTGTTCAGCGCTTCCTTAACGATGGACAAGATCGGTAAAGTCCTTCAAGAGCTTGGCAATCTTCGGTGCGATGACCAGTTCGCAGTAGGGCTGCTGCTGGTTCTGGCGGAAATAGTCGCTGTGGTAATCCTCGGCGGGCCAGAAGGTCGTCGCTGGAACGACCTCCGTTACGACCGGATCGGGCCAGAGACGGGCGATTTCTTCGATTTTCCGGTGTGCGATGGTTTCCTGCTTCTGATTGTGAAAAAAAATCGCCGAGCGGTATTGCGAGCCGATGTCATGGCCTTGGCGGTTAAGCGTGGTCGGGTCGTGAATGGCGAAAAACACGTCGAGCAGTTGGCCGTAGCTGATGACGTCCGGATCAAAGCGGATCTGCACCGCCTCGGCATGCCCCGTATCCCCGGTACAGACTTGGCGATAGGAGGGCGCATCGATATGACCGCCTGTATAACCGGACTGGACCGATTCCACGCCGCTCAATCGCTGGAATGCGGCCTCCAGACACCAGAAACAGCCGCCGGCGAGCGTAGCAAGTTCGCTCATTGCCGGGCGGTGCGCAAATTGGCGGGCAGCGAGGTGCTGAAGTTGCTGCGCCAGGGGTTGATGTCGAGCCCGCCGCGCCGGGTGTAGCGGGCGTAGACCGCAAGCTTCATGGGCTGGCAGGTGCGCAGGATGTCCATGAAAATGCGCTCCACGCATTGTTCGTGAAATTCGTTGTGCTCGCGGAACGAGATCAGGTAGCGCAGCAGCGATTCGCGGTTAATGGCGCGGCCGAAATAGCGGATCTGCACGCTGGCCCAGTCGGGCTGGCCGGTGACGAGGCAGTTGGACTTGAGCAGGTTGGAAGCCAGCGTTTCTTCGATGGGCGCCGGATCGGCATCGCAACGCAACAGTTCCGGCACCAGTGAATAGGTGTCGACCTCGATGTCGAGATTGTCGATGCAGTAGCCGCCCAGCTCCGCAAAACGCTGGCTGCCGAAGCGCTCGACCCCGGTGATCTCGACATGGACAGGGCTGCCAGCAGCGGTCGAGAGGTCTCGTGTCAGGCGGTTCTTGAGTTCGGTTTCGTTTTCCAGCCGCGTCTGGTTGAACGAGTTGAGGTAGAGCTTGAACGATTTGGATTCGACGATGTTGGGACTGTCCGCCGGGAACATGAAGCTGGCCAGCGCCACCTGCGGTTTGCCGCGCGGGTTGAGCCAGGACAGTTCGTAGGCATTCCAGATGTCCACGCCCATGAAGGGCAGGGCAGCCGGAACGCCGATTTCCTCTCGTTTACCGATGCGCGGAATCGGGAACAGCAGGCCGGGATCGTATTCGGCCTGGTACGCTACGGCCTTGCCGAGCGGGGAGAGATGCGCTTCGCTCATGTCTGGGTATTCCTGTTACCGGTATTTGCGGATCAACCCGACCATGACCCCGTAGATTTCCAGCCCTTCCTGAGGGCGGATGGGCGCGTAGTCGGCGTTTTCCGGTTGCAGCAAAAAGCCTTGTTTATCCTTGGCCAGGGTTTTGAGCGTGTATTCGCCATCGACAATGGCGATGACCTTGTCGCCCAGGCTGGCCGCGTGGCGTTTTTCGACGATGGCGATGTCGCCGTCATGGATGCCGGCTTCGATCATGGAATCGCCCTTGACCTTGACGAGGACGGTCGAGGATGGGCGCGGGATCAGGTATTCGTCGATGGTGAGCGATTCGCTCATGGCATCGTTGGCGGCTGCGGGCAGACCGGCGGGAACGGGAAAATCGGCCAGTTCACGCTCAAAGAAACGTTTGGTAGGAGCGAGCCGTTTGTCTGGAGTCATTTCAATGTAACCAGCCAGGGTCAGGCGCTTGACCAGTGCGGATACGGCGGATTTCGACGCCATGCCCAGAAGGTTGCCGATGACGGCATAGGAAGGCAGGTTGCGGTACTGGCTGAAATAATCCTGCAATTTGCCCAGGTATTCTTGGTCGCGATTCTGGTGGGCCATGACGATCCCCGTTTGGAACATTCGTTCGCCTAGGGTAGTGAACGAATGTTCTGCTGTCAAGCGCATTGCTTACGTGAAACAACTTTCATAAATTAAAATATCTTGTTGATTATAAAAATCAATAATCAATTTTTGCGTGTGCTTGCCAGTCCAGTTTTTCGCGCAGCCTGACAACGTCGCCAACGATGATGAGCGCTGGCGGCCTGACAGCGTGCCGTTTCATCAGGTCAGGGAGGGTGGATAGCGTGCCGGTCAAGGTGCGCTGTTCGGGCGTCGTGGCCTTTTCGATGATGGCGACCGGCGTATCGGGGTTTCGTCCGTGCTCGATCAGGCGGGCGCAGATGCGCGGCGCTTCGGTTACGCCCATGTAGACCACTAGTGTTTCCGTCGGGCTGGTCAGTCGTGCCCAGTCGAGTTCGGTTTCGCCCTTCTGGCGATGTCCGGTCACAAAGGTCACCGATTGCGCGTAGTCGCGGTGGGTCAGCGGAATGCCGGCGTAGCACGAAGCGCCGGCAGCCGACGTGATGCCGGGTACGACCTCAAAGGGAATGCCGTTTGCGGCCAGTTCGTCGATTTCCTCGCCGCCGCGACCGAAGATGAAGGGGTCGCCGCCCTTGAGTCGCAGCACGGTCTTCCCTTCGCGGGCGAGCCGCACGAGCAGATGATTGATTTCCTCTTGCGGTAATGCGTGATTGCTGGCTTTCTTGCCGACGTACAGCCGCTCGGCTTCGCGGCGCACCAGATCCAGGATCGCTGGTGAAACCAGGTTGTCATAAAGCACGACATCGGCCTTCTGCATCAGGCGCAGGGCGCGAAAGGTCAGCAGGTCGGGGTTGCCCGGGCCCGCGCCAACCAGGTAGACAGCGCCCTGTTGCAGGCTTTCTTGCGATGCATCGTCAAGTGCGGCTTCCAGCGCTGCGCGTGCGCCTGTCTCGTCGCCGGTCAGTGCTTTTTCCGCAGCGGGGCCTTCCAGTGCCGTTTCCCAGAACCGGCGCCGGGCGCGGATGTCTGAGGCAAAGCGGGTTTTGACCCGGTCGCGCAACGCGCCGGCCAGTCGGGCCAGTACGCCGTAGCCGTGCGGCAGCCAGGCTTCGATCCTGGCGCGCAGGAGGCGGGCCAGCACTGGCGCGTGTCCGCCGCTGGAAACGGCGATGACCAGCGGCGAGCGGTCCACGACGGCGGGGAGGATGAAGCGGCATTTCTCCGGATGGTCGACGACATTGACCAGAATGCCGCGGGCTTCGCAGCGTTCGTGAACCAGTGCATTGACCGTTGCATCGTTGGTGGCAGCGATGGCAAGGCGCATGCCGGTTTCATCGCCAGCGGCATAGCTGCGTTGCAAGTGAAGCAATTTGTTGCCGGCGGGCAAGCAAGAAAATTCGTTGCAAAGCTCCGGAGCGACTACGGTGAGGTGTGCCCCGTTGTCCAGCAGCAGCCTTGCCTTGCGCGCCGCCACTTCGCCTCCGCCCACGATCAGGCAGGGTTGGTCTTTGAGGTCGAGAAAGAGGGGAAAGTAATCCACGCGGTTGCCTGTTCGTGTGAAGTGTTTTGTGTATTTTACGGCGGATAAATGAGGGTGCTTGTATTTTATCGAGCTAAGTAAATGTATATCTGTCGTCATGCATGGCATCGTTTTACAATGCCGGATCGTACGCAATGGCATGCGTGCCAACAAAGAGCAGGAGTGTTCCTCATGATCCGCAGCACCAAAATTGTCGCCACCTTGGGCCCGTCGTCCAGTGATCCCGTCACGATCGAGCAACTGCTCAATGCGGGTGTGAACGTCGTCCGCCTCAACTTCTCGCACGGCACTGCCGAAGACCACATTGCCCGCGCCAACCTGGTCCGCGAGATTGCCCGCAACCTGGGCCGCCCCGTCGCCGTGCTGGTCGACCTGCAAGGCCCGAAAATCCGCGTCGGCAAGTTCGAGCATGGCAAGATCACGCTCAACAAGGGCGACAAGTTCATCCTCGATGCGAAGTGCGAACTGGGCAACCAGGAGCGCGTCGGCCTCGATTACAAGGAGCTGCCCAACGACGTCGAACCGGGCGCCATCCTGTTGCTCAACGACGGCATGATCAAGCTCGAAGTCAACGACGTGCGCGGCCACGAAGTCTTCACCACCGTCTTGCTTGGCGGTGTGCTCTCCAACAACAAGGGCATCAACCGCCAGGGCGGCGGCCTCACCGCCCCGGCGCTCACCGCCAAGGACATGGACGACATCAAGACCGGCGCAAAGCTCGGCGCCGACTACATGGCCGTCTCCTTCCCCAAGAGCGGCGCCGACATGTACATGGCCCGCACCCTGCTGCACGCCGCCGGCGGCA
>NZ_FOVE01000004.1 GCF_900115065.1 Formivibrio citricus | reverse complement strand
AGAAGAAAAAAGCCAAGAAGGCTGCCAAGAAGGCTACCAAGAAGGCTGCCTAATTCCTGAGGGAACAAGGTATTGTTGGCAAAATGGGGGCGGAATCCGCCCCCATTTTGTTTTGAAGTCATAAACGAGTAATGCCAGTGAGCAAACGAATCGGTTTGGTTTTGTTGGGATCTGTCGTCGCATTGTCTCTATTATTTTTCTGGCCGCGGCATTCTGCAGAAAAGAAAGATACAACCGTTAGAAATGCTTCATCTGTGGCCCCGCTGAATGCACCAGCATCGGCTGTTGTCGCCGCGAGCGAACAGGAGATCGAGGGCGATGAAGAATCTGATGCCGCAGAAGTGGCTGCCCAGAACCTGATACTGTTCTTCGGCAAAGATGACCGTGTATTTGTCACGCCTCCATACGCTGGTGCGTTTTCGGCAGTCGGAAAGATGCAAACAAGCGGAGAAAGCCACTGTACCGCAACGCTGATTGCGCCCGATCTTGCCATAACGGCCGCTCATTGTTTCCTGATGACCCCAAGAAAGCTGGACAAGGGGCGTTGGTTCTGGGCAGGCTACCACGAGGGGAAATGGTTGGCCCGTTACCGGATCGAGAACCAGTTCTTTCACCCGAAATTCCGCAAGGGTTTGGAATACAAGGGGGATGATGTCTACATCAAGCCGCAAGCTGCGCCCTATGACATCGCTCTGATCAAGCTCAAGCTGGTCGATGGCATCCCGCCCAAGCCGATGCCTGTTTTTTCCGGCAATGCCGATGCCCTGCTGGCAAAGATCCAGCAATACGACAGCGAAGTAACTCAAGCCGGTTTTGCCAGCGACCACAACCAGGTGCTGACTGCGCACCAGGGCTGCCAGGTTACCGCGCTGATCGAAGACAACACGCTGGAGCACCAGTGCGATACGCTTTCCGGCGATAGTGGATCGCCGCTGTGGTTGGTCACGGAAAAAGGGCCGATGCTGGTGGCGGTGCAAAGCTCTGCGCCGGACTGGTTCAACCGCGACAAGGCGGACAACACGGCAGTCACGGTGTTGCAGATGCCCAAGCGGCCGAAATAATTACTTCACACCCGGCTTTCACGCCGGGTGTCGCACGTTACAATCAAGCTCTATCAGGATTTCGCAGGAACTGACCATGGATATCCAAGCCTACATGCAACAGATCGGCCGTCAGGCCCGTGCCGCTAGCCGCCAGATGGCCAAGGCCGATACCGGGGCCAAGAACCGCGCGCTGCAAGCGATTGCTGCGGCCATCGAGCGCGATGCTGACAAACTGCTCGCCGCCAATGCCGAAGATGTCGCCGTTGCCAAAACCGAGGGGCTGGAATCCTCCTTTATCGACCGCCTCACACTGACCGCCAAGACCGTAGCGACGATGGCCGAAGGGCTGCGCCAGATTGCCACGCTGCCCGATCCGGTCGGCGACATGACCGATCTCAAGTTCCGTCCGACCGGCATCCAGGTCGGCAAGATGCGCGTGCCGCTCGGCGTGATCGGCATCATCTACGAAGCGCGCCCGAATGTGACCGCCGATGCCGCCGGCCTGTGCCTGAAGGCTGGCAATGCCACCATCCTGCGTGGCGGCAAGGAAGCGATTCGCTCCAACCAGGCGATTGCCGCCTGCGTACGCGAAGGGCTGGCCGCAGCCGGCTTGCCGGAAACGGCCGTGCAGGTGGTCGAAACCACGGACCGTGCTGCGGTCGGTGCGCTGATCACCATGAACGAATACGTCGACGTGATCGTGCCGCGTGGCGGCAAGAGCCTCATTGCCCGCATTGCGCAGGATGCCCGTGTGCCGGTCATCAAGCATCTCGACGGCGTGTGCCATGTATATATCGACGACGAGGCCGATCCGGAAAAGGCAATCCGCATCGCCGACAATGCCAAGACTCATCGCTACGCCCCATGCAATACCATGGAAACGCTGCTGGTCAACGAAAACGTCGCCGACCTGATCCTTCCGCCGCTGGCCGAGATCTACCGCGCGAAGGGTGTGGAGCTGCGCGGTTGCGAACAAACGCGCGCGATCCTGGCTGACGCCATTCCCGCAACCGACGAAGATTGGGTAACCGAATACTGCGCCCCGATTCTGTCGATCAAGATCGTGGCCGACATGGATGTTGCCATCGAACACATCAACACCTACGGCTCGCACCATACCGACGCAATCATCACCGAGAACTACACCAAGGCGCGCCGCTTCCTGCGCGAGGTGGATTCCAGCTCCGTGATGGTCAACGCCTCGACCCGCTTTGCCGATGGCTTCGAATATGGCTTGGGTGCGGAAATCGGTATCTCCACCGACAAGATCCACGCCCGCGGCCCGGTCGGTCTGGAAGGGCTGACCAGCCAGAAGTGGGTGGTACTCGGTGACGGCCATATTCGAGTCTGAAACCAGAAACGCACCCGGAACAAGCCCGCCTTGCTGCGGGCTTGTGTTTTATTGAGCCGATAAGTGAGATTTTGAATTTTGGCGGTCATACCGGCGCAGGCCGGTATCCAGCAACAAAGTCTCTTCAAAGCACTGGACCCCGGCCTGCGCCGGGGTGACGAGTTCAAGCAAGATTTGGCCAAAGCTGTAGAGGAAAAGCTGATAGATGGATTTCGATGTCGTTGTCATCGGTGCCGGCCCGGCCGGGATGATGTGCGCCGCCGAAGCCGGGGCGCGCGGGCGGCGGGTGCTGATCGTCGACCATGTGGCGAAGATCGGCGAGCGCATCCGTATTTCCGGTGGGGGGCGCAGCAACTTCACCAACCGGCATGTCGGGCCTGAGAATTACCTCTCGCAAAACCCGCACTTCTGCCGCTCGGCCCTGAGCCGTTTCACCCAACACGATTTCCTCGGCATGATCGAAGCGCGCGGTATTGCCTGGCACGAGCGCGAGCATGGACAACTGTTCTGCAACGATTCGGCGCAAGACATCGTCGACATGCTGCGCGACGCTTGTGATGCGGCGGGTGTGCAATGGGCCGCGCCCTGCAAGGTGCAAGGCTGTGAACGGATAGAGCAAGGCAACAGTCGCTTTGTGCTGCAGACTGAACGTGGAGCCTTGTTCTGCCAATCGCTGGTCGTGGCCTGCGGCGGGCTGGCGGTCCCCAAGATCGGCGCAACGCCCCTAGGCTACAAACTGGCCGAGCAATTTGGCTTGGCCGTCATCCCGCCCAAGCCCGCGCTGGTGCCGCTGGCGTTGGCACCGGAAACCTTGGCGGCCTTGCAACCGCTTTCCGGCAACACGCTGGATGCCGCAGTCAGTTGCGCCGCTTTCCCCAAGGTGCGTTTTCGTGAAAACGTGCTGCTGACGCACCGCGGCCTGTCCGGCCCGGCGATTCTGCAAATCTCCAGCTACTGGCAGATGCAGGAGTATGCCGGCGGCAAGAAACTACCTATCAGCATCGACCTGCTACCGGATGACGATGCGCTGGAATGGCTTATGGCGCAACGGCGCAGCAAAGCTTTGCTACCCAATGTATTGGCCGAAAAACTGCCGCGCAAGTTCGCGCATGAATGGTGCGCGTTGTTTGGCTGGACTCGCCCGCTCAACGAATTGACCAACGCCGAGTTGGAGCAGATTGCTAAGGCACTGAAAAATTGGGAAATCATGCCTTCCGGCACGCTCGGTTATGCCAAGGCGGAAGTGACGCTGGGCGGTGTGGATACGGCCGCCTTGTCATCGAAAACCATGGAGGCCAAGGCGGTTCCCGGGCTGTTTTTTATCGGGGAAGTGGTCGATGTCACTGGCTGGCTGGGCGGCTACAACCTGCAATGGGCGTGGTCGTCGGGGTGGGTGGCAGGGCAGTTTGTGTGAGGGGCGTATGGCGGATTCGCAAAGCAATCCGCCGGGCAATGTTCATCTTGCTGCGTAGTTCTGATTTTATGCGCCTGTCGGCGCGGGGTTTGGGTGCCGTTTCCGCACGGCGGGCAGGAAGGGAGCTTTGTCTCGCCAAAGCCCCCTTCACCCCAAAGGCGACCCCGCCTTGCGGCCCTCCGGGCTGCCCTCGGTCGGTCGCGAGCCCGGGTCTCGCTCCACTTCCTCGGCGCTGGCCAAGGGGGAAGAAAAACCGTCTGCCATGGTTGCTATGGCGCGGGTTTTGTAGCCTGGATTAGCCGCTTTGCGGCGTAATCCGGGTCGCCGAAGGCGATGTTGGATGTTTGAGGCGAATCGTGGATGGTAAAGACACGGCATCCGGCGCAATGCGCTTCGCTTCGATTGCGCCCTACAAATGCGTCGTACGCGGTGATTTTATGCGCCTGCGGCGCGGTGTTTTGAATGTGGGTTTCCGCCCCGCCTACGGGAAAGGGGAATTGTCTCGCCAATTCCCCTTTCATCCCCAATGCGCCCCCGCCTTGCGGCGCTCCGCGCTACCCTCGGTCGGTCGCGAGCCTGGGTCTCGCTCCACTTCCTCGGCGCTGGCCAAGGGGAAAGGAAAACCGTCTGCCATGGTTGCGATGGCGCGGGTTTTGTAGCCCGGCATGGAGGCTGCAGGCCGGAATCCGGGTTCGGTATTTGCGAGGGACGGGGCCCCGGATTCCGCTTCTCTGCATCCGGGCTACTCGCTTTCTATTAAACGACGTGATCTGGAGCGTGGGATTTTAATTCTGAGAATATTTGATCATAACTGCCTTTGTCGACAAGGAGGTTCTCTGGGATTGCAATGGCTCCATTCTTGTGCCAAATGTTGATGACCTGACCTCCCCGAAAGTAGGAGGTTGATTCAATTTTTTTGATTGATTCGTAATGAATTTTTACGAGTTGTCGGCAAGATTTTGCAGGAATTGAAATCGCGTCATTTGTTAGGGTAACAAATCCTATCGTTGATTTGTCAAAATAAAACCTGTAAAAGCAAAAAGCCGTGCCGGAAAATAGCAGTAAACACATCATCAATTTAATTATAATTGATAATGTGTTTGTATCTTTTGTGGCGGAGTGGAGAAACAACATTGCTGGTATTCCAAGGATGAATACTCCAAAAATAAATTCACCCCCGGCAGTTTTTATGGCGTAGGTTTTCCCTTCCATGTCTCTTTTCCGTTTGCTATTTTTCTACAAAAATAATCTTAACCCCAATCCTCACCCTTCCTTGCCCCTCCCGTCGCTGCCGTGCCGCCCGTCATATCCAGCGCCACCGCTTCCGCAACCTTGATGCCATCCACTCCCGCCGAGAAGATGCCGCCGGCATAGCCCGCACCTTCACCAGCCGGGTAGAGGCCGCGGGTGTTGATGCTCTGGAAGTCGTCGCCGCGTTTGACGCGTACCGGGGAGGATGTGCGGGTTTCCACGCCGGTCAGGACGGCATCCTCCATGGCGTAGCCGGTGATTTGCCGGTCGAATGCGGGCAGGGCTTCGCGGATGGCGTTGACGACGTATTTGGGGAGGCACTTGCGCAGGTCGGTCGGGGTGACGCCGGGGGTGTAGGACGGTGTCACGTGGCCGAGCTGTGTGGATGGCTTGCCCTTGAGGAAATCACCAACGCGCTGCACCGGGGCGTTGTAGTTGCTGCCGCCGGCGCTGAAGGCGAGGCTTTCCAGTTCGCGCTGGAAGCCGATCCCGGCCAGCGGGTGGCCGGGGAAGTCTTCTTCCGGGGTGACGTTCACGACCAGGCCGCTGTTGGCGTTGCGCTCGTTGCGCGAATACTGGCTCATGCCGTTGGTGACGACGCGGCCTTCTTCCGAGGTCGCCGCGACCACGGTGCCGCCGGGGCACATACAGAAGCTGTAGGCAGTGCGTCCGTTGCTGGCGTGGTGGACCAGCTTGTAATCGGCGGCACCAAGGATCGGATGCCCGGCAAATTTGCCGAAGCGGGCTTTGTCGATCATGGCTTGCGGGTGTTCGATGCGTACGCCGATCGAGAACGGCTTGGCTTCGACATACACGCCGGTGTTGTAGAGCATCTCGAAGGTGTCGCGCGCGCTGTGGCCCACCGCCAGCACCACGTGATCAGTGGCGATGACTTCGCCGCTGGCGAGCTTTACACCGGTGACGCGGCCATTGCCTTCGGCGTCGCGGACAGTGGCAATGTCGTCCACGCGCGCCGAGAAGCGAATCTCGCCGCCGAGGGCGATGATTTCCTCGCGGATTTTTTCGACCATGCCCACCAGCCGGAAGGTGCCGATGTGCGGCTTGCTGATGTACATGATTTCTTCGGGCGCGCCGGCTTTAATGAACTCTTGCAGCACCTTGCGGCCATGGAATTTCGGGTCTTTGATCTGGCTGTGCAGCTTGCCATCCGAGAAGGTGCCCGCGCCGCCTTCGCCAAATTGCACGTTGGATTCCGGATCGAGCTTGCCTTGCCGCCACAGATCCCAGGTGTCTTGCGTGCGTTCGCGTACCGCTTTGCCGCGCTCCAGCACAATCGGCTTGAAGCCCATCTGTGCCAGCGTCAGCGCTGCCATGAAACCGCACGGCCCCATGCCGATTACGACCGGGCGGCTTTTCAGTTCAGTTGGCGCTTGCGCCACATATTGGTAGGTCATATCCGGGGTCGGCTTGACGCGATGATCGGCCGCGAATTTTTTCAGCAGCCGCTCTTCATTCTTGACCTCTACATCCAGTGAATACACCAGCAGAATGTCGCTGCGCTTGCGTGCATCAAACCCGCGCCGGTAGATCGTGAACTGCACCAGATCGCTGGCCGGGATGCCGAGTTTGGCAAGTATGGCCGCGGGCAGGTCTTCCGGGGTGTGATCGAGCGGGAGTTTGATTTCGGTGAGTCGCAACATGCTGGTTTCTTTCGATATATAACGCTTGAAGGGCGGTATTGTACCGCTACAATGCCGGCATGAATTCCCTATCTCAGCGACTCGGTATTTTCGGCGGCACCTTCGATCCGATCCATTTCGGGCATCTGGCGCTGGCGCGCGCGTTGCGCGAGACCTTTGCCTTGCCGCAGGTGCGCCTGATCCCGACCGGCTTGCCGCCGCACCGTGATGCGCCGCCTGTCAGCCCGCAGCAACGCTTTGAACTGGTGCAGCTGGCATTGGCTGGCGAGCCGGGCTTGGTCGCGGATGATCGCGAGATACGGCGCAGTGGCTACTGCTACACCATCGATACGCTGGCGGAAATCCAGCGGGAAAACCCGCAAGCCGTTCTGGTCTGGCTGATCGGTGGCGATTCCTTCCTTAACTTGCAGACTTGGCGGCGCTGGCGCGAGCTGCTGGATGCCGGGCACATGGTCGTGGCGGCACGCCCCGGCTTCGATTTTTCGGCCTTACCTTCTGATTTGGCAGAAGAATTTGCCGTTCGTACGGTTTTAGCTTCGCCCGGAACGGCTGAAAAAGGTAGAATCAGCGTTTTGCCAACGCCGCTCCTGCCTTTCTCGTCGACCGAGATCCGGGCCAGGATTGCCCGGGGCGAAGATGTGGCGGCGTTGACGCCGGTTGCGGATGCCATCCACCGCGCCGGTTTTTACCGATAACCCTGAAATTCCACCACAGAGTTACAGAGAGCCGGAGAAAAACCAAAGCCTGTACGGCGTTCCCTTCTGAACGGAGGCGATGCGACGTATTGCAATCGCTGTTTTTCTCCGTGTTCCCGGTGTCTCTGTGGTTCAGAAGCTTTTTAAAATACTGGAACAAGAATGGACGAAATGATTCAAAAGATGCGTGATGTGGCTGTGGCGGCTCTGGAAGACGTCAAGGGCAAGGACATCATCGCGCTCGATACCACCAAGCTGACCGACCTGTTCGAGTGCATGGTCGTGGCAACCGGCGACTCCAACCGCCAGGTGCGCGCGTTGGCCAACAATGTACGCGAAGAGCTCAAGGCCAAGGGCTATGAGATCGTCAGTACCGA
The DNA here is from genome assembly GCF_900115065.1 of Formivibrio citricus. Classification (GTDB taxonomy): domain Bacteria; phylum Pseudomonadota; class Gammaproteobacteria; order Burkholderiales; family Chitinibacteraceae; genus Formivibrio; species Formivibrio citricus. The sequence goes on along the minus strand of NZ_FOVE01000004.1, from coordinate 191,455 downwards.
AGGCGAAGAGTACGGCGAATGGGTGCTGGTCGATGCCGGCAGCCTGATCGTGCACGTGATGCTGCCGCCGGTGCGCGATTACTACGATCTGGAGCAACTGTGGGGCGGCCAGAAGCCGACGTTCAATCCGATCGGCAAGCCGTGGAGCGCAGCAGACGCTGCCTGATTCCGCTGTTGGACGCATGAAAAACGCGGATGCCGTTGCAGGCATCCGCGTTTCGTTTGGGCTGTTACTTGGCAACCGGGGCGGAGGCGGCGGTCTTCTTGGCCTTCGGAGCCTTCTTGACCTTCTTGGGCTGCTTTTTCGCAGCCGGCTTGCTGGCTTTGGCCGCGGCAGGCTTGGAGGCGGAAGCCGGTGCCTTGTCAGCTTGGGCCTTGGCCGGTGCGGAAGCCTTTACGGCTGTTTTCTTGACGGCTTTCTTCTGGGTCTTGATGGTCGCGGGCTTGGATGCAGTCTTGCCGGTCGTCGCCTTGTCTGCCTGAGCCTTGGCAGGAGCCGATGCGGCGGGTTTGACCACCTTCTTGGTCTGTTTCTTGACTGTCTTCTTCGCGGCCGGTTTGCTGGCCGCGGGGCTCGCCTTGGCGGAGGTCGTCGCCGGTTTGGCCGGAGCGGCCTTGGAAACTTCGGCGGCGAAGCCGGTAGCGGCAGTGGCAGCAAAGGCGGCAGCGATCAGAAGGGTTTGCAGCTTTTTCATCATGTATCTCCTTTAGGTGTTTTGTTGCTCGGCGTTTGTTTTGCCTGCACCTCTAATTTGGCACTGTGGGATAAAATTCTCTGCCCATGCTTTGTTGCTGTTGGTGACATTGTGTAGACCTGTCAACCGTATGATTTGTGGCGCGTTTGCGCCGACTTTTGCCCGGAGCCGGGCAGGGCTGGAATCTGAAAAATGAAGCTTTATCTCATCGCCGTAGGCCACAAGATGCCGGACTGGATTACCGCCGGTTACGAGGAATTCGCCAAGCGCATGCCACGCGATTTTCCGCTGCAACTGGTCGAGTTGAAGCCTGACAAGCGCAACGCCGGGCGTACGCCGCAGCAGGTGATGGCCGAAGAGGCCGAACGCATCCTCGCCGCCATCCCCCATGATGCGCGGGTGTTGGCTCTGGACGAGCGCGGCGCGAACTGGACGACGATGAAGCTGGCCGAAAACATGAAGGACTGGCAGCGCGACGGCCGCGATACGGTGTTCATCATCGGCGGCACTGACGGGCTTGATCCGAGCGTGAAGAAGCGCGCCGACCAGTTGCTGCAGCTTTCGGCGATGACGCTGCCGCACGGGATGGTGCGGGTGTTGCTGGCAGAGCAGTTGTATAGGGCGGTTTCGATACTCAACAACCATCCGTATCATCGGGAGTGAGGTCAGGCGGCTGCGCCTGCGCATCTTGCAGTCGGGCAGTGCTCGCAATCCTCATGGGCTATTTGCCCATTCCGGTTGCTGCGCGCTGGCCTTCCGCAACCTGCTTTGGCTCGCTCGCCTGACGGGCAGAATGGAATTGCGTAGCCTATGCGGGCTCCGCCCCGCTGACGGGAAAGGGGAATTGTTTCGCCAATTCCCCTTTCATCCCCAAGGCGACCCCATCGCCCGCCCTTCGGGTTCCCTGCGCTTCTCGATTGTCGCGGCGGCTGCGGAACTCGGCCTGCGGCCTCAAACAGTCCTCGCCGAAATCCCCGTGCCAATCTGCGATGCTCGGCGGGCTCAAGGGGAGAAAACCGTCTGCCATTACTAGCAGCCCAATGGTAGGGCGGTCTCGCCGCGCAGCGGCAGCCCGCCAGATCAACCGCCGAAGGCAAAACATCCGGCGCAATGCGCTTCGCTTCGATTGCGCCCTACTCGGTGGTTTTAAGCGCCTGCCGGCGCGTCGTGTTTGATGCCGGGAGTTCGTCCCGGGCGCCGAGTTTCTTTTCTTGCTTCGCCAAGAAAAGAAACCAAAAGAAGGCGACCCCGCCTTGCGGCCCTCCGGGCTGCCCTCGGTCGGTCGCGAGCCTGGGTCTCGCTCCGCTTCCTCGGCGCTGGCCAAGGGGAAAGGCAAATCGTCTGCCATGGTAGCAAGGTGGAATTGCGTAGCCTGGATAGCCGCTTTGCGGCGTAATCCGGGTCGCCGCAGGCGATGTGGTTGCGTATCAAAACTTTATCCGGCGCAATGTGTTTTGCTATGAGTTGCTCACCGTCATAGTTGGCAGTGTGTGGCTGGTCATTCGTTATTCCACTTTCTTATTGAGGCAATAAGACCCTCCGCAAGATCGTGGATGCCAGAAACATCATATGAGTGACCGCTCTTGGGCTCATGCGCATATCTGGCATGAATAAAGTAGTCCTTGTACTTTGAGAGCAGGGGTCTCAGATCGTTGCCTGTAGTTTTTTTGTAAAGATATTCAATTTTTGATTTGATTTCGCTATCAAAGCTGTCAAAAATTTTCTCTAAATCATGACCCCAAGCATTTGAATAAATCTCTGCATCAGTGAGAAGTGTTCCAGGTTGATGCTGTGATTTCTTGACACCTGCATCGCAACTTTTTAGAAGCAACTCAATACTCAGTGCAAAGTTACAAATGACCGCCATCAATGTCTTTGGACGAACCGCTGGATTATCATATGCCAGTTTCGTGAGCTCATAGAACTGAAGTGCATTGCTGAATATCCTAGCGGACGGCTCTTTTCGCATACGATGTCCTTTTCGAACGCTTGGCCGATCAGTCGGTAGAACCCAACACCATCACCGCATCAGCCTCCACCAACGCCCCCTTCGGCAACGCTGCCGCCTGCACGGCCGCACGGGCGGGGAAGGGGGCGGTGAAGTATTCGCCCATGATTTCGTTGAGCTTGGCGAAATTGGCGAGATCCACCACGAAGACGCCGAGCTTCACGATGTCGGAAAGATCGCCGCCGGCGGCTTGGCACACGGCGCGCAGGTTCTGGAAGACGCGGTGGGTTTGGGCTTCGAAGCCTTCGGCGAGCACGCCGCTGGCCGGGTCGAGGCCGATCTGGCCGGAGAGGTAGACGGTATTACCGACCTTGACGGCCTGGGAGTAGGTGCCGACGGCGGCTGGGGCGTTGTCGCTGTGGATGATGGTCTTGTCCATGGTTTTTCCCTCTTTAAAAGCGAATCAAAACTTTCACCACAGAGCCACTGAGCCCGGGAGAAAGCCGAAAAGCAAAATAATGCCTGCGGATCGGAAATCCGACAAATCTGTCGGCCCCTTTGTTTTTCTCCCGTTCTCTGTGCCTCTGTGGTGAACAAAAATTATGGCAAAAACCGCTCCAGCAAGGCATTCAAAAAACGCTGGCCTTTGGCGGTCGGCCATGCACGCAGGTGGTCGCGGGCGAGCAAGCCGTCCGCTTCGGCGCGGTCGAGTTCGGGCAGGATGGTAGTCAGCGGCAGGCCGGTGCGTTCGGCAAACAGTGCCAGTTCAAAGCCGCCAGTCAGCCGCAAAGCATTGAGCATGAATTCGAATGGCAGTTGATCGAGCGGGACGATCTCTTCGCTCTGGATCGCCGAGCCTTGCTTCATCCGGGTCAGGTATTCGGTCGGGTGGCGGTAGCGTGCCTGGCGCACGATGCGATCCGGAAAACTGATCTTGCCGTGCGCGCCGGCGCCGATGCCGAGGTAGTCGCCGAAACGCCAATAGTTGAGGTTGTGGCGCGTCTGCCGGCCGGGGCGGGCGAAGGCGGAGGTTTCGTAGTGCTCGAACCCGGCAGCGGCGAGCCGTGCTTCGATGGCTTCCTGCATGTCGGCGCAAACGTCATCGTCGGGCAACGAAGGCGGGGCGGCGGCGAAGGCGGTGTTGGGCTCCAGCGTCAGGTGGTAGGCGGAAATGTGCGTCGAGCCGGCGGCAATCGCGGTGTCGATGTCCGCCAGCGCTTCGGCCAGTGTTTGCTGCGGCAGCGCGTACATCAGGTCGAGGTTGAAGTTGTCGAACTGCGCGCGGGCGATGTCGATGGCCTGCTCTGCTTCTGCGCGGTTATGCACCCGCCCCAGCGCAGCGAGATGCCGGTCGTTGAAGCTCTGGATGCCGATCGAAAGCCGGTTGATGCCGGCCGCACGGTAGCCGGCGAATTTCTCTGCTTCGAAGGTGCCGGGGTTGGCTTCGAGCGTGATTTCGGCTTCCGGCAACAGGCGCACACGGGCGCGGATCGCGTCGAGCAGGCGGCTGATGGCGGCGGCAGAAAACAGGCTCGGTGTGCCGCCGCCCATGAAAATGGTCTGCACCGGACGCCCCCAGATCATCGGCAGGCTGTGCTCCAGATCGGCGATCAGCGCATCGATGTATTCGGCCTCGGGCAGCGCGCCCTTGACCGCGTGCGAATTGAAATCGCAGTACGGGCACTTGCGGATGCACCAGGGGAAATGGATGTAGAGTGACAGCGGCGGCAGGGCCGGTAGCGACCAGCCGGCAGGGAGTAGCGGATTCATGGCTTGGCGTAGGGGTTGACGAGCTTGTCGACCAGACCGTGCAGCACTTCGCGGATCTGCCCTTCCGCGACTTCCATCAGCAGCGCATCCTCGAACAGATCCTGCGCCATCTGCTTGAGTTCATCCAGGTTCTCGTTCATGACCTTGACCTTCTCGGTGCAGGATACGACCGAACCGTCGTCGCGCAGCCACACAGCCCAGCGCTTTTCGTCGTTGCTCATTTCTTCCTCGTCATTCCGGCGCAAAATTTACAATCCGTGCTCTTTCAACTTGCCGATCAACTCGCGCAGCGCCTTGCCCCGGTGCGAAATCAGGCTTTTTTCCTCCGGTGTGATTTCGGCGACGGTCTTGCCGAATTGCGGCAGGAAGAAGTGCGGGTCGTAGCCGAATCCGCCATCGCCTTGCGGCGCATCGACGATCAGGCCATCGCAGAAGCCGTCGGCAATCACGGGCTGCGGGTCGTCGGCGTGGCGCACCAGCACCAGAGCGGCATAGTAAAACGCGCGGCGGTCGGCTTGGCCGGCAAGATCGGCGATCAGCTTCTCGTTGTTGCGCGCATCGGATTTCGGTTCGCCCGCATAGCGTGCGGAATACACGCCCGGCGCACCGCCCAATGCGTGTACGCAGATGCCGGAATCGTCGGCCAGTGCGGGCAGACCGGTGATTCGCGCCGCGTGGCGGGCTTTGGCGAGCGCATTTTCCACGAAGGTGGCGTGGGGCTCTTCGGCCTCGGATACGCCCAGCTGGCCTTGCGGGATGATTTCGATGTCGAGATCGGCGAAGAGGCGCGAGAATTCGCGCAATTTGCCGGCGTTGTTGCTGGCGAGAACGATTTTTTTCATGTCAGTAGCGTTTTGTAAGAATCAGCCGGTCGCCATCGCGTTCCATGGTGAAACGGCTGAGGATGCTCATGCCGATTAGTGGGACACCCAAACCGTTGCCTTCGTGAACGGAGGCTTGAACGTTGTGGAGTACAACATCGGCAAATTTGACTGTATTCACTGAGGTCACGGTGATGGGAGCCACTCCGTTCGCGGTTCTGGAATAGGTGCGAGTGCCGTGGCTCAGATCAATGCCGGCGCTACTGGCGAAACCCTTGGGAAGAGCAAGCGCGGTGGCGCCGGTATCGATCATCCCGCGGACCGTGATTCCGTTGATGGAAATATTCGCGTAGAAGTGTCCGTTCGGTTCCGCGAACAGGAAGATCTTCTGCCCGCTGCCGCCACCGTTGCCGCCGCTTTTGTAGGAGCGGTTGTCCATCGTCAGCGTCTTTTTCTGGCCGTTGATGTCGAACACCGCAGCGCTGCCGGAAGCCGAGATCAGCTTTACTCCGTTGATACTCTGGCCGGGGGAAAGCAGCTTGGGTTTGCTGCCGTTCACTTCCACCATCGCCTTGTTGCCCATGACGGCAACCAGATTCAGGTCTGTTGCCCAAGCGGTCAGGCAGGCAAATGTCAGCAAAGCGGCAACGATCAATCGCATGAAAAATCTCCTCGGGGAGCAACGGCGGCCAGTGCTTGTTCGATAAGGCCGAAATCGGCGTCTTTGAGCAGTTTGGCATCGGAAAGCATGCGCCGCCACTGCCGCGCGCCGCGCTGGCCCTGATACAGACCAAGCACGTGGCGTGCCATCAGGCGCAGCGGCAGGCCGGCGGCCAGTTCCGTTTCGATGAAGTCGCGCAAGCCCTGCATGATCTCGGCGCGCGTGCGCTGCGGGTGGTCGTCGCCGTAATACAGCCGGTCCACGTCGGCCAGAATCCACGGGTTGTAATAGGCTTCGCGCCCGAGCATCACGCCATCGACGTGGCGCAGATGTTCGGCGACCTGCTCGTGCGTGGTGATGCCGCCGTTGACGAGGATTTCCAGTCGCGGGAAATCCTGCTTCAGGCGATAGGCATAGTCGTATTTCAGCGGCGGAATGTCGCGGTTTTCCTTGGGCGACAGCCCCTTGAGGATCGCGTTGCGCGCGTGAACGATGAAGGTATTGCAACCGGCCTCATGAACTCGTCCGATGAAATCGCGCACGAATTCATAATCTTCCACCTTGTCGATGCCGATGCGGTGTTTGACCGTCACGTCGATCGACACGGCATCGCGCATCGCCTTCACGCAATCGGCGACGAGATCGGGCTCCAACATCAAGCAGGCGCCAAAGCTGCCATTCTGTACGCGCTCCGACGGACAACCGACATTGAGGTTGACCTCGTCATAACCCCAGTCCTGCGCCATACGCGCACAACGCGCCAGATCGGCGGGATCGGAGCCGCCCAGTTGCAGTGCCAGCGGGTGCTCGCACGGATCGTATTGCAGGAAGCGCTGCCGGTCGCCGTGGATCAGTGCGCCGGTCGTGACCATCTCGGTATACAACCAGGTATGGCGCGAAATCTCGCGCGCAAAGCGCCGGTAGAAACGGTCCGTCCAGTCGAGCATCGGCGCGATGGTGAAGCGGCGGGAGGGGGCGATGGGCTTGGTTTCTGCGGCGTTCAAGGGGTGTGTTTCCGTGTTTTGTGACGTGTTTCTGGAGCTTTTACTGGATGAACGAACGGCGTTCTTGTGGGGGATTCCCAAGTGTTTCAATGAACCGTTCGATCATTGTCCTATCTGATTCCGGTGGTGGTCAAACAAGGCCTCGTAGTCAGTGAGAACCTGTTCTGAGGCCAATTCTTTATGTTCGGCATTTGCCGTATTCACTCCGTCGTGGCGTAGTCCGCGCACGATGGGTCAAAGCAAACGTCCTGACCGCCGTATGTCTGCCCGAATTGTTCGCTCAGGTCCTTCACGGTGCCGGGTTCGCCGCGGATGCGGAAGAACGTGCCTTCGTCGTCCGAGCGCTCTTCGAGCACCTCGCAGTTGCCGTAGATTTTTCCGCGCCATTGCTGTGCCGACCAGGGCAGGAACAGTTCGGTTTCGACCAGATCCTGCTGGAAAAACGCGACGATGGCCTTGTGCAGGCTGGCAACCTCATCCGGGCGGCGTGCGCTCATCACGATGCAGCCCGGGTAGCGGGTGCGCAGGGTGGCTTCGCATTGCGCTTGTGCGGTTTCGTCGCCGACATGGTCAATCTTGTTGAAGACGCGCAGGCGCGGTACGTTCTGCGCTTCGATCTCTTCCAGCACGGTATCTGTGACTTCAAGCTGGCGCTCAAAGCCGGGGTCGCTGGCGTCGATGACGTGCAGCAGCAGCTCGGCATCCAGCGCTTCGTCGAGCGTGGATTTGAACGAGGCCACCAGGCCGTGGGGCAAGTTCTTGATAAAGCCGACTGTGTCGCTGACCAGCACGCGCGGCACGCTCTCCGGATGGAGGGCGCGCACGGTGGTGTCGAGCGTGGCGAAGAGCTTGTTGGCAACCAGCACCTCGCTGCCGGTGAGCGCCCGCATCAAGGTGGATTTGCCCGCGTTGGTGTAGCCGACCAGCGCTACGCCAGCCAGCCCCTGGCGTTCCTGGCGCCGCGAACGCTGTATTTTGCGCTCGGCCTCCATTGCTACGATTTCCTTTTGCAATTCGGCGATGCGGTCACGAATCTTGCGGCGGTCGATTTCGGTGAGCGATTCGCCGACGCCCCGGCCGCCGACGCTGCTGCGTTGCCGGCCTTGCTGCCCGGCGAGTTTGGCCGCTTCGCGCAGGCGCGGGGCCATATAGCCCAGGCGTGCGATTTCCACCTGGGTGCGCGCAGCACGGGAGCGGGCGTTGCGATGGAAAATTTCCAGAATGACCATGGTGCGATCCATGACCTCACAACCCACATCCAGTTCGAGATTGCGCGCCTGCGAGGGCGAAATCTCGTGGTCAACCAGAAGCGCGTCGATCTTGCCCGCATACAGCGCAGCGGGTGGCATTTCGTCCGAGGCCGGCTCATTCTTGACGAAACGGCTGATTTCCTGCCGCTTGCCGATCCCCAGATAGCCCGTGGTTTCGAAACTGGTGCGCTTCTGCGTGAACGTGTGCACCACCTGGAACCCCAGTGTTTTTGCCAGTTCGCGCAGCTCGGTCAGCGACGATTCAAACTCGATGTCGCTTACGTTGGGGAGTTGTACCGCCGCGACAACGGCGTACCTGGTCTTTTCTTGAACTTCGCTTTGCATTCGGGCTGGGATTCTTTAATGAGGTGGGCAAGGCCGGATAGTAACCGCAAACAGTGACCGGCACCGGCACGGAAGATGAATGGCCTACAGCTTGGGCCATGTGGCGACATCAATCTGGCACCATGTCGGCGGGTACGGGCAGGGAGAGCTGTTTCCGCTCATCCAGGCAGTCGCTGTCGCCGGCCTGGTATTCACGGCAGATAAAGGGGCGGCGTTCATAGATGGTGCAGAGCATGGTTTTGCGATCCAGTGCTGCGCACCAGCGGTCTTCAAGGCGCAGCATGACCCAGCCGCCCCACTGATCTTGCACGGTAAATTCTTCAGGCACGTCGTCATCGCCCATGAGCATGACTTCCAGCTTGCAGCAGCAGGCTTTGCAGGTGGCGCACGTTACGGCCGAGCTTTCGTCCGTAACGGCGCTATTGCTTTGCTGGGTCATCCTGCCAGTGCCTGCTGCTGCAGGGCAAGCAGTTCCCGGATGCCTTTCTCTGCCAGATCAAGCAACGCATTCATCTCGGCGCGGCTGAACGGCACGCCCTCGGCGGTACCCTGGATTTCGATGAAATGCCCGCTCTCGGCCATGACCACGTTCATGTCGGTTTCGCAGGCCGAATCTTCCGGGTAATCCAGATCCAGTACCGGCGTTCCCTCGAACACACCGACCGAGATAGCGGCGACGGCCTCCTTGATCGGCGATTCGGTAAGTTTTCCGGCGGCAATCAGGCCGTTGATGGCATCGGTGAGCGCCACAAACGCGCCGGTGATGCTTGCCGTGCGCGTGCCGCCGTCGGCCTGGATCACGTCGCAATCGATCACAATCTGGCGCTCGCCGAGCTTCTGCAGATCGACCACGGCGCGCAGACTGCGACCGATCAGGCGCTGAATTTCCAGTGTGCGCCCGCCCTGCTTGCCGCTGGCCGCTTCGCGCCGCATGCGGCTGTGAGTCGAGCGCGGCAGCATGCCGTATTCCGCCGTCACCCAGCCTTGGCCCTTGCCGCGCAGGAAAGGCGGAACGGATTCCTCAACCGTCGCGGTGCAGATGACCTTGGTGTTGCCGAATTCAACCAGCACCGAGCCTTCGGCGTGGCAGGTGTAATGGCGGGTGATACGCACGGGGCGCAGTTCGTCGGGGCGGCGGTTGGAGGGGCGCATGGCGGAACTCGGTGAATAGAAAGATGGTTGATTATCCTTCAAAAACTTGTTTCACCACAGCGCCACAGAGTTTGGGTGAACCCCCGACATCATTGCGGCCAAGGTCGAATTCAGCATGGCCAAGAGAAAACGGGGGCATTCTTTGGGTTTTCCCCCAAACTCCGTGACTCTGTGGTGAAAAGGTTTTCTAGATTAGATGCGCGATCCGCGCGAAGCCGAAACTGAACAGCGCCAGCCCAATGGTCAGCGCCACGAAGGTCTTGCGCCGGTGCGCAATCCAGGCCAGCCCGGCCACCCAGAGGACGGTCAGAATCCAGCCCCACTGCCAGCCGTTCAGCCACAGCGCGGGCAGAATCGCCAGAACCCAGCATGCAAGTGCGGCCCGCGTGTATTCACGGCGGACAGGCGGGGGCGGCAAGAGCTCCGGCAGGGCTGTGGTCAGTCGTGGCAGCGCCTTGTCCGGCACCGTACGCAGCTCGGCCAAAAGTTGCAATGACTCCGCCGGTGAATTGCCCCGCGCCAGCAACAAGCCTTGCAATCCCAGCGCCGCTTCGGCACCGGGTAGCGTTTCTTCAATGGGCGGCGTGTCGGCGTCGTCGGGGTGTTGCTTGCGTACCCGCCAGTATTTGATTGCACCGCCCAGCAACAACAGCAAGCAGGCAACAAACTGCCGGCTGGCCGGCAAACGGTCGAAACCCGCCAGCAGCGCAGAAAAAGCCACCAGCAGCAACGCCGCATCGTCGAGCGCCTGCCGCGCACAGCGTCCCAAGATCGTGGCGGGATGACGGTAAAGCCCGATGCCGGGAAGATGCAGATAATCGAGAACGGGTAACAGCGGCGCAATGCCGACTTTGTCCGCAATCCACGCCAGTACCTGTATGCGCCGGCTGGGCTGCGCCGGTCCGAGCGTGGCGGCGATTTCCAGCAGCAGCCACTGACGCGGCGATCCGGATTCGAGGTCGGAGAGCGCGCGCAGCAGGGCTGCGGATTCGGCCGGGGAAAAAGAGGTGAGCAGTGCGCGTAGCCGGTTGGACATTATTGATCCGGGATTTTCCAGTAACTCATATGTGAGCAGCTCAAAGCGGCAGACGGAACCGGCAAGAATGGCAAGCCAGCTCTCGGAACCCGTTCACAATCTGGCTGCGAAACCGTGATCGGAGCTCATGTGCTGCCCGGAATCCTTATTTTATCTGCATAAACTTCGGTTCCTGCGCTGTGCTTCACCCCGCTGACGGCTTCTCGCGATAGATTGTGAGCAGGAACTTAGAGCCGTCGCGGTGTCTCCGTTACGGCTCCTAGGTGGTGATTACAGATTGCCGTTCCAGGTCAGCTTGATGAGCGCGTTGCGTCTCATTGTGGAGTAATTTTTTGCCAGCTCATAGCTCTGATCAAGAGCGTTATTTACCCGCAGGTTGGCTCTCCAATCTTTGGCTACTTGGTAATCCACCCCCAAGTGGGTTAGCACATAACCATGCATTCTCCCCGTTGCCGCATTATCTGCGGCATCAAATCGTGCTCCCTGACCTTCGAGTTCTGCAAAGAACCGCCAATCTCCGAGACGGTACCCTGCTTTGGCATTTCCCAATACTCTGGACCGCCGTGGCAATAATTTGTCGCTATTAACGTTGCGTGGATCTTGCCAAGTAATGTTGCCAGATATATCCACGTTATTAATTTCCCCTGCGAACGCAAGCGTTATTCCTTTTATTTTCGCTTCAGGGATGTTTTCAGTCATCCATGTGTTTGTGTTGTAAACAATTAAATCAGAAATACGCGTATCAAAAATTGAAGTATTGATTTTCCAATTATCCAAGCGGGCTTTCAGACCAATTTCTCGTGTTGCCGCTTTCTCGGGTTTTAGGTTGGGATCAGATCCCCAGCCCGGGGGGAGATTTGCATCCCAAAATGTTGGTATATGGAATGCCCTCCCGATGTTGGTATACGCATGTATACTCTTGATTAATTCCACGCTGTAGCCAAGATTGCCGCTATTCACGCCGCCAAATTGACTGTTGTTGTCGTGGCGCACATTGGCCTGCAGGCTATGAATACCAAAGGTTCGTGACCAACCTCCAAATATGGCATTGGTGCGTCTTGAGGTTAGTGTGTATTGAGATGAACTGCGCAAGGAGTCTTCAATTGTTTCTGCTCCCAATAACCAGTTGCCTGCGCGGGAATTGAAACGGTTGCTCCAGCTGACTTGTTGTTGGCGGGTTTCGTTTATTCCCCAATAGTCTTTGTAGCTATCTCGTGATTCGCCTAGACGTACAGTGCTTTCCCAGTTGGGCAGAAAAATATTACGAGAGTAAATGTTGTAGTTCAGTAGACGATTCTGAGCCACAGGGAAAGAACCGCCTCCGTCATATTCAGTTCTTCCGTTGCTGTAGAGCAGCTGAGTTCCTATTTCATGATTTTCATTGATGAAATATGCTAAATTCCCGCTAAACCCCGCGTTACGATAACCGTCTCGATCGGCCTCGAATTGTGAATTTTTGGGTGTCGTAGCGCTGATGCCGCTATCTTCGCTGGCGCGAGCTGTGAAGTTGTAACGCAAATTACCAGCGCTTCCTCCGATGCCTGCAGATGTGGCTGTGTGCCCATAAGAACCATATTCCACACTGGCAGTAGCACGTGGTTTGCCCCCTCCGCGCTTGGTAAAGATTTGTACTACGCCGCCAATCGCATCCGCACCGTAGGCGCCTGATGCACCGCCGCGCACAATTTCGATACGGTCAATCAATTCAAGCGGAATCAATTGCCATGTCGCTGTACCGGTGGTTGCAGCATTGATGCGCTGACCATCGATCAGCAGCTGTGTGTGGTTGGAATTGGTGCCACGCAGAAATAAACTGCTTGTTTGACCAATCCCACCACTTTGAGTCATTGCAATGCCAGGCTGCCTGGCGAGCAGGGAGGGCAGGTCAGTTGCCGAGCTTTTGGCGATGTCTTCAGCGGTAATGACGGTGACATCGCTGGCGAGCTGGCTCGGGTCACGCGCAAAGCGCGTAGCGGTGACTACAGTGGTTTCGCCCTCGTAGAGCGGAAGATCGGCAGCCAAGGTCGGGAATGCTGCGGCCAATGCCAGCGGCAGGAGGGAATAGCGGGAAAGCATGAAAGACTCCGGTGTGCGCCCGCCCCACGCAGGCGCGATGATTTACGCGCCGGAGAATGGGGTTGGAGAGTTGCCAGCCGGTCGATGATGAATGCTGACAGCCATCCGGTCGCTCCCCGCACCCGGCACACCTGTTCCTTTCAGGCCGGTATCCGGGCTCATCGCTCCAGCTCCCGCCTTCCCATCCTGCTGGACAGTGGCTTGTTGAGGGCTTTCTGCGCGATTTACCGTTGCGGGGGCAGCCCAGGTCTCGCACCTGAGTTCCCGTTTAACCGGCAGTAAAAACTGCCGGCACCTGAAGGAGGCAGGATTATACAGTGTTGCGATGCATCCTGTAAGAAAACGCCCCGCGCTTGGCGGGGCGTCTGCTGTGCTTGTTTTACCGTTCTGACAGCCGTCGCACGTGTTCCAGCAGCTCATCTTCCTGGTAAGGCTTGCCAAGGAAGACGTCTACACCCAGATCGAAGGCGATCTTGCGGTGCTTGTCTGCAGTACGCGAGGTAATCATGACAATCGGGATATTTCGCGTTTCCGGCGCAGCGCGGACGTTGCGCGTGAGTTCGAAGCCATCCATGCGCGGCATTTCGATATCGACCAGCATCACGGCGGGTCTGATGTCCTGCAGTTGTTGCAGGGCGTCGACCCCATCCTTTGCCGTCACCACATGGAATCCCTCGCGCGTCAGTAGACGGCCGGTGATCTTGCGCACGGTCAGCGAATCGTCGACCACCATGACCACAGGTGCGGTCTGCAGCGTTTCTTCCTGTTGTGTTGCAGTTGCCAGGGTTTGCGTTGCCGGCTCGACTGCCGCTGCGATCTGTTCTGCGAACGGCAGCAGGAACAGGGGGTTCATGATCAGGACAATCTCGCCGGAGCCCAGCACGGTTCCGCCGACAACGCCGGGAACTCGCGAAAGCTGCGGTCCGATGGGCTTGACCACGACTTCCTGGTTCTTGATGAGTTCGTCGATGTGCAGTGCTACGCGGTCTGCGCCTGAGCGCAGCAGCAGAACCGTAGAATGGCGTCGGGGTTCCGGCTGGTGGTACAAATCGCCGAGCAGCCGGGGCAGGTAGGCAAACGGATAACGCTGCCCCAACCATTCTTGTTCGTGCTTGGCGTACAGCGAGGCCAGCGCTTCGCGTTTCAGTTCCTGCACCTGTTCGACGAGTGTCGACGGGATCGCAATCGTGCGCGTACCCGCGCGGATCAGCAGTACCTGCGTGACCGCCAGCGTGAGCGGCAGGCGCACGATGAAGGTGGTGCCTTCGCCCTGCTTGCTGGTGAGGTCGATGCGGCCACCGAGGTTGCTGATTTCGTTACGGACCACGTCCATGCCGATACCGCGGCCGGAGAGCTGCGTGATATTTCCGGCCGTGGAGAAGCCCGGTTCGAAGATCAGCATGGTGATATCGTGCTCGGAGAGCGATTGGTCGGGTTTGACCAGACCTTTTTCGATACCCTTGGCGCGGATGGCTTCGAGGTCCAGGCCGCGGCCGTCGTCCTTGAGCAGCAGAACCAGTTCGTTGCCTTCCTGTCGGGCCTCGATCAGGATTTCGCCGAATTCCGGTTTGCCGGAGGCGGTACGGTCTTCCGTATTTTCAAGCCCGTGGTCGATGGCATTGCGCAGCATGTGCTCGAAGGGCGAAATCATCTTTTCCAGCACACCGCGGTCGATGTCTACCGAGCCGCCGCGGATTTCCAGATTGACCTTCTTGCCAACTTCCTTGCCAGTGGTGCGTGCCAGCCGGTAAAGGCGTTCGGACAGGCTGTTGAACGGGACGAGACGTACCCGCATCAGGCTTTGCTGCAGGTCGCGCGTCATGCGTGACTGCGCGGTAAGCGCTGCGCTCGATTCGTCGAAATTCTTCAACAGGCTTTGCTGTACGTTGCTGACGTCGTTGACGCTTTCGGCGAGGAAGCGCGTCAGCTCCTGCAGCCGCGAGAAACGGTCGAATTCGAGCGGGTCGAATTCGCTGTCCTGGGCTTGCAGTTCGCGAACGCGGGCCTGCATTTGCGATTCGGCCTGGATTTCGATTTCCCGCAACTGGTTGCGCAAACGGACCACGTTTTCCGTGAGATCGGTGAGCGACCCCTTGAGCGAGAGCATTTCAGCCTCGATACGGGAACGCGCGATAGCGACTTCGCCAGCCTGGTTGACCAGTTGATCGACCAGTTCGGCCTTGATGCGGATCGTGGTGCGGCCTTCGGTTTCACCCAGCAACAGGCCGCGCTGCAGTTGCGCTACCTGCCCCGGTGCGGCTTCTGCTGCCTGCTGTTCCTCCGGCTGCGCGGGAAGGGCGCGGCCGCTGGTTTCGTCGAGCAGTTGCTGAAGCAGTTCGTAGTCGTTGTCGAGCTGGGCAAGATGCACGTCGTTGACCTGCGTCACGCCTTCCAGCAAGGTTTCCATGCGGTGCGCAGCTTCACCCAGTCGCATCGCGCCGGACATGCGTGCGCTGCCTTTCAGCGTGTGGAGGGTGCGCCGCAGTTTGTTCAGGTCATCGTTGCCGCCACCGTGCGACAACGCGTGCAATTGCGCGCTGATGGCCGGCATGAGTTCGTCGGCTTCTTCGATGAAGATCGGCAGCAGTTGTTCGTCGATGTCGTCGCTGAAGCTTGCTTCGATTTCTGCTCGCCGCGTTTGCGTGCTCTGAATCTCGATTTCCGGTGCCATGGACAGCATGGTTTCGAGTTCACCAGCCGGTTGTTCTTGCAGTGCTTCCAGTCCGGGTTCCGTTTCCTGTATTTCAGGCGTGAATGCGGCAACGGCGCCGGTTTCCGGGGTGAGGAGAGTTTCCGCAGAAAGGGGGGCGGGTTCTTCTTCGCGAGACGCGAATTCTCCGGTAAAAGCCTCAAGGGCTTCGTGGCATGTCTCTGCGGCGAATGGTTCGGGAACCCGCTCTTCCGCCAAGACCTCCGTCTCCGAGATCGGTGCCGCTTCCGGTGCAACTTCCGGTGCAACTTCCGGTGCAACTTCCGGTGCAACTTCCGGTGCAACTTCCGGTGCAACTTCCGGTGCAACTTCCGGTGCAACTTCCGGTGCAACTTCCGGTGCAACTTCCGGTGCAGTGGCTTCGGTTTGGGGGGCTAAAGGCGGATTTTCTTCCTGCTCGTAAATGCCCTGGAGAAGCTGATCCAGCACGCGGGCAGTTTCCTCGTCGCCTTCTTCGGCTTCGAGCTCGGCTTCCTCTTCTTCGCCGAAATAAATCGAGAGGATGGATTCCTCTTCATCGGCGGGAGGCGATGGCTGTTCCAGAGGCGCAGTCGCGGCCTGTTCGCCGGCAGGAGCCGCTTCTTCCTGTTCGACCGGTTCGGTCAGAGTCGGCAATTCGAACGCTTCGGGCTCGCTCGGGGGCAAGTCCGTTTGCGGTTCTTCTTCGACGAGGTCCAGAACCGGAATTTCGGCTTGCAGGGATTCCAGTTTTTCAACCAGCTCCGGTGCCGTTGCCGGTGGTTCGCAGGCAAGGATGCAGGCCAGCATGCTGTCCAGCGTGATGACGGCCTCTTCCAGCAAGGGGCGTTGCGCGGCGGCATCGGCGCCGAGTTGCTGCAGGGCATGTTCGAGCGCATAGGCCAGTTCGCCCTGTTGGCGAAAGCCCGTGGTGGAGACGATTCCGCCCAGGGTATGAGCCGCAAGGATGAAGCCGGGGTCCACGACGCCTTGTTCGGCGAGCAGGGTAATGCCGTGCTTGATGGTGCCGAGATGGCGTTCTGCTTCTTCCTGGAAAATGGCGAACAGCGTTGCAGAGACGGTGACATCGCCAATGACGAGTTCGTCGGCTGCCGGGGCGACTTCAGGCTGCAGTTCGGGCTGCAGAGCAGTTTCTGCTGCAGACGGAATCTCCGTTTCGGCATCCATCGCATCCCGCAGCGCTTGGGAGCGCGAAGGGATGTCGCTCGTTTCGGCGTTGGCCTGGCCGTAGAGCTTGAGTTCTTCGACCCATGCCGAGAAAGCGCCGTGCGCATCCTCGACAAGTTCCAGCAGCACAGCGGACGCGGGCTTTTCCGCCTGCAGCAGTTTGTTCATGACCTGTTCGACCGACCAGGCGATGTCGCCGAGGTTGAACAGGCCGACCATGCGGCCGCTGCCTTTCAGCGTGTGGAAACTGCGGCGGATGACGGTCAATGCTTCGCGATCGAAGGCATCGGCGCGGCAGGCTTCCAGTTGCTCTGCGATCGTGGCCAGTACTTCGATGGCTTCTTCGAGATAGACTTCAAGCAGTTCAGCGTCGATGGCCGCTTCGGAAGTCGGCAAGGGACGGGTTTCCGTCGTTTCGACGATGAGGGGCGGCTCGACCGGCGTTTCTTTACCCGGAAAGGCTGGCTCCGGTTCGGCTTCCAGTATCTGCGCAACC
The DNA here is from genome assembly GCF_900115065.1 of Formivibrio citricus. Classification (GTDB taxonomy): domain Bacteria; phylum Pseudomonadota; class Gammaproteobacteria; order Burkholderiales; family Chitinibacteraceae; genus Formivibrio; species Formivibrio citricus. Next base: position 174,345 of record NZ_FOVE01000004.1, on the reverse strand, counting down.
TCGATTTTTTCTTCCGGTTTCTCTTGGGTGCCGCGGAGCCGGAAAAGAGCCGGCTGCAGCGTCTCATTCTTTTCGCGGCCTTGCTCAAGGTCGTCGATGTAGAAGCCGACGATGGACAGCGCTTCGGCCAGATCTTCCAGTTCGCTCTGGATCGGTTCCGCGCCATTCAGATAGGCATCGGCACGCTTCTGACATTCTCTCAGGACTTCCACTGCCAACGGGCGCTCCATCATCAGGAGCGCGCCCTGGACCTGACGCAGCGGAGTGGCGAGCCCGTTCAGGATGTCGCATGCGGACGGGGACCGGAAGAACCCGTCGAGGATATCTTCCACCACGCGCAAGTTGGCGCGGATTTCCTGTGCGAGCTGGGTGGTGAGCAAGCGTTCCTGAGCTTCGCGACTGATGTTGTCGAGCTGCGGCAGATTCAGTTCGGCACCGGGGGTGGCCAGTCTTTGCAACATGACATCGACCTGGGCCGCATAATCGGCAGGCAGATCGGGGTAGACTGCGAGCGCGTTGTCGATCAGCAGCAGGGCAGTGGCGAACTCAAGCGCCTCGGCTTCGCTCGGAGCGTTGCCGCCGAGGTTTGCCAGTGCCTGTTCCAACCCGCCAAGCAGTTTTTGCAGCGCGGGCGAAGACAATGGCGCAGCCTTGCCGATCAGGGTCGAGAGGTGCTCCCCGAATTGGCCGAGCCGGTCTGCCTGACCAGAGGCGATACGTGACCAGTTGTCCTTGAGTAGGCGCACATCGTCGAGCAGGTTGCGCGCGAGATGCAGGCCATCCTGTTCAACGCCCGCAGCAAGGGCTTCGGGCGAGGGGAAGAGCGAAGCCAGTTCGAAGGCTTGCTGCAAGCGTTTGACCAGATTGCTGTCGCAATCGAGCTGCGCCAGCACGTAGAGCATGTCGCGGAACAGGCGTTCCGCCACTTTGCCCGAGCCATCGGCCAGACGACGCATCTGCAGGTTGATGCGCAACAGCAGCTGGCGGGAGTCCAGGTCCAGCTGCGCGCGGTTGCTGGCGAGCCCGAGAATCAGTGCTGCGGCGGTCCACCAGAATACCCTGACCATGGTGACGGGCTGGTGGGTTGCCACTTCCGAGAGGCTGGCAGCCATGATCTGCGTAGCACCGGGCTGGCCTTGCAGCCAGCGCAGCAAGCCTCCTTCGAAAAGACCGCGTTGACGACGAACGAAAGCGTCGAATTCTCCAGCGGGAAGGGTCTTTCGCGGCAAGCCGGGCGGAAGGTCGAGTTGCAATTGAGGAAAGAACAGTTCCGCTCCGGAGGGCGAGCTTCCTTGAAGTCCGGCGATTTCGCGAAAGGCCGGCAGCAGGAGCAAGGGCTGGTTGGCCATGCCTGCCATCAGCCGTTCCAGGAAGCCGCGGGCCGCTTCGATCCCACGGATCAGGGCGGGTATCTGCGCCCGGTCCACGATGCCTCTGGAGATGGCGAAGATGGCTTGTTCGATTCCTTCGCAGAAACGCGCAACACCGGGCAGGTCCACGAGCGTCAGCGCGCCGCAGGCCTGGTGCAAGTGGGTTTGCGCATGCTTCAGCGCGGTGTCTTCGCCCGAGGTTGCGTAGCGTTGCAGCGCTTCTTCGGCGCGAGAGAAGGTTTCCTCGATCTCGCTCTTCACCCAGATCAGGGAACCTTTGTCGAATTCGGTATGCAGACTCATGCGGATACCCGTTGCCTGGAATAGTTACGCAAGCTTGAAGCCGGCAACCGAACTCTTCAGTTCGGAGGCCAGTGCCGTCATCTGTGCCACCACTTCGGCCGTTTGCTTGGTGCCGGTCGTGGTTTGCTCGGTAACGGCCAGAATGTCGCGCATAGCGGCGTTCACTCGGGCAGCGAGCTGGGTCTGGTCTTCGGTTTCATGGGCAATCGATTCAATCAGGCGTGCCAGTTCGCGGGAAACGCGACCGATCTCGGCCAGTGCGGAACCGGCCGCGTCGGATAGCTTCGCGCCTTCCACCACGCCTTGCGTGGAAAGTTCCATGGCCGCCACGGCATCGTGGGTGTCGGCCTGAATGGTTTTCACGATTGCGCCGATCTGCTTCGTTGCCTCGGCGGAGCGTTCTGCAAGCCGCTGCACTTCTTCGGCCACGACCGAGAAGCCGCGGCCGGCTTCGCCTGCGGCTGCTGCCTGGATGGCGGCGTTCAGTGCCAGCACGTTGGTCTGTTCGGTAATGTCCGAGATCAGTTCCACGATTTCGCCGATCTCCTGCGAGGATTCGCCCAGCCGCTTGATTCGCTTGGCGGTTTCCTGAATCTGTTCGCGGATTTCGTTCATGCCCTTGATCTGGTTGTTCACCGCCTCGGCGCCCTGTTCGGCAGCGGACAGCGAGGCATGGGCCACCTTGGACGATTCGGTTGCCGATGTGGTCACGCCCTGGATCGAGCGCACGATCTGGCTGACGGCCTGGTTGGTTTCCACGATCTCGTGCGACTGGCGTTCTGCAGCGGTGTAGAGATCGCTGGAAATCTGGTGCGCTTGACCGGTAGCGCGCGTTACCTGCTCGGTGGCACGGTTGATCTCGGTAATCAGGGAGCGCAACTCATCGATCGTGAAGTTGATGGAGTCGGCAATGGCGCCGGTCAGGTCTTCGGTCACGGCGGCGCGCACGGTCAGGTCACCGTCTGCGAGGTCGGCCATGTCGTTCAGCAGGCGCAAAATGGCATCCTGGTTGCGGCGGTTTTCTGCTTCGGACTGCATGCGGCGGCGAACGGCTTCCTGATTGAAAACGCGGACCAGGAGGTAGAGGAAGCCCAGGAGGGCTACGGCTTCTATCACGCTCAAGACCAGGAATACATACGAGATGATGCCTTCGCCATAGCCGGCTGCCAGTCTGGATGATTTTTCGAGCAGGGTTTCCGAATCGCGGGTGATGGCGATGCTGGTCAGACGCACGCTTTCCAGCGCTGCGGTGTTGCGGACCACGATGTCCTTGAGCTGGGCGTACGGCTTGAACGCTTCGGTCAGTCGGGCCTTGTCCCCTCCGTTCAGGTTGGCAGCGGTCTTGTCAAAGAGATCGATGCTTGCAACAAGCGGCGCGGTCCATCCCGGTTTGGCCGTGTCGAAAGACAGCGCATCGTTCGCATGGCGGACCATCAGTGCGCCGATCTGTGGCAACTGGGCGGCAGCCGGGTTGCGCCCCGCGACTTCCTTGACCAGTGCGCCGAAAGCGGCGTCACCGGCGTTGATCTGGGTGATCTGCATTCCCATGGCAACCAGCACTTCTCTTTGCGCGAGAATGGTTGCCACGGACGGTTTGTTCTGGCCAGGCGTGAAAGAGTCGCTCCAGGTCTTGTGGATTTCGCCCAGTTCGTCCGGCTTGCCGGTCAGGAATCCCGAGCGATTTTCCAGCGTTTCCAGGTTCGAGCCGAAGCGGCCGAAAGCGCTTTCGAGCGCTTCGAACCCTTCCGTGCTGCCTCCTGTCGCCTTGGCCATGCTTTGAGGCAGGCGCAGGGACAGCATTTCCAGATCCTTGGCCATGATGCGGTTGGCAGCGGTCTGACTGGAAGCCTGGAAGGCCAGCAGAACTGTGGCCAGGAACAACAGCGCAGCGACCAGGGTACCAAGCTGCAGGACGGCCATTTGCATCCGGGCCGGCAGGTTGCCGATCACGGGAAGCGGCTTGAGTGCTTTTTCGTCCCCGCCGGAAATTTCCATCTTTTCCATGATCCAGCTCGTGTTGAGTGGATTGACGGTTTTGCTTCCCCCCTTGCGCGAGAACATATCAATGATCGTGTTCAGACCAGCCATGCTCAAGACTCCTCCGGCGACCTTGCGGCGCTCGATAATGTTGTAATTGGTAGACTGCGCTCTTGCCTCGTGCGTGCGGGTTGCTTCGCACGATTATTGTTTCCTGGATCAGGCGATAATCCCCGTTTGCAGAAAAGCGGGGTCGTTGACCAAGTGTTCGATATCCAGTTCCTGCCAGACCTGCCCCTTGTCATCCTTGTATGTTGACGTAATCCAGGCCGGGACGTCTGCTGGCAGAGGGGTGACGGTCATTGCGTCGGAATGCCTGATCCCGAGCATTCGCCCCACCAAAATTGAGGCATGGGGCAAGTGACGCGGCTGAATCAGCAAAATGCGCGACAATTGCGAGAGTGCCTGCGAGCCTTCGTTGAAGAAGGCCTGCAGATCGATCACGCTCATCAGGTTACCGCGTACGTTGGCAACCCCCTTGAGCCACGGGCGTGCCAAAGGGACTTCGGCAATGTTCGGCACAGGCAGAACTTCGGCGACATCCGCCAGTTTGACGAGCCATTGGCGTCCACCAATTTCCACTCCCAAGCGGGCATCGGCTTGGGCCGTTGCCGTGGCTTCCTGCAGGCGCACCAGCATGTTTTCCTGGTATTCGCGCAAATTGAACCGCTTGGCCATGACGCCTCCGTGGTTGACAGGACTTTTACAGAGCCGCGATCTTGGCCAGCAGTTCCTGGGGGTCTACCGGTTTGACGACATATTCAACCGCCCCCTGGCGCTTGGCCCAGACAATGTCGGTAGCCTGATTCTTGGAGGTGCACATGATGATCGGAATGTGCTTGGTGACCTCTTCCTTGCTGATGGCGCGCGTAGCCTGAAAGCCGTTCATGCCGGGCATGACGACATCCATGAGAATGAGATCCGGCATGATTTCCGCTGTACGGGCGACAGCTTCTTCGCCCGATTCGAGGGTTTGTACCTGAAAGCCGTTCTTGGTGAGCAATTCGCCCAAAAAATGGCGTTCTGTCGGGGAATCGTCAACGATCAGGATTTTTTTAATGGACATGTTCAACTCCGATGGTTTTTGAGTGGCTCCACTCAGGCCCCGCGCGTATGGGCGCTGACGGCCGCGAGCAGGCTGTCCTTGGTGAATGGTTTGGTCAGATATTCGTCCGACCCGACCATGCGTCCACGCGCACGGTCGAACAAGCCATCCTTCGACGACAGCATGACAACGGGAGTGGATTTGAAACGGGGATTCTTCTTGATCAGGGCGCAGGTCTGGTAGCCGTCAAGACGCGGCATCATCACGTCGACAAAGATCAGATCGGGGTGGTGGTCGGCAATCTTGGCCAGTGCATCGAAGCCGTCTTCGGCAAGGATGACTTCGCATCCTGCCTGGCCGAGAAATATCTCGGCGCTACGGCGGATGGTGTTGCTGTCGTCGATCACCATCACTTTCACACCGGCAATATCGGACATCGATCCACTCCTTTGTGTGACTGGTTTCCTGCCTGCAAACGGCTTCCGCCCGGCAAGATAGCATACAGCGGGTTACGGTTCCGTTATCGCGCATTGGGGGTGAATCCAATGCCAACCGAACCTGACATGAAACACACGCAACGATGTGCGCAAACCACTACGCATGATAACGGGTGGTCGCAAAAAATAACAAGGTGTCTGCGCAACGAAAGGAGCATCTATCGGAATTTGCAGGCAAAAAGAAACCCCGGTCCAAAAGGGAGATAGACCGGGGCCATAGACGTTCCGGACCAGCCGGAACCCCGCTCAGGGAGGAGAAGCGGGAGGCGCGGGGTGGCGCCTGAACTGATAGTAGGTGGCAAACCGAAAAAATCAAGAAACTATTTTTCACTATCCATCTGCGGTTCTTCTTCCATTTCGTAGCTGACGGCATCGAACCAGCCGCCGACGATTTCTTCCACTTTTTCCACCCCTTTCTTTTTCAGGCTGGAAAAGAGCTGCACCGTGATCATCGAATCTTCGGCGAACTCGGTTTCGACCGCGCGCAGGGTCTTGATCTGTTCCTGATGGGTGAGCTTGTCGGCCTTGGTCAGCAGGCAATGGATCGGCTTGCCGGTCGGGCGGAACCAGTCGATCATGCGCCGGTCCAGTTCGGTCAGCGGCCGGCGGGCATCCATGATCAGCACCAGGCCGATCAGGTTTGTGCGGGTCATCAGGTAGTAACTGAGCAGCTTTTCCCAGTGCGCGCGCACCGCGGCAGGCACTTCGGCATAGCCGTAGCCGGGCAGGTCGACCAAGCGGCGCTCGTTGCCGAAATCGAAATAGTTGATGTGCTGGGTGCGCCCCGGCGTCTTGGAGACGAAAGCCAGCCGCGTATGGTTGGCCAGCGTGTTGATGGCGCTGGACTTGCCGGCGTTGGAGCGGCCGGCAAAAGCGACCTCGATCCCTTCCTGCGGCAGTTGCCGCAGGTCGTTGACGGTGGTGAGAAAGCGCAGGGAGGTGAAAAGGGACATGGGTAATGAGTGCTGTTGCTGTGCGGATAACTGGACAGGATACCAGATTGGCTAGGCAGCGCCGATGCGGGCGGCCAAAACGAGCTGCTCGACGGCCGACCAGTCGGGGGCCGCGGGGGCTTGCACGATCAATTCCAGCCGGCTGTCGCGCCGCCACGCCGCCGGCATCACGCCCGGCATGCCGTCCACCCAGTCGAAGCGGTACCAGTCGCGCTCGGTGTGAACGACGGCCTTGGCGCGGGTGAGCCCGTCCAGCCCGAGTTTTTCGGCCTGACTGAGTGATTCGAAGAGATTGGCCATTGCCGCGCTGTCGAACAGTGTTTCCGGCGCAAAGATCCAGCCGCAACTGTGGCTGCCGAGACTCGATTGCTGTTTGCGTACCGGCCAGCTTTCCGGTTCGGCGGCGTTCTCCGGTTTGGTCTTGCGCCGGGCAAGGCGTGGCGCGTTGGTGCTGTGCGCATGCGGAGCGCCCGGCTCCGGCCAGCGTTCGGGGTGCAGCTCCAGATCGAGCAGCGCCGGATCGAATTCGCCGTTGACCGAAGTCTGCACCGCGAGCTTGGGCGGAAACAGTGCCGCGCTCATCGCCTGCGCGCGTTCGATCTGGGCCGCGTCGGCCAGATCGCACTTGTTGAGGATCAAGACATCGGCGAGCTGGATCTGGTCGCGCCAGGTTTCGTGGCCGGTGTAGCGCAGGTCGTCGAGATGGCGCGGGTCGAGCAACGTGATGACGGCGCGCACTTCGAAAGTCTTGGCCATGAACGGATCGCGCAGCAGATCGACGATGCCGGCGGGATGGCCCAAGCCGGAGGGCTCAATCAGCAGGCGGTCCGGACGGCGCTCTTTCACCAGACGGTTGAGGGCAGTGCGCAGCATCGGGCTGGTGGTGCAGCAGACGCAACCGCCCGGCACTTCGGCCACCTGCAGGCCGTCACCGGCCGTCGAAAGCGTGGCGCCGTCGATGCCGACTTCGCCGAATTCGTTGACCACGATGGCCCAGTATTCGTCGGCCGGCTTGTCGGCCAGAAGCTTTGTCAGAGCCGTGGTCTTGCCCACGCCGAGGAAACCGGTGACGAGATTGACGGGGATGCGGGGAGGGTTCTGTTCCTGAAGATTCATGCTGGGTTCAGCCAGTTCACGATCGGCTGCCACTCGGTATAGTCGCGCTCGTAACGCGGACGCGGCAGGTCGAACAGCGTCAGGCCCTTGGGTTGCAGTTGTACGTAAAGCTGGGTTTCACGCAGGTGCGAGAGCACCGGCAAGTCAAAGTTGGCAAGAAACGCTTCAAGCTCCTGCGCACTACGGGTGCGCGGATTGACGCACATCCCCACGACCGCGATCTTGACCTCGCCCTTGCGCACCGATTTTTCTTCGGCCAGTTGGCGGAAGAAATCTTCGCTGGCCCACATGTCGAAGAAGCCGGCGCGTACCGGCACCAGCACCCGGCGCACGACCTTGAGCGCGGCATCAAGCTTCTTGCCATGCAGCCCGGCCGGGCTGTCGAGTACGGCCACGGTCGTGCCTTTGGGCGGGCGCGCCGGTTCGCGGTCTTTCAGCTCCCAACCCTGTATTTCCGGGAAATTCTCCGGGCGCAGACGCAGCCAGTGGCGCGAGGTCTGCTGCCGGTCGATGTCTCCGAGCATGACCTGTTCGCCCTCCCAGGCAAAGTAACCGGCCAGATTGGTCGCCAGCGTCGATTTGCCGCTGCCGCCCTTGGGGTTGGCGATCAGGATGGATTGCATGATCCTAAAAACCTCAGTTGGACGTGTTCGATAGTGGTGCTGGCGGGGCGGATGGCTAGGCGCGACGAGGACGCAGGGCCATCCCCTGCTACGAGAAGCAACGACGCCATGCGTCCCGCCAGTGCCGCTTGCGGATGCGTAGCGCGCTCACCCGGAAGGTGAAGAGTAAAAAACCGGTCAAGCCAAGCATTCATCTGTGGTTCCATGGGGAAAAGCGGTCAACGGAGGTTTTTAGGATGACGTCTATTCCGGTTTCGGTTTGTTGGGGCGCTTTTTCGCTTCATCGGTATGCAGCAATTGCATCGCCGCGCCCATGTCGCCGGCGAGCATTTTGGGGAGTACGACATGCGCGCGGTTGAGCGCGTCGTCGATCAGCTCCTGCTCCTCGCGCCGCGCCGGTTTGAGCACGAAGCTCGCCACCTCGTTCTTGTTGCCGGGGTGGCCGATGCCGACGCGCAAGCGCCAGAAATTCGGCGTGGACAGGTGCGCCTGGGTGTCTTTCAGCCCGTTGTGACCGCCGTTGCCGCCGCCTTGCTTGAGCTTGAGCTGGCCAGGCGGAATATCGAGTTCATCGTGAACCACGAGGATTTCATCGGGCAGGATGCGGTAGAACTGCGCCAGCGATACGACCGACAGGCCGCTGCGGTTCATGAAGGTCTGCGGCTGCAACAGCCAGACTTCGCGCCCTTCCAGACGCACTTTGGCGACCAGCCCGTGGAATTTCGATTCGTGACGCAATGAGGCCCCGCCCGCGCGGGCAAGCTCATCGACAAACCAGAAGCCCGCGTTGTGGCGGGTCTGAGCGTATTCCGCGCCGGGGTTGCCAAGACCTACGATCAGTTTGATATTCGACATGATGCATGGATAAAACGTGAATGGCCGCCATCATACCGCGACCAGCACGGGATGGCGCAAAATCACGCCTTGTCGGGGGTGGGAGGCGTTTTTTCCTCCGCTGTTTTGGGCGTTTTGCTTTTCCGCTGTTTGACCGAGGGCTCGCCTTTTTGCAGATGGGCCAGACGACGGCGGATGTCGTCGGAATCCATCCAGATGTCCTCGCCGCGCAGGATGCGTGCCACCTCGTCGTCGGTCAGGAAGGGCTTGCAGACCTGGCGCATGACCTTTTCGAACCATCTGCTGATCGCCATCACCTGCGCCTGCTGTTCGTTGCCCTTGCCGATCAGCGCGGAAGAGTAGTTGTGGAACATCAGCTGGCAGGTATCGTGGACGACGAGTTCATCCCCGGCCAGGAAGATCATCGCCCCCATCGAATAGGCGCGCGCTTCGAGGATGGTGACAACGTGCGCATCGCTCGCGCCGATGTTGTTGATGATCTGCAGGCCGGTGTCGAAATTGCCGCCGGGCGTATTCAGGTGCAGCAGGACCAGATCGCTCTTGCTTGCGGTCCGTAGCGTGTAGAGGAGTTCTGTGTACTGGATCGGTGCGCCGATTTCCCCCGACAGGTAGAAGGAAATCTGCCGCACCACGCCCTGGCTTTCATAGCGCCGGAACGGAGGCAGCTCGGGCGGCTCGTCCTTGTCTTCTTCGTCCGCCTTCAGGCGGAGAGGTTCCAGTGATGTCATGGCGTGGTCTCCCCGTTTGGCCGAATCCATAACATCAGCATAGGCACCCTCAGCGGGGAATTGAAACCAGAAAATCCGTGACCAGTGCGGCCAGCCCCGGCGTTTCCAGCTCCGCAAATTCGTAGCGGGCGCGCACGACGGGTTTGTCGGGGCGGAGCAGGGCCGCGAGGTCGATGGGCGATGCGGAAATCACGATATCGACCGGCGTCGCGGCAATGGTCTGGCGCAGCGCATCGAGCTGTTCGCGCGAATAGCCCAGCGCCGGCAACACGGCACCCAAGTGCGGGTATTGTACGTAGGCGGCCTGCAGCAACGGCGAGGCATGGGCGCGCGGATCGACAATCTCGGCGCCTGCGCGCGTGGCCGCAACATAACCTGCGCCCCATGCCATCCCGCCGTGCGTGACCGTGGGGCCGTCTTCGACTACCAGCACGCGCTGGCCTTTCAGGGGGAGGGTGGTATCCAGTTGCACCGGCGAGGCCGCGCGGACGATGCGCGCCGCCGGGTTGAGTGCGCGAGCGGCCGTCTCGACGCGCGCCACGTCTTTCGGCTCCGCGGAATCGCACTTGGCGACGACGACCACGTCTGCCATGCGCAGCACGGCCTCGCCGGGATGGTGCGTGCGCTCGTGCCCCGGTCGCAGCGGATCGACCAGCACGATATGCAGATCGGGGCGCAGGAACGGAAAATCGTTGTTGCCCCCGTCCCAGAGAATGATGTCGGCTTCCTCCTGCGCCAGCGCAACGATGCGCGCGTAATCGACGCCGGCGAAAACCACGTTGCTGGCGGCGAGATGCGGCTCGTATTCCTCCCGCTCCTCGATCGTGCAATCCGCGGTATCCAGATCGGCCATGGAGGCGAAACGCTGCACGGCCTGACGGGCCAGATCGCCGTAGGGCATGGGGTGGCGCATGACCGCGACGCGATGGCCGGCTGCTTTCAACAGCCGTGAAAGATAGCGGGTGGTTTGCGATTTGCCGCAGCCGGTCCGCACCGCGGATACGGCGATGACCGGAACGGCGGCTTTCAGTTGCGTGCGCTCCGGCCCCAGCAGCAGGAAATCGGCGCCGCATGCCAGCACCTGCGAGGCAAGGTGCATGACATGGCAGTGGGGAACATCGCTGTAGGCGAAGACCACCTGGTCGATGTGATGTTGCCGGCAGAGCGCCGCGAGCTCCTTTTCGTCGTGGATCGGAATGCCTTCGGGATAGCGCGGACCGGCCAGCTCCGGCGGGTAGCTGCGCCCCGCAATGCCGGGAATCTGCGCTGCCGTAAAAGCGACCACCTCCACACCGGGGTCGTCGCGATAGACCACGTTGAAGTTGTGAAAATCCCTCCCGCCCGCGCCGAGGATCAGGATGCGCATTTCATGCTTCATCCGTGGTGCGGTTATACGAGGCCGCGCCCGTCACGCCGTGAATGCCAGCGATCACCAGCACGAACCAGAGCGAAAGCGTGCTTGTCGCCGGCTGGACAATCGAAGCACCTGCGAGAACCAGCCCCGCAGCGGCGGCCAGCGCGAGTACAAGCAGCAGACTCGAAGCGCCAAGGAATACTTTACGAATTTTGGGGCGGTTGGCGCCGACAATGACTAGCACGTAACCCGTGATGACAAATGCCGGAAATGCCAGCCACAGGGACAAGCCAGGTGGAGGCGGAATCAGGCCAAAGGGCGCCAGCACGAGCCCGGTACCGGCAAGAATACCCAATGCAATCAAAACAATACCGGTCAGGAGCAGGATCATGATGGGTCTCGCTGTTTTTCAGGACTACTTCCGTGGTAGCACATGATTTAGTTTCCTGACAGAAAAGAGGAGATGTAAAACGGCCAGAAGGGACGATTTAATTCGGAGGAGTTTGCCTTCTTTTGTCATGGTTTCGACGATTTTTTATTATGCGGGATGACATCCATCTACCCGCAGAATAGACTGGTAATTGACATTCAATTAATACATTGGTGACAAGGATGTCTCGGAAATCTTTCGATAAAAAACTTTCTTCTCAAGTCAAATTTGACTTGACCCATGCGCTTGATCGGATGCGCGCGGAAGTCGCCGAGCGGATAAGCATACTGGATCGGCACCAGCGCTCGCTGGACGACATGCGGCAGAGGCTGTCCGACGCGAATCAACGCCTGACCCGCAGCGGCGCTGTTTCTTCAGCCGTCTTCCTGAGCATGACGACAAGCGGCGTGATCACCGAAATCGATGCCGATGGCTCGTGTTTGTTCGGCAGTTCTCCGGATCCTCTGCTTGGCCAGCGCTTTCTGTCTTGCATCATCCCGGATGAGCGAGAGTACTGGCAGCGGGTTCTCGAAGCGACACGCGAGGGAAGTGGCGTGCAGAGTGGCGAGCTTTCCCTGCAACAGGCCGACGGTAGCATCATCGATGTCCGTTTCGATGCCATTCATGCGAACGATCTGACACAGGGTCCGTTTGTGCGAGTCGCTCTCTCGGAAATCAGCGAGATCAAACAGATCGCCAAGGATCTCAACAGTCTTTACCGGTCGGACGTGGCGCTGCAGCACGTTTCCACTGACGGCTGGTTGCGCGGCGTCATCGAACAGTCTCTGGCAGGTATCTACCTGATTCAGGATGGGCGTTTCGCGTATGCCAACCAGGGGTTTGCCGATATCTTCGGCTATGAATCGGCAAGCGCCATCGTCGGCAAGCTGTCGGTCGGCGAGTTCGTCGTGCCGGAAGACAGGGATAAGGTGGCCGAGAACATCCGTCGCCGCATGGCAGGCGAAGTTCCGGAAATGCGCTACAGCTTCACCGGTTTGCGCAAGGGAGGCGAGCGGATCGAGGTCGAGGTTCACGGGCGCCGGATGGAGTTCAATGGCAAGCCAGCGGTCATCGGCGTCATTATCGACATTACCGAGCGCAAGCGTGCCGAGCAGCAACTTCGTATCGCAGCGGCCGCTTTCGAAGCCCAGGAGGGGATTCTCGTCACCGATACGGATGAAAACATCCTCCGCATCAACGAGGCGTGCCAGCAGATCACGGGCTATGCGGCGGCGGAAATGGTGGGAGAAACCCCCGGGATGCTGAAATCGGGGCGGCATGACGCCGCGTTTTACCGTTCGATGTGGGAGAGCATCCTCGCCACCGGTTCATGGCGCGGTGAAATCTGGAACAAACGCAAGAATGGCGAGATTTATCCTGAATGGCTGACGATCACCGCCGTCAAGAACGCCGAAGGCGTCGTGACCCATTATGTCGCAACCTTCCTGGATATTTCCGAACGCAAGGCGGCGGAGTCCAGGATCGAGTATCTGGCCTTCTACGATCAGTTGACCCGCCTGCCGAACCGTCGGCTGTTGCTGGACCGGTTGCAACGCGCGATGGCGGTCAGTTCGCGGCGGGGGACGGAAGGCGCATTGCTGGTCATCGATCTGGATGATTTCCGGGGGCTTAACGATACGTTTGGCCATGATCAGGGCGACACCCTGCTCCAGCTGGTTGCCGAACGACTCAAGGCCTGCGTGCGCGAAGGGGATACCGTTGCGCGCCTCGGCGGCGACGAATTCGTCATGATGCTGGAAGGCCTGAGCAGCGTGCCGGAAGAGGCCGCCGAACAAAGCAAGATCATCGCCGAGACGATTCTCGAAACGCTCAATCAGCCCTATTTGCTGGCCAATCGCGAGCACCACAGCACCTCAAGCATCGGGGTGACGTTGTTCAGCGACCAGAAAAACAATATCGATGAATTGCTCAAGCGTGCCGATCTGGCGATGTACAAGGCCAAGCAGGCCGGTCGCAATACCCTGTGCTTCTTCGATCCAGACCTCCAGGCCTCGGTTGCGCGGCGCATGTCGCTGGAGGCCGACATGCGCGCCGGTTTGCGCAAGAACCAGTTTTTTGCCGTCTATCAGCCGCAAGTCAATCACGAGCAGCAGGTCTTTGCCGTCGAAGCGCTGATTCGATGGAATCATCCCGCGCGCGGAATCGTTTCGCCCGGCGAGTTCATTCCCGTTGCCGAGAGCAGCGGCCTGATCCTCGCCCTCGGGCAATGGATGTTGCGCGAAGCGTGTCGCCAGCTTGTCGAATGGCAGCGCGTGCCGGAACTGGCGCATCTGACGGTGGCAGTGAACGTCAGTGCGCGACAATTCCATCACCCGGATTTTGTCGAACAGGTGTTGCTCGCGCTTGACGAGACCGGCGCCGATCCGAAGAAACTCAAGCTGGAGTTGACGGAAAGCCTGCTGCTCGACGATGTCGAAGCGGTCATCGGGCGCATGACCGCATTGAAGGCGCACGGCGTCAGTTTCTCGCTGGACGATTTCGGCACCGGCTATTCGTCGCTCGCATACCTGAAGAAACTACCTCTTGATCAACTGAAAATCGATCAGTCCTTTGTTCGCGAAGTGGTTTCAGCCGCCAATGATGCCGCCATTACGCATGCGATCATCGGCATGGCGAAAAGCCTGGGACTTTCCGTTATTGCCGAAGGCGTTGAAGAAGAGGCGCAGCGTGCCTACCTGGCAAAACAGGGGTGTCATGCGTTCCAAGGCTATTTATTTGGTCGTCCCGTTAGAGCGGAAGAGTTGCGGGAAGTTTTTGCCACTTTTTTCACGGATTGAGTTAAATGGCTGAGCAACCATTTGATTGCATCGACACTTGGATGTGTTTCATCGGGGCGAATGGGGTGTGCCAGCCATTGAGGGGGATTTGGTAGTTCAATACGGCAAGCTGCAAGGGTGCGGACAAAAGAGATGGCGGAAGCCAAAGTGCAGGTGAATATATAAAAGGCCAGAAAAGACCAAGGGCCTGAAGATCATTGATCAACAGGCCCTTGATTTTATTGGTCGGAGTGGCGGGATTCGAACTCGCGACCCCTTGCACCCCATGCAAGTGCGCTACCAGGCTGCGCTACACTCCGAAAGAGAGGCGGATTATACCCACTACCGCTTGGTCTGGCTAGCTTTTAAGCCAAACCAGCAATTCTTCCAGTTCATGGCGGACTTCGCTGGTATCCGTGCTTTCCAGATATTCCACTACGACCGGGTCGCCGGAGATGCTGGCGAGCTGGTTGCGGGCGCCGCTGATGGTGAAGCCCTGTTCGTACAGCAGCGAGCGGATGCGGCGAACCAGCAGCACCTCGTGGTGCTGGTAGTAGCGCCGGTTGCCGCGTCGCTTGACGGGCTTGAGCTGCGTGAACTCCTGTTCCCAGTAGCGCAGGACATGCGGCTTGACGCCGCAGAGGTCGCTGACTTCGCCGATGGTGAAGTAGCGCTTGGCCGGGATCGGCGGGAGCTCAGTGGTTGGAACTACGTTGCTGCTGCTTTGCATAGTGAAGCTCGACCATGCCCTTCAGCTTCTGGCTGGCGTGGAAAGTCACGACCCGGCGGGCGGAAATGGGGATTTCTTCGCCTGTCTTGGGGTTGCGGCCCGGACGTTGCGGCTTGTCGCGCAACTGGAAATTGCCAAATCCGGAAAGCTTGACGGTATCGCCCTCGGCGAGCGAGGCGCGGATTTCATCAAAAAAGGCCTCAACCATATCCTTGGCTTCGCGCTTGTTGAGGCCCACCTTGTCAAACAGCATGTCTGCGAGGTCTGCTTTGGTCAGTGTCATGTTTCTTTTCTCAAACTTCTTTTTCAGACTCTCAGTGTTGCGCCGCATTCCTCCGCTTTGCGGATCAGGCCCGCAATGGCAGCGTCAACGTCCTCTTCTGTGAGGGTTTTCTGAGTATCTTGCAACAACACCTTGAATGCAAGGCTTTTTCTTCCTTCCGCCACGCCTTTGCCGCGATAGACATCGAAGAGCTTGATGCCGGTCACGAGCGGGTGGTTGAGGCTGGAAAGCGCCCTGAGGAGGGTTTCGGCCGGGAGCGTTTCGTCGGCAACCAGCGCCAGGTCGCGGCGTACCGGCTGGAATTTCGATACCGGCTGGGCGCTGATCGTGGCGATGGTGGTCAGGGCTGCCAGTTCCAGTTCGAACAGCACCGGGGCGCTGCCGAGGTCGTTGGCCTGTACCCAGCGCGGGTGCAATTCACCCACGACACCGATCACCTTACCGTCGAGGACGACTTCGGCACTGCGGCCCGGGTGCAGGGCCGGGTGGCTGGCGCGGCGGTATTCGGCGACGCGCGGAGCGAGCAGGGCTTCGACATCGCCCTTGATGTCGAAGAAGTCGATCTTGTCCTTGCTGGCACCCCATTGTTCTTCAAAGCGGCTGCCCCAGGCGAGGCCGGCGATCTTTTCCGGTTGCTGGTCGGCTGCGGTGCTGTTGAAGATGCGGCCGATCTCGAACAGGCGCACACGCTCGTGCTTGCGGTTGATGTTGTGCTGCAGGGCGTTGAGCAAGCCTCCGAACAGGGTGGAACGCATCACGCTCATCTGCGAGGCGATCGGGTTGATCAGGCGCACCGGCGTGCTGTTGCCGGCGTAATCGGCTTCCCACTGCTCTTCGACGAAGGCGTAGGTGACGGCTTCCTGATAGTCGCGGCTGACCATCAAATCGCGCAGCACGGCCTTGCCACGGCGGTGTCCGGGTTGTGGCAGCATGAAGAGACGGGTTTCTGACGGCTGTACCGGCACGTTGTCGTAGCCGAACAGGCGGGCCACTTCCTCGATTAGGTCTTCTTCGATTTCGAGGTCGAAACGGAACGAGGGTGGGGTGACGGTGATGACATCGCCGGCGATCTCGCACGGCAGGCCCAGACCGCGCAGCAGGTCGAGAATCTCGTCGGCGGAAAGCTGTACGCCGAGCACCTTGGCGACACGGCTGACACGCAGGGCAACCGGCTTGCGGGCCGGCAGTTTCGCGCTGGCTTCATTGATCGGGCCGGCTTCGCCGCCGCAGATATCGAGCACCAGTTGCGTGGCGCGTTCCAGCGCGGCGACGCAGTTGGCAAAATCCACGCCGCGTTCGAAGCGGTGCGAGCTGTCGGAGCCGAAACCGATGCGGCGCGCCTTGCCGGCGATGACTGCCGGGGCGAAGAAGGCGGATTCCAGGAAGATGTCCTTGCAACCGGCTTCGACGGCGGATTCCGCGCCGCCCATGATGCCGGCGAGCGCGACCGGGCCGGCTTCGTCGGCGATGACGAGCATGTCGGCTTCGAGGGCCAATTCCTTGTCGTTCAGGAGCTTGATGGTCTCGCCGGTCTTGGCGAAGCGGGCGCTGATGCCGCCATTGAGCTTGGCCAGATCGAAGGCGTGCATCGGCTGGCCGAGTTCGAGCAGCACGTAATTGGTGATGTCGACGATCGCGGAAATCGCGCGCACACCGGAGCGCTCCAGGCGCTGCTTCATCCAGTCCGGCGTTGCCACGGCTTGGTTGACGTTGCGCACAATGCGGCCGGCATAGCGCGGGCAGGCGTCGCTGGCGGCCAACGTCACCGCGCGCGTATCGCCGTGCGTGGCCGGTACGGTCTTGATTTCAACCGGCTTCAGCTCTGCGCCGGTCAGTGCGGCCACTTCGCGGGCGATGCCGCGGATCGACAGGCAGTCGGCGCGGTTGGGCGTGAGTTTGAGCGTGAACAGGCGGTCGTCGAGCTTGAGGTAGTCGCGGATCGACTGGCCGACCGGTGCATCGGCCGGCAGGATCAGCAGGCCGCTGGCTTCGTCGCTGATGCCGAGTTCCTTGGCCGAGCAGAGCATGCCCGCGGATTCAATGCCGCGCACCTTGGCTTGCTTGATGGCGAAGTCGCCGGGCAGCAGGGCGCCGACGCGCGCGCACGGCACTTTGGCGCCGGCGACCACGTTGGGCGCGCCGCAGACGATCTGCAGCGGTGCGGCTTCGCCGACGTTGACGGTGCAGACGTTGAGGCGGTCGGCATCCGGGTGTTTCTGCACGGTCAGCACTTCGGCGACGATCACCTGTGTGAAAGCGGGTGCAGCCGGGTCGTTTTCTTCGACTTCCAGCCCGGCCATGGTCAAAAGATGGGCCAGGGCTTCGGAATCCAGCGCCGGGTTGACCCACGTGCGCAGCCATTGTTCAGAGAATTGCATGTTGTTCTCCTCCGCTTACCTGAATTGTTCGAGGAAGCCGAGATCGTTCTCGAAGAAGAGGCGCAGATCGTTGACGCCGTAATAGAGCATGGCAAAACGGTCGAGACCGATGCCGAAGGCAAAGCCGGTGTGCTTTTCGCTGTCGATGCCGACATTCTTCAGCACGTTCGGGTGCACCATGCCGCAGCCGCCGACTTCCAGCCAGCCGCGCTTGCCCAGCACGTCGATTTCGGCGGACGGTTCGGTGAACGGGAAGAACGAGGGGCGGAAGCGCACTTGCAGATCGTCCTGCTCGAAGAACTTGCGCAGGAAGTCGATCAGCACGCTCTTGAGGTCGGCGAACGAAACGTTTTCATCGACCCACAGGCCTTCCATCTGGTGGAACATCGGCGAGTGGGTGGCATCGGAATCGACGCGGTAGACGCGGCCCGGGGCGACGATCTTGATCGGCGGGGCGTTGTCGAGCATGTAGCGCACCTGGATCGGCGAGGTGTGCGTACGCAGGACCAGTGGCGCTTCCGGGGTGGAACCTTCGACGTAGAAGGTATCCTGCATGGCGCGGGCCGGGTGGTCCTTGGGGATGTTCAGGGCTTCGAAATTGTGGAAATCGGTTTCGATTTCCGGTCCGTCGGCGACTTCGAAGCCGAGCGAAGCGAACAGGGTTTCGATGCGCTGCTGTACCAGCGTGACCGGGTGCAGTCCGCCTTGCGGGTTGCTGCGGCCGGGCAGGGTGATGTCGAGCGCTTCGGCGGCGAGCTGGGCGGCGAGTTTTTCGGCGGCCAGAGCTTCGCGGCGGGCGTTGAGCGCGGCCTCAAAGGCCTGCTTGGCCTGGTTGACGGTCGCGCCGAAGGTTTTCTTTTCTTCCGGCGGCAAGGTGGCCAGTTGTTTCAGGAGCGCGTTGATCGTGCCCTGTTTGCCCACGTAGTGCGCTTTGACGTTTTCGAGTTCCTGCGGATCGTGGGTCGCGGCAAGTTGCGCGAGCCCCTGTTCCAGGATGGCTTGGACGTTATCGGTCATGGTCGTGGCCAGAAGAGGTTATCTAAAAAGGAGGGTAATAAAAAAGGGAGGCAGCAAGCCTCCCTTTCAGTACAGCGCTGGATCAGGCGAGGCTGGCCTTGGCTTGCTCGACAAACTTGGCAAATGCCGGCTTGTCAAACACGGCCAGGTCGGCCAGAACCTTGCGGTCCACTTCGATACCGGCCTTCTTCAGACCGTTCATGAACTTGCTGTACACCAGACCGCACTCACGGGCAGCCGCGTTGATACGGGCGATCCAGAGTTGACGGAATTGGCGCTTTTTCTGACGACGATCACGGTAGGCGTATTGGCCTGCCTTCATCACCGCTTGCTTGGCAATGCGGTAGACGTTTTTACGGCGGCCGCGATAGCCTTTGGCAAGAGCCAGAACTTTTTTGTGACGGGCACGAGCCGTTACACCACGTTTAACGCGAGGCATGTGTCTTCTCCTTTAGTTATGCGTAGGGCAACATGGCGCGTACGTGACCCATGTCACAGGCGGTCACTTGTTGGGTGCCGCGCAGTTGGCGCTTGTTCTTGGTGGTTTTCTTGGTCAGGATGTGGCGCTTGAACGCTTTGCTGCGCTTGATGCCGCCACTGCCTTGAACGATGAAGCGCTTTTTGGCGCCGCTCTTCGTTTTCATCTTGGGCATGGAAATGCTCCTAATACTGTTTAGTCCGGCGACAGGCGCTTTCCGGAGAAAGTCTTTGGTGCCCGCCACCACGCTTTTGTTTGCAGCTACCGGCAGTTGGACTGCCTTGCCGGACGTAGCTGCCAGTCCGGTTTAAATCATCAGACCTTTTTCTTCGGCGCCAGCATCATGACCATCTGGCGACCTTCGAGCTTGGGGAACTGCTCTACAACGGCCAGTTCACCCAAATCGGCTTCAATGCGCTTGAGTTGCGCCATGCCGATTTCCTGGTGGGCCATTTCACGGCCACGGAAGCGCAAGGTGATCTTGGCTTTGTCGCCGTCTTCCAGGAAACGGATGACGTTGCGCAGCTTGATCTGGTAGTCGTTCTCGTCCGTTCCTGGGCGGAACTTCACTTCCTTGATCTGGACCTGCTTCTGCTTGAGCTTGGCCGCGTGTTGCTTCTTGGCGTTCTGGTACTTGAATTTGCCGTAATCCATCAAGCGGCAAACAGGTGGTTGCGCGGTGGGCGCAATTTCCACCAGGTCCAGTTCGGCCTCTTCGGCCTGACGCAATGCATCGTAAAGGCTCACGATGCCAAGTTGTTCACCTTCCGGGCCTTGCAGACGAATTTCGCGCGCGGTGATCTCACCATTGATCCGCGGCTCTTTTTCCTGGGCAGCTATCGCAGTTCTCCAAATCAAGTCAAAACAAAAACCGTGCGGATGTCGCCGGATCAGGCTGGATTCAGCTCGGTTTGCAGGCGCTCAATCAGCGCTGCGACCGTCATTTGACCCAGGTCTTCACCGGTGCGGCTACGCACGGCCACCAAGCCTGCTTCTTTTTCCTTGTCCCCCACAATTAATTGATAGGGAAGGCGCAGCAGACTGTTGTCGCGGATTTTACGGGTTATTTTCTCGTTTCTCAAGTCGGCTTCTGCGCGCAGGCCGGCAATCTTCAATTGTGCCACGACTTCCTGTGCGTAATCGGCCTGGTGCTCGGAAATATTCATGACCACCATCTGGGTCGGAGCAAGCCACAACGGGAAGGCTCCGGCGAAGTGTTCGATCAGGATGCCGATGAAGCGTTCCATTGATCCAAGAACCGCACGGTGCAGCATGACCGGGTGCACGCGGGTGCTGTGCTCGTCCACATATTCCGCGCCCAGACGCACAGGCAGGTTGAAGTCGAGCTGCAGGGTGCCGCATTGCCAAACCCGGCCAAGGCAATCCTTGAGCGAGAATTCGATCTTCGGTCCGTAGAAGGCGCCTTCGCCCGGTTGCAGTTCGTAGGCCAGGTTCTTGGCGTCCAGGGCGGAGGCGAGCGCGGCTTCGGCGCGGTCCCATTGTTCTTCGGTGCCGACACGCTTTTCCGGGCGGGTAGAGAGCTTGACGATGATGTCTTCAAAGCCGAAAGCCTTGTAGACCTTCTGCAACAACTCGATGAAGGCAGCGGATTCGTCCTGTACTTGCTCCGGGGTGCAGAAAATGTGGGCGTCGTCTTGCGTGAAGCCGCGTACGCGCATCATACCGTGCAGGCTGCCGGTCGGTTCGTTGCGGTGGCAGGAGCCGAATTCGGCGTAGCGCAGCGGCAGGTCGCGGTAGGAGCGCAGGTCGCTGTTGAATACCTGGATGTGGCCCGGGCAGTTCATCGGCTTGACGGCGTAATCGCGTTTTTCTGACTCGGTGGTGAACATCAGGTCGTGGTAGTTTTCCCAGTGGCCGGATTTTTCCCACAGTACGCGGTCCATCATCAGCGGGGTGCGGATCTCGTTGTAGCCGTGTGCGGTCAGTACGCGGCGCATGTATTGCTCGATCGACTGCCACAGGCTCCAGCCCTTCGGGTGCCAGAAGATCATGCCGGGCGCTTCGTCCTGCATGTGGAAGAGGTCGAGCGCCTTGCCGATCTTGCGGTGGTCGCGCTTTTCGGCTTCTTCGAGCATGTGCAGGTACTGGTCGAGATCTTCTTTCTTGGCCCATGCGGTGCCGTAGACGCGTTGCAGCATCTCGTTCTTGCTGTCGCCGCGCCAGTAAGCGCCGGCGACCTTCATCAGCTTGAATACTTTCAGCTTGCCGGTCGACGGTACGTGCGGGCCGCGGCAAAGATCGGTGAACTCGCCTTGCTTGTAGAGCGACAGGATCTGGTCGGCCGGGATGGATTCGATGATCTCGGCTTTGTATTTTTCGCCGATCGACTTGAAATAGGCCACGGCTTCGTCGCGGGTGACTTCCTGGCGTTCCAGCGGGGTATCTGCCTTGGCAAGCTCGGCCATCTTCTTTTCGATGGCGGCGAGGTCTTCCGGCGTGAACGGGCGCTTGTAGGAGAAATCGTAATAGAAGCCGTTGTCGACGACCGGGCCGATGGTGACTTGGGCATCCGGGAGCAGGGTTTTGACGGCTTGGGCCAGCAAGTGAGCTGTCGAGTGGCGGATGATGTCCACGCCTTCGGCATCGCGGTCGGTGATGATGGCAAGTTGTACGTCACGGTCGATCAGGTAGCTGGTGTCGACTGGCGTGCCGTCGATTTTGCCGGCCAGGGCTGCTCGAGCCAAACCGGCGCCAATGCTGGCGGCAACCTGGGCAACGGTCAGGGGGGCATCAAAGCTGCGCTGGGAGCCATCGGGAAGCGTTACGACGGGCATAGTCATCACCTGCAATCAATATTCAAAACGGCAAAAAAAAAGTGCGGCTTGCGCCGCACCTTCTGTCTGAATCAAGCCCAATGCACGGCTACCGGATAGTGGTCTCGGTAGTGGTGCGAGTTCGGAACATGGGCTTGATTCCTTTGTATTCGTTGGTAGGCACGATTGGACTCGAACCAACGACCCCCACCATGTCAAGGTGGTGCTCTAACCAGCTGAGCTACGTGCCTAACGAGAGAACGGCATTCTACTGAACACCTCTCTGTTTGGCAAGCACAAACGCTACGCGCGCTCAAACCTCCTCACCGGGAATTCTTGGATCATTGCCGGTGAGGGGGCTGAATGGAATGGTTTTCAGTTTTGCGGTTTAGCGGCTTTTTCTTGCATCGCTGGTGCAGCAGGCATTGCGGCATTCTTTTGTAGCGCTTCTATTTTATTGTTTAACAAAAGAATTTCTGTTTGGGAGATCAGCAATCCTTCGCCGGTACGCTTCAAGTTGATCAGGGACAAAACCAGTGCCAGTAGCGCCAGAATAAAAGCTGCTGCGACCCAGATGCCCAGCCGTTGAGGTTCGATGATGTGTTTTTCTTCGGACATGATGTACTACTCCTTTCCATTGTGGTTGCCATGCGCTTGTACTGCTACTGCTGAACATCATCCAGGCTGGTTGCAGGCCAACCGTTGATGAAAATCTACTTCTCGGAGGCGCCCCCTTTGGGGGACGGGTCATTCTTCGCAACGTGAACCGCAGGACGGGATTCAAATTGCGCGACATTGGCAGCGACATCCTTGCCCAGCAGCAATCGCGCCTGAATGTTCTGACGAAGCTTGTCGCTTTGAACCAGTTCCATATTTCCCGGCAAGCTGGATTTGAGACGCTGCGCCTCATCCCGGAAACCGGGGCGGTACTGGATCTGGGTTACTTCCACCTGGAACGGTTTCTGGTTGGTCAGCCGTGAGGTTGGATAACCCTGCTTGCCAAGATAAGTGCTGACTTTTTTGGCAAATCCGTTTACGCCGTTTCCGTTGGAAATTTCCAGGCGCAATTGAGCGGGAGTGGCCGTTGCTGCTGTTTTCCTGGTTGGCGCATCGATTTGCACTTTGGATGTTTGCGGCAAAGGTGCACGTTCCCGTATTTCGTAGATGTTTGGTGCAAGTTGAACTGCTTCCAGCTGTCCTCGGGACTCTATTGGTATGAGCTGCGGAGCATTATCTCTACCGGTCTGCGTTTGCGGTGGTGGCGGATCTTGCGTTGTGGCTACAGCCTGCGATGGTGAGCCCTCTACCTGGAGATTCGTGCCGGAGACGTTGGCGGGCGGGGTATAGCCGGGGTTGCCGGTTTTGGCATAGGCCAGGTTGAGATTGCTCAACGTACCCCGATTGTCCGGCGCAAGAACCAAGGCTTGCTCCAGTGCCGTGACGGCGGCGGCGTAATTGCCTTGCAGATAGAGCGTATGCCCCAGGTTGTTGTGGATATGCGCGGCAGCGGGCGCGAGCTTGATGGCAGTCTGGAATTCCTTGACGGCCTCGTCAAGGCGGCCCTGCAAGGCCAGGATGACGCCAAGCCCATTGCGTGCCTCGACAAAACCGGGATCTGTACTCAGGGCCTTGCGGTATGCCACTGCGGCTTGTTCGTAGCGCTGTTGTCCCTGGTAGTAGCGCCCTTGTTGGTACAGGGAGTCGGGCGTTTCGGTGGTTTTGTTGACGCTGTAAACCGGATTGCTCCCCCACAGCTTGTTGCTGGCGGTTTGCAGCATCGAGCAACTGCCGAGGAAAGGCAGGCAACAAACCATCGGTAGAAGAATTTTTTGCGTTTTCATGTTGAGCGCTCCTGTCTTGATTAGGATCACTGCCCTGCCAGTGTTGGCAGCAATACGCGATAAATGCTTATGAATGCAGGTCCGAGCAATACAAGAAGCATGGAAGGGAAAATACAGAAAATCAATGGAAACAGTAGCTTGAGCGGTATCTTGGCCGCGGCTTCCTCGGCGCGCAGGCGGCGCTTGGTGCGCAGGCTGTCTGAATGCACGCGCAGCGAATCGGCCACGCTGGTGCCGAAACGATCAGCCTGAATCAGCATGGCAACGAGGGTGTCGACTTCTTCAACCCCGGTGCGCAGCGCCAGGTTTCTGAGCGCTTGAGCCCGCGAGGCGCCAGCCCGCAACTCCAGATTGACGAGGTGCAATTCGTTTGCCAGTGTGGGGCTCGTCAGGCGCATTTCTTCCCCGACCCGGCCGATTGCCGCATCCAGTCCCAAGCCGGCTTCGACACAGACGGTCATCAGATCGATAGCATCGGGAAAGTGTTCGAATATTTCCCGTTTGCGATAGGCAATCTGTCGTTCCAGGAGTACGTTGGGCAAGAAATAGCCGATTGCAGCCAGCAGGACGATAAGCAAGAGAAATACGTGCTGATTGATTGCAGCCCTGGAGATCCCGCTGTAAAGCAGCAATACGCCAGGAAGAAGCAATGTCAGGATTGTTTTGGCGGCAAAAAACAATACCGGTGCGGAAGATGTCTGGTAACCGGCCGTCATGAAACGAATCCGCAACGTTGATTTCTCCCAGCCTTCGGCGGGCAGGGAAAGCTTGGCGATCGGACCGCTCAATTTCACAATGTGCTGAACCCAGACCGGAGCGGGGGCTTCCGAAGCTGGAGTCAGCTTCGGTTCGGCGAGCTGCTCCAACCGTTGCTGGATCGGGCGCGGCCCCAGTTGCGACAGAATGATCATCGCGACCACAAAGACCGCCAGGAAAACGACGGACAGATAGATGATTTGCAAGGTAGTCATGATTTAGCCCACCTGTTCCATGTATTTATTGGTTTAGACCCTGATCTTGATGATGCGCCACATCCAGAAAATGCCCAGGAGCATGAGGATCAAAGCACCGAAAACCATTTTTCTGCCGAAAGGGTCGGACCACAACACACCAATGAATTGGGGATGGATGATTCGAATGACGCCGGCCAAAGCGAAAGGCAGTATCGTAAGAATCCAGGCTGACAATCGGCCTTCCGCCGACAGTACCCGAATTGCGCCAAGCAGTTTGAAGCGAGCGCGGATCAAGGCACTGATGTTGTCGAGAAGCTCAGCCAGATTGCCCCCGGTTTCACGCTGGATCAGTACGGAAATCACGAAATAGCGCAAATCGGTGACGGGTACGCGGGAGGCCATATTATTCAAGGCTTCCGATAGCGGGATGCCGTAATTGAGCTCGTCAAACGTGATGCGAAATTCTCCGGCAATCGGTTCCGGCATTTCCTCGCCCACCGTTTTCAGTGCTCCTGGCAGCGCATGCCCGGCCCGCAATGCGCGAGCCATTAGATCGAGCGTGTCGGGCAATTGTTGTTCGAGGGCGTCGAGGCGTTTTTGTCGACTGTTGAGGACCATGAAGAGCGGCAGGAAGCCTGCCAGGATCATGATTGCAACGATGAAAAATGCGCTGAATGAAA
Organism: Formivibrio citricus; assembly: GCF_900115065.1. Lineage (GTDB taxonomy): Bacteria > Pseudomonadota > Gammaproteobacteria > Burkholderiales > Chitinibacteraceae > Formivibrio > Formivibrio citricus. The sequence continues at coordinate 149,123 of NZ_FOVE01000004.1, read as the reverse complement.
GGATTGCGGAGACGGTGAGCCCCAAGCCTGCGGCCAGGAGACTCAATCCGAAGAAACCGGCCACATTGATGCGCATCCCCGATTGCAGCAGCAACCTGTCCAAGTGATGGATGCGCGGAATCTGCATCAATAACCGGTCAAGGGCTGGCGTCTCACTGAGCAGACGATTCTTGACGATGGACAGCTCCTGCGTGCCGCTATCGCTGCCAGCAGACAAGGCCCGCAGCCGTTCTTCGATACGCCTGGCTTCCGGCCCCCTGTAGGTGTTCCAGGTCAGGTATGCCCCTTCCAGGAACAACACCACGGCGAAGAAACCTAGTACGACGAAGGCATAATATAGGTAGTCCATGATTGGCTCCTATTCGTATAGCCGCGTCGGATCGAACATCTCGTCACGCAAGCGAATGCCATGAACACGCAATCTTTCGGCAAACTTGGGCCGGATGCCTGTGGCGCGGAAATGACCGACAACGACGCCTTCCGGCGAAATGCCGGTTTGTTCAAACTTGAAAATTTCCTGGGTCGTGATGATGTCACCTTCCATACCGGTGATTTCTTCGATGCTCATGATCTTGCGTTTCCCGTCGGATAGCCGGGAAACGTGAACCAGAGCGCTAAGCGCCGAGCTGATCTGTTGGCGCATGGCTTTGGGCGGCAGGATGAGGCCACCCAAACCAATCATGTTTTCCAGTCGCGTTAGCGCGTCACGTGAGGTGTTGGCGTGGATGGTAGTCATCGAACCATCGTGGCCCGTATTCATGGCCTGCAGCATGTCCAGTACTTCTGCGCCACGAACTTCCCCAACGATGATACGGTCGGGGCGCATGCGCAGACTGTTTCTGAGCAATGCACGCTGGGTGACCTCTCCCTTGCCCTCAATGTTGGGCGGGCGTGTTTCCAGCCGGACGACGTGAGGTTGCTGCAATTGCAACTCGGCTGCGTCTTCGATGGTCACGATACGTTCTGTAGGCGGAATAAATCCGGACAGGATGTTGAGCAGCGTGGTTTTACCGCTGCCGGTGCCACCGGAAATCAGCATGTTGACGCGTGCCTTGACCAGCCCCTCAATGATTTCCGCCATGTCCGGCGTCAGGCTTTTCAGGGCAAGAACGTCGTCCATGCGCAAGGGCGTCACGGCAAACTTGCGGATCGAGAGCAGTGGCCCGTCCACTGCCAGTGGCGGAATGATGGCATTGACCCGTGAACCGTCTGGCAAACGGGCATCGACCATGGGGCTGGATTCATCGATGCGCCGGCCCACCCTGGAAACGATCTTGTCGATGATTTTCAGCAAGTGGGCATCGCTGTCGAAGGTCACATTGCTGGACTCCAGTTTGCCACGGCGTTCCACATAGACCTGCTTGTAGGTGTTGACCAGAATGTCCGAAATGGTGCTGTCGGCGAGCAGTGGCTCAAGCGGACCCAGGCCCAGCACTTCGTGCTGAATGTCGCGGATCAGGGTTTTGTGTTCCGTATCGTTGATGGGCTCGGTTTCTTCTGCCAGCAGGCGCTCGACCATGATCCGCAACTCTTCCAGTAGTCGTTCGGTCGAGAGCGTTTCCATGACCGCAAGATCCACGCGGTCCAGAAGTTTGCGGTGAATGCGCGACTTCAACTCCTGATAGGCGCGGTTGTCGTAGAAGCCGGCCTGTTGCTGGGGCGAAACCGGGGCCAGTACGGTATCGTGTTGAATGGTTTCCAGACGTTCCCTTAGTGACATGATCGTCCCCTCAGTAATCTCAAATTGGCCAGGCAGGGCATGCATGCCTGTGCGCCGTTCTATTAACCAAACAGACGAGTCAGCCAGTTGCCGGACTTGTCATCGGGTACTTCAAGCAAGGTTTTTCCCATCTGCTCCAGCGCCTTGGTGACCGTGTCGTGCGGTGCGATCTTCATGACAGCGATCCCCTGATTCACCGATGCGGAAACGGCTTTGAAACTGTTCGGAATGGTATGGGCCACCTTCATGCCCAGCGTGTGTTCGACATCCTCCAGGCGAATGTCGCCACCTTTTTCGTAGCGGTTGACGATGAGATGAATTTTTTCCTGGCCGTATCCCAGTGATCTGAATGTGGCCAGCAGGCGCTTCGCATCGCGAATGAAAGGCAAGGTTTCCTGCAGAACGGGGAAAACCAGGTCTGCTCGATCCAGGGCCCGTACGTTGACCGCATCCAGGCTGCGGCAAGCATCGAGAATGACGAAGTCGTAATGCCGGGTTGCCAGCTCGATCAGTGCATCAAGGTGCGCTGTCTTGACTTCCGTGGCGCGCTCCGGACTTTCCGGTGCGGCTAGAATGCCGAAATTGGGCAATATTTGAACCATGCTAGATGCCAGGAAAGATGCATCCAGACGCTGGATGTTGTTGCATAGATCGGCAAGTGTCGTGGTGGGCGGATGGTCGTACACGAACAGCGAGGCATTACCGAAATTCAGGTTCAGATCCAGGAGGGCAACGCGCTTTCCTTCTGCTGCCGCCAGGATATAGCCCAGGTTGACCGCGAGGAAGGTTGCGCCGCTGCCGCCCTTGCAGGCCAGAAATGCCAGCACCTTGCCTTTGTGGTTGGTGGCATGCATCAGCGCACTGCGTTTCTGTATCCGCCAGATGGCATCGCGCAGTGACTGGCTGGACAAAGGCAGCGAAAGCACTTCGCGCACGCCAATACGCATGGCTTCGGTCAGGAATTCCTGCGATTGCGATTCGGTCAGCAGAATGATGGCCATGTCGGGATGGTGCAGGCTGATGAGTTCGATCCCTGCCAGTTGGGCCTGATTGGCGTGGGCCGCATCGAAAATCAGCAGATTGGGGTGTGCCTGATTGACTGCAGATTCTGCCTGGGATACACCACCGGTAAAAAAGGAAGCATCAAGCGCGCTGCTGTCGGCAACAAGAAGGCGGCGCAGTTCATCCAGATTGTGCTGGTTATGTGAAACGGCGACGATTTTCATGATGCTCTCCCGAAAACGGCCTTTCTACTTGCTTTATAGGTGGTATCCCATGCTTTCTGCCGGCATGGTGACCGTAGATGCAGGAATGGGGATTGCCAAAAAGGTAAACAATCCCATCATGGGCGCATAGCTTGCCCCGCTAATGGAGACACGAACGCTTGCAATGCAGGTGGGCGTATTACCCAAACATGCCGCGATATTGGCAGAGGGGTCGCTGGGTAGCGTGGTCAGGACGGCGCCATTCACGTCCAGATATTCAATGTTGATATTGGCCGCGGCCACTTCTGCGCCTGCTGGCAAGGCTGTTCCGTCAAACAGGGCCAGGCTTTTTATCGTGGCGTCCTGATCTACCCAGCGCACCACGGCTTCCCGTCCTGCTCGACGGGTGACCTCCTGAACACTGTTCCAGACGTAAAACACCCGGCCGAATTCGATGATGCCAAGCAACAGGGTGAAGAACACGATGGCAACCAGAGCAAATTCGACGGCCGATGCGCCTTGCTGGCGATGCTGGCGCAGTCTGTGGAGGAGTCGTGGCAGGGTGTTCATGGCGCTCTCCTCAACGCATATAGCGCATGGTGGTATAGGGGGAGAGCGAGCCGGTCCAGCTTGTTGTTCCGTTGGGTGTGAACACTGGAACCCAGCCACCGATCGTCACGGGATAGGCATTGATGCGTACCGTCACATAGTTTGGTGCGGCGCAGTCGGGATCGCATTCCACCGCCACATGGCCGGTATTGAAATCAGGAATATTGGCAGCGCTGGCGGCGTTGACCACGATTTGCTTGGCCAACGCAATCCGCCCCCCTTCGCTGGGAGCCAAGGGCGGGGTGGTCCGCGAATCGGTCAGAAACCGCGCGGCATCGCGCGTGCTTTTAACCAGGGCATCGTAATACCAGAAGGTTTTGCCGAACTCGATGAGACCTGTCACGATGATCAGCAGAAAAACAATGAGCAGCGCGAATTCGATGGCCGCAGCGCCGTGCTCTCTACGCTTGATCGATACCATGTGCTGAGTGCCCATTTGGATTCCCCTTATCGATACAGCCGGATTTCGCCAGTCGGAAGCGGGTTGGGCAGCAATCCGCCGAATTCGACATAAATTTCCTTGTCAGAAGGCGTGTTCGCCTTTTTCTGCAGGAAAAACTTGCCAACGCCTAGAACTGTTGCGGTTCGGCAAACGCCACCAGCGGCTGTGCATTCCAGGATGGTCATGTTCATTACGCGTCTTCCGGATTTGCTTGCGCTTGTCGGGGCTGTAAAGAAATTCCCGGAGGTTTGGGCATAAGGCGAAGGCTCTGGATAGCTGGTGGCGCTTTGTCCACTGTACAGCGATGACCATTGGGCCGTTGTTGCGCCTGTGGGGCGGAAAGCTGACCACAGGACGCCGTAATCCGTGGGCGCGCGCGGGGTGCCATATGGAACTGGTCTGTATTTTCCGGCTGCATCGGTGATGAAGCGGATGCTTTGCTGTGTGGGATCGGTTCCCATCCAGTCTCGCGGCGAGCCGGCGGTGGCGCTGTCATAGATATATTCTTTAACGTTGGTATCGGCCGGCGCGGTGCTTGGGTCACACTTGTTTTTGGAATTGAAAACCCCAAAGCGGGAATCAACGGCCTCCAGTTGCGGATCGGAAATACCGGTGTTGGTATTCACGGTCTGGCCGACTATCGGGGTATAGCTGACTCTGCCTGTACAAACATAGGGAAGCGTGTCGTTTGTGCTGGTGACAGGGCAGTTCCCCGGAATATTCGATTCTGGATCAAGCCAGTACATGGTGCCTGGCCCCAATGGGTTGGAATCGCTGACTTTGTAGGTAACACCGCGTTCATAGCCCAATTCATTGGTTGTGCCCGGATCCTCAAGTTTGCAGACGGCAATGGGAGCAACATCGACCGTGTATTTCCCGGCTACCGCCATGCCGTAGGTCTGCGTCTGCAGGGTGTTCCAGATGGGGGCAAACCAGGCATCCAGCGAGCGTTGCCCCGTGTCGACCTTGAGAAAGGTTTTATCTGCGGCCAAGGTACTTGAAGTGACACTGCTGATGGCCACCATGCAGCCGTCATCCGGGCAACTGCCGACCATGAGATTGGCTGCATTGATGGTTACTGCGGTTGCATTGAGGTCGTATTTGTTCAACCCGGCGGTCTGGATGGCTTGATTTTGCGCGCGCGTTATCCCCGCTACAGTGCCATCCAGTTCTTTTGCGCCGGACAGCGCAGCCGCATCTGCGGCATTCTGCAATTCCGTTTTTGCGACGTAGAGGTGACCGAGATCCAGCACCAGCGCCAGCATGCCCACCAGAATGAACAGGGACAGGCCGACAATGATGGCTACCGCGCCGTGTTGGCGCCGCATGGAATCGGGCACAGGGCGAGTCAGGTTTTTCATCTCGATCACCTCCTTGCAGGCGTTTGTGCAGCTACTTGCTTGTAGTGCTGCCGCTGCTTCCCGAACCGATGCCGATCGTAAAGGTATTGGTTGCAGGCTGCTGCGTTTCAAAGGATTTGTGATACTTGTCGACTACAGTGTCAGCACCCTTGCCGTCCAGCCCGGTTGCCGCTTTTTTGTTCAGCGGCGCATCCGGATGCAGTGTTTGCTGGGCTTTGGCTGCGGTGACGGCATCGCCGAATTTGCTGTCGAGAACCGGCGTAGAGCTGGCGCAGCCCGCCAGGGCAGCACAGATTCCCAGCCCGGCAAGAATCAATTTGATGGACAGGTTTCGCATGGCAGTCTCCTTCATTTCATCTGGAAGCCGCTGGGGGCAGGGGTCGGCTGCGGATTCCCCGTGGCTGCTGGCGCTTCGGTCTGCGGTGCTGCGGCTGGCTTGCTTTCGCTCTTGCCCTCAAGCTTGCCATCCAGGAATAGATCGGACTTGGAAGGCGACTTGTGTGCGTCGGTCGGCAGGGCATAGTTGGGCGCAAGCGGTTTGACGAGACGCGGCGTGACGATGATCAACAGCTCGGTTTTTGCCTGCTGGTATTCCGTGCTGCGGAACAGCGCGCCCAAGACCGGAATGTCGCCCAGCAGCGGGAAGCGGTTGATCGATCCGCGGGTGTTGTCCTGCAACAGGCCGCCGATGGCCAGGGATTGGCCTTCGTATAATTCAACCGTGGTCGATACGCGGCGAGTGGTCAGTGTGGGTACCAGTGTGTTGCTACCCAGACCGGTACTGGCGACAGAAGTAAACCCGACCAGATCAGTGACTTCCGGTTGTACCCGCAGATTGATTCTTCCTTCATCCAGTACGGTTGGTGTGGCTCTTAAACCAACGCCGAACTGTTTGCTTTCCATGGTGATGGTGCCGTTCGACTGAGGTACCGGGATCAGTATTTCGCCCCCAGCCAGGAAGCTGCCCTCCTGACCGCTGATGGCCACGATGTTAGGTTCGGCCAGGATCTTGACCAGGCTATCCTTTTTCTGGGCATCGACTAATGCAGAGACATTGCTGACACTGCCGGGCGCGGTGCCGTCCGTGCCAAAAATGTTGGGCAGGGTTGTGGCCAGACCGGTCGCGCTGGTTGCCCGTGTGTTGCCAAGCGTTCTGGAAAGAATGCCCGAATTGCCGCCAACGATGCCGTACAGGAAGTTGGCGCCGCTTTGCCAGGAGAAATTCAGCCCCAGCTTGTCCAGATCGGTCCGGTTGATTTCGGCTACTTTTACTTCCAGCATCACTTGCTGCACGGAGGATACGCTCAGCATGTTGATCACTTTTTTGCCGGCAAACGCCTCGGCCAAAGCGACTGCGCGATCAGCCTTCGTTGCGTCGGCTACCGTGCCGCTGAGTACGATGGTATCCGATGCCGCAAATACCTTGATATTGCGCTCTTTGGGGAGGAGCTGCTGCAACCTGGCTTGCAAAGAGGCGGTATCCAGCCCCACCGCAACATCAACGATGGTGCTCTGGCCGGATTTGCTCCACAGCGTCAGGTTGGTTGCCCCGACTTTCTTGCCGAGTAGATAAATCTCGCGAGGGTTGAGTAGAACCACGTCAACAATATCCGGGCTTCCTATCGAAACGCGGGTTGCTGGTGCGGGTAGTCGCAATAGTGTCGACTTGCCCACAGTGGCCGTGATGTGAGATGCGAACTCAATCGGGCCGCTTGGCATCTGGGATGCTTCCTTTGCCGGTGCCGTGCGCTTGGCTGCGGCTGGCTTCTTGGCCGGTTTGGCCTGGGATGGTTCGGCCGCTTGCAGGGGCGAGGTCAACCACAAGCTCATTCCCAGTGCAACGGCCAGAGCCTTGATGCCGGCCTTTGGCTGCATGGTGTACTGCATTTCCTGTTTGCCCATTTCAACTCTCCCGATTCAAAGACTTTAAGAATTCGACCCTTGCGAGCAATCTGATTTACAGGTGGGAGGCTAGCTCCAGCACCGCTGGACTGTCAGAACTCACTGCTCGATTTGGTCGTACCCTTGATCACTTCCACCTTGTCTCTGGCCGGAGCCTTGATGGTGGCCGGTTTGCGAGGAACGACTTTTTTTACAACAGGTTTTTCTGCGCTTTGGGGTTGCGGAGCGGCAGCCTGTTCAGGGGTGCCGCTTAGCAGATCGCGCTTGAATGCGCCCGCCGTAGTGACCGGAGAGGCATCCACCTGATTTCTGAGAACCAGCGACAAGGAGCCGATGCTGCGTGCAAGATCCAGTTTTTCAGCTTGATCCGGCGTGACTTCCAGCGTAACGGCATTGACCACCTTGGGCTTGGTTTCATCCCGCCCAGCCTCTTGCGCGATGGCCAGCACCAGAATGCGTTCGAGCACGATCTTGGAGATCGTCTTGTCCTTGGTGTTGTTGCCCTTGGCGCTTTCGGATTCGGTATTGACGATCACGTCAACGTAGTTGCCTGGCAGGGCAAAGCCTGCCACGCCGACGACATCGTTGACCCGGACGGTGATGGCGCGCTTGCCCTCGCCGATAACGGCCGATAGTCCGCCTTTCGTCCCGACAGGCGCAAGCTTGGGTTCCAGAATCGGCTCGCCCTTGAGTACGGTGACCTTCAGTACACGCGGTTCCAGGGAAGTCGGATCCTTGAGCATCTTGCCCAGCGCTTCTTCGCCCTGCATTGCGCCGGGCGGAATGCTGTTTCGGGGCCATTCGACCAGGGTTAACGTCTCAGGGGTGAGGCGTGTGCCCAAGCTCAGATCCTTGGCGGCAACGACCACTTTGCTGGTGGTGAGCGATCCTTGCTGCCTGACCCAGTTAGATGCCAGGAAAACGGCAGCCAGCCCGATGATCAGCGAGACCGCGATCATTATCACTGCTCTCGTGTTTTTCATCTCTCTTCCCCTTGCTAATCGTTGAGATCTCAGGTGTTCCGGGAAACTTTCTCAAGTGAAGTTGCTGTACACCGGTCGTTCGAGACGGGTTTTACTGCTACAGGTGATTGCCTGTTGGTGCGCCCGCCTGAGCGACCTGTGCGCGCAAACTCATCAAGTCGGTTTTTCATAGTCCCTTGCAAAATAATTGCTCCAGGCCCAATCCAAAAATTCCGGTGTCATTTCCGGTGGCTTGTTGCTGTAGCGTGCGATATCCCGAACCTGGCCGATGATGTCGCGCGGAATGCAGGCAAAAAGGGGCCGGCCTTCCTTGTGGTGGAGTTCTTGCAGCAGGTAATCGAGGCCGTCTTCGGAAAATGGCACGTCCATTTCCGTGCAGACTTGTCTGGCAATGTTGCGATAGTCCTGTTCTTCAAGCGCGCCGACATAGATCTTGTAACCCAAGCGGCGCAGGAAGGCTTCGTCGGCCAGATCTTGCGGTTTCATGTTGGTGGAAAAGACCACGATCACGTCGAACGGCACCATGAATTTCTTGCCGGTATGCAGTGCCAGGTAATCCACATGCCGATCCAGCGGCACGATCCAGCGATTGAGCAGTGAAAGCACGGGTGTCAGTTGGCGGCCAAGGTCATCGATGATCAGCAGGCCATTGTTGGCTTTGACCTGCGGAGGGGCCTGATAAAAGCGCGTGCTGGTATCGAAATCCAGGTCCAGCATCGGCAGCGTGAGCTCGCCCCCGGTGGTGACTACGGGACGATGGCATCGCACCCAACGCGGATCGCAGGCGCGTTTGCCGTCCAGACTGATATTGGCCTCGGTCTGCGGGACTGGCCTGTGCACCAGCGGATCGAATACCTGGATGATGGCTTCATCCACGACCACGGCATAGGGAACGGCCACATCGCCGGAGAGTAGACCGACCAGATGTTCCGAAATGAAACTCTTGCCGCTGCCGGCAGGGCCATAAACGAAAATCGCACGCCCCGAGTTCATGGCCGCACCAAACTGTTTGAGAATGTTTTCCTTTACGACTATCCCTTCGAACGCCTTGACGATGTCGTCATGCGTCACCACCATGTTCGAAACGGATTGTTGCTGGATTTGCCGGATATAGTCTTCCAGGCTGACGGGGGCCGGGCCGGCGTACTGGCTTTTTTGCAGGAAATCTTCAGCGCGCAGGCGCCCCAAGTCGGTCAGGGTGTAGGAAGTCGAGGTATCCGTGCCGCTGCTGCGGGAGACTTCACACAAGCGCTCGGTGCGCAAAAAGGCCAAGAGCGGTTCGAGTACGCCGATCGACAGTTTGAGGTGATCGGCGATTTCAACCAGACGCAACTGACCGCGCATGAACAGGACTTTGGTCAGCAGCTCTACCTGGAACAGAAAGTTCAGGCCGGTATCCCCGACGTTGCGGGGTTGCGGGGGGATCAGGGTTGGGGCTTGGCTGGCCTCGGCAACTTCCTCTCGCCATATGTTTCTGGTGGACATCATCATTATTTTCTCCACCTGTGTGTTTTTATTTCGACAGCAGACAGTTTTTTGTCATCTGCCGTTCTGGAATTTCATCGTTATTTCACGCTAGACCAGATTTTGCTGCTGTGCACTCAAAAATCTGCAAACGGCATGCTGGCCGAACTTTGAAGCTGTTTACATCCAGCCGATGTAGCGTAAAACCAGAAACCCCAGCGTGCCTGTGGCGATGGCCACGGCATAGGGCAATTTGCCGACCGATTGCGGTCCGGCTTCCATGATCGGCATTTGCTTGAGACTTACGTCGATCATGCCGTTGGTCAGCATGGCTTTGATGTTTTTCAGCATCTGGCCAAGTTTGCCGGCATGTAGTGCCAGCGCTAATGCCATCACTCCGCCGGCGAGAAAAGTGCCAAGGATTGCACCCGGCAATCCGCTTGGCCCCAGAAAACCGCCAACCACGGCCATCAATTTGACATCGCCTGCACCTAGCGCGCGCAGCAGGTAAAAAGGTAAAAATGCTGCTAATCCCAAGGCAAAACCTCCCCCTGCGCTCAGTAAGCCGGGAAACCCGGCCTGCCAAGCTCCAAGGAGAATGGCCAAAACCAATCCCGTCAGGATCAGGATGTTAGGAATGCGATGACGCTTTATGTCGCCCCAGGCTGCGATCACTAGCAGCAGCCCCAGTACGCCAGCCTTCACGCTATCCATCTATCCTCCCGACGGGATTGGGTTTCCCGTTGAGCTTCCCGTGAACCGCGAAATTCGCGATTACGACGCGCAGCCTGACGGGTTTGAGACACAGTCGGCGATCCTGGTCCACATCTCTTGCAGCGAGCTGCTCAATGCCATCAGGCCGCCCAGAATGGCTACCGCGATCAGGGAGGCTAACAACGCATACTCGATGGCGGTTACGCCTTCTTGATCCTTGCAAAAAGTGCGCAGGAACAAGCAGATTCTTTTCATAGCGAGGCCTCTTGGTATGCGATTAACCAAAAAAGACCGCCCCCACGCAGAAAATGTAGGAGCCATATCCTGCGTGGAGCAAACCATTTACGGAGTGGTCAGCTTCCCGGCAATGTAACTGAAGACAGCATTCAAGTTTGTCCCCACCAATGCCACGGCAGTAATGATCACCACAGCAATCAACGAAGCGATCAGGCCATATTCAATGGCTGTTACGCCTTCTTCTTCTTTCAAGAAGCGAGTGATACTTGTGCTCAAGGTTTTCATGATGCTCTCCTTAATGGAATGAAAAACAACGTTGTGCGACAACGTTTACAGTCTCCCTGGGTGGTAAAACGAATGCATTGCTTTATCGTTCTTTTAGGCGGGATAAGTCTCCTGCACATTTTTACGCTAGCCCCCTTTACGTTTTATGCAAGGAGAATGTTGCGGTACAGCAGCCCGACTGCGAGGCAGGTAAAAAGCGACTCAGCGCAGATTTGTAACCCACGTCAACAGAACCTAGACTGGCTTAAGACCTCCTTGCGAGAGTAATCAACTTATGCCTGACGTTGACAGTGCGTTGAACTCCGCACCTTCCTCCGTACGAACCTTCGGCGTGTCATGGCCCTTACTGGTTGCTTTTTTGACCGTCGTCGGCGTGCTCGGCAGCATGCGCTTCAATGCCATCCTGGCCGACGGCGATACCTACTGGCACTTGGCAGTCGGGCGCTGGATGATCGAGCATCAAACCGTGCCGCAGAGCGATCCGTTTTCGCATTCAATGCCCGGCGTGGCCTGGACCGCGCACGAATGGTTGTCCGAGCTGGTGCTCACCGGCGTGCACCAAGCCGCTGGGTGGGCAGGGCTGGTTGTTCTCGTTGCATTGGTATTTGCCGGTACGCTGGCCTATGTGACGCGTTTTCTGCTGGCGCGCATGGAGCCGGTGCATGCCTTGCTGTTCACGGCGTTTGCTGCCGGCATGATGATGAGCCATCTGCTGGCGCGTCCTCATGTTCTTGTCTGGCCGGTGCTGGCCGTCTGGGTGGGTGCGCTCGTCAATGCGGGCGAGCATGGCCGTAATCCACCTTGGTGGCTGCTGCTGTTGATGCCGCTGTGGGCCAATTTGCATGGCAGCTTTACCCTCGGAATCACACTGGGTTCGGCGCTGGCGTTTGATGCGGTACTGGCCCGCCCGGCCGGACACCGACGTGCTGCGGCAAGGCTCTGGGGGAGTTTTGTGGGTTTGTCAGTCGTTGTTGCGATGTTTACGCCATGGGGTTGGCATGGACTTGTGTTTCCATTCCAGTTAATGAATATGACCGTAGCTCTGGATGTAATTCAAGAGTGGCTTTCGCCCAATTTTCATCGCCTTCAGATGCTGGAACTCTGGTTGATTCTGGTGCTGGCTATCGGGTGCGCGGGCCGCATGCGCCTGCCTTGGCTGCGCCTGCTGCTCATGCTGGGGCTGACCCATCTCGCGCTCAAACACCAGCGCCATGTGGCTGTACTCGGCTTGGTGACGCCTTTCCTGATCGCCGCCCCCCTGGCACGCCAGTGGCTCGCTACGAAAGGAAACGAACGCGATGCTGAGTCGGTTGATCGTGTGTTCCGTGCACTTGCGGCGCCCGCTCGATGGGGCGCAATTGCCACCGCCGGATTGCTGGCGACATTGCTGGTCGGGATGCTTTTGCAATCGAACCGCTTTGCGCCCATGAGCAAAACCACGCCTGAGGCTGCCGTAGCAGCCGCCATGCAAGCGGGAGCCTCAGGCCCTGTTCTCAACGCCTACCATTTCGGTGGATACCTGATCTATCGTGGGGTGCCGGTGTTCGTTGACGGTCGCGCCGACATGTACGGCGATGCGCTGATGAAACGTTATGTCGATGCCATGCAACTGCGTGAGTCGCAGAGCTTGCCGCGTCTGCTGGAGGACTACCGCATCGGCTGGACCTTGCTTGATCCGGGTACGCCGGCGCTGGCATTGCTCGACCGCTTGCCGGGTTGGCGGCGCGTGTATACGGATGCGGTTGCGGTAGTCCATGTTCGCGACAGCAACGGCACTTCTCGCTAGAGGGCCATCATGGATAAAGCAGAATTCGACCGTTTCGCCGATGAGTATGAACAGCAACATGCCAGCAATATCCGGCTCTCCGGTGAAACGCCCGCGTACTTTGCCCGTTACAAGGTGCAGGATGTGGCGCACTTGTGTACCGAACAGCCTCCCAGTCGCATCCTGGACTTTGGCGCGGGCGTCGGCGCTTCGGTGCCCCACTGGAGCGAGGCTTTTCCAGAGGCATCGCTTACCTGCCTGGACGTCTCTCAGCGTTCGCTGGATATTGCCCGAGAGCGCCATCCGGGCTCTGCGGATTACTGCATCTTCGATGGGGTCACGATTCCCTTTCCGGCGGGCAGCTTCGATGTAGCCTTCGCGGCGTGTGTTTTTCATCACATCGATAGCGAGGATCACATCCCCCTGTTGCGCGAGTTGCGTCGGGTGCTGACCGATGAGGGGCGTCTGTTCGTGTTCGAGCACAACCCGTTGAATCCGCTGACGCGACATGCCGTGAATACCTGCCCGTTCGATGCCAACGCGGTGCTGATCCGGGCAGGGACGCTGCATGAGCGCCTACGGGCTGCCGGTTTCGATCGTATTTCGCTGGCGTACCGCATTTTCTTTCCCGGTGCCTTGAGTGCCCTGCGTCCCCTGGAACGGATGCTGACGCGCCTGCCGCTGGGGGCGCAGTACCGGCTGTGCGCGCAGAGATGACAACAGCCCACCCGCGCCGCACCTTTTGGCGCTTTGTCGTGGTGGGGATGGCCAATACGTTCGCAGGATTGGCGTTCATCTATGGCGCGCGTGCGTTGGGATTGGGCGAAGTGGCAGCCAATGCAACCGGCTATGCCATTGGGCTCATGCTCAGTTTCGGGCTGAATCGGCAATGGACCTTCCGCCAGCGCGGCCCGTTGCTGCCACACGTACTCCGGTTTGCATCGGTCATGCTGCTGGCTTGGCTGATAAACGTTGCGGTATTGCTGGGATTGATGCGCTGGGGGGTGAGTGCCGTATTGGCTCAAGCGGGTGCGGTGCTGCCTTATACCGTGGTCGGCTATCTTGGTTGCCGCTGGTGGGTGTTCGCAAACCGGCTCAACCGCATGGAAGGAGAGCGAACATGACACGCCTGGCTATCATCGTGCCCTGCTACAACGAGGAAGCGGTACTGCCTGAAACCGCACGACGCCTGCTTGCATTGCTGGCCGATCTGCAGGCGCAAGGCGAGGTCAGCGACGATAGTGCGCTGTACTTTGTCAACGACGGTTCGCGCGACCGGACCTGGCCGCTCATCGAGGAACTGGCCGCCACGAACCCGCAGGTGCACGGCATCAAACTTTCACGCAACTGCGGGCATCAGAACGCGCTTCTGGCCGGGCTGTTCACGGTGCCAGGCGATGCGGTGATCAGTATTGACGCAGACCTGCAGGACGATCCCGAAGCAATGCGCGCGATGCTGGCCGCGCACCGGGGGGGCGCCGATGTGGTGTATGGCGTGCGCCGTCGCCGTACGACCGACACGTTCTTCAAGCGCTTCAGCGCAGAGGGCTATTATTGGCTGCTGGCTCGTCTGGGCGTGGAGATCGTCTTCAACCACGCCGACTATCGCCTGCTGTCGCGCCGCGCAATCGATGTGCTGAGGCAGTACCGTGAGCGCAACATTTTTTTGCGCGGAATCATTCCCAAACTGGGCTTCGACAGCGCCATCGTTCATTACGACCGAAGTGCGCGTTTGGCTGGCGAAACCAAATATCCATTGAAGAAGATGGTCGCCTTTGCTCTGGAAGGCGTGACTTCGTTTTCGGTGGCGCCGCTGCGCGCCATCATGTGGTTCGGGCTATGTGTATCGGTCTTGAGCTTTGCCGGCGGGCTTTGGACCTTGTGGGAGCGGTTGGTCAACAACGTGGGCGTCCCCGGCTGGGCGTCGACGCTGGTGCCGATGTTCTTTCTTGGCGGCATCCAGTTGCTCAGCCTGGGGGTGATCGGCGAATACGTCGCGAAGATTTACATGGAGAGCAAAGCTCGACCGCGTTACATCATTGATCGCGAAATCTAGTAGTCAGTCACGCAGGTTTGCGTGGATGCCGAGGCGCGCATCCGCGCCCCATGCGCGCGAAGCGAACCGCAGCCATAGCATGGCTATGGCGAGGATAAGCGACAGCGCGAATGGGGATGCGGGGCACGCCGAACATAGCAGAATCTGTGTGACTGACTACTAGCCCTTCCCACTGAAGATACAGGTTCAACAAATGCCGGCTGCTCCGCAATTTATCGCCTGGTTTCTTGCGTTGTTTGCCGTGACGCAGGTTCCGCTGTATTGGGTGCAGCATCCAGACATCATGGACTTCCCCAACCATCTGGCACGAATGCATGTGCTGATGCATTGGTCGGAATCCGGGATATTGCAGCGCTACTACGCACTTCGACCGTTTCAAATGGGCACCAATCTGGCGATGGACATCGTGGTGCCCCTATTGGCCGGATGGATGGGCGCAGCACTTGCGCTCAAGCTGTTTGCCTCGTTTGCCACGCTGCTGGTGAGTTCGGGTGCCGTGGCATTGGGCCGTGCCGTGACGGGCCGGGTCAGTTATTTGTTGCTGGGCGTGCTGCTATTCGCCCACAACGCCATGTTTCAGATGGGTTTATTCAACTACCTGTTTGGTCTTGGTTTGGCGTTCTGGCTACTTGCTGCCTGGATCTGCGCCCGCCATCGTGCTGGTTTCTGGCTCTGGATGGCGTTTGCGGCAGGCTGCGTCCTGATTTATTTCTGCCACCTGAGCGCGCTGGGCGTTTATGCCGTTGGCGTGCTGGGCTATGAGCTGGGATGCGCCCGCGCCCGGCGTGGCCTTATCGGCCGGTCGACATGGCAGGCCCCGTTCTTGGCCCTGTTGCAGTTTATTCCGGTGGCGCTGCTTCACCTGCTGGTATCGAATTCAGCCGGAAGCTATGTTCCGGTACCCTTCACGGGTTCATGGCTGCAAGCCGCGCTGGTCTGGTTCGCCCACAAGGCAACGATCCTGGCGCTTTCGCCGTCGATCTGTATTTCTGGTTACGTGCTGGGCCAGTCCGTATTCGGTTTTCTCCTCGTTTTTGCGCTCTATGTCGGCTTTCGCGAACGGATACTGAAGCTGGCCATGCCCGTTCGGTGGATGGCCGGCATGCTCGCGCTCGCCATCATCGTGCTTCCGCATGCCGGATTCGGTTCCAACATGGTCGATATCCGGCTGATTCCGGCGCTTGGCCTGATGGTGTGGTGTGGTCTGGAAGTTGGTGAGAACACCAGGTTGCGGCCTAAGGTAGTGCTGGGCGTGATCGCCGTGGCCGTGGCGCTGATCAGCGCGGAAACAGCCAGAGAGTGGGTATCGCGGGACACGCAATATCAGCGTATCAGGACTGCCCTGGCCCGGATTTCGGAAGGGGCGACGGTTGCCTCTGTCGTGCTGGACGGGCGTTCGGAGTCGCTGTCCATTTCACCCCACGCAGGGGCCTGGAGCATTATCGATCGCGCGGCTTTTCTATCGAATTTCTACATTTGGCCATTCCAGCCATTTCGAGTCGCCTACCAGATTCCGTATGTTCCGCTCGCCGCGTTGGCCCGAACCGATGCGCCAGGCACGTCTCCGCCGACATACGAGAGGCTCAAAAGCCACTACGATTACATCCTGATTTTCGGCGGGAATGAGGCCAAACGCATGCGCTACTCGCCCAATGCAGAGGCGGTTTTTATTTCGCAGTCAGTGAGGCTACTTCGAACCAATAGCCATGTGCAAACCCATATTGGGTTGCCAGCAAATGGCGTAACGGGGCGGCCAGAAAGAGGTGCTGAATGACCACGGCGAATCCTGTCGAAGCCGCGTCGGCGTTGGCCGGAGAAAATCGGCTGCTGCGATTCGCCGCTGGCGCGATGGTTTTTCTTGGCGCGTTCCTGGCGTTCAGCCTGGAGCCGATTGTCGGCCGGTTGGTGACCCCGTTTTTCGGCGGTGCGGTGCATGTATGGACCGTTAGCCTGATGGTGTTTCAGGCGTTGCTGTTGTTGGGTTATCTGTATGCCCATCTGCTGGCGCCACGTATCGGCGCTTGGCACCTTCTGCTTTTGTTTTTGCCTTTGCTTCAGTGGCCGCTGGGCTTTGTTTCTGAAGTTGCACCGAAGGCGCCGATTGTCACCTTGGTTGCTGCGTTACTGGTGCATGTTTCCCTGCCGTTTGCTGTTCTGAGTACCAGCGCGGTGGTGGCGCAAAGCTGGTGGTATGGTGCGTCGTCCAATCCAGGTCGTTCGCCACCTTTTTTCCTCTATGGCATATCGAATCTGGGCGCGATGGCCGCACTTTTCTCCTATCCATTTCTGGTGGAACCGCTGTTCGGCGTGACGGTGCAACGCTGGGCATGGAGCCTTGGTTATCTGTTCTATATGGGGGTGACGGCATGGGCCTGGATGCTGCTGAAACCTCGGTGTGAAGCCGGCAGGACCGATGAAGATGCCGTTTCCCGGCCAGGCAAGTTGGTCGTTCTGCACTGGCTGGCCTTGAGCGCCGGGCCATCGGCCCTGTTGCTCGCAGCCACCAATGTGATTGCCATGGAAGTGGGTTCCTTCCCCATGGTTTGGGTGCTGCCGTTGGCGCTGTATCTGGGGAGCTTCATCGTTGCTTTCCGCGACCGGCAGGGGGCTATCGTTTCCCGCCTCCATTTCTGGCTGATTGAGATGGCGCTGCTGGCGCTTTTGGCTGCCCGTTTCGCGGGGTTCGGTATTTGGGCGTTGCCTTTAATCCTGCTTGGCTTCTATGCCTTGTGCGTCATTGCCAACGAACGGCTTTATGGCTTGCGTCCGCATCCAGTCCAATTAACCGGCTTTTATTTGACGATTGCCGTCGGAGGCTGGATCGGCGGCTTGCTGGTGAGCCTGGTGGCGCCGCTGTTGTTTACCGGGTTACTGGAGTATCCCTTGTCTGTACTGGTTGTCGTCTTTGCCAGTTGGCAGCCGGGCATGCTTGCCTGGTGGCAAGCCACGACCTTGCTGAAAGGAGGAGGGCGCTTGGCGCTGCTGATGCTGGGCTGCACGGCGCTTGGCATGTCATTCTGGTATGCCCCGGAAGTTTATTCTTTACGCAATTTCTATGGTCTTTCCAGAATTATCGACCGCCAGTCCCAGGAGGGCGCGCCGTACCGGATGCTGGTCCATGGCGCAACGCTGCATGGCTTGCAATACCTCAACCCGGAACGGCACCACGAGCCTTTGGGCTACTACTACGCGGGCGGGGCGCTGGAGCAGGCGGTCTCGGTGCGTCACCGTCCGGCGCGCGTGGCCATGGTAGGGTTGGGTGCCGGCGGGGCGACGCCCTGGTTTGGCGCTGGCGAAGATATCGCCATCTTTGAAATCGACCCGGATATGGAACTGCTTGCCCGCCGCTGGTTCTCGTATCTGGAAAATACGCCTGCCCAAGTCCGCATCCAGGTGGGCGATGCGCGCCTGAACCTGGGCCGTGAAGCGCTCAAGGGGCATCGTCCTTATGATGTTGTTTTCATTGATGCCTTTTCCGGCGACGGTGTGCCAACGCATTTGTTGACGCTGGAAGCGCTGGATGTCTACCTGTCTCGTCTTGCGGAGGACGGCGTACTGGTGTTCCATGTTTCCAATCGCTATTACGATTTGCGGCCAATTCTCAAGGCCGCCGCCAAGGCGCGCGGGTTGGCTGCCGCCGCAACCCTGCAGCCAGGCAAGGACGCCGGACGGCTGAATATCGATCCCTGGGTTGTCGTACTGGCCCGGCAACCGGATCGCTTGGCGCCGCTATCGGCGGATGGGAAATGGACTGTGCTGGGGGAGCTTGATGGACTTCCTGACGTGGACGTATGGACCGATGATTATGTCAATATTCTGGCGCCGCTGTGGGTGAAGTGGAGCAAGCATGAATCAATATGACAGCTTTTTTTATGACTGGTTTGGTTTGAACAAAGCCCTGTTTTTATGGGTCAACAAGATACATGCCCCGGTCTTGGACCAAGTCATGCTTGCGGCCTCGTGGCTTGGGCATCCCGGACTATTTCCTTATTACATGGCAGCCGCACTTTTACTGGCATGGAAGAAGCCCGAGTTGATGCCTGTGCGCAATGTGGTGGTTTTTTCCCTATGCTATATCGTGACATCCATGGTCATGGTTCCTGCTCTCAAGGTTGCTCTGGATTTTCCTCGCCCTTGGGCGGTCTTGGAGGGGCAGGGAATCACGCTGCTGGGTAACTCGGATGCAAATCATTCTTTCCCTTCCGGTCACGCGGCCTACATTGTACTGATGGCGGCATCGCTCATGTCCAAGCTTCCCCGCGCCGGGAAAAATGCAATGCTGGTTTGGGTGTGGCTGGTGTGTATCTCTCGTGTTTCGGTGGGCGCACATTTTCCGGCAGATGTGGTGGCGGGGGTCGCAATAGCCATGTTGAATGTGTGGGCGGCTCGCAAGTGGTTACCGGATTGATTTTTACAGGGTGGGAAGGTGGCTGAAAAAACTAATCTGGACGGTCGATGTTTACGGATTGTGTTTGGCACCTATGCCATCTGTATGTCTTTGACCTATTTGATTTCACAGTTTGTAGGTGCGCCTTTCAGCTTGTGGTTCAACGATGGCCATTTTGTCGTTGTGGCTGCATTCTTTTTTCTGGTCTTTTTCGGTGTGATTTGGGATGGGGCGCTGATTTTGCTGGGCGTGATTTGCGAGAATTTGCAGCGTCGGCAGATGTTCTCGGGAATCGGGCGAATCACCGTTGAGACCGTAAGAAAATTCCGTTTTTTCACATGCGGACTGACACCGTTGGTTCTGATCGTGCTGACGGCATTTGCTTTGCTGGGAACTTCCAACATCACACTGATCAGCCTGAAGCTGCTTGGCCCCGTCACCAGTTGGCGCGATCCGTATCTGTGGGAAATCGAAAAGGACGTGCTGTTGTGGCTCACCCGGTTGCCGATCAATGTCACGGCTTGGGACACGCTCTATCATGGTTGTTGGCCGATCGAATTTTTTGCGGCCTTTGTACTGGTGTTGCTGGGCAGGGGCGCACGCCTCGTTCTGTATTATTGCGTTTCAATGATCGTCCTCTTTTATATCGGGCGCCTGTTGGGCGTGGTCAATCCCGTAATGGGGCCGGCTTTTTTCAAGCCGGAATTGTTTGGCTATCTCGATCATTCAATTACCCGGCAAGCCATGCAACTTGTTTCATCGGTCATGGCTCAACCACCTGAGCAGGCCATCGAGCACGGCGGAGTGTTGCTGGGAGGCGTTTCGGCCATGCCCAGTCTGCACGTGGCCATGGTCGCGGTGACGTCATACTGGCTTGCCGCAGCAAAACGCTGGACCCTGGTCGTGACGGTGCCCTGGGTTCTTCTGGTCTGGAGCGCAACCGTTGTTCTTGGCTGGCATTACATATTGGATGGAGCCGGGGGGATTGCTCTTGGCTCTGTGAGCGTAGTAGCTACGAACGCGTTGCTGCGCCGTTTGCTTCGAGATACAACGGATGTCGCGAGGGATAGCCAAGCCGCATGAATGGGTTTGAGCCCGTACCTGTGCCGCTTAACGAGAAACTGCCAACTGCGGCTTTGTGGAAGCTGCAATTGGCAGGTTGAGCAGATCAAGCGGAAAGTGCCATTAAATTGCTAGGGCAGCATCGAGCGCTGCACCGCCTCGGTCAATACCGTCAACAACCGGTCCGGCAGTAGACCCAGAAGCAGCAATAGCAGGCAGTTGACCGAGAGCAGGATGCGGCTGTCCGGCGCTGCAGCGATCGGGGCCTGGTTTTCCGGCTCGTCGAAATACATCACCTTGACCACGCGCAGGTAGTAGAACGCGCCGATCAGCGAGCAGGCCACCGCCAGCACGGCCAGCCAGATCGCGCCGGTGCTGATTACGGCCTTGAGCACCGCGAACTTGGCAAAGAAGCCGACGAAGACCGGGATGCCCGCCATCGAGAACATCACGATCAGCATCATGGCGGCGAACCACGGGTCGCGTTTGGCCAGTCCCTTGAAGTCGGCGATCTGGTCGGCCTCGAAATCCTTGCCCGAGAGCAGCATGATCATGCCGAAGCTGGCGGCGGCAGTGAGCATGTAGCTCATGGCGTAGAAGAAACTTGCTGCGTAGCCATCGCGTGTTCCAGCCATGAAGCCCAGCAGCAGGAAGCCCATGTGAGAAATGGTGGAGTAGGCCAGCATGCGCTTGAGGCGGGTCTGGGCGATGGCCGCCACGTTGCCGACGACGAGCGAGAGCACGGCCAGGATCGTGAGCATGCTGCTCCAGTCCGGCTTGTAGCCGGCCAGCGCTTCGGCGAGCAGGCGGAAGGTGAAGGCAAAGGCCGCGAGTTTCGGGGCGGAGCCGATCAGTTGGGTCAGGAGTGTCGGGGCACCGTCGTAGACATCGGGCACCCACATGTGGAACGGCACCGCACCGAGCTTGAAGCCGATGCCGGTGACGATGAATACCAAGCCGAAGATCGCCAGCAGGTTGTTGGCACCGTGTACGGTGATGCGCTGCGAGATGGTCGGAATGTCGAGTGCGCCGGTCGCACCGTAGACCATCGACATGCCGTAGAGCAACAGGCCCGATGCCAGCGCGCCGAGCACGAAGTATTTCATTGCCGCTTCGGTCGCGTGCACGTTGTTGCGCTGCATGGCGACAAGCGCGTAGAGCGAGAGCGAAAGCAGCTCCAGACCGATGTACAGCGTGACGAAGTTCGCGCCGGAAGCCATGACCATCATGCCGAGCAGGGCAAAGAGCGATAGCGCGAACAGTTCGCCGCGGAAAATGCCGCGCAGCCGGGCGTAGCTGCGGCCATAGACCAGCATCAGCGCCACGCCAATCACCATGCCGAATTTGGCGGCCTGCGACAGCGGGTCGGCGATGAACATGCCGTTGAAGCCCGGACGGGGAGACTGGCCCGCCGATTGCAGCAACAGGTATGCGGTGCCTGCCAATGCGGCGAGCGTCAGGCCATAGGCGATGGATTTGTTTCGTTCGTTGAGGAAAATATCGCTCAACAGAACGATCAGCGCAGCAACGAGCAGGAAGATTTCCGGCGTGGCGACGGCAAGATTAAGTTGTGTCCAGCTCATGGTTTAACCTTGTTCGGAAGAGGGCTGTCGGAAAGATCGGCGGCATCGGCGCCCGGCAGCGGCAAATTGTTTTTCGGGAGCTTGCTGACTGCTGCGGCCCGGATCAGGTCGTTGGTGGATTCGTGCAGTACATCGCCGAACAGGCGCGGGTAAAGGCCCATGCCCAGTACGCTGATGGCCAGTACGGCCAGCACGAGGAATTCGCGCGGCGAGACGTCCTTCAGCTCGGCCACATGCGCGTTGCCCGCCTCGCCGAAGATCACGCGCTTGACCATCCACAGCGTGTAGCCAGCGCCGAAGATCAGCGTGGTGGCCGCGGCAAACGCATACCAGAAGTTCACCTGTACCGCGCCGAGCACGACCATGAATTCGCCGACGAAGCCCGAAGTGCCGGGCAGGCCGGAGTTGGCCATTGCGAACAGCACCATGAAGGCGGCGAAGATCGGCATGCGGTTGGCCACGCCGCCGTAGTCGGCGATCTTGCGGCTGTGTACGCGGTCGTACATCACGCCGATGCAGTAGAACATCGCGGCAGAGACAAAACCGTGGCTGATCATCTGGATGATCGCGCCTTCGACTGCGTACTGGTTGAGCTCGCCCTTGGCGAACATGAACAGACCCAGCGTCACGAAACCCATGTGCGAGATCGACGAATACGCGACCAGCTTTTTCATGTCGGTCTGCACCAGCGCCACGAGGCCGATGTAGATCACAGCGACGAGCGAGAGCGCAATGAACAGCCAGGCGTATTCACGGCAGGCATCGGGCAGGATCGGCAATGCGAACCGCAGGAAGCCGTAGGCGCCGAGTTTCAGCGTGATCGCGGCCAGCACCATCGAGCCGCCGGTCGGCGCCTCGACGTGGGCATCGGGCAACCAGGTATGCACTGGCCACATCGGCACTTTCACCGCGAAGGCAAAGAAGAACGCGACCAGCAGCAGGGCTTGGGCGGAGAGTGGCAATTCGGCGCGCACGAAGTCTGCGATCTCGAAGCTGCCGCCGGCTTTCTGGTAGAGGTAGATCAGGGCAACCAGTGTGAGCAGCGAGCCAAGCAGCGTGTAGAGGAAGAACTTGAGCGCGGCATAGACGCGGCGCGGCCCGCCCCAGACGCCGATGATCAGATACATCGGGATCAGCATCGCTTCGAAGAACACGTAGAAAAGCATCGCATCGAGCGCGGCAAACGCGCCGTTGATCAGGCCGCACATGATCAGGAAGGCCGCCATGTATTGCGCCACGCGTTCCTGAATCACCTGCCAGCCGGCGATGACGACCATGAGTGTGACGAAGCTGTTGAGCAGCACGAACCACATCGAAAGGCCATCCACGCCCAGGTGGTAGTTGATGTTGAGGCTGGCAATCCACGGGCGCATTTCCTCGAACTGCGGACCGCCGTGCAGAGACTGGAAGCCGGTATAAAGCGGCAGCGTTACGAGGAAGCTCGCCAGTGCGCCTGCAAGCGCCAGCCAGCGCGCGACGTTGGCGTGGCGGTCGTTGCCGGTGGCGAGTACCAGCATACCCGCAACGACGGGTAGCCAGATGGCAAGGCTGAGAAGATGTCCTGTCATGTTGTTCTGTTCCGTTCAGTTCATCAGCGCAGGGCCGGCAAAATGCCGCCCAGCCACCAAGAAAGCAGGATGATCGCGCCGACGATCATCGCGAAAGCGTAGTGGTAGAGGTAGCCGGTCTGGATGCGGCGCACGAGGCCCGCGCCAAATTCCACAACCTTGGCCGAGCCGTTGACCAACAGGCCGTCGATCAGGATCGTGTCGCCGAGCTTCCAGAAGATCACGCCAATACCACGACCCGCAGCGGCAAAGCCATTGATGTAGAGATGATCCATGTAGTACTTGTTTTCCATCAGCGAGTAGAGCGGGCCGGCAGCCTTGCGGATCGCGGACGGAATATCCGGTCGCTTCAGGTAGAAGAACCAGGCCAAGGCCACTCCGGCTAGAGCAAGCCAGAAGGGCAGGGTGATGAAAGCGTGGGTGCCCATGCCGGTTACGCCACCATGCAGGCGGAACACTTCGCCCAGCTTGGCCATGGCTTCGTGGTTGCCGGAAATCAAAATGGCATCACTGAAAAAGTCGCCAAACAACATGGGTTCGATTTCTACGGCGCCAATGATTACGGACGGAATGGCGAGCAGTACCAAGGGCAGGGTGATGACCCACGGCGATTCGTGCGGCTTCTGACCTGGCGTCAAGCCGTGATGATGGTCGGTGGCTTCTTCCTCGTCGGTATGGTCGCCATGGTGGCTGGCCTTGCCGAAACGCTCCTTGCCGTGGAAGACGAGGAAGTACATGCGGAACGAGTAGAACGCAGTCACGAATACGCCGGCCATGACGGCGAAGTAGGCAAATCCGGCGGCGGGCAGCTTGCTGAAATGCACCGCCTCGATGATCGAATCCTTGGAATAGAAGCCGGAGAGGAACGGTGTGCCGATCAGCGCCAGCGAGCCGATCAGGGACGTGATCCAGGTGATCGGCATGTATTTTCGCAAGCCACCCATGTTGCGGATGTCCTGGTCGTGGTGCAGGCCCATGATGACCGAGCCGGCGGCGAGGAACAGCAGCGCCTTGAAGAAAGCGTGCGTCATCAGGTGGAATACCCCGGCCTGGTAGGCGGAAGCACCGAGCGCGACGGTCATGTAGCCGAGCTGCGACAGCGTGGAATATGCCACCACGCGCTTGATGTCGTTCTGGATGATGCCCAGAAGGCCCATGAACAGCGCCGTGATCGAGCCGATGACCAGGATGAAGTTCAGCGCGGCGTCGGAAAGCTCGAACAGCGGCGACATGCGCGCCACCATGAAGATGCCGGCCGTGACCATGGTCGCGGCGTGGATCAGCGCGGAGATCGGGGTCGGGCCTTCCATCGAATCGGGCAGCCAGACGTGCAGCGGGAACTGCGCCGACTTGCCCATCGCGCCGATGAAGAGCAGTACGCAGGTCACGGTCATCAGGGACCAGGCATGTCCGGGGAATAACGTGATCGTAGCCTCTTGTACGGAGGGGGCCGCCTTGAACACTTCGGCGTAATCGAGCGAGCCGAAGTGGGCCAGCACCAGGCCAATACCGAGCAGAAAGCCGAAATCGCCCACGCGGTTGATCAGGAAGGCCTTCATGTTGGCGAAGATCGCCGTCGGGCGCTTGAACCAGAAACCGATCAGGAGGTACGACACCAGACCGACCGCTTCCCAGCCGAAGAAGAGCTGCACGAAGTTGTTGCTCATCACCAGCATCAGCATCGAGAAGGTGAAGAGCGAGATGTAGCTGAAGAAGCGCGCGTAGCCTGGATCTTCATGCATGTAGCCGATGGTGTAGACGTGGACCATCAACGACACGAAAGTCACCACGCACATCATCATCGCGCTCAGGCGGTCGACAAGGAAGCCGACGTTGAATTCCAGCCCGGCCACGGTCAGCCAGGTGTAGACGCTGCCGTTGAAGCTGTCGCCGCCGGAGAGCAGTGTTTTAAGCACGTAGGCCGAGAGCAGGAAGGAGATGCCAACCCCGGCAATGGTGACGACATGGGCTGCGCGGCGGCTGATCGCCCAGCCGAACAGGCCGGCGATGAGCGCGCCAAGCAGCGGAGCGAGTGGAATAAGGAGGTAAATTGTCTGCATGGTCATCGGTTTATCCCTTCAGACTGTCGAGTTGTTCCACTTCTACCGAACGCAGGTTGCGGAACAGCACCACGAGGATCGCCAAGCCGATTGCGGATTCGGCGGCGGCCACGGTCAGGATGAAGAACACGAAAATCTGGCCGTGCAGATCGCCCATGAACTGCGAAAACGCGACGAAGTTCATGTTCACGGCGAGCAGCATCAGTTCGATGGCCATCAGCATCACGATCAGGTTCTTGCGGTTCATGAAGATGCCGAACACGCTGATCGAAAACAGCACGGCGCCGAGGCCAAGGTAGTGGGTGAGCGAGAGCATCAGGCTTTCTCCCCGGTGTGGGTGGTATCCGTTTCGGCGTGGGCCGGCTTTTCGGCTTCCATCTTGAGCACGACCACGCGGTCGGCGGCCTTGACCGCGACCTGGTCGGCCGGATCCTGGAACTTGGTGTTCTTGCGCTGGCGGT
This sequence comes from Formivibrio citricus, assembly GCF_900115065.1. Taxonomy (GTDB): domain Bacteria; phylum Pseudomonadota; class Gammaproteobacteria; order Burkholderiales; family Chitinibacteraceae; genus Formivibrio; species Formivibrio citricus. The sequence continues at coordinate 123,259 of NZ_FOVE01000004.1, read as the reverse complement.
GCGTGAGGGCAATTGCGGCGATCATGCCGACCAGCAGCAAGACGGCTGCGAGCTGGAACGGCAGGAAATACTCGGTGTAGAGCAGCTTGCCCAGCGCCTTGGCGCTGTTGAACCCGGCGGCAGGCTCCGGCAGGCGGGCAGCCGAGAGGTTGGCGTAACGGCTGGTGAGCACCAGCAGCATTTCGCCGAGCATGATGGCGGCGACCGTGCCGGCAACCGGGAAGAAACGCCAGAAACCCTTGCGCAGCGATTCGAAGTTGATATCGAGCATCATGACCACGAACAGGAACAGCACCATGACCGCGCCGACGTAGATCAGCACCAGCGAAATAGCGAGGAATTCGGCCTTGATGAGCATCCACAGCATCGCGGCGGTGAAGAAGCACAGCACCAGCGACAGCGCTGCGTGCACCGGGTTCCGGGCCGTCACCACGCGCAGCGCGGCAAGGACGAGGATGGCGGCAAAGAGGTAGAACAGGGCAAGAGTCATGTTGGAACCTCAGCGGTATTTGGCATCGGCCGCCTTGCAGCGGAGGATGTCATCGCGGTAACGGTCGCCGATCGCCAGCAGCATCGGCTTGGTGTAGTACAGGTCGCTCTGTTTTTCGCCGTGGTATTCGAAGATCGGCGTCTGCACGATGGCATCGACCGGGCAGGCTTCTTCGCAGAAACCGCAATAGATGCACTTGTTGAGATCGATGTCGTAGCGCGTGGTGCGGCGCGAGCCGTCTTCGCGCTCGGCGGATTCGATCGTGATGGCCATGGCCGGGCAGACGGCCTCGCACAGCTTGCAGGCAATGCAGCGCTCTTCGCCGTCGTCGTAGCGCATCTGCGCATGCAGGCCGCGAAAACGCGGCGAGAGCGGGGTTTTTTCTTCCGGGTACTGCACCGTGATTGCGGGGGCGAACAGGTGGCGCAAGGTCACAGCCAGCCCCTGCAGCAGTTCCCACAGCAGGAAGGTCTTGATGAGTCGCAAAATTTTCTCCATGTCAGCCTATCCTTATTTCCAGATGGAGAACGGGGTTTGCATCCAGGCACCGATTAGCACGATCCAGACCAGCGTGACCGGGATGAACACTTTCCAGCCCAGCCGCATCAACTGGTCGTAGCGGTAGCGCGGGAAGGTGGCGCGGAACCACAGGAAGCAGAACAGCAGGAACGCAACCTTCGCAACCCACCAGAGGAAACACGGCGCACCGAGTACCGGGATGCTGGCCGGGAACGGCGAGAGCCAGCCGCCGAGGAACAGCACGGAGGCCATGGCCGAGATCAGGATCATGTTTGCGTATTCGGCCAGGAAGAACTGGGCGAAGGTCATGCCCGAGTATTCGATCATGTGGCCGGCCACGATTTCAGATTCGCCTTCGACGACATCAAACGGGCAGCGATTGGTTTCGGCAAGCCCGGAAACGAAATACACCACGAAGAGCGGAGCGAGCGGGATCAGGTTCCACGACAGGATCGAGCCGCCGGCAATGCCACGTCCCTGTTGCTCAACGATTTCGGTCAGGTTCAGGCTGCCCGAAACCATCATTACGCCGATCAGCGCGAAGCCCATCGCCAGTTCGTAGGAGATGACCTGTGCAGCGGCGCGCATTGCGCCGAGGAAGGCGTACTTCGAGTTGGATGCCCAGCCGGAGATGATCACGCCGTAAATGCCCATCGACGTGATGGCCATGATGTAGAGCAGGCCGACGTTGATGTCGGCGACAACGAAGCCGGGATAGAACGGCACCACGGCCCAGGCCGCCATCGCCGGGATCATCACCATCGCCGGGCCGAGATAGAAGAGGCCGGTGTTGGCAGCGGACGGGGTAATGATTTCCTTGAGAACCAGCTTGACGCCGTCGACGACCGGTTGCAGCAGGCCGAACGGGCCGACGCGGTTCGGGCCGATACGGATCTGCATCATGCCGATGATCTTGCGCTCGGCCAGCGTCAGGTAGGCGACGCCCCCCATCAGCGGGCCGATAACGCAGACGATCTTGAGCAGCGACCAGCCAACGAAGGCGAGATCGGTGCCCAGATACTGCGTCATGAGCTGCAGGGGCAGTTGCAGGAGTTGTTGCAGTTCCATCATCCGGCCCTCTCTACGGTGACGGGCGCGAACAGGCCGCCCAGTCCGGTGGTCAATGGGTGGCTGCCGGCAATATGAATCACGCCGTCGGGCAGCGTTGTGTCTTCCCGTACGCACAACAGCGCCTTGCCACCGGCTTGCGCGGCGCAGGCCGAATCGCCTGCCTTGAGGCTCAATCCTGCCAGGGTTGCGGCATTGGCTCGCAGCGCCGGCTCGGCAGCGTCGGCAGTCGCCTGCAGCGCCGGTGCGCGGCGGGTCAGTGCGTCGAGCTGGTAGAGCGGCACTTCGCCCAGGCGCACGAGGCCCGAAGCCGCTTGCGCTTTCACGGCGACAGGGGCTTTCAGTGCGTTGGACAGGCGCGGCGCGATGTCGCCGGCCAAAGCTTCGTCGCGAATGGCTTCGGAGCTTTCGTAGTCAAAGCCATTGAAGCCCAGCACGTTGCCGAGCACGCGCAGCACCTTCCACGCCGGGCGGGTTTCGCCCAAGGGGCGTACCACGCCGTTGAAGCTCTGCGCGCGGCCTTCCATGTTGACGAAGGTGCCGGAGGTTTCGGTAAACGGCGCAACGGGCAGGATCACGTCCGCGTAATCCTTCACGCCATCCGCGAACGGATTGAGCGCGACGACGAAATCGGCAGCGCGCACGGCAGCCAGAGCCTCGGTCGCGTTGTGGCAATCGAATTGCACTTCGGCGTTGAGCAGGATCAATGCCTTTTTCGGGCTGGCGAAGAGATTGCCGCTAGTTTCCGCGCCGATCAGTTGCGCGCCGACCGTGTTGGCGGCCTCGCTCATCACGCCGAGCTTGGCGCCGCTCAACTCGGCCAGTGCTGCGGCGGCGGCGTGGAGTTCGGCATAACGCGGATGGTGTGCGGCGAGATTGCCGAGCAGGATGGCGCTATGGGCGGTGAGTGTGGCGGCAATCGAGCGGGAAGCGTCGCAGACTTCGATGCTGGAAAGATCGATATGCGCTGGAGCGGTTTTCCCTGCGGCTTCGCAGGCTGCCTTGAGTACAGTAAGCAATGCCTCGACCATTTGATCCGGACGCACGATGAGTTCGCCTGCGAGCGGAGCCAGCAGGTCGTAGCGGGCCGGATTGAGCACGGAGAGCTTCATGCCGCGCTTGGCCGACTGGCGCAGGCGTTGCGCCAGCAGTGGTTGTTCCTTGCGGATGTTCGAGCCGATCACGAGCACGGCATCGCTTTGCGCGAGTTCGGCGATGGATTGGCCGAGCCAGGTGGCGCCGGCGGTGTGCAGGCGGAAATCAGCCGCGCGCAGTCGGGTTTCCACCTGTTCCACGCCCAAACCCGCCATGAGCTTGCGCAGCATGAACAACTCTTCGACGGTGCTGTTCGGCGTGGCAAGCGCAGCCACGCTGTCGCGGCCATGCGCGGCAACGGTGTCTTTCAGCTTGCCGGCAACGAGTTCTAACGCGCTTTGCCAGTCGGTTTCGATCCACTGGCCGTCTTTCTTGACCTGCGGCTTGGTAGCACGGCTGGCCGAGTTCAGCGCTTCGTAGGAGAAACGGTCTCGGTCGGAGAGCCAGCATTCGTTGATGGCTTCGTTCTCCAGCGGCAATACGCGCATGACCTTGTGGTTCTTGACCTGCACGATCAGGTTGGAGCCCAAGCCATCATGCGGGGCGATTGACTTGCGGCGCGACAATTCCCAAGCACGGACGGTGTAGCGGAACGGCTTGCTGGTGAGTGCACCGACCGGGCAGAGGTCGATCACGTTGCCGGAAATTTCCGAGTTCACCGTTTTGCCAAGGAAGGGCATGACTTCGGAATGCTCGCCGCGATGCGCCAAGCCCAGTTCCTGATAACCGGCGACTTCCTCGGTAAAGCGCACGCAGCGGCTGCAGTGGATGCAGCGCGTCATTTCGGTCGTGATCAGTGGGCCGAGATCCTTGTTCGGTACGATGCGCTTTTCTTCGCGGTAGCGCGATTCGCCCGCGCCGTAGCCGACCGCGATGTCCTGCAAATGGCATTCGCCGCCCTGGTCGCAGATCGGGCAGTCGAGCGGATGGTTGATCAGCAGGAATTCCATCACACCCTTCTGGGCGGTGACGGCGGCATTGGAGTGGGTCTTGACGACCATGCCGGCGGTGACCGGAGTCGCGCAAGCCGGCAGCGGCTTGGGCGCTTTCTCGACTTCCACGAGGCACATGCGGCAGCTCGCCGCAATCGAGAGCTTCTTGTGGTAGCAGAAATGCGGGATATGGACGCCCAGCGCGCGCGCCGCATCCATGACCGTGCTGCCTGGAGCCACCGTGGTCTTTTTGCCGTCGATTTCAATTTCCAGCATGATCGGCTATCCGTTTCTCAATATTCAGATCAAAAAACCGTCTCACCACGAAGTACACAAAGATCACCAAGAAAACTGGAAGTTTTAGCGTTGACCGTGAGGGGTAACGCCGTCTTCAAGCAATTTTGCTTTGGAGTCGAATTGCTTTCCCTTTGTGTCCTTCGTGTTCTTTGTGGTGGAAGGTTTTTCCTTATCAACCAACCAGACAACGCTTGTTGGCGATGTGGTATTCAAATTCGTCGCGGAAATGCTTGAGCATGCCGCGTACCGGCAGCACCGCGGCATCGCCCAAGGCGCAGATGGTGCGCCCGGCAATGTTGTCGCCGATGCTGGCCAGCAATTCCAAATCTTCGGGGCGGCCTTCGCCGTGTTCGATGCGGTGCACGATGCGGTAGAGCCAGCCGGTGCCTTCGCGGCAAGGCGTACACTGGCCGCAGGATTCCTCGAAATAGAAGTACGAGAGCCGTTCCAGCGCCTTGACCATGCACACGGTCTCATCCATCACGATGACTGCGCCGGAGCCCAGCATCGAGCCGGCCTTGGCGATGGCGTCGAAATCCATGGTGAGGTTCATCGCGATGTCGGCGGGCAGCACCGGGGCGGACGAGCCGCCCGGAATCACCGCCTTGAGCTTCTTGCCGCCGCGCATGCCGCCGGCCATGTCCAGCAGTTCGGCGAACGGTGTGCCGAGCGGGATCTCGTAGTTGCCGGGGCGGTTCACATGCCCGGATACCGAAAACAGTTTGGTGCCGCCGCTGTTGGGTTTGCCGAGTGCCTGGAATTCCTGGCCGCTGTTGCGCAGAATCCACGGGATCGAGGCAAAGGTTTCGGTGTTGTTGATGATGGTCGGCTTGCCGTAGAGACCGACCACAGCCGGGAACGGCGGCTTGTAGCGCGGCTGGCCTTTCTTGCCCTCAATCGATTCGAGCAGCGCCGATTCTTCGCCGCAGATATAGGCGCCATAGCCGTGATGCGCATGCAACTGGAACGAAAAGCTGCTGCCAAGGATGTTGTCGCCGAGGAAACCTGCTGCGCGTGCCTCTTCGATGGCGGCTTCGAATTGCTGGTAAAGCTCGAAGATTTCGCCGTGGATGTAGTTGTAGCCGACGGTTGCGCCGGTTGCCCACGCGGCGAGGATCATGCCCTCGATCACTGCATGCGGGTTGTAGGCGAGGATGTCGCGGTCCTTGAAGGTGCCCGGTTCGCCTTCGTCGGTGTTGCAGACGAGGTATTTCTGGCCGACATAACCCTTGGGCAGGAAAGTCCATTTCAAGCCGGTCGGGAAACCCGCACCGCCGCGCCCGCGCAGGCCGGAGGCTTTGACCTCTTCGATGACGGCTTCGGGGGCGATCTTCTCGGCAACGATCTTTTTCAGTGCCGCATAGCCGCCGCGCTGGATGTACTGGTCGATGCTCCAGCAGCGGGGCAGGTCGAAATCGACGTTCTCGAACACGATGCCTTTGACGTAAACGGTCATTCGAGTTCTCCCAGTTTCTTGTCGATCTCATCCGGGGTCATGCTCGCGCACATCTTGTGATTGTTGACGAGCATCACCGGTGCCGAGCCGCAAGCGCCCATGCATTCGCCTTCGACCAGCGTGAACTTGCCGTCCGCCGTGGTCTCACCGAAACCGATGCCAAGCTTCTGCTTGAGATATTCGGCAGCCGTGACGCCGCCCGAGAGCGCGCAGGGCAGGTTGGTGCAGACTGTGAGCTTGTACCTGCCGACCGGCTTGAGGTCATACATGTTGTAGAAGCTCGCGACTTCGTACACGGCGACCGGGGCCATCTGTAGATAGTCGGCGACTTCGGCGACGAGTTCTTCGGAGAGCCAGCGGTGTTCGGTCTGGGCAATGCGCAGCGCGCCCATGACGGCCGAGCGCTTGTGTTCGGCCGGATACTTGGCTACTTCGCGGTCGATCAGCGCGCGCGCTTCATTGGAGAGCAGTTGAGGCATCAGCGGTCCACCTCGCCAAAAACGATATCGAGCGTGCCGATGATCGCGACCACGTCGGCCAGCATGTGGCCGCGTGAAAGCTCATCGAGCGCGGAAAGATGGCAGAAGCCCGGCGCGCGGATCTTCATGCGGTAGGGCTTGTTGGCGCCGTCGGAAAGCAGGTAGATGCCGAACTCGCCCTTCGGGTGTTCGATGGCGGCATAGGCTTCGCCCAGCGGCACGTGCATGCCCTCGCTGAAGAGCTTGAAGTGATGGATCAGCTCTTCCATGTTCGACTTCATGGCGTCGCGCTTGGGCGGGGCGATCTTGTGGTTTTCGGTGATGACCGGGCTGGGGTTCTTCTTCAGCCAGTCCACGCACTGGCGGATGATACGGTTCGACTGGCGCAGTTCTTCCACGCGCACCAGATAACGGTCGTAGCTGTCGCCGTTCTTGCCGATCGGGATGTCGAAATCCAGCCGGTCGTAGATTTCATACGGTTGCTTCTTGCGCAAGTCCCAGGCAATGCCGGAGCCGCGCAGCATCGGGCCGGAGAAACCGAGCGCCTTGGCTCGGTCCGGATCGACCACGCCGATGCCGACGGTGCGCTGTTTCCAGATTCGGTTGTCGGTGAGCAGCGTTTCGTATTCGTCGATGCGGGCCGGGAAGCGGTTGGTGAAGTCTTCGATGAAATCGAGCAGCGAGCCGTCGCGGTTGGCGTTGATGCGCTGCAGCTTGGCCTTGTTGCGCAGCTTCGATTCTTCGTACTTCGGCATCGAATCGGGCAGGTCGCGGTAAACGCCGCCGGGACGGAAGTAGGCCGCGTGCATGCGTGCGCCGGAAACCGCCTCGACCATGTCGAGCAGGTCTTCTCGTTCGCGGAAGCAGTAGATGAACATCGTCATCGCACCGAGGTCGATGCCGTGCGCGCCCAGCCACAGCAGGTGGCTCAACAGGCGGGTGATTTCGGCATACATCACGCGGATGTACTGTGCGCGGACCGGCGCTTCGATGCCGAGCAGCTTTTCCACGGCCAGGCAGTAGGCCTGCTCGTTGGAGAGCGGCGACATGTAGTCGAGCCGGTCCATGTAGGGCAGGTTCTGCAGCCAGGTCTTGGTTTCGGCAAGCTTTTCGGTGGCGCGGTGCAAGAGGCCGATGTGCGGATCGGCGCGCTGCACCACTTCGCCGTCGAGCTCCAGGATCAGGCGCAATACGCCGTGCGCGGCAGGGTGTTGCGGGCCGAAGTTGATCGAGTAGTTGCGGATTTCAGCGGTCACCGTAGTTCTCCTCGCGGATGATGCGCGGGGTCAGCTCGCGCGGCTCGATGGTGACGGGTTGGTAGACGACGCGGGCTTGTTCTTCGTCGTAGCGCATTTCCACGTGGCCGGTGACCGGGAAATCCTTGCGGAACGGGTGGCCGACGAAACCGTAGTCGGTGAGAATGCGGCGCAGATCGGGGTGGCCTTCGAAAACGATGCCGAAGAGATCGAACGCCTCGCGCTCGAACCAGTTCACGCCCGGCCAGGTATCCATCATCGAACAGAGCGTGGGCGCATTGTCGTCCGGGCAGAACACGCGCACGCGCAGGCGCACGTTGTTGCTGATCGACAGGAGGTGGTAAACCGCGGCAAAGCGCGGGCCTTGCCAGGCACCGTCTTCGAATTCGCTGTAGTCCACGCCGCAAACGTCGAGACACGATTCAAAACCGAGCTGGTCGCGCAGCTTCAGCGCAACGGTCTGCCAGTGCGCAGCCGGGGTTTCCAGCGTGATTTCGTTGAGCGCTTGCTTGAGACCGGCAATTTCGTTCTCGTTCAGCGTGCGCTTCAACTGGTCCGTCAAAAGGGAAAGTCTGCTCGCCATGGTTGCCTCAGGAGCTGGAGAGAAGGCGCGCCGGCAGCCCGCTGCGGGCAATGGTGTTGGTGCGCTTGATCTTGTTCTGGAGCTGGATGAAGCCGTAGAGCAGGGCTTCGGCAGTGGGCGGGCAGCCGGGAACGTAAATGTCCACCGGTACGATGCGGTCGCAGCCGCGCACCACGGAATACGAATAGTGATAGTAGCCGCCGCCGTTGGCGCACGAGCCCATCGAAATGACCCAGCGCGGCTCCGGCATCTGGTCGTACACCTTGCGCAAGGCTGCGGCCATCTTGTTGGTCAAGGTGCCGGCCACGATCATCAGGTCGGATTGGCGCGGGCTGGGGCGGAAGAAGCTGCCGAAACGGTCGAGGTCATAGCGCGACGCGCCGACGTGCATCATTTCCACCGCACAACAGGCCAGCCCGAAAGTGACCGGCCAGAGCGAATTGGAACGAACCCAGTTGATGGCCGTGTCGGCGGTGGTGACTACAAAACCGCGCTGATCCAGGCCGGACATTTCCATGGTTCCGGAATCCATCATTCCCACTCCAGAGCGCCTTTTTTCCACTCGTAGACAAAGCCCACGACCAGAATGGCGAGAAAGACCATCATCGAGGTGAAGCCGAACAACCCCAGTTCCTTGAGCACCACAGCCCAAGGGACGAGAAATGCGACTTCGAGATCGAACAGGATGAACAGGATGGCGACGAGGTAATAGCGCACGTCGAACTGCATGCGCGCATCGTCGAAGGCATCGAAGCCGCATTCATAGGGAGATTGCTTGGCCGGATCCGGCCGGATGGTTCCCAGCACTTTTCCGACAACGTAGCCGGTAACCATGGGCGCGACGCCGATCAGGGCGCCGATGACCAGAAACAGCAGGACGGGGAAATAACTTTGCAGCATGATGCCCCCAGTTCAGCGCACGAGGCGCTTGTTTGCAATGGTAATAATTATTATTACTCAATGATTGAGTAATAAAGCCGGGTTTTTCCCGGCTTTTATTGTTTTTGCTTGTGGAGCCAAGCGTCAGTATAGCTTGGGCCCCATAAACGGTTGGTGCCGACAGTGAGACTCGAACTCACACAGCCTGTGGCCACTACCCCCTCAAGATAGCGTGTCTACCAATTTCACCATGTCGGCGGTACTGCAGTCTGGACGAAAATCAGTCCGGAATCTTTTTCTGGGCCGGTTGCGAGGCTTCGGCAGGCTGGGAGGCAACCGTGCTGACTACACCTTCCATGATGCCAAGTTCGCCACCCGGTTTTTGCGATTTGGAGGCGATCAGAACCAAAGAAAGGCAGGTAATAAAGAAAACGCTCGCGGATACGGCGGTCAGGCGGCTCAGGAAGTTGGCGGAACCCGCAGAACCGAACAAGCTGCCGGCAGAGCCGCTGCCGAAAGCAGCACCCATGTCGGCGCCCTTGCCGTGTTGCAGGAGAACAAGAACGATCACCGCCAGTGCGGCGATGACATTCAGAATCTGGATAAGGGTATCTACGAATTCCATTTTTGCAATTCAGTCTGAGTAAGCGCGGAATTCTAACATCAGCGCGCGGCTTTGCAAATCTCGACAAATTCCTGTGCATTCAGCGAAGCACCGCCCACGAGCACGCCGTCGACCCCGGGTGTTGCCAGCACGCTTGCCGCATTGCTGCCCTTGACGCTGCCGCCGTAGAAAACGCGCGCCCCGTTGCCGAGCTTGTCCTTGATGAAACCATGAACCTCGGCTATCTGCCCCGGGCTGGCAGAAGCGCCGGTGCCGATGGCCCAGGTCGGTTCGTAAGCGATGGTGTACTGGTCTACCGGCAAATCCTTGACGGCGTCGAGTTGGGTTGCGATGGTTTCCTGCATCTTGCCGGCATTGCGTTCTTCCGTACTTTCGCCGACGCAATAGACAGGCAGCAGGCCGGCGTCGATGCAAAGACGAATCTTGAGTGCGGCGGTTTCGGTCGTTTCAGCGAACAGCTGGCGCCGCTCGGAATGCGCAACCAGCGCCATCCGGCAACCGATCTCCTTGAGCATGGGGGCGGAGACTTCGCCCGTGTAGGCGCCCGAGGCGTACCGGCTCACATCCTGCGCCCCCAGCTGCACGGAGCCGCCTTTCAGGGTTTCCGCAGCCAGAGCCAGATAAGGAAAGGGCACGCAGACGCCGACTTCGGCTGCGAACTGATGCTGCGCGACCGCGCCCAGTACCGATTTGATCTGGTCGCTGTTGCCGTTGAGTTTCCAGTTGCCGATTACAAACTGCTTGGACATCGCATCATCCTCGTGCCGGTGAAAAGTGAGCGGATGCTAGCAACCGCGGGGCATCGCGTCAATTTTACAGGTTTGGGATGTTAATAAATCTTGTTTATTTAAGAACATAAAAATAACTCATGTATCCGGTGGCGTCCTATCTACATGTGATTATTCCCGGTGCTAGGATGTCTTCGGGCCGTGCTCTGTTGTAAGCACGGGTCGTCGACGGAAAAATATTTATTATAAATTGTCAGGAGAGGCTTCTGAGATTTTGAGTCGCAGCAGCCTGGCCGCTAGTTCTATGTAAAGGATGGAATGATGAAGAGTTGCAAAATCGTTGGTCTGTTTTGTGCGAGTGTTCTCGTAGCAAGTCCTGCTTTTGCGTTCGATGGCTGGCACCTTGATAGCGCCACTGCCATTCCCGGCAAGACCGGCTCGTGGGATGGGTTGACGGTAGATGCTGATGGTAACCGGCTGTTCATTGGTCATCGCAAACAGGGGCTGCAGGTTTTTGATTTGGCCTCAAACAAAGTGGTTAAGCTGATTGACAAGACTGCAAGCGGAAGCTCCAACGGCGCGTTGCTTATTCCGGAATTTGATCTTGGTATCTCGACCAACGAAAATGGCACGATTACACCGTTCAAATTGTCCACCCTGAATACAATTGGCGAACCGATCAAGCTTGGCAATGAGGCTGATTCGAGTGTTTATGATCCTGCAACCAAGCGTATCTTTGTGGTTCTGGATGGAGACAAGACCGGTGCTGACCTGGCTGTTGTAGATGCTGCCACGCTGAAGATGGTGGGCAAGGTCAAACTGCCGTCCAGGAAGCCGCAAAGCCTGGATGTAGATGAAAAGGGTAATCTGTTTGTCGCTTCCCGTGATATGGAAGCTGTGCATCGTGTTGATACCAAAACCATGAAGGTTACTGCCACCTGGCCGGCCCCGGGCTGTGGCCAGACCAATGGCTTGGCCATGGACAACGGCAACAAGCGTATCTTTTTGGGCTGCCGCGGCAACGCCAAGGTCAAACCTTCCTTTGCTGTGATGAATGCAGAAACAGGCAAAGTGGTTTACACCAGCGAGATTGGCGGTGGCAATGACAGCGTGATTTACGATGCCGACCTGAAGCGTGTGTTCCTCGGGAACGGTGTTGGCGCTGTTCTCAATGTGTTTGAACAGGTTAATGCAGATACCTACAAGCCGGTGGAAACATTGGGGACCCGTCAGGGCATGCGTTCGTTTGCAATGCACCCGAAGACCAAGAAGATTTACGCGATTTCTGCGGAAGGCTCTGCTGATGCCTCCAGGAAGATCACGACTTCTGTTTCCCCGTTCTATGCCAACACCTTCTTCGATAATACCTTTACCGTGTTTACATTTACGAAGAAGTAATCGGGGACAAGCATCGAAATGGACGGCTGCATGCCGTTTCGATGCTGTTCGTAATCTCTGATAAATCGGGCCGGCACCAAGTGCCGGCCCGATTCGTTTTAATGCAGCAAACCGGCCTTTGCGCACAAGGCAGGCTTAATCGCGGAAGTTGCCGGCCTTGATCGGATAATCCGTGATCGACTGACGGATCATCGCAATGCATTCCTGCAGATCGTCGCGCTTGCCCCCCGTTACCCGTACCGCTTCGCCCTGGATGGCAGCCTGGACCTTGAGCTTGGCATCCTTGATCTGCTTGACGATCTTCTTGGCGAGTTCGCTCTCAATCCCGTCCTTGATCTTGAGAACCTGCTTGACCTTGTTGCCGGATACGCTTTCCACCTTCTGCGCGTCGAGGCGCTTGGAGCTGTCGGCTTCCTTCTTTTCCATGGCGGGAAAGAGAATGGCCTTGACCTGATCCAGCTGGTTATCGGAATCGCCGAACAAGGTCAGGGTTTTGTCCTTCTCGTTGAAGTCGATCTTGGCGCTGGTGCCTTTGAAGTCGAAACGGTTGTCGATCTGGCGCATGGCGACATCGACCGCGTTCTTCAACGCAACCATGTCGGCTTCGGAGGTAAAGTCAAAAGAGGGCATGTTGTATTCCATTAACCAATTTGATTAAGTAAATCGTGAAAATACCAACTCTGTCGGAATTTCATGGAGTTATTTCTTGTCGCAATATTTGTGCCACATGCCAAGCAGGGCAGCACTAAATTTTTTAGCAAAACCTGGCGCATCAAGCAAAGGTGATGAAGAGAGACGCTCACGCAATTCTATGCGTAACGTCGCGAGCGCTTGAGGTTTTGTGGCGTATTCTACTGCAATTCGAACATAGTCTTCTTTGTCCTTGGCAATCCACTCATGTAGTTCTGCCTGCCTCAGGACGGCTTCCGTCATATGGGCACAATATCGATCCCCATGCAGCGTAAGTACGGGCACACCCATCCATAGCGCATCCATGGTGGTGGTGGTTCCATTGTAGGGGAAAGGATCGAGCATGATATCGACACGGTTATGTGCGGCAAGATAATCATCGTGCGACATAGAGCCTTCTAATGTGATCCTGTTTGGGTGGACGTCTCTGGCAATGAACCTTTCAAGGAGTGAGGCAGCGCTAAGCTCGTCATTCATTTCCTTGCATATGAGTAGTAGGTGGCTGTCTTTCGTTTTATGTAGAATTTTAGCCCAAACATCAAGAACGGTATCGTTGAGTTTGATTAACCTATTAAAACAGCCGAATGTGATGTTTTTGCTATTTTGTATGTGCCGCACAGGGGGTGGGGCGTTATTGTGTGGCGAATAACAGATGTGAGTGTCTGGTAAATGCCATGGAGTTTCCGAATAAAGATGAGCTTCTTCTTTAGGTATTATGTCGTTGTTGCACAAAATGTAGTCGATATTGCGTAATCCTGTGGTTGCAAAGTATCCCAAATATGTGACTTGAATTGGGGCTGCCTTGGCTGCGAATACCGCAAGACGATTGTCGGTTGTGTGTCCGGAGAGATCTATTAGAATATCAATTTTGTCTTCAATTATTGTTTTGTGTAATTCTTGGTTGCTGAGTTTTGAAATATTCTTCCAGTTTTGACATGATGATTTGATTTTTTCTGATGTTGCGTCAAATGCGGTTTGATTTGCGTATGCGGTTAAATATATTTTGTTATGGTCAATATGCTTTATGAAGCTTTCTATAAAGAAGCCAATGGGGTGTGCAAGGAGATCCCCTGAAATCAGGCCAACACTAATTTTTCGTTCTTTGTGTTTTGCGTTGGTGTGCTTTGGGGCGTAATCTGCGTAAGCCTCTTCCATTTTTTTGGAAATTATTATATGGAAGTTTGTGATTTCTTCGCGTGTTAGCTGTGGCAGTGCATTTAGATGAAACAAAAACGGACTCAATTGAAGGGGGCTGAGGTTTGATATGCAGCATCTTTTTAGATGCTCCCACCCGGCAGAGGTGTCTCCGGATAAAATTAGAGCACATCCTAATGTGAAATTTGCTTGATCGTTGTTTTTATCAATTTTTAAAGCATTTCTTGCGGATGATGTCGCATCGACAAGCTTGTTTTGAGAGATTTGCATTTTTCCAAGACGAGCCCATCCGTCGGTATCCGACGGAGATGAGGCAAGATGCTGTTTGAGCGAGGCTTGTGCATTGGTAATGTCGCCAAGCTCAAAGTAAACCTCAGAGATATTTCTGTGTATGTCGTTAAGGTGGTGACTTGTTTTTATTGCTTTTAAATAATTTTTTTTTGCGCCGGTATAGTCTCCGGTGTCTTTAAGGAAATTGGCCCAACCGTAAATAATTTCCGGGTTGTTTGGCATGGAATTTATTGCGATTTTTAGCCATGGTTTGGCCTCGGCATGTTTGCCGAGTTTGCATAAAATTGTCCCATAAAAATAAGCCGCCACAGGGTTTCGGTTTTTTTTTTGGAGATGTTGTTGACAGATTTCTGCTGCAATAAATAAATGACCATTGCTAATCAGGTCAGATATTTTGTTTGCACAAAAATCATCGTTCGAATGATGAAAAGTGTTGGAACTGATGTTGTTGAATTTGTTTTTCATGCAAAGATTGGGGTTCAGGCAAAATGGCAGACGTAGTGATAAGGCTCGGTAACTTCGATTTCGAAGCTTGAATTGCCCGGCACGTGGAACGATTCCCCTGCCTTGTATTCTTTAATTTCATCGCAGCCCGCAAGCTTGATTTTGCAGGAACCTGCGATGCCTTCCATGATTTCCGGCGCGCCGGTGTTGAACGTGAGTTTGGACGGCAGGATTACGCCTACGGTTTTCTTTTCGCCGTTGCCGAAGACGACGGTGTGGGAGATGCACTTGCCGTCGAAATAGACATTGGCTTGCTTGAGAACGGAAACGTTGTCGAATTGGCTCATGAGGGTTCCTGTATGGGTTGTGTTCCCTCCCCATTTCAGGGGGAGGGCAGGGTGGGGTATGGAGTTCGCAAGTTGTAGGGTGCACCGTGCGCACCGTTTCAGTTCCTCTATACCCTCACCCCAGCCCTCTCTCCCTTGGAGGGAGAGAGTGAAGAGCGATTATTTCTTCAGGCGCGACGCAATGCGCATGCGCAGGGCGTTGAGCTTGATGAAGCCGCCCGCATCGGCCTGGTTGTAGGCGCCGCCGTCGTCATCGAACGTGGCGATGTTCATGTCGAACAGCGAATCGGTCTTCGAGTCGCGGCTGACGACGATGACGTTGCCTTTGTAGAGCTTCAGGCGTACCCAGCCGTTGACGGTCTGTTGAGTGTTGTCGATCAGGGTTTGCAGCGCCTTGCGTTCCGGTGCCCACCAGTAGCCGTTGTAGATCAGGCTGGCGTAGCGCGGCATCAGATCGTCCTTGAGGTGGGCAACTTCGCGGTCGAGCGTGATCGACTCGATGGCGCGGTGAGCCTTGAGCAGGATCGTGCCGCCCGGGGTTTCGTAGCAGCCGCGGCTTTTCATGCCGACGTAGCGATTTTCTACCAGATCCAGACGGCCGATGCCGTGCTTGCCGCCGAGTTCGTTGAGCTTGGCCAGCAGTTCATGGGCAGCCATGGGGGTACCGTTGATCGAAACCAGATCACCCTTCTCGAATTCCAGATCAAGGTATTCGGCCTGATCGGGGGCGGCTTCCGGGCTGACGGTCCAGCGCCACATGGCTTCTTCGGCCTCGTTGGACGGGTTTTCCAGATGGCGACCTTCGTAGGAGATGTGCAGCAGGTTGGCGTCCATGGAATACGGTGCGCCGCCTTGCTTGTGCTTCATTTCCACGGCGATGCCGTTTTTCTCTGCGTAGGCGAGCAGCTTCTCGCGCGAGAGCAGATCCCATTCGCGCCACGGGGCGATGACCTTGATGTCCGGGCGCAGGCCGTAATAGCCCAGTTCAAAACGTACCTGGTCGTTGCCCTTGCCGGTGGCACCGTGGCAGACCGCCTCGGCGTCGCGCAGGTTGGTGATCTCGATCTGGCGCTTGGCGATCAGCGGGCGGGCAATCGATGTGCCGAGCAGGTATTCGCCTTCGTAAATCGTGTTGGCGCGGAACATCGGGAACACGAAATCGCGCACGAATTCTTCGCGCAAGTCGTCGATGAAGATGTTTTCCGGCTTGATGCCGGCTTTCAGGGCTTTGGCGCGTGCCGGTTCCAGTTCTTCGCCCTGGCCGAGGTCGGCGGTGAAGGTGATGACTTCGGCCTGGTATTCGTCTTGCAGCCATTTCAGGATCACGGAAGTATCCAGCCCGCCGGAGTAGGCGAGCACTACACGCTTGATGTCGCTCATGCTTGTTTCCCTATATATAAAAGCTGTTCACCACGGAGTCACAGAGAGGGGGAGAAAAACAACGGTTCTGAATTTCTCTGCGACTCTGTGTCTCTGTGATGAGATTTTGTAATCAGTAGTAGGGTGCGCCACGCGCACGCGGCATTAACGCAGTCAGCACGCCAGCCGGTTTCCGGTGGGAGGTGCGCATGGCGCACCCTACAAAACCTTGTGGTGAAAAGATCAGTCAGTAATTTTACCCAGCAACAGATATTCGATCACGGCCTTCTGGGCGTGCATGCGGTTTTCTGCTTCGTCCCAGACGATGGATTGCGGGCCGTCGATGACTTCCGGATCGACCTCTTCGCCGCGATGCGCAGGCAGGCAGTGCATGAACACGGCTTCCGGCTTGGCGGCCTTCATCAGTTGTTCTGTGACCTTGTAATTGATGAAGTCCTTCTTGCGCTGCAGGGTTTCGCGCTCGAAACCCATCGAGACAGAAACGTCGGTCGTAACGATGTCGGCGCCTTCAACGGCAACATACGGGTCGCGGCAGGTTTCGAAGATGTCCGGGCCGTATTCCTGGCCATCCAGTACCACCATGTCGTAACCGGCGGGGCAGGCGAGCTTGAGCTTGAAGCCGAACACCTTGGCGGCTTGCAGCCAAGTGCGGGAAACGTTGTTGGAATCGCCGATCCAGGCCACGGTCTTGCCTTCTATGGAGCCAAAGCGCTCAACATAGGTAAAGATGTCAGCCATGATCTGGCAGGGGTGGTATTCGTTGGTTAGGCCGTTGATGAGTGGCACCAGCGAGTGTTCGGCAAAACGTTCGACGATGCTTTGCTCGAAGGTGCGGATCATCACGATATCGACCATGCGGCTCATGACCTTGGCCATGTCCTCAATCGGCTCACCGCGCCCGAGCTGGGTGCTTTCCGAATTCAGGAACATGGCATGGCCACCCAATTGATACATGCCGGCTTCGAAGGATACGCGGGTGCGGGTGGACGATTTCTCGAAAATCATCCCCATGACCTTGCCGGGCAGGGGCTGGTAGAGCTGGCCGGATTTGACGATCTTCTTGATCTTGGCTGCACGCTCAAAAAGGTAATCGTATTCCTCGCGCGAGAAATCCTTGAATTGCAGGTAGTGGCGCATGGGCAAATTCCCGTCGCGAACCGGAAGTCGCGACTATTTTTGAAAAGGGTACATTATTGAATCTGCGCGGGAAACGCGCAAGTCTTGGCTGGGAATGGCGAGATGAAATGGCAAAAAAGAAGGGGCAGGAAATCCTGCCCCTTCTAATCAAGCAACTAAACTGAACAAGTCAGATTAGAAGTCGGTGCGCAGGCCTGCGGAGATTGCAGTGACCTTGGCGCCAGCGTTAGCCTGAACCACGGTCTGAGCGGAGCCAGTAGTTTGGTAGTACGTGGCGTTCTTGTCGTTGGACAGGCGAGTTGCGGTGGCCAAGAAGGAGGTTTGCTTGCTCAGCGCATACTTGTACTGAACGCCAAAGGCTTTTGCGCCGGTATCGGCAGCAGAGTTACCGTTCAGCTTGTAGTCGTTGATCTTGGCGTATTGCAATGCAACGGCATGCTTGCCGGTGGTGTAGGCAGCGCCAATGCCCCAAGAATCAACCTTGACTTCGTTGTTTGCGGACTTGTCGAAAGACTTTTCGCGAACCCACTGAGCGGAGATGTCAAAGCCAGCCATCGGGGTGATGTTGCCACCCAGGATGAACTTCTTGTAGTAATCTTCTGCGGCGGCGCCTGCAGCTGCACCGGTACCGCTTTGTGCGGTGCTGGTGTTGTAGGAGAACAGATCCTTGTTTTCCTTGTAAATACCGCCTACGTTGAACATCTGGCTCTTGTAAGCCAACTGAGCTTGGTAGCCGTAGTAGTTGTAGCCGGTTACGCCGCCAGTCTTGGCGCCGAAGTCATACAGGGCCTTGGCTTGCAGGCCGCCGAGGAATACCGGGGAGTTGTACTGGGCGATGTTGTTCAGACGCTCGGTATCGCGAATGATGAAGTTGCGCATATCTTGGCTGGCAGTGTTCCAGGAAGCCAGGCCCGGCAGAACTTCGCCGTTGAAGCTATCGGTCAGGTCGGAGGACTTGCCAACGAACACTTCACCGAAGTTGCCACGCAGGCCAACGAAAGATTCGCGGGAGTTGAAGCCGTTGGTGGTGTTGGCGTTGTCGGCGGTGCCGATACGGACACGGTTTTCAACTTGCCAGAACAGTTGCAGGCCGTTGTCCAGCTTGTCGGTGCCCTTGAAACCGATACGGGACGAGTTGTCGATCAGTTGGGTCTTGTTAACGTCAGCGTTGGTGGTGTCGCTGATGCGGGTGTGTTCCACGTTCGGACGCATGGAGCCGTAAACGGTAACTTCGGCCATAACGGCCGGTGCAACGAATGCAGAGGCAACAGCCAGAGCAATGATTTTTTTCATGGGTTTAATCCTCGATATTTAAAGGGAGCCGCTTTTGGCGGGTTATCTACCTCTCGGTATCAAATGGCAAGCCAAATGATGCCTTGGGTGTAGCATGCCGCAATCTTGAGGCTTCTTGCAAATGAAGGCGCGATTCCAGGGGGAAAGTGTTGGGAAAAGTACACAGTTCCTGTTTGTGTAGAGTGCGAAGGGAGGGGGCGTTGCGTGCTGGCCTGGTGTGTGGGCAGGCTTAGGTGTGGCCATTGGCTATAAATTGCCTGTCATGAATCTGTTTGAAGGGTGTTCATGGGGGGCAAGCTCCCAGCATATGGTGTTGCCTTCCGGGTTCTGCTTGGGAGGGCGGGCAGGATGAATTCAGGGCTGTTTATTCAAATAAATACGGATGAACCGAAGTGAGTCTTTCCGTGATGGTTCTTTGTGCTGCGGTGTGGCGCTAATGAGGAATAAAAAAGGGCGGAAATTCCGCCCTTTTTGAGTTGTGTTTCTGGTCTGAGTGAGGATCAGAAATCGGTGCGTACGCCCGCGGAGATCGTGGTGATCTTCGCGCCGTTGCCGATGGTAGCAAGCGAATCGCTATGCATGCTGAATGCGGCGTTGTTGTCGTTACGGGTGCGGCCGATTGCGGCAATGGCGGTCGTTTGCTTGCTCAGGCTGTACTTGTACTGGGCAACCAAAGCGTAGGCGCCGGTATCCGAAGAGGAGGTGCCGCTACCGTTCTTGATGTCGCCCATCTTGGCGTACTGCACGCCGATGCCGTGCTTGCCGGTCAGGTAGGATGCGCCGACGGCCCAAGCGTCTTGGCGAGCTTCTACACCAGCGGTGCGGGTCTTCTTGCGATCCCACATCACGGAGATGTCGAAGCCGTCAACGGGGGTGATGTTGGCACCGAGGATGTAGGATTTGTAATAGTTTTCGGCGCCGAGGGTTGCGGTGCCGCTATCACCGTTGTTTGCGGTGTCATTGTTTTGCTTGTATACGCCGCCAACCTTGAACAGTTTTGTGCTGTAGGTCAGCTCGCCCTGATAGCCTTGGTAGTTGGCTGTGGTGGTCTTTTTGCCGAAGTCATACAGGGCCTTGGCTTGCAGGCCTCCGAAAAATACCGGGGACGAGTACAGGGCTGCGTTCGGCAAGCGGGCGGTGTCGCCATGTGTGGCGAAAATATATGCGCTGGCATTGGCGCCGTTCCAGTAGTCAAGACCCGGCAGGATGCCAACGAAATCGTCGGTCAGGTCGGAGATCTTGCCGACGGAAACTTCACCGAAGTTGCCGCGTACACCGACGAACGAGTCGCGCGAGTTGAAGCCGCTTGTGCTGTTTGGTGCGCCGATATGGATGCGGTTTTCAACTTGCCAGAACAGTTGCAGGCCGTTGTCCAGCTTGTCGGTGCCCTTGAAGCCGATACGGGAAACGTCGTCTACCAGACGGGTTTTAGTGAGGTCGTTGGTGCTGTTGTCGGTGATCTTGGAGTATTCAACGTGCGGACGCAGGGAGCCGTAGATAACGGCTTCGGCCATGACTGCCGGAGCAACGAATGCGGAGGCAACTGCCAGAGCAATGATTTTCTTCATGGTTAATACCTTTGTAGGTTGAGTGTGTTGTCTGTGAAAATCTACCAGAACATTTCTGGTGACCTTCTCGGTAAGGAGGATCCTTTTTTTACCTTTTTGTTGCAAGTGTTTAAGCTTTTTTACACGTCTGTTGTTGTAATAAAGCTACGGATTGGCCGGAAGGCACGCTTCGGGCGCTGCATGCCGCCAACACAAAGGCCGCGAATAGTCGCGGCCTTTGTGTCGGGTGAGGCAAGCTTATTTCTTGCGTTGCGGTGGCAGATCGGTACACACCCCCTTGGCGACTTCGGCGGCCATGCCGATTGATTCGCCCATGGTCGGGTGCGGGTGGATGGTTTTGCCGATGTCGATGGCATCCGCGCCCATTTCAATGCCGAGGCAGATTTCGCCGATCATGTCGCCGGCATGCGGGCCGACGATGGCACCGCCCAGAATCTGGCCGTTTTCGGCATCGAAGATCAGCTTGGTGAAGCCTTCGTCACGGCCGTTGGCAATGGCGCGGCCCGATGCTGCCCACGGGAACACGCCCTTGGTGATGGCGATGCCGTCCTTCTTGGCCTGGTCTTCGGTGAGGCCAACCCATGCGACTTCCGGGTCGGTGTAGGCGACACCCGGAATCACGCGGGCATCGAACCAGGCTTCGTGACCGGCGGCATTTTCGGCAGCAATGTGCGCTTCATGCACCGCTTTGTGCGCCAGCATCGGCTGGCCGATGATGTCGCCGATGGCGAAGATGTGCGGCACGTTGGTGCGCTGTTGCTTGTCGGTCTGGATGAAGCCGCGTTCGTCGACGTTGATCCCGGCGTTTTCCGCACCGATGCTCTTGCCGTTGGGCGCGCGGCCGGTGGAGTAGAGCACGATGTCGTAGCATTGTGGCTCTTTCGGCACGTTCGGGCCTTCGAAGGTGACCCAGACGCCGTCTTCCTTCGGTACGATCGAGGTGGTCTTCGATTGCAGCATGATGTTGTCGAAACGGTGCTTGTTCCAGTTTTGCCAGACCTTGACCAGATCGCGGTCGGCGCCGAGCATCAGGCCGTCTGCGAGTTCGACCACGTCGAGGCGTGCGCCGAGCGTCGAGTACACGGTACCCATTTCCAGACCGATGATGCCGCCGCCGATGATCAGCATGCGCTTGGGCACGTTCTTGAGCTCCAGTGCGCCGGTCGAATCGATGACGCGCGGATCGTCCGGGATGAACGGCAGCTTCACGGCGTAGGAACCGGCGGCGATGATGGCCTGCTTGAACTTGATGATCTGGATCTTGCCGGTGAGGTCTTTGCTCTTGCCGGTGGTGAGCTGTACTTCGAGGTGGTTGGCGTCGAGGAAGCGACCGATGCCGCGCACGTATTCGACGTTGCGCATCTTGGCCATGCCGGCGAGCCCGCTGGTGAGCTTGCCGATGACCTTTTCCTTGTAGCCGCGCAGGGCGTCGATATCGACTTCCGGCTTGCCGAACTTGATGCCGTTCTTTTCCAGGTGGGAGACTTCGTCGATCAGGGCTGCGTTGTGCAGCAGGGCCTTGGACGGAATGCAGCCGACGTTCAGACAGACGCCGCCGAGCGTGCCGTAGCGTTCGACCAGCACGGTCTTCATGCCCAGGTCGGCGGAGCGGAAGGCTGCGGAATAGCCGCCGGGGCCACCGCCCAGTACCATGACATCGCATTCGATCACGTCGCCGCTGATGGCGGCGGCCGGCGCGGCGCTGGCCTGGGCCGGGGCGGCTTCGGATGCCTGGGTGGCGATTTCCAGCAGCAGGATGGTGCCGCCTTCGGAAATCTTGTCACCAACCTTGACCTTCATTTCCTTGACCACGCCGGTGGCGGTGGACGGAACTTCCATGCTGGCCTTGTCGGTTTCCAGCGTGATCAGCGAATCGTCGATGGCGATGGTGTCGCCTACCTTGACGAAGACTTCGATGATGTCGACGTTATCGTGCCCGCCGATGTCCGGTACTTTCAGTTCAATCACGTTGCTCATTGCTCAATCCTTCTTTTTAGAGAAGGGGGAAGGGAGAAGGGGGAAGGGGAGCCCCGCTTTCGCTTACCCCGTATACCAGGGTTTCCTGTTTCGGCAAGGGTGGGGGGTAAGTGTTTTTGCCCTTCTCTCTTCCCCCTTCACCCTTCCCTCCATTAGAGAATCAGGCGACGCAAATCGCCGAGCAGCTTCGCCAGATGTACGGTGAAGCGCGCGCCGGCTGCGCCGTCGATCACGCGGTGATCGAAGGAGAGCGACAGCGGGCACATCAGGCGCGGGGCGAATTCCTTGCCGTTCCATACCGGCTTGATCTGCGATTTGCAGACGCCGAGGATCGCGACTTCCGGCGCGTTGACGATCGGTGTGAAGCCAGTGCCGCCGATGCCGCCGAGGCTGGAGATCGTGAAGGTGGCGCCCTGCATGTCGGTCGGCTTGAGCTTGCCGTCACGCGCCAGCTTGGAGAGCTCGCCCAGTTCTCTGGTGATCTGCTTGATGCCCTTCTTGTCGGCGTCCTTGATGACCGGCACGACCAAGCCGTTTGGCGTATCTGCGGCAAAGCCGATGTTGTAGTACTTCTTCAGCACCAGGTTGTCGCCGTCGAGACTGGCGTTGAACTCCGGGAAGGCCTTGAGCGCATCCACTGCGGCCTTGATGATGAAGGCGAGCGGGGAGGGCTTGATGCCTTCCTTTTCCCATTCCTTGCTGATGTCCTTGCGGAAGGCTTCCAGATCGGTGATGTCGGCATCGTCGTTGAAAGTAACGTGCGGGATCATGACCCAGTTGCGATGCAGGTTGGCGCCGGAAATCTTCTTGATGCGCGACAGCGGCTGGACTTCGACCGGGCCGAACTTGGCGAAATCGACCTTGGGCCATGGCAGCAGATCGAGACCGACGCCTGTGCCTGCAGGGGCTGCTGCGGCGGCTGCCGGTGCAGCGACGGGCGCGCCACCCTTGAGGAAATTCAGCACGTCGTCGCGCAGGATGCGGCCTTTGGGGCCGGTGCCGACGACCTTGCTGATGTCCACGCCTTTTTCGCGGGCGAAATGACGCACCGATGGGCTGGCGTGGGCGTATTTGTAGGTTTGGGTGGCCGCAGGTGCCGGGGCGGCTGCCGCAACAGGGGCCGGTGCTGGCGCTGCAGCAACAGGTGCCGGAGCCGCTGCCGGGGCGGCAGCCTGCGGTGCTGAGGCGGTAGCTTCGCCGGATTCCAGCAGCAGGATAACGGCGCCTTCCGATACCTTGTCGCCGACCTTGATTTTGACTTCCTTGACGGTGCCGGCTGCGGTGGCCGGGACTTCCATCGTGGCCTTGTCGGTTTCCAGGGTAATCAGCGTTTGCTCGGCTTCGATGCGGTCGCCGGCCTTGACGGATACTTCGATGACATCGACGCCTTCATGGCCGCCGATGTCCGGGACTTTCAATTCAATCACGTTGCTCATTATCCAATCCTTGTGAGGAGTGAGGGGTGAGGAGTGAGGCGGATGGCCTGCTTTGGTCAGGGGTGGGTGCGGGTTTTACTCCTCACACCTCACACCTGACACCTCACAGCTTCAAACAGTCCACGGTGCCGGTTTGTCAGCATCGATCCCGTACTTGGCAATCGCTTCTGCCACCTTGTCTGCACCGATCTTGCCTTCGTCGGCCAGTGCCTTGAGTGCGGCCACGGCAACGCTGTAGCGGTCGACCTCGAAGAACTTGCGCAACTGGGCGCGGCTGTCGGAGCGGCCGAAGCCGTCGGTGCCCAGCGTGACGTAGCGTGCCGGTACGAACGCACGAACCTGTTCGGTGTAGGTGCGCTTGTAGTCGGTCGCCGCGATCACCGGGCCGGTGCGGCCTTGCAGGCATTCGGTCACGTACGGCGTCTTCTGCTCTGCGGTCGGGTGCAGCATGTTGTAGCGCTGGGCGGCGATGCCGTCGCGGTAGAGCTCGTTGAAGCTCGGCGCGGACCAGATGTCGGCTTCGACGCCGAAGTCGGTTTTCAGCAGCTCGGCGGCGGCGATGACTTCGCGGAAGATCGTGCCCGAACCCATGAGCTGTACCTTGAGGTCGGACTTGCCGCCTTCCTGAAACAGGTACAGGCCCTTGAGGATGCCGGTTTCCGCGCCTTCCGGCATGGCCGGATGGCTGTAGTTCTCGTTCATCACCGAGATGTAGTAGTAGATGTTTTCCTGGTTCTGGTACATGCGGCGCATGCCGTCCTGCACGATCACGGCCAGCTCGTAGTGGAAGGTCGGATCGTAGGAGAGGCAGTTCGGGATGAACTCGGCAAACAGATGCCCGTGGCCGTCCTGATGTTGCAGACCTTCGCCGTTGAGCGTGGTGCGACCTGCGGTGCCGCCGACGAGGAAGCCGCGCGCGCGCATGTCGCCCGCAGCCCAAGCCAGATCGCCGATGCGCTGGAAGCCGAACATCGAGTAGTAGATGTAGAACGGGATCATGGTTACGCCGTGGTTGGCGTAGGCCGTAGCGGCGGCAATCCAGTCGGCCATGGCGCCGGCTTCGTTGATGCCTTCCTGCAGGATCTGGCCCTGCTTCGATTCCTTGTAGAACATCAACTGGTCGGAATCCTGCGGGGTGTAGAGCTGGCCGACGTGCGACCAGATGCCGAGCTGGCGGAACATGCCTTCCATGCCAAAGGTGCGGGATTCATCCGGCACGATGGGAACGACGCGGTTGCCGATCTGCTTGTCCTTGACCAGTACGTTCAGGAGACGCACGAAGGCCATGGTGGTGGACATTTCGCGGTCGCCGGTGTTTTCTAGCAGGGCCTTGAAGGCATCCAGTTCCGGTACCGGCAGCGGTTCGTCGACCGGCTTGCGCGAGGGGATGTAGCCGCCCAGTGCGGCGCGGCGTTCCTGCATGTACTTGAGCTCGGGCGCATCGGCGGGCGGCAGGTAGAACTTGCAGGCGGTGGCTTCTTCGTCGCTCAGCGGAACCTTGAGACGGTCGCGCAGGTAGAGCATGTCGCTGTCGGAGAGCTTCTTGGTCTGGTGGGCGACGTTTTGCGATTCGCCCGCGGAGCCCATGCCGTAGCCCTTGACGGTCTTGGCAAGGATCAGGGTCGGCTGGTCCTTGTGCTCGGTGGCGGCTTTGTAGGCGGCGTAGACCTTGGTCATGTCGTTGCCGCCGCGGGTCAGTGCCCAGATTTCGTCGTCGGACAGATCGACCACCATCGCCAGCAGTTGCGGGTATTTGCCGAAGAAGTGCTGGCGGATGTAGGCGCCGTTTCGGGACTTGTAGTTCTGGTATTCGCCGTCAACGACTTCCATCATGCGCTTTTGCAGCAAGCCGTGGGTATCCTGCGCGAGCAGCTTGTCCCAGCCCGAGCCCCACAGCACCTTGATCACGTTCCAGCCCGCGCCGCGGAAGTCGCCTTCGAGTTCCTGCACGATCTTGGCGTTGCCGCGTACCGGGCCATCCAGACGCTGCAGGTTGCAGTTGATGACGAACACGAGGTTGTCGAGTTTTTCACGGCCGGCGAGCGAGATGGCGCCCAAGGATTCCGGTTCATCCATTTCCCCGTCGCCGCAGAAGCACCAGACTTTGCGGTTGCCTTTTTGCGCGAAGCCACGGTCGTCGAGGTATTTCATGAAGCGGGCCTGGTAGATCGCCATCAGCGGCCCAAGGCCCATGGATACGGTCGGGAATTGCCAGAAGTTCGGCATCAGCCACGGATGCGGATAGGACGAAAGCCCCTGGCCGCCGACTTCGCGGCGGAACTGGTTGAGCTGGTCTTCCGAAATGCGGCCTTCGAGGAAGGCGCGGGAATACATGCCGGGTGCGCAGTGGCCCTGGAAGTAAACCAGGTCGCCGCCGTGATTTTCGCTCGGGGCATGCCAGAAGTGGTTCCAGCCCACGTCGTAGAGGGTGGCGGCGGAGGCAAACGAGGTGATGTGCCCGCCCGGTTCGCCTTCGCCGCGGTTGGCCTTGACCACCATCGCTGCGGCATTCCAGCGCGTGTAGGCGAGGATGCGTTCTTCGAACTGGGCGTTGCCGGGATTTTTGGCCTCGATGCTGGCCGGGATGGTGTTGACGTATTCGGTGGTGATGTTGAAGGGAAGCTTGATGCCGTCGGTGCGGGCTTGGTTGAGGACTTGTTCTACCAGGAACTGCGCCCGGTCTGCCCCTTCGCGTTCCCGGACGCTTGCCAGCGATTCAAGCCATTCGCGTGTTTCCAGTGGATCCTGGTCATGAAACTGCTCTGCCATGTTGTCTACCTTCTTCTGTGGTTGGATGACAAGCGTGCTGCATGGGCACGCTTTCTTTTTAATCCATAAATCTTTGTGGTTTTGTGCGGAATCCAATATTTTCGGTCTGGATGGAGATAAATATCCTTGTCTTCTTGCCCATGTCCTGAAATCTTCTGGCGCCTGAATCCTGTGCTTATGAAACTTGACGGCGCTTTTTGTAGTAGTTGATCAGCCCGTTGGTCGAGGCGTCGTGGCAGGTCGTCGGCTCCGATGTCGCCAGTTGTGCCTCGATCTTTTTGGCAAGCTGCTTGCCGAGTTCCACTCCCCATTGATCATAGGAATTGATGTTCCAGATGGCGCCTTGCACGAAAACCTTGTGCTCATAGAGTGCAATCAGCGCGCCGAGCGTTTGCGGATCGAGCCGTTGCAGCAGGATGGAATTGCTGGGGCGGTTGCCTTCAAATATCTTGTGCGGAACGAGTTTTTCAAGCGCTTCCCCGCTCAGCCCTTGCGCGGCCAGTTCGGCGCGTACTTCTGCCTCGGTCTTGCCTCGCATCAGCGCCTCGGTCTGGGCAAAGAAATTGGCCATCAGGATGTCGCGGTGAGCGGGAGGTGCATCGGGGTGTTCTATGGAAACGATGAAATCGACCGGTGTGACGTTGCTGCCCTGATGCAGCAATTGATAATAGGCGTGCTGACCGTTGATGCCGGAATCGCCCCAGACCACAGGGCCGGTTTCGTAGTCAGTGATGTGTCGACCATCGATGTCGACTGTTTTTCCGTTCGATTCCATGTCCAGTTGCTGCAGGTAGGCGGGAAAGCGATCCAATGCCTGATTGTAGGGCGATATGAGGTGTGAATGACAATGGAAATAATTCCCATTCAGAATTCCGAGCAGCGCCAGCAACATCGGCATGTTCTTTTCGATGGGCATTTCGCGGAAATGCCGGTCCATGGCCTGC
Source organism: Formivibrio citricus (assembly GCF_900115065.1). Classification (GTDB taxonomy): domain Bacteria; phylum Pseudomonadota; class Gammaproteobacteria; order Burkholderiales; family Chitinibacteraceae; genus Formivibrio; species Formivibrio citricus. The sequence goes on along the minus strand of NZ_FOVE01000004.1, from coordinate 96,023 downwards.
GCGCCGGCCAGCAGTTTTTCGAAATTATCCGGGCCAATGCAGATGGCAATGGACAGACCGATGGCAGACCAGAGCGAATAACGCCCTCCGACCCAGTCCCAGAACTCGAACATGTTGTCCGGGTCGATGCCGAAGTTGCGAACGGCTTGGGTGTTGGTCGAGATGGCGACGAAGTGGCGCGCGATGGCGGGCGTGTCGTTTCCGGCATCGAGGAACCACTGGCGCGCCGTATGGGCGTTGGTCAGCGTTTCCTGGGTGGTGAAGGTTTTGGAGGCGACGATGAAAAGCGTGGTGGCAGGGTTCAGCTTTTTCAGCAGGCAGCCGATCTGGTCGCCGTCGACGGTTGAAACGAAATGCATGCGCAGCCGGGGATGGGCAAAGCGGTGGAGCGCCCGGCAGACCATGAGCGGCCCCAGATCTGAGCCGCCGATGCCAATGTTGACGACATCGGTTATCGGCTGGCCGGTATGGCCTCTCCACTCGCCATTTCGTACGCTTTCGGCAAAGCGGGCCATGCGCTGGCGCACGGCGTTGACCTGCGGCATGACGTCCACGCCGTCGACCATGACCGGAGTGTTGTCCAGATTGCGCAATGCGGTGTGAAGCACGGCGCGGTTTTCCGTGCGATTGATTCTTTCGCCGCTGAACATGCGCTCGCGCAACGATTCCACGCCGGCTTCGCGGGCCAGTTGCGCGAGCAGGGGGAGGGTTTCGGTCGTGATGCGGTTCTTCGAGTAGTCGAGAAAAATGCCAGCCGCTTCTAGCGAGAAGCGCTCGAACCGGAGCGGGTCGGAAGCAAAAAGATCCCGCATGTGCAGATGGCGGAGATTTTCGACGTGAGACTGGAGCTGATGCCAGGCAGGGAGATCGGTAGGAGTGGGCATGATCGGGCCGGGAAACTGAATCGACAATGGGCGCCAGTACTTCGCGCATCGTTTTATTTTAAGCCTGCTTTCCTGATCCTGAATCGAATTTTGGTGAAAATTCGATGTTGCGCTGCAATTAGCGGGTGCGTTTTTCTTTCAGGCTGTGCTTCATTTTTTCCAGTTGATCAATGAGTTCCGGCCCGCGTTTCAAGGCGACGCCGACCGCAAGCGTATCGACGATGACGAGGTGGACGATGCGCGTGATCATCGGCGTATAGAGATCCTGGTCTTCCGTGGTGTCGGCGAACAGGCAGACCGAGCAGTGCTTGGCGAGCGGCGATTTGGAGTGGGTGATGCCGATCACGTCGGCGCCGGCTTCGCGGGCGATCTCGACGGAACGCAGGATGTCGAGCGTGCGCCCCGAGTTGGAGATGGCGATGACGGCGTCGCCCGGCTTGAGCATGGCGGCGGACATGCTGTGCATGTGCGGATCGGTATAGGCCACGGTCGGAACACCGAGCCGGAAGAATTTGTGCTGGCAGTCGATGGCCACCGCGCCGGACTGGCCCTGTCCGTAGACGTCAATCTTGTTGGCGTGCGCCAGGATGTTGAAGGCGCGCTCCAGGGCATCCGTGTCGAGCTCGTTGCGGCAACGCATCAGGTTGGAGATGTTGTTGTCGAAGAGCTTGCGCGCGAGGTCGTGAGCGGAATCGTCCGGCGATACCATCGAGTGGACGTAGGGAACACCGGAAACCAGGCTGCGGGTCAGCCGCAGTTTGAAATCCTGCAGACCGGAGCATCCCAATGAGCGGCAGAAGCGGATGACCGTCGGCTGCGAAACCTGAGCGATGTCGGCAATGTGGGCAATAGGCGCGTTGGCGACCAGATTGGGCTGGGCGAGCGCAAGCTCGGCGACGCGGCGCTCTGATTTGCTCAGGCTGTCTAGCGAGGATCTGATTCTGTCCAGCATTTCGGGCCTTTCTCGGGATTGCCTTGGGGATGTTGCCGCAATTGAAAGCGCACTTGGCGTTTGCTGGCCGGAGGCGGTTTCGGGCTTTTGCATTATAAGGGAGACGATACGTCGATCCGGGGTCAATTTAATGTGTTTTATTGCAAATTGTAGGGGGGCTGCGTTTGTGCACTGCGGCTGCGCGGCGTTATAATCATGGGCTTGCTGCCGCCAGGCGGGCGAAGGCGAAACGAGTGCCTGTCCGCATCGGCTTTTTCTACCCCTAGGAGCTAACCGCAATGGCTATTCGTGTCGCTATCAACGGCTACGGCCGTATTGGTCGTAATGTTCTGCGTGCCCTGTATGAGTCTGGCCGCACCCATGAAATCCAGATTGTTGCCATCAATGACCTGGGCGATGCCAAGACCAATGCGCACCTGACGCAATACGATACCGCACACGGCCGTTTCAACGGCACCGTGTCCGTCGATGGCGACTACATGGTGGTCAATGGCGACAAGATCCGCGTTTGCGCTGTGCGCAACCCGGCCGAATTGCCGTGGAAGGAACTGGACATCGATGTGGTGATGGAGTGTACCGGCCTCTTCACCAGCAAGGCCAAGGCTTCCGCTCACCTGACCGCTGGCGCCAAGAAAGTCGTGATTTCTGCTCCGGGCGGCAACGATGTCGATGCGACCGTGGTGTTCGGTGTGAACCACAGCATCCTGAAGGCCAGCGATACCGTTATCTCCAATGCATCCTGCACCACCAACTGCCTGGCTCCGCTGGTCAAGCCGCTGCACGAGAAGATCGGTGTGGTTTCCGGCCTGATGAACACCATCCACGCTTACACCAACGACCAGGTGCTGACCGATGTGTACCACAGCGACCTGCGCCGTGCCCGTTCTGCTACCCAGTCGATGATCCCGACCAAGACTGGTGCGGCTGCTGCAGTGGGTCTGGTGTTGCCGGAACTCAACGGCAAGCTCGACGGCCTGTCTGTTCGCGTTCCGACCATCAATGTTTCCCTGGTTGACCTGACCTTCGTGGCCGCCCGTCCGACTACCAAGGAAGAAATCAACAGCATCATCAAGGAAGCCAGCGAAGGCGCGCTCAAGGGCATTCTGAAGTACAACGATCTGCCGCTGGTGTCGTCCGACTTCAATCACGATTCGGCTTCGTCGACCTACGATGCTTCCGAAACCCGCGTGACCAACAACGGTACGCTGGTAAAGGTTCTGGCCTGGTACGACAACGAGTGGGGCTTCTCCAACCGCATGCTGGATACCACCAAGGCATTGATGGAAGCCAAGTAATCGCAGACGGTTGCGCCTTTGCCTCTTGCGGTCGGGTGCTCCGTTTTCTGTGCCAAAAGAGCCGCCTTCGGGTGGCTCTTTGTTTATCCCGATCAATTCTGATGGAATGAGCCATGTCCGCGCTGACCCCCGAACAATCCGTCGGTCACTACGAAAACTTCCCGGTCGGTTCCGTCTTGCTGCCAGCCCGGTTTCGCCCGGCCGTGGCCGCCGTGTACCGCTTTGCCCGCCATGCCGACGATCTGGCTGACGAGGGCGATGCCTCCGATTCCGAACGCATTGCTGCGCTGGATGCGTGCAGCGCCGAGCTGGCGCGCATCGGTCGGGGCGAGATGCCGCCGGATCGTCTGTTCGCCGATCTGGTCCCGTTCGTTGCCGGGCATGGCATTCCGCTGCAATTGTTCGAAGACCTGCTATCGGCATTCCGTCAGGATGTGGTGAAAAAGCGCTACGAGGACTTCGATACGCTCAAGGATTACTGCCGGCGCTCTGCCGATCCGGTTGGGCGTATCCTGCTGCATATCTTCGGCGAAGCGACGCCGGAAAACCTGCGGCAGTCGGACTGCATTTGCACGGCCTTGCAGCTCATCAACTTCTGGCAGGACGTCGCCATCGACTGGCAGAAGGGGCGGGTATATATCCCGCAGGAAGACTTGAAGCGTTTCGGTGTGAACGAGTCACAGCTGGCCGAAGGCCGGTTGGACCGGGCGTTGCGCGACCTTTTGGCGTTTGAAGTGATGCGCGCGCGGGCCATGCTGTATGAGGGCAAGCCGCTGGGGCGGCGCTTGCCGGGGCGTATTGGCCTGGAAATCAGAACCATCGTGGCGGCGGCGGACCGCTTGCTGCAACGGATCGAAGCAGTGGATTACGATGTGTTTCGCAAGCGCCCCAAGCTAAAAGGAGGCGACTGGCCGCGGATTCTCTGGCGGGCGTTGTGATCAACAAAAAACCGGCGCATGTGTTGCCGGTTTTTTGTTGGCCGCTTTTAGAGCCTGTTCACGACAGATCATGAGCGGCTTCTTACAGCGTTGGCGGATTGTTGGCGCTGATGAGGATGGCTTCCGTTTCGCCGATGTTGCGGAAGCGGTGCGGCTGGTTGCTGGAAAAATAATAACCGTCGCCGGGGTGCAGGATGTGCACTTGTGTATCGATGGTCAGTTCGATGCAGCCTTGGGTGACGACGCCGCATTCCTGTCCTTCGTGTTTCAGCATTTCCGTTCCGGTGTCGGCGCCCGGCGCGTAGACCTCCCGCAGCAAGCCGATCTGGCGGTTTTCCACGCCTGCGCCGACCAGCCACATGGCGACGCCGTTTCCGCCCAGGTCCGGTTGCTCTGCAGCGGCAAATACCTGGCGCGGCGGCTGTTGTTCCAGTTCGAAGGTGAAGAAATCGGCCATGGACATGGGCAGGCCATCCAGTACCTTTTTCAGCGAACTTACCGACGGACTGACGCGGTTTTGTTCGATCAGCGAGATGGAGGCGTTGGTGACGCCGGCGCGCTTGGCCAGTTCGCGCTGGGAGATCCCCTGTGCTTCGCGCACCATTTTGAGCCGTGCCCCGATATCCATGTTGCCCTCAATTTGTTCAATATAATAAACGTTTGACTATTGTTGCACCAAAACGGCACACCTGTTTTATCCAGGTTTAACCACTTTTTTCGTGGCTTGTTGCGTTATTGCTGGGTGTATTGACGCTTTTTGATATGCAATATTTTACATCAATCGCCATTATGGTAAAAATTTTTATCACCCGTGCTTGTTAATTTTAATTGACATGCGTAGACTGGCCTTCATGCAAAAACCACGGCCGTGCCCGGATGTACTGCCTGCCTCGATCAATCTGATTCACAAGCTGAAGGAAGTTTGCCATGGATGCCAAAGTCAGCATGACCAATCAAAGCTGGAACGAACGCCGTCTTGCCGCCACGCCGCGCGGTGTCGGTCTGACCACGACCATTTTTGCCAAGAAGGCGCTCAATTCCGAAGTGTGGGATGAGGAAGGTCGCCGCTACATCGATTTCGCTTCCGGGATCGCCGTGCTCAACACCGGGCACATGCACCCGCGCATCAAGGCTGCGGTGCTGGAGCAGATGAACGCGTTCTCCCATACCTGCTACCAGGTCATGCCGTACTGGGGCTACGTCGAACTCGCCGAGCGCATCAATGCGCAGGCGCCCATCGAAGGGCCGGCCAAGACCATGTTCCTGAGCTCCGGCGCGGAAGCGGTTGAAAACGCCATCAAGATTGCCCGCGCCGCGACCGGCCGCCCCGGCGTGATCGCGTTTGCTGCGGGGTTCCATGGCCGCACGATGATGACGATGGCGCTGACCGGCAAGGTGGCGCCGTACAAGATCGGCTTCGGCCCGTTCCCCGGTGATGTGTTTCATGCCCAGTATCCGAATGAGTTGTACGGTGTGAGCGTCGAAGATGCGCTCGCTTCCGTGAAGGAACTCTTCAAATATGCCATCGAACCCAAGCGGGTTGCGGCGATCATCGCCGAGCCGGTGCAGGGCGAGGGCGGCTTCGTCCAGGCTCCGGCCGAATTCATGCGCGGCCTGCGCAAGATTTGCGACGAGCACGGCATCCTGCTGATTGCCGACGAAATCCAGACGGGTTTTGCGCGCACCGGCAAGCTGTTCGCCATGGAGCATTACGACATCAAGCCGGACCTGATGACGATGGCCAAGTCGCTTGCGGGCGGCTTCCCGCTCTCCGGCGTGGTGGGCCGGGCCGAGGTTATGGATGCGGCCAATCCGGGCGGGCTGGGCGGAACCTACGCCGGCAGCCCGATCGGTATCGCTGCAGCGCTGGCCGTGCTCGATGTCATCGAGGATGAAAAGCTTTGCGAGCGTGCCAACGTGGTCGGCGACAAGATCAAGGCAACCTTGCTGCGCCTGCAAAAACAGGTTCCGCAGATCGCCGACGTGCGCGGCCCCGGCGCAATGGTGGCTGTTGAACTTATGCAGGACGGCAAGCCAGCGCCCGAGTTCGCCGCCAAGGTCAAGGCCACGGCGCTGGAAATGGGGCTGATCCTCCTGACCTGCGGCACACACGGCAACGTGATCCGTTTCCTGTGCCCGCTGACCATCGAAAACGCCGTGCTTGATGAAGCACTCGGCATCCTTGAAATCGCCCTGCGTTCGTAACCGGAGAACCGACATGCTGCCATTGAAGAATCCCGCCCTGTTCCGCCAGCAAGCCTATGTGGCCGGGCAATGGATCGATGCCGATTCCGGCGCGGTCAAGGAAGTCACCAACCCGGCGACCGGTGAAGTGCTGGGTACGGTGCCGGTCATGGGGGTCGAAGAAACCCGTCGCGCTATCGATGCGGCCGAAATCGCCATGCAGGACTGGAAGCAGAAGACCGGCAAGGCCCGCGCCGCAGTGTTGCGCCGCTGGTTCGAGTTGATGATGGAAAACCAGGAAGACCTCGCGATCATCCTCACGGCCGAACAGGGCAAGCCGCTCGCTGAATCTCGTGGCGAAATCGCCTATGGCGCCAGCTTCATTGAATGGTTTGCCGAAGAAGCCAAGCGCGTGTACGGCGACACCATCCCGTCGCCGCAGGGTGACAAGCGCATCGTCGTGATCAAACAGCCGATCGGTGTGACGGCCGCGATCACGCCGTGGAACTTCCCCAACGCCATGATTACCCGCAAGGCTGGCCCGGCGCTGGCCGTGGGCTGTTCCATGGTGCTCAAGCCCGCGATGCAGACACCGTATTCCGCGCTGGCGCTGGCTGTGCTGGCCGAAGAAGCCGGCGTTCCGGCTGGCCTCTTCAGTGTCATCACCGGCAACTCGACAGCCATTGGCGGCGAGTTGACCGGCAACCCGAAGGTGGCCAAGCTCTCGTTCACCGGCTCGACCGACATCGGCAAGCTCCTGATGGCGCAATGCGCGGCCACGGTCAAGAAAACCTCGATGGAACTCGGCGGCAATGCGCCTTTCGTGGTGTTCGACGATGCCGATCTGGATGCCGCCGTCGAAGGTGCGATGGCCTCCAAGTTCCGCAATGCTGGCCAGACCTGCGTCTGCGCCAACCGCCTCTACGTGCAGTCCGGCGTCTACGATGCCTTCATCGAAAAATTGGCCGCAGCAGTGGGCAAGCTCAAGATCGGTAACGGCATGGAAGCCGGCGTGACTCAAGGGCCGATGATCGACGAAAAGGCCATGCTCAAGGTCGAAGAGCACATCGCCGATGCGCTCGCCAAGGGCGGCAAGCTGGTCGCCGGCGGCAAACGCCATGCGCTGGGCCATTCGTTCTTCGAACCGACCATCGTCAAGGACGTGGATGCCCGCATGCTGGTCGCGCGCGAGGAAACCTTCGGCCCGCTGGCTCCGGTCTTTCGCTTTGAAACCGAAGCTGAACTGATCGCGTTCGCCAACGATACCGAGTTCGGTCTGGCGAGCTATTTCTACAGCCGCGACATCGGCCGCATCTGGCGCGTGGCCGAGGCGCTGGAATACGGCATGGTCGGCATCAATACCGGCATGATTTCCAACGAGGCCGCACCATTCGGCGGCGTGAAGCAATCCGGGCTGGGGCGCGAAGGCTCGCATTACGGCGTGGAAGACTATCTGGAGATCAAGTATCTGTGTTTTGGCGGCCTTAACCAATAAAAGCGGGTTAACCACAGAGACACAGAGACACAGAGACACAGGGGGAAAACCTTAGTGGTGGCGGAGAATCCGTTCATTCTTTGACAAGCGAAGGACGAACGGATTTTTCAGATTCACTCTGCAGGCGAATCTCGCTTCTCCCTATGTCAAAGGGGGATTCTGCACGGCGATAAAAACGGGTAAACCACAAAGGCACAGAGAACACCGAGGTAAACCCTGAACAGGTTTTTCTCCCTTCCTCTGTGACTCTGTGTCTCTGTGGTGAATTATTTGGGTTTGGTAACGGTCTTCAAACGTAACAGCTAAGGGATGAATGATGAGCAACGGCGAATTTCGTCATGAGCATGATCTGTTGGGCGACCGGGATGTGCCGGCATCGGCCTACTACGGAATCCACACGCTGCGTGCGCTGGAAAACTTCCCGATCACCGGCACGCCGATCTCGGTCTATCCGGCGCTGATCCGGGCGCTGGCCGAGATCAAGATGGCCGCAGCACGGGCCAATCACGAGCTGGGCTTTTTGCCGCTTCCGAAGCTGGAGGCGATTGTGTCGGCCTGCGAGGAGATCGTCGCCGGCAAGCTGCACGACCAGTTCGTCATCGACGTGATCCAGGGCGGTGCCGGCACTTCGACCAACATGAACGCCAACGAAGTGATTGCCAACCGCGCGCTGGAAATCATGGGCCATGAAAAGGGCGACTATTCCAGGCTGCATCCGAACGAAGACGTCAACCTGAGCCAGTCGACCAACGACGTCTATCCGACCGCGTTGCGCCTGTCGACCTATGCGGATCTGGGCAATCTGGTCGAGGGCATGGAATACCTGCGCGGTGTTTTCGAGGCCAAGGCCGAGGAATTCAAGGACATCCTGAAAATGGGCCGTACCCAGTTGCAGGATGCCGTGCCGATGACGCTGGGGCAGGAGTTTTCCACCTATGCCGTCATGCTCGGCGAGGACGTGGAGCGCGTGCGCGAAGCGGCGCGTTTGCTGTGCGAGATCAATTTGGGCGCTACTGCCATCGGTACGGGCATTACCACGCATCCGCGCTATGCGGAGCGGGTTCGCCATCACTTGGCCAGGATTACCGGCATGCCGCTGATCACTGCGCCCAACCTGGTCGAAGCCACGCAGGATTGCGGCAGCTTCGTGCAGCTTTCGGGCGTACTGAAGCGCGTCGCCGTCAAGCTCTCCAAGGTCTGCAACGACCTGCGCCTGCTCTCCAGCGGCCCGCGCGCCGGCTTGGGCGAAATCAACCTGCCGCCGATGCAGGCCGGCTCCAGCATCATGCCGGGCAAGGTCAACCCCGTGATTCCGGAAGTGGTCAACCAGATCGCCTTTGAAGTCATCGGCAACGACATGACGGTCACCATGGCCGCCGAAGCGGGGCAGCTCCAGCTCAACGCCTTCGAGCCGATTATCGCCCACAGCCTGGGCAAGAGCATTGCCCACCTCACCCGCGGTTGCCGTGTGCTGGCCGACCTTTGCGTTTCCGGCATCACTGCCAACGAAGAGCGGCTGCGCAAGAGCGTCGCGGATTCCATCGGCGTGGTGACAGCGCTCAACCCCTATATCGGTTATGTCAACGCTACCGAAATCGCCCAGTTGGCGCTGGTGAGCGGTAGGGGCGTATCCGAATTGGTGCTGGAAAAAGGCTTGCTGACTGCAGAGCAATTGGCGGAAATCCTCCAGCCCGATGTCCTGACCCGGCCCAAGTTGCAGCCATTGTTGCGGAGCGAGTCTGGAGAGCGGCGTGTTTAGCGCGGTAGAGAGCTACGCCGGAGATCCCATCCTTTCCATGGTCGGGCAGTTCGCTCAGGATCCCCGCTCTGGCAAGGTCAATCTGGGGATCGGTCTGTATTACGACGAGCAGGGGCGAATTCCCCAGATGCGTGCGGTGGCGCGTGCCAAAGCCGTGTTGCATGAAGAACAGGTGCCTTGTACCTACCTGCCCATGGAAGGCGACGAGGCTTATCGCCGTACGGTGCAGCGGTTCCTGTTTGCCGGGCAAGACGGTGATCACATTGCAACCATCCAGACCCTGGGCGGTTCCGGAGCGCTGAAAGTCGGCGCGGATTTCCTGAAACGGTATTTCCCGGATTCTGAAGTCTGGGTGAGCGACCCGACTTGGGAGAACCACGTTTCCATCTTCGAGGGCGCAGGGTTCAAGGTTCATCGCTACCCGTATTTCGACCCAGCCACGCATGGTGTCGATTTTGCCGGGATGCTGGCGTGTTTCGAGTCCTTGCCGGCCGGAAGCATCGTTCTGCTGCACCCGTGTTGCCACAACCCGACCGGGTGCGATCCGGATCGCGACCAATGGGCGCAATTGATCGAGCTGATCGTGCGGCGGAAACTGATTCCTTTCGTGGACATGGCCTATTGGGGTTTCGGCGAAGGGCTGGACGAGGATGCTTATGTGGTGCGGACTTTGGCCGGACGGCTCAAGGCCGGTCTGATTTGCAATTCGTTTTCCAAGATTTTCTCGCTGTACGGAGAGCGCTGCGGCTCGCTGAGCGTGATTTGCTCCCACTCAGAGGAAGCGGAGCGGGTGCTGGGCCAGCTCAAATTCACCGTGCGCCGCAATTACTCCAGCCCGCCGAGTCATGGCGCCCGTATCGTGAGCACGGTGTTGCAAACGCCGGCTTTGTGCGCAGAGTGGCAGGCGGAGCTCGATGAAATGCGCACGCGCATGCAGATCATGCGGAAACGACTTTTTTCCCTGCTGCAAAGCGAATTGCCCGGCGAGGATTTTTCCTACCTGCTCAGGCAGCGCGGCATGTTCGCCTATACCGGCCTCAGCGCCGGCCAAGTCGCAGAGTTGAGGGAGACGCATGCCGTGTACATGCTCGGCTCCGGCCGCATCTGCGTAGCCGGCGCCAACGAGAACAACGTGCAGCAAATCGCCAGCGCCATTGCGGCAGTGGTTTGATGCGCAAGCCCGTCGACCTAAAAAGCGGTATTCTCGCGTTTTCATTCGTGTTGCCTGATATGACGATGGTTGGCCGCAGTAGAACCATTGGCGTGCGCTGTCTGGTCGCGCTGCATCTGCTTTTGTGCATGCTGGGTGCGCGAGCGGAAGTCAGCTGGACGCCTCCGCAGAAGCAGTGGCTGGCGAGCCATCCGGAAATCAGCGTCGGCATGGTGCTGGCTCCGCCGTATGTGCAGGTGGATAGCAAAGGCGGCTACCAGGGGCTTTCCCTCGACTATCTCAATCTGCTGCAGCAAGATCTGGGCGTCACGCTCAAGCCGGTGGTCGTGGCCTCCGAAGAGGAGCTGGAGCGGCTGGGGCTGGCGCGCAAGATCGACATGGCGCTCGGCGTGGAGCAGTTCCCCGTCCGCTTGCGCTACTGGCTGTTTTCCGAATCCTATCTGAAGGTGGCGAACAAGCTGGTGATGCGTAGCGGCAAGAACCGCGTCGAATCGCCCGAAGCCTTGTCCCGCGAAGTGCTGGCGGTGCCGCAGAATGCGCAGGTCGCGCGCTTCCTGGAACGCAACTATCCAGAGCTCAAGCAGGTTCCGACGGCCAATGCCGTGGTGTCGCTGCAGAAACTGGCAACCGACGAAGTCCAGGTCGCCGTGCTCGACCGCGCCCAGGCCCTGTACTGGTTGCAGCAACCCCAGCATGCTACGCTGCAAGTCGGCGGCGATGCCGGCTTCCAGTCGCTGTTGCGGGTGGCTTCGCGCGACGACTGGCCCGAGCTCAACGAAATCCTGGATCAGGCGCTGGCGGATTTGCCGCGCGACCGGGTCATGGAGATCGAGGCGCGCTGGATTCGCACCGACCAGCGCGAATGGTGGGAGCATCCCTTCTTCTGGGGCGCGCTGGCCTGCCTGTCGCTGGCGATTGCGCTGCTCTTCGCCGTCATGGCCATGAAGAATCGCCGCCTGAGCGACCAGACTCAGCTCCAGTTGCGGCAACTGGAAAGCGAGTTGCTGGCTCGCCAGAAGCTTTCCATGGCGCTGTCGCATACGCAGTTTTCCGTCGACCACAGCCCGATCGGCATCTTGCGGTTGCATTGGGACGGGCGCATCCAGTATGCCAATCAGGCGATCTGCGCCGATCTCGGGCTGGAGTTGCCCGTGCTGATGACCCGACGCTTCCAGGAAATCGACCCGGCGTTCACCGATGCCAATGCCGAATGGCTGGCCTACTGGAACGGCTTGCGGCGCCAGCATTTTCGCAATTATGAGTGCGAGCTCCGGCGCAACGACGGCAGCCTGTTCCCGGTCGAAGTGCATGCCTGCCACCAGGCGTATGAAGAGAACGAGTACCTGGTGCTGTTCATGACCGACATCAGCGAGCGCAACCGCATCCGCCGTGCGCTCGAAGAAAGCGAAGCGCGCTTTCGCGAGCTGGCCAACCACGTTCCCGGCATGGTGTTCCAGTTGCGCCAGCCGGAGGGTGCGGCGACGGCGGAGCTGGCCTACCTCAGCGAAGCCGGCGCTGCGCTGTGCGGCTATCCGGCCGACTACATCCGCAGCAATCCGGCGCACCTGCAAAGCATCGTCCACCCCATGGAGGTCGCTGCCTTCCGCGAAAGCCTGACCGTGGCGATTGCCGAAGGCACCGGCTGGAACTGGGCGGGGCGCATCGTGACCGACCGCAGCGAGGTCAAGTGGGTGGACCTCAAGGCGAGCCTGCGCGTTGAGGCCGACGGCACCCGCATTTGGGACGGCATGGCGTGGGACATCACCGCCAACAAGCGCATCGAACAGTCGCTGGGCGAATCGCGCCTGTTGCTGCGCGAATTGGCGGCGCATCACGAAGCCGTGCGCGAGCGCGAAAAAGCCAGCATCGCCCGCGAGGTTCACGACGAGCTGGGGCAGGTATTGACCGCGATGAAGATCGAGACCTCGGTCTGCGAAATGGCGCTGGGCGAGGGCCAACCCGCGCTGGCGCAACGCCTGGCCGGGCTGAAAAAGCTCATCGACCGCACGCTGCAGATTTCGCGCAACGTGGTCACGGCGCTGCGCCCGCCCGCGCTCGACCTGGGCTTGCTGCCCGCGCTGGAATGGCTGACGCAGCGGTTGCAAGAGCGCCTGGAACTGCAATGCGTGCTGGAAATCGATCCGGATGTGCAGGATATCGACGAAGCGCGCGGCGTGATCCTGTTCCGCATCGTTCAGGAGGCGCTGACCAATGTCGCGCGCCATGCCCGGGCCAACTGGGTGCTGATCCGCATCCGGCACGAGGATTCCGGGCTTTCGTTGCTGGTTGAGGACAACGGTTGCGGGTTCGATACGGAATCCATTTCCCGCACCTTCGGCCTGGTGGGCATTCGTGAACGGGTGTGGATGCTGCGCGGCACGCTGGAGATCGACAGCGCGCCGGGCGCGGGAACCCGCATCATCGTCAAGATACCGCATGCAGGAGAAAGCCAATGATCAGCGTCCTGATCGCAGAAGACCATACGCTGGTGCGCGAAGGCATCAAACAGTTGCTGGCGCTGGCGCCGGACATCGAAGTCGCGGGCGAGGCGAGCAGCGGCGATGCGCTGCTGGATTTATTGCGCCGCCAGCCCTGCAACCTCGTGCTGCTGGACATGACCATGCCGGGGCCGCACGGCATCGAAATGATCAAGCGCATCGCCGGCATGAGCCCGGCGCCGAAAATCCTGGTGCTGACCATGCACAACGAAACCCAGATCGCCAGCCGGGCGCTGAAAGCCGGCGCATCGGGTTTCGCCACCAAGGACAGCGACCCCGCGATGCTGCTCTCGGCCATCCGAAAGGTCGCGGGAGGCGGGCGCTACATCGACCCGGCAATTGCCGACCGCATGGTGTTTGAAATCGGCCTCAACGATAGCCGCCCGCCGCATGAAACGCTGTCGGAGCGCGAGTTCCAGATTTTCGAGATGCTGGTCAGCGGCCTGGGCGTGAGCGACATCGGCGACCGGCTGAACATCAGCGCCAAGACCGTGAGCACGCACAAGATACGCTTGATGCAGAAGCTGGACGCACATTCCACGGCGGACCTGGTGCGGTATGCGTTGGAGCGGCAGTTGTTTCAGGGCGGGATTTGATCGGACGAACTCCCTCGCCCTTCGAGGGAGAGGGCCAGGGAGCGGGTGCGGTGTTGTTCGCCGCCGCAGCAAGTTGATAACGGGTTTTATGCGCCTGCGGCGCGCCTGATTGATGCCGGGAGTTCGCCCCGGCAGGCGAGTTTCTTTTCTTGCTTCGCCAAGAAAAGAAAACAAAAGAAGGCGCCCCCGCCTTGCGGCCCTCCGGGCTGCCCTCGGTCGGTCGCGAGCCTGGGTCTCGCTCCGCTTCCTCGGCGCTGGCCGAGGGGATGAGGCAAGTCGTCTGTCGTGGCGAGGGTATGTGGGAGCGGATGCAATCCGCGATGGGGCAACGACGGCGAGTAGCTATCCGGCGCATGGACAGTTATCTCGCCCCAAAGAACCTCACCAATGCCAAGCTGAAAGCAAACAAAAAACCATAAGAGAAGCGATCAATGCGAAGTACCGCCTGACCTTGCTTGGCGCGCCAAGTACCGATCCATGACATGCACAAGCCTGCCAGTGTAGGTGTGACTAGAAGATTGATCCATCGCCATGTGACGGAAGCGACCATGTGTCGAGGGAACAACCAGAGGCTAATGCCTCCCAGTATTGCGCCAAAGAGCGCATAACCGACGGCGGCAAGCCTCGGATTGGGTGGTTTGCGGAAAGGCTCCGACATGGAATGCAGGCCAAGCTCGAATAGGGCTTCACCGACAATCTGAATCACAAACTCAAGAAGCAGTTCAAGCAAGAATTCCATCGGCTGTTCGATCCGATTCGTTGAATTAATCAGGGGGCTGCCGTGGCGAGGGCATGTGGGAGCGGATGTAATCCGCGAAGAGCGCTTCTTATTCGTAGAACCAGTACAGCGAATAACCCGTGGACTTCAGCTCGCCGAGATCGAGTTGCAGGAAGGCGTGCAGTTCGTCACCGCGCGGCAGGCTGGTGCGCATCTTCTCGGTCGCAGTGAGGTATTCGTCGGGGCGCAGGATGCGGCGGGCGACGACGCGCTCGCGCGTGTCGGTCAATGTGAGCTCCAGAAGCGGCAGGGCCTGGTCGTAGGATGCGAGATTGCGCAGCGTGGCGGAAAGCTGCACAAGCGAGGGGTGATCCGGTACGAAGGTCAGCTCCGACCACTCCAGCCGCAACTGCTCGGTCTTGCGCGGCAGCGGCATTTCGCAGCCGAGGGTCTGGCACAGGCCGGCGAGCTTGGGTTGCAGGGCCGGGAACTCCACGATCAGGTTGAGGCGGTAGGCGAACGCAAGCTGCAGCAGGAATGCAAAACCCGCAAGCAAGGCGGCGAAGGCCCAGATTCTGGCATGCCTCGGCGGTGGCAGCGGTGCAAACAGCGCTTCGTCTTCCGGCAGAACGATGGGACGATAACCGCCGGCTTCGGTGTTTCCCGATGCGGTTCCGTCCGGGGGAGGGGGCAGTTCCTCCGTTTGCATCAGTGCGGTCGGATCGTCTTCCTCGCGCACTTCTTCCGCGCTTTCCTCTTTCTCGGCTTCGGTCTCGGCGCCGATTTCAGTTTCGGCATGCGTTTCTGCTTGTGTTTCCGCTTGGACTTCTGCCGGTGATTCGTGGGCGACGACAGCGAAATCGTCCGCTGTCGCAGGCAGGTCTTCTGCCGTTGCGTGGCTTTGCGGTGCAGTTTCGAAAGGGAGATATTCGCTTGGAGCGCTTGGAGCGCTTGGAGCGCTTGGAGCGCTTGGAGCGGGGACTGTTGTCTCCGCCGGTTGCGACGGTGCCTCGGGCTGAGGTTGGACGGGTGCAGGTGGCGGTTCGATCAGGGATTGTCTGGCGTTGAAGACGAAGGCACATTTCCCGCAGCGCACTTTGCCCTGAAAGGCGGCAAGCTGCGCTTCGGTGACCCGGAAGGTGGTCGAACAGTTGGGGCAGCGGGTAATGTGGTCCATGAAGGGATTCTACATTTTTACCCCGGAAAGACAAACCCAGCCTTCTTCGGCCACAGCGGGGGCAAAATTGAACCACTGGCCGTAGATGGCCATGACTTCTTCGGCCTGCTCTTCCAGAATCCCGGACAGGGCCAGGCGGCCGCCAGCCCGAACCTTGCCGGACAGCAACGGGGCCAGCGCCTTGAGCGGGTTGGTGAGGATGTTGGCGACCACGACATCGTACTGGCCTTGCGGTTCCTGATCCGGCAGGTAGAAATCGACACTCACCTGGTTCTGCTCAGCATTCTGGCGCGAGGCGATCATGGCTTGCGGGTCGATGTCCACGCCATCGGTCTTGCCTGCGCCGAGTTTTTTCGCGGCAATGGCCAGGATGCCGGAACCGCAACCGTAATCCAGAACCGTTTCTCCGCCCTTGATGTGGGCGTCGAGCCATTTCAGGCAGAGGCGGGTGGTCGGGTGGCTGCCGGTGCCGAAAGCGAGCCCCGGATCGAGCTGGATGCTGATGGCGGACGAGTCGGGGCATTCGTGCCAGGTCGGCGTGATCCACAGGCGCGACGAGATCGGGATCGGGTCGAACTGCGATTGGGTGAGCCGTACCCAATCCTGCTCCTCGACCACGCTGACCGTGAACGGCGGCGGCGCGATGCGCACGGTGTTGGCGGCTGCCGTGGCCATGAGCGCAGCGTCGGCGTCTGCTTCGAGCAGCGCAACGACAATGCTCTTTTCCCAGAGCTGCTCCACCGGTTCGCCGGGCTCGCCGAAAATCGGTTTTTCCTGATCGGTGCCGGCGGCAGCATCCTCAATCGAAACGGAAAGCGCGCCCAGATCGAACAGCGCATCGGAAAGCGCTTCGGCGTGGGTGGAATCGGCGGTGATGCGGAGTTCTTGCCAGGGCATGATCGGAAACCGGAGAGTGAAGTGTTGGGGAGGGGCGAGGAAAGGGCGCTGCCGGGTATTCCCGATTCGCTGCGCCCCGTTTCCCGAGATTACGACTTGTTTTCCAGCAGGGCCCGGATGTCGGGCATGCGGTGTTCAAGGTGGTGGATGCTGGCGCCGCCCTTGACGAAACCGGCATCGACCAGCAACTGCTGGTGCAGCGGAATGTTGGTGCGGATGCCTTCGACGACCATTTCAGACAGCGCGATGCGCATGCGGGCCATGGCCTGCTCGCGGGAATCGCCGTAGGTGATGATCTTGCCGATCATCGAATCGTAGTTCGGCGGCACCATGTAACCCTGATAGACGTGCGAATCGACGCGCACACCGGGGCCACCCGGCGTATGGTAAGCCGTGATGCGACCGGGGCAGGGCACAAATTTCAGCGGGTCTTCCGCGTTGATGCGGCATTCCATGGCGTGACCGCGCAGCTTGACGTCCTTCTGCTCGTAACGGAGCTTCTCGCCCGCAGCAACGCGAATCTGTTCCTGCACGATGTCGATGCCGGTGATCATCTCGGTGACGGGGTGCTCGACCTGCACGCGCGTGTTCATTTCGATGAAGTAGAACTCGCCATTTTCATAGAGGAATTCGAACGTACCCGCGCCGCGGTAGCCGATCTGGCGGCAGGCCTGCGCACAGGCTTCGCCGATTTTCTTGCGCTGGGCGTCGGTGATGCCGGGGGCCGGCGCTTCTTCGATGACCTTCTGGTGACGGCGCTGCATCGAGCAATCGCGTTCGCCCAGGTAGATGGCATGGCCATGCGTATCGGCCAAGATCTGGATTTCGATGTGGCGCGGCTTTTGCAGGAATTTTTCCATGTAAACCATGGGGTTGCCAAAGGCTGCCTGCGCTTCCGATTTGGTCATTTCAACCGCGCGCAGCAATTCTTCCTCGTGATGCACCACGCGCATGCCGCGTCCGCCGCCGCCGCCCGCTGCCTTGATAATGACGGGATAGCCAACCTGGCGGCCCATCTTGAGGACTTCCTGCGGGTTGTCGGGCAGTGCGCCCTCCGAACCCGGTACGCAAGGAACGCCGGCTTTCTTCATTGCATCCTTGGCGGAAACCTTGTCGCCCATCAGGCGGATGGCTTCCGGGGTCGGGCCGATGAAAATGAATCCGGATTCCTCGACGCGCTGGGCGAAGTCGGCGTTTTCCGACAGGAAACCGTAGCCGGGATGGATGGCTTCGGCTTGCGTAACCTCGGCGGCTGCGATCAGCGCCGGGATGTGCAGATAGCTTTGCGGGCTGGGTGCCGGGCCGATACAGACCGATTCGTCGGCCAGCTTGACGTATTTGGCTTCGCGGTCGGCTTCGGAGTGCACAACCACGGTCTTGATGCCCATCTCGCGACAGGCGCGCAGAATCCGCAGGGCGATCTCCCCGCGGTTGGCAATAAGGATTTTCTCAAACATGTTTGACTCCGTGAGGAGTGAGGGGTCAGGCGTGAGGTGTCGAGATTTTTCTCCTCACACCTCACTCTTCGCGCCTCACAGAGATTAGCCGATGATGAACAGCGGTTCGCCGTATTCGACCGGTTGGCCGCTCTCGATCAGGATTGCCTTGACGACACCGGCCTTGTCGGACTCGATCTCGTTGAGAAGCTTCATCGCTTCGATGATGCACAGGGTGTCGCCGACGTTGACGGTCTGGCCGACTTCGACGAAAGCTGCGGCCTCGGGCGAGGGCGAGCGGTAGAATGTTCCGACCATCGGGGATTTGACGGCATGGCCTTCGGGGGCCTTGGCGGTTGCTTCTGCCGGAGCGGCTGCGGCCGGAGCGGCAGCCGGTGCTGCGCCCATGGCCTGATACTGCATGGCCGGGGCTTGCTGGATGTAGGTCGGCGCGACATTCGAAACGCGCGTGATGCGGACTTTTTCTTCGCCCTCGGTGACTTCAAGCTCGGCAATGCCGGATTCTTCTACCAGATCGATCAATTTCTTGAGTTTGCGCAGATCCATGCGGAAATTTCTCCTCGACAAACAAAAAGGGCGTCTCAGGACGCCTTCGGGGTGTATTCAAGCGCGTAATGAAGCGCAAATTCATACCCTTTCGCACCCAGCCCGCTGATCACGCCAATGGCGAGATCGGAAAAGTAGGAGTGGCTACGGAAGGGCTCGCGGGCATGCACATTGGAAAGATGTACTTCGACAAAGGGTTTTCTCACTGCAGCCAGGGCGTCGCGAATCGCCACGCTGGTATGGGTGAACGCCGCCGGATTGATGATGATGAAATCCGTGTCGTCATCCATGGTTGCATGGATGCGGTCGATCAATTCATACTCGCGGTTGGATTGAAGCGATTCGATTTGTACGCCGCGTGCCTGGCCAATTTCGGCCAGTCTGGCGTTGATGGCGGCAAGCGTATCGGCACCGTAATGCTGAGGTTCTCGCTTGCCAAGCAGGTTCAGGTTGGGGCCGTGCAAAACCAGAATCTTGCGGGCTCTGGACATCAGTTTTCACCTGGGATTTCCCTGTCGATCGGCGAAGTTTGCCGCAGCTTGTTTGTGTTTGTCCAGCAAAAATACGCTATTTTTTGTGAAGATCGCTGAAAAATGCTGTCGCTTTTGCACATGCGAATGCCGTGAAAACGCCGTCCGGCAAGGATTGTCGCGCTATAATCCAGCGCCTTCAGCGAGATGATTATTACATGCAAGTTTCCGATTTCGATTACTTCCTTCCCGAACGACTGATCGCCCAGTTTCCTCCCGCCGAACGCGGGGCAAGCCGCTTGCTGCACGTGGATGGCAGCCGCCTCGAAGACGTGTTCTTTTCTGATTTGCCCCGTTTTCTTTGCGCTGGGGATTTGCTGGTTTTCAATGACACCAAGGTCGTCAAGGCACGCCTCTTCGGCAAGAAGGGGAGCGGGGGGCAGATTGAGGCGCTGGTGGAGCGCGTGCTGGATCGGCATACGGCGCTTGCGCATGTGCGCGCATCCAAGGCGCCCAAGCCGGGGACGAAGCTGATCTTCGCCGAAAATTGGGTGGCCGAGATGGTCGAGCGTCGCGGCGACCTGTTCCTGTTGCGGTTCGCAGGCGAAGAAAGCGTGCTCGATATCCTGGAAGCAGCCGGCCTCCTGCCCTTGCCGCCCTACATCACGCACACCCCGGACGACGAGGATGCCAAGCGCTACCAGACCGTCTATGCCCGCGATCCGGGCGCGGTCGCAGCACCCACGGCCGGACTGCATTTTACCGATGCCCTGCTGGAAAAAATCCGGGCTGCGGGCGTGCAGACCGCGTTTGTCACCCTGCATGTCGGCGCGGGAACTTTCCAGCCGGTGCGCGTGGAAAACGTAGCCGAGCATGTCATGCATCACGAGCGCTACTCCATTCCCGCTGAAACTTGCGAGTTGATCCGCAAGACGCGGGAGGCCGGGGGGCGCGTGATTGCGGTGGGTACGACGAGCCTGCGTGCGCTGGAGGCAGCAAGCCGGAACGGATTGCTGGCCGAGCCGGAAGGGGATACCGACATTTTCATTACCCCCGGCTACCAATTCAGGGTGGTGGACCGGCTGATCACCAACTTCCACTTGCCCAAGTCGACCCTGCTGATGCTGGTGGCGGCGTTTGCCGGTTACGACACGATCATGGCAGCTTACCGTCACGCCATTGCCGGGGAGTACCGTTTCTTCAGCTACGGCGATGCCATGCTACTGGAGCGGGCGAGGGCGTAACCGGTTTTCCGGTTATTGGCGGGGCCCGGCTTTTTTTCTCAGAACTTCAAGATAGATCGCCGGGTCGGGGGCGGTGCGGTTGCGCTGTGCTTGCCAGATCATTTCCGCGAGCCCGTCCATCATTTCGTGCCTGGCCGCGTGCTCGTCCGCCAGTGCTTGGCAAAGCGCCTGATAGAGGGGCCGTATTCCGGGCGGCTGGTCGATCGACAATTGCTCCTCAATGGCCAGATGCATGCCGATATGCAGAAACGGATTGGTTTCGCCGTGTTCCGGGCGCCAGTCATGATCGACCTGGTCTTCGACCAGATAGCGGTGGTATTCGGGATGATCGAGCAGGATTGCCAGCGTCATGCGTTCAAGATCGGCCAAGGGCTGGCCGGTTTGGTGTTTTTGCCAGACTGCGATGAAAAAACGCCGCGCTTCGTCGCGGCTGGGAGTAAAAAGCATGATCGTGTTTCCTCGGTTTTTGCGCTGCGTCATTCCGGCGCAAGGACGTATGCGGCATCATAGCGCACGATTTTGAATGCCTTGGGAATCTCTGAACAAGTCAGTGCTTTCCAGGCCGCCCAAAAAGAAACGGATTACGGAGTTACTTAGATATGTCCGCCTCTCATGCCGACCCTTCGCTGACCCCAGATGAACGCCATGCCGCAGCGGTGAAGAGTACCTGGGTCAGTGTTTTCATCAACATTGTGTTGACGTTCGGTCAGATCTTTGCTGGCGTGATTACGGGCTCCTTCGGCCTGATCGCCGACGGTATCCACTCGCTGTCCGACCTGGTTGCGGATTTTGTGGTGTTGCTGGCGGCGCGCCATAGTCGGGAAGATGCGGACGAACACCATCATTACGGACATGCCCGGTTTGAAAATGCGGCTTCGTTGCTGCTGGGGGTGTTGTTGCTGGTGGTGGGCGTCTACATGGGCTGGGCGGCGATCCAGAAATTCATGACGCCAGGCAGCATGGGCAAGGTCGGCAGCTTGGCGCTCTGGGTGGCGCTGATTTCTCTTGCTGCCAAGGAGTGCCTGTTCCGCTACATGCTGGCGGTGGCCGAGCGCATCGGTTCGAGCATGCTCGTGGCCAATGCCTGGCATGCACGTTCGGATGCCTTGTCGTCGCTGGTGGTGGCAGCCGGCATCGGCGGCAACATGCTGGGTTACCCGGTTCTTGATCCGTTGGCAGGTTTGGTCGTAGGGGTGATGGTCGGCAAGATGGGGTGGGAATTTACCCGGGCGGCGTTCGACGACCTGACCGATCATGCGCTGCCTGAAGATGAAGTCGCGGCGATCCAGACGACGGCGCAGGGAACTTCAGGCGTGCTGGGCGTGCATGACATCCGTACGCGCAAGATGGGCGACTTTGCTATGGTGGATCTGCATATCGAAGTCGACCCGGAGGTCAATGTGGCTGTCGGGCACGATATCGGAGTTGAAGTCCGTCGCCGCGTGATGGAAGAGCACAAGGTGCTCAATGTGTTGGTGCATGTCGATCCGGCGGGCGAAGATCCCGATCGGGATCATGAGCCGGTGATGCGTCGCTCTTTCGAGGTATAACACGCTGCGTGTTTCGCTTGAAGGTCGCTCCTTCAGGCGGTTTCCCGTTTGCTCTTGAAATCCAGTGCGACCGAATTGATGCAATAGCGCTCCCCGGTCGGTTGCGGGCCATCGGGGAAAACGTGGCCCAGATGTGCGTCGCAGGCGGCGCAGCGGACCTCGGTGCGGATCATTCCGTGGCTGGTGTCCGTGATGCGGGTGATCGCGCCGGGAGCAGCCTCTTCCCAAAAGCTGGGCCAGCCGCAGCCGGCATCGAATTTTGTGCCCGAGCGAAACAGCAATGCCCCGCAGCAGATGCAATGGTAATTGCCGTCGGCTTCCTGGCGGTAGTATTCGCCGGAAAAAGGGCGCTCGGTTCCGGCTTCGCGTGTGACTCGATATTGCTCCGGGGTCAGTTGTTCGCGCCATTCTTCCGCGCTTTTCCTGATGGATTCGCTCATGCGTTTGCGGGGGGCGCGGTTTCGGTGAAGGCCGGTGTTTCTTTTTTCAGGCGGTTCAGGAAGTTCACCAGGTTGGGGTGCTGGGTGCGCCAGTCGATGTCGGGCAGGCGGAAATCCAGAAAGCCCAGCATGCACCCGGTTGCGATGTCTGCCAGCGAAAAGGCATCTCCCATCAACCATTTCCGCTCTCCCAATTCTTCGGAAAGCGTCACTAGGCCTTGCGTGATTTTTGTCATTTGCCGGGCAACCCACTCCCTGGATTGCTGACGCGCAGGCCGGCGGCGTTCCAGCAGGATCAGGATTGCTGCATCGGTGATGCCGTCGGCCAGTGCTTCGCGCCGTTTTACGCTGATTGCCTGGCGGTGGTCTTGCGGGATCAGGCGGCTGACCGGGGAGATGTTGTCCAGGTATTCGGCGATCACGCGCGAATCGTAAACCGCTGCGCCGTCGTCGAGCAGCAAAACAGGAACTTTCCCCAGCGGGTTGGCTTGGGACAGGCTGTTTTCCGGATCGAACGGATTGGTTTCGACCAGTTCGCATTCGATGCGTTTTTCGGCCAGTACGATGCGAATCTTGCGGCCAAACGGGCTGGTGAGGGAGGTCAGCAGTTTCATCGGTATTTTCGGGCTTGCATGGTCAAGCTGTTAATTCTAGTTGGCCGTTATGCGGTAAGCCAGCGTTGTTGCGGCATTGCAACAAGGTGAATAGTGTTATTGCCCGCCCGGAATCTGCGAGGTGCGGGCAAGCCCTTGAAATGAGTATGGGCATCCCCATATAGCGGAAGTGTTTTTGGAGATTACTTGGCTATGTCAGAAGAATTGAAACAGGAAGAGTTGAATCAGGCTGCGGCCGGAGAAGCTGCAGTCACGGAAACGACGGGCGAGAGTACTGCATCCGGGGATCTGGATAGCCAGCTTGCCAACGTGCTGACCGAACTGGAAAAAACCAAAGCCGATGTGTTGTATGCCAAGGCCGAAGCGGAAAACATCCGTCGCCGGGCAGCCGAGGAGGCCGACAAGGCACGCAAGTTTGCCGTGGAGAAATTTGCCCGCGAGCTGCTGGGTGTGAAGGATGCGCTGGAAATGGCCTTGCTGGACCAGTCCGGCAATTTCGATGCGCTGAAGATGGGCGTGGACCTGACCCAGAAATCGCTGGTGTCCGCGTTCGAGAAGTTCGATCTCAAGGAAATCGCCCCGGCTGTGGGTGACAAGCTCGATCCGAACCTGCACCAGGCCATTTCCGCGGTGCCGCACGAGCTTGAAGCCAATGCAATCGTGCAGGTCATGCAGAAGGGCTATCAACTGTCCGGCCGCCTGCTGCGTCCGGCGATGGTGGTGGTGGCGGCGCCCAAGTAATTTCTTGGGAAGGGAGAAGAGTGAAGGGGGAAGGGAAAACAGATTGCAGCCCATGGCGCATGTACCCTTCTCTCTTCCCCCTTCACCCTTCCCGAATACAAAGCTTGAAAAGCGCGCAGGCATCCCCATTTTTTGAGCAAGGTTATTGAGTCCAGTGCTTGCCCAAGCGCAAGCCTTTGAAACACAGAAGGAAACTGAAATGGCAAAAATCATCGGTATTGACCTCGGAACTACCAACTCCTGCGTGGCCATCGTGGAAAACGGCCAGACCAAGGTCATCGAAAACTCCGAAGGTGCACGCACCACCCCGTCGATCATCGCCTACGCAGAAGATGGCGAAATCCAGGTCGGCGCACCGGCCAAACGCCAGGCGGTCACCAACCCGAAGAACACGCTGTACGCGATCAAGCGCCTGATCGGCCGCCGCTTCGAGGACAAGGAAGTCCAGAAGGACATTGACCTGATGCCGTTCTCGATCATCAAGGCCGACAACGGCGATGCTTGGGTGCAGGTGCGCGACAAGAAGATGGCCCCGCCGCAAATCAGCGCCGAAGTGCTGCGCAAGATGAAGAAGACCGCCGAAGATTACCTTGGCGAAGAAGTGACCGAGGCCGTGATTACCGTGCCGGCCTACTTCAATGACAGCCAGCGCCAAGCCACCAAGGATGCCGGCCGCATCGCCGGTCTGGAAGTCAAGCGCATCATCAACGAACCGACTGCTGCTGCGCTCGCGTTCGGTATGGACAAGTCCGAAAAGGGCGACCGCAAGATCGCCGTGTATGACCTTGGCGGCGGTACCTTCGACATCTCGATCATCGAAATCGCCGACGTCGAAGGCGACAAGCAGTTCGAAGTGCTCGCCACCAACGGCGATACCTTCCTCGGCGGCGAAGACTTCGACCAGCGCATCATCGATTACATCATCGCCGAATTCCAGAAGGATTCCGGCATCAACCTGAAGAACGACGTGATGGCGCTGCAACGCCTGAAGGAAGCCGCCGAAAAGGCCAAGATCGAGCTTTCCTCCGGCCAGCAGACTGACATCAACCTGCCGTACATCAC
This sequence comes from Formivibrio citricus, assembly GCF_900115065.1. GTDB lineage: Bacteria > Pseudomonadota > Gammaproteobacteria > Burkholderiales > Chitinibacteraceae > Formivibrio > Formivibrio citricus. The sequence continues at coordinate 71,335 of NZ_FOVE01000004.1, read as the reverse complement.
GATGGATGCGACCGGTCCGAAGCACCTGACCATGAAGATCACCCGTGCCAAGTTCGAAGCGCTGGTTGACGACCTGATCGAGCGCTCGATCGAGCCGTGCCGCATCGCACTGCGCGATGCCGGCCTGAAGGCAGGCGATCTCGACGACGTGATTCTGGTCGGCGGCCAGACCCGCATGCCGAAGGTCATCGACAAGGTACGCGAATTCTTCGGTAAGGAACCGCGCAAGGACGTGAACCCGGACGAAGCCGTGGCCGTCGGTGCCGCAATCCAGGGCTCCGTGCTGGCTGGCGACCGCAAGGACGTGCTGCTGCTCGACGTGACCCCGCTGTCGCTCGGTATTGAAACCCTCGGCGGCGTGATGACCAAGCTCATCAACAAGAACACCACGATCCCGACCAAGGCCAACCAGGTATTCTCGACGGCAGACGACAACCAGTCGGCCGTGACGATCCACGTGCTGCAGGGCGAGCGCGAAAAAGCCTCTGCCAACAAGAGCCTGGGCCAGTTCAACCTGTCCGACATCCCGCCGGCTCCGCGCGGCATTCCGCAGATCGAAGTGACCTTCGACATCGACGCCAACGGTATCCTGCATGTGGGCGCCAAGGACAAGGCCACCGGCAAGGAAGCCAAGATCAAGATCCAGGCATCTTCGGGCTTGAGCGAGGAAGAAATCCAGAAGATGGTGCGCGATGCCGAGATCAACGCCGAGGAAGACAAGAAGCTTCACGAGCTTGTCACCGCACGCAACCAGCTGGACAGCCTGATCCACTCTGTCAAGAAGTCGCTGACCGAGTATGGCGACAAGATCTCCGCCGATGACAAGGCCAAGGTCGAAGCCGCGCTGAAGGATGCCGAAGAAGTGGTCAAGGGCGACGACAAGGAAAAGATCGACGCCAAGTCCGAAGCGCTGATGCAAGCCAGCCACAAGCTCGCCGAGCATATGTACGCCGAACAGCAGGGCGCGGAAGGTGCCGCAGCGGGTGCCGGTGCCGAAGCCCAGCCTCAAGCTGGCAAGAAGAAGGGCGATGACGGCAACGTGGTCGATGCCGAGTTTACAGAGGTGAAGGACAAGTAAGCGCTGTAAAGGCAAAATCCCTCACCACCAAGATCACGAAGAGCACCAAGGGAGCTGTTTTTCCTTCGTGCTCTTTGTGTTCTTCGTGGTAAATGAATTGGTTTTTACGCGAAGGCGTTTAGCACAATGGCTAAAAAAGATTTTTACGAAATTCTGGGCGTAAACCGGGATGCGAGCGAAGAGGATATCAAGAAGGCCTATCGCAAGCTTGCGATGAAATACCACCCGGACCGCAACCCGGACAGCAAGGATGCCGAAGAGAAATTCAAGGAAGCCAAAGAGGCTTACGAGATTCTCTCCGATGGCCAGAAGCGCGCGGCCTATGACCAGTACGGGCATGCCGGCGTCGATCCGCAAGCCGGTTTTGGTGGCGGTGCGGGCGGTTTTGGCGGCTTCGGCGATGCGTTCTCCGACATCTTCGGCGACATCTTCGGTGGCGGCCGCAGTGGCGGTGGCGGGCGCAGCAACGTGTATCGCGGTGCGGACTTGCGCTACAACCTGGAAATCAGCCTGGAAGAAGCCGCGCGCGGCGTGGAAAAACAGTTGCGCATTCCCTCGCACGACGAGTGCGACGTCTGCCACGGCACCGGCGCCAAGCCCGGCTCCGAAGCCAAGACCTGCCACACTTGCGGCGGGCATGGCCAGGTACGGGTATCGCAGGGCTTTTTCAGCATCCAGCAGACCTGCCCGACCTGCCACGGCAGCGGCAAGTACATTCCCGACCCCTGCCGCAATTGCAAGGGCACGGGACGGGTGCAGACCACCAAGACGCTTGCGGTCAAGATTCCGTCCGGCGTGGACGAAGGCGACCGCATCCGTCTTTCCGGCGAAGGCGAACCCGGTGTCAACGGCGGCCCGCCCGGCGACCTGTATGTCGTGATCCACATCCGGCAGCACGCCGTGTTCCAGCGCGACGGCAACGATCTGCATTGCGAAATGCCGATCAGCATCACGATTGCCGCTTTGGGCGGCGAAATCGAGATTCCGACGCTCGACGGCAAGGCGCGGCTCGCCATTCCGGCCGAAACCCAGACCGGCCAGGTATTCCGCCTGCGCGGCAAGGGGATCAAGGGTGTGCGCAGCGCGATCACCGGCGATCTGATGTGTCATGTCGTGGTTGAAACGCCCGTGAACCTGACCAGCCGCCAGAAGGAATTGCTGAAGGAATTCGAGGAGATCAGCAAGGGCGATGCGGCCAAGCACACACCGAAATCCAAGACCTGGTTCGACAAGGTGGCGGAATTCTTCGGAGGTTGAGCGCTTTGCAAAGGCGAAACAAAGGGCTGCCCGTGGGCAGCCCTTTGTTTTTTGAACGAATTACTTGATGAGACGCAGGCAGACCGGCGCGCGGAAGGTCTGGTTGTTGCTGGCCTTGATCGCACCCATGAGGCAGAAAACCAGGTTGCTGACGATCAGGACGAGATAGCCCAGCAGGCCGATCAGGATGAAGGTAAGGATCATCGAAGCGAACCAGCCGACCAGCACCGTGATCGACCAGTTGAGCGCTTCCCGCGTGTGATCGAGCAGGAATTCGTCGTCTTTCTTGAGCAGGAATACGATGAGCGACGGTATGAATCCGAGGAAGATGGTGCCGATCCAGACCAAGATGGCGATGGTTTTTGCATCGGTCTGGCCAGCTTGCGGTTGCGGAACGGGCGGTTGCGGATTGTCCATTTCAAGGCTCCTGTCAGGTTTCCAAGGTTCTGAGCCAATTTAGGCTCTGTTGACGTTGGTTACAAATCTGCGTTTAGGGTAGTTCGAGATGGTTTTCAAGGCGCAAAGCGCGCCGCAATACGGGTATTGCAAGCGGTTTGCAACGCGGAAAGCCGCTCGAAATACCCCAAACCCGAAGGGCTGGGACGGAAAAACGCCATTCACCGCGTTATGCGCCTTGAAAATAACCGGTTATTGTCTGCGTCGCATGCCTTGTGACCGGCATTTTTCCGGCCCAGCGCAGATTTGTAACCAACGTCAACAGAGCCTAGGAGGCTTTTCTTTCGTATGCAAGGAAACGGCGCACGATGTTGCGCCATGTCGTATTTTGGCCGTTTTTCATGTTTTTCCCGGATGGCATTCTCCGTGCCGGTGATATAGTTGCGCTGCGGTAGTAAGCAAAAGGATTCAGACAAGATGCGGCGCGGTGTTTATGCAGGCAGTTTCGACCCGGTGACCAATGGCCACCTGTGGATGATCGAGCGGGGGGTCGAGCTTTTCGACGAGATGATCGTTGCGATTGGCGAAAACCCGGACAAGCGTTACACCTTTGACCATGCCGACCGGCTGGCCATGTTGAGGGAAACGACCGCTCATTTGCCGCGGGTGCGCGTGGAAGATTTCAAGAACTGTTTCCTGGTCAATTTCGCCAGGGAGGTCGGTGCGAATTTCATTTTGCGCGGCATTCGCGAGGGTGCCGATTATGAATTCGAACGCAAGATGCGCTATATCAACGCCGATCTGGCACCGGCTATCGATACCGTTTTTCTGATGCCGCCGCGCGAAATTGCCGAAGTCAGCTCGACCATGGTCAAGGGCTTGGTCGGCCCGGATGGCTGGAAGGATGTCGTTCGCCATTACGTTCCCGAGCCTGCATACCTGCGCCTGATTCGCTGGCATGAAAGTCAGCGCACCGTGTAGCTACCAAGCCAGCGAGTGCATTCCTGTGCCGGCATCGCTTGCGCAATCAGCCAGCCTTGGATGCCGTTGCAACCAAGCTGGATGAGCTTTTCAAGCTGTTCCTGATTTTCCACACCTTCAGCAACTGTCGAGAATCCCATCGCTTGGGCCATGAGGATGGTGCTGCGTACGATGGTCTCACTCTGGGGCTGGCTCAACGAGCCGATGAAGCGGTTGTCTATCTTCAGTTTTTCGGCGTTGAGTTGCAGCAAATTGGCCAGACTGGAATAGCCGGCGCCAAAGTCGTCAATGGCAATCCGCAGCCCCATTCCCCGAAGCGTTTCCAGTGTCTTTCGTTCGGTATCTCCGCAGGCTTGCAGGATTGTTTCGCTTAATTCCAGCTCCAGCCGGTGTGCTGGCAAGTCGGCATGCTGCAGGGCATCGTGAGCAAGCTGGACCAGATTGCAGTAGGCGATCTGCTGAAGGGAAAGATTGACGCACAGGACGGGAGGCGCAATGCCCATTTCCAGCCATTGCTTCATCTGGAGGCACGATTCCTTGAGCACGAATGCGCCAATCGGCAGAATCAGCCCACTTTCTTCGGCGATGGACAGGAAACTTTGCGGCAGAAGCAAGCCGTCTGCTGGATGGTGCCAGCGCACCAGTGCCTCGACTCCTACCAGCCGGCATTCGGGCAGCGAGACTTGGGGCTGGTAATAAACTTCCAGTTCGCCCAGTTCCAAGCCTTCGCGCAAACGGTTTTCCTGCAGTTGCCGGGCAATGGAGTAGGCGTTCATCCGGTCGGTGAAGAAACGGTAGGCGTGCCGTCCTTCCTGTTTGGCGCGGTAGAGTGCGGTATCCGCCTTTTTCAACAGCTCCGTAAAGTTGCGGGAATCGTCTGGATACACCGCGATGCCTACGCTGATGGCAATCCGGATCTCATGATCCGCGGTCACGAATGGATGGTCGATCGACGTAATGATGGCTTGGGCTACATCGGTTGCTTCATCCGGAGAGCGCAGACCGCCGAGAAGAATCACGAATTCGTCACCCCCCAAACGGCAAACCGTGTCGCTTTCGCGCACGATTTCGGTCAGCCTGCCAGCAGTCTCGGTGAGTATCAGGTCGCCGATCTGATGTCCCAGCGTATCGTTGACGAGCTTGAAGCGGTCGAGATCGAGGAACAGCAGCGCCATTTTCTGGTTTTGCCGGTCGGCAAGCGCATGCGCCACCATGAAACGGTCGGACAGCAACTGACGGTTGGGCAGGCCGGTCAAGGGATCGTGGAAGGCCAGGAATTCGATATGGGCCTGCTGTCGCTTCCTTTCCGTGATGTCGGAGAAAATGCCGACATAATGGGTGACCTTGCCCTCTTCGTCGTTCACGGTGCTGATGGAAAGCCATTCCGGATAAAGCGTTCCGTCCTTGCGCCGGTTGCATATCTCGCCCTGCCAGCGGCCATCGCGGCGGATCGCTTGCCACATGGCCACGTAAAAATCCGCCCCGTGCTGGCCGGAAGCGAGCAGGCTGGGTTTGCGCCCCAGCGCTTCCTCGGGCGAATAGCCGGTCACTTCGCTGAAGACCCGGTTGACACTGAGAATGCGCAGTTCCGGGTCGGTGATCATGATGCCTTCGCTGTTGCTGTCAAAAACCGTGGCGGCGAGCCGCAGTTGCTCTTCGACAGCGCGTTGTTCGGTGATATCGATATGGGTTCCGGCCATGCTGACCGGCATGCCGGCTTCGTCGCGGTCGACGACTTCTCCGGACGCCAGTATCCAGCGGTATGCATCCAGCCCCGCATCGTGCAGACGGAATTCCTGCTGGTAGTGGTTGTTGCTGCCGATCAGGCAGGCGCTGATGGCGCGCAGGACACCAGGCTGATCCTGCGGATGGATGCGTTCGATAAACCGGTCCAGCGGCTCTTCCTCTCCGTATTCTGTTTGACCGGACTGGCGGAGCGTAACGGCGGCTCCTTTTTCGCCCAGATGGAATTCCCAGATCCCTGCATGGCTGGCGGCAATCACCTGTTCCAGCCGGCGGCGGTCAGCTTGCCAGACTGCCAGAGTGCGTTGTTGCAGCAGGGCTTTCCACAGGTCGTGCGCCAGCATTTGCAGAAGCTGGATGTCGGCATCATCGTAGGCTCCCGGCTTGTTGGCGACGCCGATCATCATGACGACCTGGCCGTTCTCCAGCGTGGGCGCGCCAAGGTGTCGGTGCAGTGCACTGCTGCGTCGGGGTAGCCCCTTGGGGCTCATGGGAGGGGAAAAATCGTTGTGGATGACCGGTTTGCGTTGCCGGATGCAGTCCGCCCACTGCCCGGCCTCATCCAGCGGCAAGATGTCGCCCGTGATGCACGGACTCCGGGTATGGGTCAGGCAGGCGGCAAGGCGCAGTGCGCCATCGGGTTCGATGAAATAGAGATGCCCCATGCGGCTGCCGGTTAATCGGAGCGCCAGGGCCAGCCCTTCCTCCAGCAGTGTGTCCTCGTCAAGTTGATGGGCGCGGGCGTTCAGGTCGAGCAGCGCCTCGGCGCGCAGGCGGTTGCTTTCCGCTGCATCGGCCAGCCGGCGCTGGCTGCTGATGTCGATGAAGCTGACGACGACGGCATCCACTTGCCCGTTTTCAAAAACCGGATAGGCATTGACCAGGCACCATACCGGCTCCACTTGCCGTTCGGGTTGGATGCCCAGTACATAGTCACGCAAGGTTTCCTGGCTCCCGAGCACTCGGTTGATCGGGTACTCATCGACTGGCATGTCCGAGCCGTCTTCGCGACAGAAATGCCATCCGGGCAAGATGGCTTCCTTGCCGGTCAGTTGTCCCGGCGTCAGTCCGAGGATGCTGCACGCGGCCAGGTTGAAGGTGACGATCTGCCCGTCCGGACTGTAAATAAGGACACCGGCATGAATGTGTGCCAGTAGCTCGTCGGAGCGGCGTTCCACCTCGTTCAGGCGGGCAATGTGACGGGCCAGCTCCGATTCCAGATGGCGCGCCTGTTCCTGGGGTTGCGGGTTGCTCACATGCCCGGTGCCACAGTCCTGGATTTGTACGGCGGCATAGGTTCCGATGCGCTGGCAGGTCTCGCGGTACAGGGTTGGGCCCCCTCCGACTTCCATCGAATATTCCCATGAGTGCGGCGAGTGGTTCTGGAATGCTTCCGCATAACGGGCCTGCCGGGTTTCCGGCGGGAGAGACGGCAGCCTCTTTTCTGACAGCAGCCATCCGGCCGGACCTGACGCCCAAAGCCGCTGCATGGCTGCATTGCTGAAGCGGCAAGTGAAATCGACAATCTCTCCGCTTTCGTTCTGTTCGGGCGAGAACAGCGCCCAGCCGTCGGCTGAGCGGGCAAGCGCCTGCGCCAGCGGCGAAGCCAGTTTCTCGTCGAAGTTCACGGTTCGCTCCGGAATGAAACGATGCAGGTTGGCGAAGTGAAGCTGCAGGAGCAAAAGCAACTCCTGTTATCTTCTCAGCATAAGCAATTTTTTGACAATGCACGGCATGGGTTTGTTCAAATTGCTAAACTGTCGCCTTTGGTTTGTACTGATTGCTGCCCCATGTCCGATTTTTCCAGCTTCCGCAACCGTCTGCTCAAGAATGCCCGCCACTGGGCCAAGTGGGCGCGCCGCCAGAACATCAGTTGCTATCGCCTCTATGACCGGGATGTTCCCGAATTCCCCGTGATCGTCGATTGGTACGAAGGCCGCGTGCACCTGCAGGAGGTGGAGACCGGCTGGGTGGAGAGCGATGAAGACCATGCGCTGTGGCTGGACGGCATCCGTCTGGCTTGCTCCGAGGTGCTGGAAATCCCGCTGGCCGCAGTCAGCCTGAAAACCCGCCGCCGCCAGCGTGGCGAGCAGCAGTACGAGAAGACCGGCGAGCAAGGTGAGGATTTCGTCGTCCACGAGGATGGGCTGGGGTTTTACGTCAATCTCGATGCCTATCTCGATACCGGCCTGTTCCTCGATCACCGCAATACCCGCAAGCGCGTGCGCGGCGAGGCGGCCGGCAAACGCTTCCTCAACCTCTTCAGCTATACCGGCGCCTTCAGCGTCTATGCCGCAGCCGGCGGCGCGCGCGAGACGGTGACGGTGGACATGTCCAATACCTATCTCGACTGGGCCGGGCGCAACTTCGGCCTCAACGGCATGGATATCCGCCAGCACGCGCGCATCCGCGAAGATGTGTTCGTTTATCTGCGCGAGGCGCTGGAGCGGCGCGAGAAATTCGACCTGATCGTCTGCGATCCGCCGTCGTTTTCCAACTCGAAAAAAATGCAGGGCATTCTCGACGTGCAGCGCGACCATGCCTGGCTGATCGAATCGTGCCTCGCGCTGCTGAGCCCCGGCGGCGTGCTGTATTTCTCCAACAACTTGCGCACCTTCAAGATGGATGAATCGCTGCAGCCGCAGTGCAAGGACATCTCGGCGCAGTCGGTGCCGGAGGATTTTCGGAACAAAAAGATCCACCAGTGTTTCCGGTTCGAAACCGCCTGAAAAAATGGCTGCGCTCGCCAACCCTGCGTCGCGCGGTACTCGCAATCCTCATGGACTACATGTCCATTCCGGTTGCTGTGTTCCGTGCTCCTTGATTTGCCTTCGCTCGCCGATTTTTTGAGGCGGTTTGAGAGAATACCTGCATGAAGTTCAAAAAAGCATTTGAACCACAGAGACACGGAGAACACAGAGGAAAAACCACAGGCCGTCTGCGAGGGATCACGTTCAACAGGTTTTCTCCCGGTCTCTGTGCCTCTGTGGTGAGGATTTCCCAATGAGCGCGCTGGCCAACGAACCGCTCGCTTTCGTCGATCTCGAAACCACTGGCGCCAATCCCTTGCGCGACCGCATCACCGAAATCGGGCTGGTGCTGGTGCAGGATGGCCGGGTGGAAAGCTGGTCGAGCCTTGTCAATCCCGGCGTGCCGATCCCGCCGTTCATCCAGAACCTGACCGGTATCGACGATGCGATGGTCGCCGATGCCCCCGCGTTCGCCGATCTGGCGCAAACCGTGCTCGCCAAGCTGGAGGGGCGGCTGTTTATCGCACACAACGCGCGCTTCGATTACGGGTTTCTGAAAAGCGAATTCCAGCGCCTGGGCATCCATTTCCGCGCCCGTGTGCTGTGCACGGTGCAGTTGTCCAAGAAACTCTATCCGCTGGAGCACAAGCACAACCTCGACATGCTGGTCAGCCGGCACGGGCTTGTCATCGAAGGCGAGCGCCATCGCGCCCTGACCGATGCCGAATTGTTGCGCCAGTTCATGCAGGTGGCCGAACGTGCCCAAGGGCCGGAAGCCATCGATGCCGCGGTTGCCGAACTCACGCGCCTGCCGGCCTGGCCGGAAGGGCTCGATACGGCGCTGATGGACGAGCTTCCGGAAACGCCGGGGGTGTTCGTCTGTTATGGCGAACACGGCGCACCGCTGTTCGTCGGTAGCGCGGGCAACGTGCGCAAGGAGGTGCTGGCGCACTTCGCCGGCAAGCGCAAGCAGCGGCGCGAGCTGCCGCTGGTCAAGTTTACACAACGGCTGGAGTGGTTCGAAACTTCGGGTGATTTCGGCTCGGCCTTGCTGGAAAAAAAGCTGCTGCGCGAACTTGCCCCGCAATACAACCCGCCCGTACCGGAAATGCGCGAGCCCTGCTGCTGGCGCTGGGATGTGGCGAGCGGGCAACTGGAATTGATTTCGCTTGCGGAAGGCGTACCTGCCGATCGCGACCTGTTCGGCCCGTTCCGCAGCCGGCGCGAGGCCACGAACGCACTGACGCGCCAGGTCGAAGCCCAAGGTTTGTGCAAGCGCGTGCTCGGGCTGGAAGCGCCGCGACCGGATTCGCCTGCCTGCCTGGGGCTCGCCGCCGGCAAATGCAAGGGCGCGTGCATCGGGCGCGAATCGCTGTCGAGCCATCAGGCCCGCTTGCTGGCCGGCCTGTCGCGCCTGCGCATGCCGGCTTGGCCGTACCCCGGCCCGATCGGCATCGCCGAAGGCCCGGACTGGGCGCCGGTGCTGCACGTGTTCGAACACTGGAATTATCTCGGTTCGCTGCACGATGCCAGCGAGCTGCCAGAATTGCTGCTGGCCACGCGCCCGCCGTTCGATCCGGAAATGATGAAACTGCTGCGTTCCGAGATGAAAAAGGCCGCAACCAAAGTGGTCAAGCTGCGATGATTTGATCGGACCTCTCAAGAGGGGTGTTGCATGGACCGACGTGCTTTTTGTGCCGGCGCTGCCGCGCTGGCTGCAGCCTCTTCCTTGCCCGCATGGGCAACCTCGCCGGCATTGAACCGTGTAGACATGCACAGCCACTGGGGCATCAGCGCGCGCGGCGGTTCCGGGGCGCTGGATGTGGTCGGGCTGAGGGAAGCAATGACCGAAGCCGGTTTGCTGCTGGCGGCGATCAATATCGTTGCGGACTACCCGCAGTTCCGGCGCGGCCATACCGGGACCGAGGTCGTGGAATATGCCTCGCCGGGATCGCTGCGCGGTTATTTCGACGAGATGGCCGAGTATGTCCTGAAGCGCGCCAGAAAAGACGATCTGATCGTGGTGGGCGCGCGCCACGATCTCAAGTCGGTGCTTGATGGCCGCAAGCCGGGAATCGTGCTGGCGGTCGAAGGCGCGGATTTCCTGGAAGGCAAGCTCGAACCCCTGAAAGCCGCCCGAACGCTGGGTGTGAGCCACCTGCAACTGGTCCATTACCGCCTGATGGAAGTCGGCGACATCTGCAATCTTCCCCCGCGTTACAACGGCCTGAGCGATTTCGGCAAGGACGTGGTGCGCGAATGCAACCGGCTGGGCATGCTGGTCGATGTGGCGCATTGCAGCTCGGCAGGCATCCTGCACGCACTCGAAATTTCCACCCAACCCCTGATTTACTCCCACGGCTGGGTGAGCGATACGCCCCCCGATCATGCCAGGCGCACGGCGCGGGCGATTCATGCGCCCTTGGCCAAGACCATTGCCGCAAAAGGCGGCGTGATTGGCGCGTTCCCGATGCGCCAGCGCACGCCGGAAGCCTTTGCTGCATACCTCTTCAAGCTGGTGGAAGCGCTGGGCGTGTCGCATGTCGGCATCGGCACCGACCACGGTGGCTTGCCGCGCTCGGCGCTGTCCGGCTGCCGGGATTTACCCGCCGTGGCGGCCGAGCTTTCGCGGCTGGGTTTGAAGGATGCCGAGATCGGCGCGGTGATGGGGGGCAATTATCTGCGTATCTTGCAGCAGGCCATGAGCGCAGGGGCGTAATTCGCAGGTTGAATTCGGCAAAGGCTGGAATCCATTTCCGTTCGGGAGAAGGATTGTAGGAGCGGATGCAATCCGCGAAGGGCAACGTACGGCGGAATCGGTGCGAAGCGACATTCCGCCATCATCGGTTGCTTGAACCATCGCGCGGCGGATTGCTTCGCGAATCCGCCTTACGGGTTGATCTTGCCCCTACTCAGTGGCTCGCTTATTTGTGGGGCAGCATGCGGATCAGGGTGTTGTCGCGCTTGATGTAATGATGAAACAAGGCTGCGGCCGCATGCAGTCCGATCAGAATGTAGCCTGCCTTGCCTGCCACCTCGTGGAATTCCTTGAGCGCCTTGGCGAGAGCCTTGTTTTCTGCGGTCAGCGCGGGGAGTGGTAGCCCGAAGAACAGCACGGGCTTTCCGGCTGCGCTGAGCGATAGCCACCCCACCAAGGGCAGGCCGATCATCATGAGATAAAGCACACCGTGCATGGCCTTGGCCAGCAGGTTTTCCAGTGCCGAAGGCGCCGGTTCGATGGAAGGTGTCGGCTCCATCAGGCGGGTGGCAATGCGAATCCACACCAGGGCAAAGACGGACAGGCCCAACATGAAGTGCCAGGCTTTCAGGGCTTCGCGCGGGTCGCTGCCCTTGGGGTAAAGCACCCGGAGTTCAATGCAAGCATAGACGCCTACCAGCAAAAGCAGCATCAGCCAGTGCATGCATATTGATAGTTTGCCATAAGATTGGTCAGTGCTTTTCCATCCGGTCATGCTGCTCTCCTGTCGAACGTGTCTTGGTAGCATAAGAACTTGTCCGTTTGCCCGTAAAAGCAAAGGGTAAACAAGCCTTGTTTGGTAAGTATTATCATTATCGGATGGTTTTGCAATGGGCGGGGAATGCGCAGCTCTTCATCCGGCTGGCGGCTCAAACGCCGCCAAACAAAATTTCCAGTGTTTCTTTGGCGCCGATGACATGCCGTTCCTTGTGCTGCACGATCTGCTCGCCATCGAAGCGGTCCATGCGGTAGAGCGTGCCGAATGCAAAGTCGGGGGCCTGCACGCCTGCGCCGCCGATCAGTTCGCCGCCGCGCCGCACGTTGTCGGCCATCCAGGAGGTCAGGCGCAGATGGTAGGGGTTGCGCTTGATTTCGCCGACGTGGCAGGACAATGCGGTGACGAGATCAGCGGTGTCCTTGAGGCTGGATTCGACGAGCAGGTTGGGGTGAGTCATTGCGCGCCAGAATTCGGTCTGTACCAGCCAGCAGGCGTGGTTTTCGTGCGCCAATGCATCGGTGACGAGATGGTGCGTGCCGATGTGCGTGGCGTGCCCGTCGTCGTCGTTGGGGCAGATCACGATGGCGGGCTTGAAGCGGGCGATGATACCAGCGACGTCCTCGACCTTTTCCGCCCAAGCTTCGGGTTCCTTGTCGCGAGCATGGGCGTTGATGTGGCTCAGGCCCTCCGGTTCGATTTCCTGTATGTCGAAGCCGAGCCAAGTGCAGGCACGTTGCAGTTCGTGCTCCCGCTCCTCGATGCGGCGCGGGTTTGAGCCGAGCGTGACCGGCAGGTTGACGACGCGATACCCGGCCTCGCGCATCAGGCGCAAGGGCAGGGCGCCGGTAATGCATTCGTCGTCCGGGTGCGGGGAAAACAGCATCGCTACTGGCGCATTGGCAGCCAAAGCCGGGCGGGGTGGCGGGGTGAGGCCGTTCAGGGTTTTGATGGCCGGCAGCGATGTCTGATTCAGCAAGGCGGCATGTGCCTTGACGAAATCGAGTTGGGGCGAGCTCATGGTGTATCTCCGTCTTTTTTCTTCAGCTTATGACGCAGATGGGATTTTGTCTCGTTTTGGAGCCAGTTTTAGCAAAGTGAGCCTGATGTTGGCCATGAAAAACGCCGCTTCCCCAAAGGAAAGCGGCGTTGTTGTCGGAGTGAAGTCGCGGATCAGGCTGCGTCTTTCGGTATCTCAACGTTGATGCGCATGCCGTAGAAGCTGCGGTAGACAAAAAACAGGTTGATAGCGAGGAATATGGCTGCCAGTGCCAAAGTCAGTCCGCCCTGGCCGCTGGCCTTGAGTCCGACCGCCATTTCCACGGCCAAAAGGCCGAACAGGGTGGTGAACTTGATGACCGGGTTCAGGGCCACCGAGGAGGTGTCCTTGAACGGATCGCCGACGGTGTCGCCGACCACGACGGCATCGTGCAGCGGGGTGCCCTTGGCGCGCAGCTCGGTTTCCACGATCTTCTTGGCGTTGTCCCACGCGCCGCCGGCGTTGGCCATGAATACTGCTTGGTACAGGCCAACGATGGCGATGGAGAACAGGTAACCGATAAAGAAGAACGGTTCAACAAAGGCGCAGGCCAGCGTGCCAAAGAATACGGCCATGAAGATGTTGAACATGCCCTTCTGTGCATACTGGGTGCAGATTTCCACCACGCGCTTGGAGTCTTCGACCGAAGCCTTGGTTTCGCCGTCGAGCTTGATGTTGCCCTTGATGAATTCCACGGCCCGGTAAGCACCGGTGGAAACGGCCTGGGTGGCTGCGCCGGAGAACCAGAAGATCGTGGCACCACCGGCAATCAGGCCCAAGAGGAACGGCGGATGCAGCACGGAGAGCAGACCCAGGTTAACCGACAGGCCATCGGTCAGCAGCATGATGATCGAGAACACCATCGTGGCCGAACCGACCACAGCGGTACCGATCAACACCGGTTTGGACGTGGCCTTGAAGGTGTTGCCGGCGCTGTCGTTTTCTTCCAGCAAATCCTTGGCAACATCGAAATTGACGTCGACGTTGAAGTCGCGCTTGATCTCGGCTTCGATGCCAGGGAGCTGTTCGATGGTGGAAAGCTCGTACACCGACTGGGCGTTGTCCGTGACCGGGCCATAGCTGTCTACGGCGATGGTAACCGGGCCCATGCTCAGGAAGCCGAAGGCGACCAGACCGAAGGCAAACACGGCAGCCATGACCACGCCCTTGGCAGTATCCGGGTTGATAACGGCGGCAAGGTCGTTCTGCGAGATCAGGTAGGCGCCGGCCATCAATGCCGTGATAACCAGCCCGAGCCAGTAGGCCGAGAAGTTACCCGCGGTCAGGCCTGCCAGCACGTTCAGCGATGCGCCGCCTTCGCGGGAAGCGGTCACGATTTCACGCACATGGCCGGAGTTGGTCGAAGTGAAGGCCTTCACCGCTTCCGGAATCAGCGCACCAGCCAGCGTGCCGCAGTTGATGATCAACGCGAGTTGCCACCACAGATTGGGGTAGACCTTGCCGGCAATGGCGATGTCGCCGATCAGCAGCTTGGAGACGACGAAGGTCACAACCATTGAAACGATGGAGGTGATCCAGACCAGCGAGGTCAGCGGCGCTTCAAAGTTGAAGTGCACCGCATCGCCATACTTGCCCTTGGCGATCATTTCGTTGACCAGATAGGAAAAGCCGGAGGCCAGAATCATCATCGCGCCGATGGCAAAGATCCAGACCAGCAGTTGTACCTGAACGGCGGTTTCCGGAATTGCAGCCATGATGAAGGTTACCAGGGCCACACAGGTCACGCCGTAGGTTTCAAAGCCGTCAGCGGTCGGGCCGACGGAATCGCCCGCGTTGTCACCCGCGCAGTCGGCAATCACGCCAGGGTTGCGCGCATCGTCTTCCTTGATCTTGAAAACGATCTTCATCAGGTCGGAGCCGATGTCGGCAATCTTGGTAAAGATGCCGCCGGCGATACGCAGCGCGGCTGCTCCCAGTGATTCGCCAATAGCAAAGCCGATGAAGCATTTGCCGGCCATTTCGGACGGCACGAACAGGAGGATGCCCAGCATGATCAGGAGTTCGGTCGAAATCAGCAGCATGCCAATCGAAATGCCGGACTTCAGCGGGATAGCGTAGCAGGGGAAACCCTTGCCGGCGAGCGAGGCAAAAGCGACGCGGCTGTTGGCATAGGTGTTGATGCGAATGCCGAACCAGGCCACGCCGAAGGAGCCGGCGATACCGATCAGCGAGAACAGCAGGATGACCAGGACATCCTTCATGCTCAGGCTCTGGATGCCGCCGAAGTAAGCCACGATGATAGCGGCGATGAATACCCACAGAATCAGGAGGAACTTGCCCTGGGTTGCGAGATAGGTCTTGCAGGTTTCGTAGATCAGCTCGCTGACCTCGACCATGGCCTTGTGAGCCGGCAGCTTTTTGACCTGGCCGAAGAACACGGCGCCGAAGAGCAAGCCGGCGATACAGATCAGGAGACCCCACGACAACAGGCTCGAACCGGTCATGCCGCCGAGGAAGGTGGCGAGCTTGGGATCGGCGAGATTGGGTAGAACGAGGCTGGCTTCTCCGCCGCCGGCGAAAGCGGGGAGGGCGGTCATACCCAGGGTGACAGCGAACAACGACAGGAGCCGGCTTGAAACTGGCCGGTGTTTCCCTTGCGACAATGCCATGCGTGTGAACGACATAAGGGGCCCTCTCTGAAAGTTTTTTTGAATGGTATTACTGGGTAAATCCTTGCTGCATGATCTGCACGACGAGCATTTTTCTCGGGCGCATGATTTTTTGGTTTGATCGGCATCAAGCGGCGATGTAGTCGTGTCTCGGCGCTTTCAGCGTTCAGTGAATGTTACGCGAAATCCTGCGGAAAGTGTGTAGCTGACAGGCTAGAAGATATAAGGATCGGCAAAGCGAGAGGAGGGGCTGCTCCGGTTCTCTTCGGATGTAGCCCTTGGAGATTGACTACTGCTCGGGGTGTTCTGCGGCAAAACTTGCCACACCGGCCATGATTTCCTCGCCGGCGGCATCGATGCCCTCCCAGCCGAGCACCTTGACCCATTTGCCGTGTTCCAGATCCTTGTAGTGCTCGAAAAAGTGCACGATCTGGTTGGTGAGCAGCAGCGGCAGGTCTTCAAAGGTTTGTACGTCGTCGTATAGCGTGGTCAGCTTCGGGACCGGCACGGCCAGCACCTTGGCATCCTGGCCTGATTCGTCTTCCATGCGTAACAGGCCGATGGGGCGCGCGCGAACCACGACGCCGGGCAGCAAGGGGAAAGGCGTGGCGACCAGGACGTCGACCGGATCGCCGTCGCCGGCGATGGTATGGGGAATGTAGCCGTAATTCAGCGGATACGACATGCTGGTGCCCAGCAGCCGGTCCACGAAAATCGCGCCCGATGCCTTGTCGTGCTCGAACTTGATCGGAGCCGAGTTGGCGGGGATTTCGATTACGACGTTGAAGTCGTAAGGCAGGTTCTCACCCGCGGGAATTTTGCTGATGTCCATGTTGTTTCTTTCTTGTGTTTGACTTGGTGGCCGCAAAAATAGGCATTACCTATTGATTCGATTGATAAAACTTTAAAAGTTTGTCCTGGATCAAATTGTATCCCGCCGATCGCATCGGGGGAACTCGAGGATGGAGGGAATATTGCCTGTTTCAAGAAAGGCAGTTTGTTTGCAGCGGGATGAACGAAGCTGATGCGGGAGATCAAGGTGGTACAGCCAAATGGACGAACGGCCTGCAGGATGTCAGTTTTGCATTGACGAGCTTACGACTGTTCCCTACCATCCGCGCGAACCCAAAGGGGCTGTACCCGGAGTAAATATGTCAGAAATTATTGTTATTGGTCACAAGAATCCAGATACCGACTCGGCTTGCGCGGCATGGAGCTACGCGCGCTTCAAGAATACCGTCAACCCGGAAGGCCGTTATGTGGCCGCGGTTTGCGGTCCTCTGGGCGAGCAGACCAAGTTCGTGTTTTCCAATGCCGGCGTTGAGCCGCCGGTCTACCTGAAGGATGTTCAGCCGCGCGTGCTCGATATTGCCGACGCCGATTGCCTGCGTCTGGATGGTAACGACCCGATCATGCTGGCCTTCGAAGATCTGGACGAACACACCATCTCGATCGTGCCGGTGTTCGAGGGGCAGGATACGCTTAGCGGCGTGATCAGCATGCACGAAATCACCCGCTATTTCGTGGATGGCAGCCTCAAGTCGCGTCCGTGCAACACCTTCCGCCTCGACAACATCGAAAAAGTGTTGCCCGGTCGCTTCCTGAAGCGCGGCAAGCTGGAAGAGTTCAGCGCCCCGATCCTGATCGGAGCCATGAATTATGAAAATTCCGTGAAATACATCCATTCGATTGAGCCGGCCAAGCCGATCATGGTCGTGGGGCACCGCCCGGACTTGATCAACTACGCGATTGATTGCCAGGTCCCGGCCATCATCCTTACCGGCTTCGATCTGGAAGAAGAACCGAAGGTCGACTTTAGCCGCTACGAGGGCTCGGTTTATCTCTCCGAGAGCGATACCGCCGAAACCGTCCGCCAGCTTCAGTTGTCCGTTCCGGTCAAGCAGATCATGGATACCGAACCGCTGTGCCTGACGCATGACACGCTGTTCGACGAAGCCAAGAAAACCCTGTTCAACTCGGAATTCCGGGGGTTGCCGGTTCTGCGCAAGGGCCGCTTTGCCGGCGTGGTAACGCGTGCCAGCTTCATCGAGAAGCCCAAGCGCAAGCTCATTCTGGTCGATCACAACGAAATCGGGCAGGCCATTCTGGGCGCGGAAGAGGCCGAAATCTGCGAAATCATCGACCACCACCGCCTGGGTGCAGAAAAGACCAGCACGCCGATCTATATCTATTCCAAACCGATCGGTTCGACCTGCTCCATCGTATTTGCGCACTACCGCATGGCCGGCATCGAACCCGACCGCGAGACGGCGCTGTTGATGCTCTCCGGCCTGCTGTCGGACACGATGCTGCTGCGTTCCCCGACAACGACGCCGGAAGACCGCAACTACGCCACTGAACTGGCCAGACTGGCCGGTGTTGACCTGCAGGAATACGGCACCCGCATGCTGTCCTGCGTGGCGAGCCTCAAGACTGCCGATCCGGTCAAGATTGTCGGCGCGGATTTCAAGGAATACACCGAGCACGGATTCTCGGCTGGTGTTGGTCAAGTTGAAGTGGGTACCTTGGCCGATGTCGAGGACGTCAAGGCCAGCCTGATGGCAACCCTCAACGATTTCCGTAAGGAACGCAACCTGACCTGGGCCATGCTGCTGGTAACCGATATCGTGCGCGAGCACAGTGTCCTGCTTTGTACCGACTGGCCGGAAGCCGAGAGCGAACTAGCCTACAAGAAGCTCGAAAGCGGCATGTTCGATCTGCCTGGCGTGCTGTCGCGCAAAAAGCAGTTGTTGCCGGAAGTGCTCCGTATCCTGGACGTGATGGGCAAGAACTGATCGGGTCAAGTGACTTGTCAGTGTCGAGAATGGCGTGCCGGGTGCACGCCATTCTTTTTATGAGGGCTGCGATATGGCAGCAGGGGGTTCACCAAACTGTTTATGCAAATTAACAACCCGAGCGGTGGACAAACTTGGGTAGAATGGCCTCGACGCGACCGCAGGTGCACATGGATTGATATGGATGATATTCAAAGATTTATCAGCGGGTTTCGCCGCTTTCAACACAAGTATTTCGGCGAACACAGCGAATTGTTTGATCAACTCAAGCGCAAGCAAAACCCCAAGACGCTGCTGATCGGCTGCTCGGATTCGCGGGTCGATCCGGCTTTGCTGACCGATTGCGATCCCGGCGACCTGTTTGTCGTGCGCAACGTGGCCAACTTGGTGCCGCCGTTCGAAAACGACTTTTCCACGCACGGCGTCTCGGCGGCAATTGAATTCGCGGTGTGCGATCTGAAGGTCCGGCAGATCATCGTGCTGGGTCACTCCGGTTGTGGCGGGATTCAAGCATTGATGAGCGGTCACACCCCCCAGTCTGAAGCGGATTTTGTCGGGCGATGGATGCAGATTGCCGAATCCGCCCGGCGTCAGGTGCAGCAAGATATGTCGGATCGACCGATGGCCGAGCAGTTGCGCGCCTGTGAGGTGGCCTCCATCATCGTGTCGATGGACAACCTGATGACGTTCCCTTTTATCTCTGAGCGGGTGGAAAGCGGGAAGTTGGCGCTGATCGGCTGGTATTTCGATATCCAGAAGGGCGAACTCTACGATTTCGACCAGGAAAGCAACGCCTTTCGCCCTCTGGTGATGGCGCCGGAGAGGAGGGGCTAGCAGATCGACAGGGCTTTGTTGCATAAATCGGTTGAGATATGAGTTACCCCAAACCCCAGACGGATTCAGCATCTGACTGAGCACGATGAATTCCCGCGCATCGGCCAGATCGTCCGCATGCGCCGGATGCCCCTCCAGAATCTGCTGGACGATGTCCGGCACGCTCAAATCCTGAAACACCCGGCTGGTGCGCCGCAAAGCCTGTAAGGCCAGCGCGGGTTCAATGGTCAGGCCATAGCGGGCGAACCCGCCGTCCGAACCCAGATACTCCGCTGCCGTCACCAACCCACAGATTGCCCGCTCAGTCCCGTCAGCACTCAAAATGCCCAAGCGGGCGGGCCGACACAGCAGGGCTTTGAGCTCCAGCCCGGCTTCGGGGGACAGGCAGACCAATCCATACCGGTACAGCTTCGACACGCCTTCTTCGCCCTGTAGCGTGTGCAGCAGCAAGTCCTCGCCGGACAGCCCCTCCAGACGGAACGTCAGCAGGCGGGCGCTTTGCTGGAAGAGAGAGGCAAAATCCGGAAAGGGGAGAAAGGTCATTCATGATCGAGAGAATTACCCTTGTACGCGGTATACCTTGGAAGACAGTTGCAAGGTGGCGTCGAACGTGACCGGAGGCCGGTGGGGATGCACCTTCAGTACCGCATCGACCCGAAAACGCAGATGGCGCTCAAGCTCTCGCGGCGTATCAAGCGTTACCCTCACATGCGACAAGCGTGGTTCGTACCGTTCGATGGCTTGGCGTAACTGTTCGCGTAACAGATTTCTATCGTCCGGATTCAAGAGGCTGATCCCGGAAAGATCCGGGATGCCGAATTGCAATATGGATTGCCTGGCCAACGGATAGGATTCGAAAAGCTCGCTCAATGCCATGACCCGGGTGTTGAGCAACATTTCAAGATCGCGCGCCAAGCCTTGTTTGAACTGAGGAAGTTCAAACAGCAACAAACCTGCGGCTTGAGTTTGATCTGGCGCATCATCAAGCAATCTGTCCAGTATGGACGGCAGGGCAAGGGTCTGGCGGCGGACTTTGTGCATGCTATAGCCCGAACGCTTGATTGACCTGACTGGCAAGAAGCCAGCGGAAAGTGGCATATATGCCTGCTCCGGCGAGTGCCAGGAGCGCGAAGTAGAGCCACAGGGACAATTCGTACTGCACGTAGGCTTGGGCACGATGCGGAACCTTCCAGTTGGGTGCGAATTCCGCTTTGCCTCCTCGTACGTGCTGAATTTCCTGCCCTAGCCTGGCAGTCAGATAACCCAGCTTCTCTTGGCCTTCAAGCAAGTATTTGCCCTGAAATCCGAGCAGCAGGGCGCAGTAATAAATCTCGAGAGCATCGATGTTTTTGGGGGGATCAATTCGCAAGGCTTCCAGCCGGTCAAAAAAGCCCTCCCCGGCCAGGTGCTCGCCGAAAAGCCGCAACTGCAAGGGCATGCGCTCCCAGTCTTCGCGCAACGGAAAGTCCGACGAGAGGACGATTTCGTCCAATAATGCGCAAAATGCATATTTGGCGTGCTCGACCATCGCCTTTTCCTTGCCAAATTCTTGGGCATGGCGCTCAAACCGGCTTAAAAACTGGTCGATGCTGCGGTTGAATTCAGCGGAACTCGGCGGGCTGTTGCCATCGCGGAGCAGGAACAGGAGATAAATTCCGTCTTCCAATAATTCGCGCAGGCTTGGCGCCGCTGGCGTTTCGATGTTGAGAGGATGCGCTTGAGTAGTGGCCTGGTTCATGATGCAACTCTGTAAAAGGTCTGACCGTTAACGAAACACGGCAATCAATTCGAGCTTGAGATCGGTCAGCAGTTGCGGCACGTAAATGCAAATGCTGTGCGACTGCAGCATGCGTTGGTAAATGTCCCCCTTGGGCTCAAGAGAGAAATAATGATTTCCTACCCGAACAGGTATGGCCGAAGGTGTTTGGGGGGCGTGAACGAGACTGACGCCGCGCAACGCCGAGTTGAGGATTTTTTCAACATCGTCCGGCGCGCCGATCTTCAGTTTCATCGGCACGTTCTCCAGAATTTGCGCCGTGGGCAAATCGCTTTGTACCGACAGGTAGTAATCGACATTTTCCAGCAGCCGATCGCTTTCCAAGCGCCCGACGTAGAACGATGGCTTGGGTGATGCCAACGGAATGATCATGTAGCGTGCAGAGATGACCGTTTCAAGCAATTCACGTACTTGCGCATCGATCACGGGGAAAACTTCCTGCAAGGCTTCGTGCCTGTACGGAGGAATATCTGCCAATGTGTACAGATTGGAGAAGGTTTGAAGTTCGCCGCAGAATGTGGCCAATGCACAGTAGAGCTCTTCCGGGGGCAGCGGCTCGCAGCGCGACAGGTGGGAAAGCGCTGCAAAATTACGATTGACCGCATGCAACAGCCAGAACGATGCAATATCGATGGTTCCAAATTCCAATACGTTCTTGGCTCGCTCCCGATGCCCTCCGGCCAAATTCTGGCTTTTGACCAGCAGGATATCCAGCAATCGCCTCAGTAAACGCGGAAGCTCCGCCGTTGCATGGATTGAGGTCATGGGCGGCAAGAAATCGGCTGCGGAAACCCATTGCCCATTGGCATCCTTGACCAGCTTTGCAATGGCGATGGCGTCGTATCCGTCGCGATTTTCCTCTTCAATCATTAACCGGACATCAAGCACCAGAGTGGTCAGTTCACTTTCCAGTGCCTGGGTAAAATAATCGACGACTTCCACCTGCTGGTTGCGATAACGAGTGGGCCGAGGCGGCGCTCCACTATCAGACCAGGTATTGTTCCCGTACGGTTGCAAATATGGCAGGCAGGCATAGAGCGTTGTGGCAACACCTGTCTGCGGCAGTTCGTTAAGGTTTCTGGATAGCGGCAGCGGCTCATTGCCCGGGGCCTGATAAGGCGTGCCATCGCGAAACAGTACCTCAAGTTCATCAATCCGTACCTGGCCGCCACGCAATGCCTCCTCGTCAAGCCGGCAACGTGCCATTCCCCATGCGTTACGCCGCAGCAATCGGGTCAACTCCGCTCGCTGCTCATCCGCAAACATGGCTTGTTGCTGAAAATGCTGCGGACGAAGAAACATCCCCTCGCCCCACAAAATACGTTTTGCTTTGGACATGAAATTTTCCGTAACAATGGCTCGGTCTACACAAAAATTGGATCTGGGGTCTGCCTGTCACGCTACCGTTGGGGGGCGCATTCGGCCTTGAAGGTAGCGGGCTGGCCAGGAAGAGGCGGCGCTTTTGGAGAAATCAGCCGAATGGCGCAGTTATGAACCTGAAAGCTGAGCGTTTTTTTGCGCACGTCGTCGGCATCGACCAATACCCGCCAGAAATGCGGATCTGGACTGCGGAAGAAGCCCACCACGCCCACATGGCTAGTTTCCTTGGCGACCGTCTGCTCCAGCTTCAATGCCTGCCCAGGCAACAACACGATTTCTTCCCGTGAAATCAGTTCGTTGCCGAACAGCTCCATATCAGTCTTCCCGCTATTGATCGCTTCGAAGGTCAACCTGCCGAAGGCGTTTCGGCTACTCAACTGGTATACCCGGAGCACCACGGAGAGCGGTTTTCCGTTTGCATCGACGTTAAGCAGATGATCAGCACTCCCGTGAATGGCCATGGGCTTCGGGCCGCTGCACGCACATAGCGTGCACGCACCGGCGATGACCAGCAGAAAGTATTTGATCTTGCGGACTACCTTGCTTGGCATGATAATTTTCACACGAAAGATATGGGCAAGTATTATTATGCTTCGCTTAAGAAATATCAATGCACAAGTAAATTTACATTCACGCCGCGCCTCGCGCCCCATCCTTGCGCCGCCGGCCTGATGAAACATTCAACATCATGATTATTGGCAATTTTCCAGTTTTTTGCATGCTTGCCTTCCTGCTTTTTTTACTTGCATGGATAGGCTGGTATTTTTTTTGCCGCAGGACGGTCGTTCGAGACGCACAAACGACCCACGAGTCATTCGCCGGATATCGTAATTTTTTACACAAGCAAATTCTAATATTGAGAAAGCTATTGTCAGTTGCATTGAATTGTGTAGTAAGATGCTGCCGGGCGGATTTTCATGGGTACGTTTGGCATGCCGCGGGCTTGGTACTCGCGTGTGCAACGATGGCTTTTGTTTTGCAAATTGGCGATCTGCATTCCATCCCGTCACTGATGCCCGCGAGCGATACGCGACACACCCACATCCAACTGGCTCTGACGGAAGAAAAATTGGTTCCCCCTTTGCCATTGCCGCCAGAAAGTTTTGTGGGGGTATTTGCCGAACGCCCAAGCTTGGCAAATGCGGATCGCGACTGGGGAAAGCTGAACCAGGATTTTGTGCAGGTGGTTTTGACAGTGATTGAAAAGCTCAGGCAGCGCGGCTATCCGATGGCCCTGCTGGAAGGGTATCGCAGCCCGGAGCGACAAGATGCCCTGTACGAAAACGGGGGTGTCACCAAGGCAAAAGGGGGGCATAGCCAACACCAATTTGGATTGGCGGTTGATCTTGCCCCCGTGCGAGATGGGAAAGTCGTGATTTCGGAACGAGATACCTGGGCCATGGAAGCTTACCGGGCGTTGGGTGAGGAAGCAGAAGCGCTCGGCTTGACATGGGGCGGTCGCTGGAGCTTCAGGGACTACGGACACATTGAGCGCACTGGCCGCACAAGGTCCTTCCCAGACAGAAATTGACAATTGCATAAGCAAGACATTCGCCACGGCAGGCAAAAACGGAACGCCCATAGAACCTGTTCAAAGTTTGTAGCGCGAAGCTGCAGAACCATGAACAGGCTCTCACAGATCAACAAGGAGTTTGTTCTTTTATGAAGCGTTGGTTATGCAATGCCAAGCTGATCTCGGCGGCTGGCTTTCTGATTCTTGTTGCGCTGATTTGGCTTCTTGGGCCATGGGCTGGACTCAAATCGATTGAATCCCGCTTCGCCTGGATTTTTGCGGTCATGCTTTTGTGGGTTGCGTCCTTGCTTGTAGGACAACTGCTCGCCAACAAGGCCGGGGGGCTCATCAAAAAGATGCTGCAAACCCAAGCCGATGACGCCGTAATGAACGCAAGTGCCGACAAGAGGGCAGAAGTAACCCTGCTTCGCCAACGTCTGCTTGGTGCGATTGATACATTGAAAACATCCAGGCTTGGTAAAGCTCGTGGTAATGCAGCGCTCTACGAACTGCCCTGGTACATGATCATCGGTCATCCTGCGGCGGGCAAAAGCTCCGCAATTTTGCAATCCGGCCTCACCTTTCCGTTCAGTGGAGAAGGCGGAATACAAGGTGTAGGAGGAACACGCAACTGCGACTGGTTTTTTTCAACGGAGGGCGTACTGCTCGATACCGCAGGTCGCTACGCCACGCAAAGTGAAGACCGTAGCGAGTGGGTATCGTTTCTCAAACTGCTGAAGCGTTATCGCAGCAAGGCGCCGGTCAACGGCATTTTGGTCGCCATCAGCCTGCCAGAACTGGCGCAGCATAACAGCGAAAGTTTCACACTCTACGCTCGCCAAATCCGTGAACGGATTCATGAGATAGAAGACAACTTCGGCTTGCAAGTCCCCATTTATTTGATTCTCACCAAGCTCGATCTTCTCGGAGGCTTTTGCCAATTTTTTGAAGATGACAATAACGATGCGCTGCGAAACAAGGTTTGGGGTGCCACATTCCCTTCGGAACAAGGCCAGGGCTTTGATGCAACGATTGCAACAGGGCAGCAATTTGACTGCTTATATCGCGGATTGGTGCAGATAGGCGAAGAAAAACTTGCCCAATACCGAGGAGCTGAATCCAGGCCGGCCTATTTTGCATTTCCGATCGAGTTTCATGGGCTGCGAGATGCAGTGGTCAAATTTGTGCGCCTGCTGCATGAAGAAGACCCTTACCACGCGAAACCATTGCTCCGCGGCTTTTACTTCACAAGCGCCCTGCAAGAGGGCGTACCTCGCATTGCAGCGGCAAGCCGGATTTCCAGTCAGTTCAACCTTGACCGTACCGGATTGAAGGTGCCGCTGGGTGTTGCTTCATACGGCTACTTCCTGCGCGATTTATTCCGCGAGGTGATTTTCCATGACCAGCATTTGGTATGCAGACAAACCAAACCTGCCGCGGGGCGGTTGCGTCTGGCAGGAATGCTGTCCGGTCTCTCGCTATTGGCGACCATCGCAGGAATATGGACATGGTCATATATCGGCAACCAGAAGCTGATTGCACAAGTTAGCCATGAATATCACCAAGCGCAACTGCAATCCAAGAGCGCACAAATTTATAAGCGGCTAAAAGCACTGGACAAGTTGCAGCAACGAATTGAACAGCTGCAAGCATTTAAAAACAATGGCCATCCATGGCAAATCGGGCTCGGTCTTTATCAAGGAGGCAAACTGGAGGCCAATTTACGCAAAGAATACTTTGCTGGCATCCGGGAAATCATGCTGACGCCAGTAAAACAAAGTCTGGAGTCAACACTTATGCAATTGGCAAAACAACGCCTCATACCTGCGGCGAAATCGCCCAGTGCAGTCAAAGCAAACGACCATGACAAAAAAACAGCACCCGTAATTCCGCAGCAGAAGCCCAGGATGCAGCGTTCCGTGCCGGGTAAAAGATTGCCTACCATCGATGTGAGTGTTTGGCATATCCCGCAGCGCGCAACGGCTTCTCGCCAGACAAACACAATTCAAGCTCCCGATGCAAATCAAGCCATAAAGCTCGATCAGGGATATAACGCGCTCAAAACCTACTTGATGCTGCATGAGCAAAACAAGATGGACGAGGCGCATCTTGCCGACCAACTTCCTCGCCATTGGCGTAATTGGCTTGAGTCAAACCGCGGAGAATACCGCCAGGAAGAGATCATGGCGCTGGCCGAGCGCTTGGTGGCTTTTTACGTAAACCAGATTAAAGCACCGGATCTCCCACTTATAGAAAACAACACACAAATTGTGTCTGGAGCACGAGAAATATTGCGAGGTTCGATAACCCAATTATCTGCCGAAGAACGTGCTTATGGCGAGATCAAGGCGCGCGCCAATGCCAAATTCGCACCATTGACAGTGGCCCGCATCCTGAATAATCAAAATATGGATATTGTTGCAGGTAGCCAGATGGTTGCAGGTGCATTCACCCGGGAAGCATTGGACAGCTATATCCGAGGCGCAATCGAGGATGCATGCAAAGGCGAAATAAAGGGGGAAGACTGGGTATTGGCCAGCAGCATCTCTGGTGGCCTCGGTCGTGCCGGAGATATAGACAAAAGCCGGGCACAGCTGCTCGCCCTGTACAAGGCAGAATATGCAAATGAGTGGAAAAAATTTCTCCAGGGTGTAGCAATTCGTGACTTTACTGATCTTAACTCCAGTGTCAATGCCATAAGTAAACTTGCCGATCAAAACAACTCTCCAACCAAACAATTGCTAATCCGGGCGGCGTACGAAACGGCATGGGACAACCCGTCCGAAGTGTCCAGAAAAATTGAACATGCCAAGCAGTCCATGCTTGAAAGGACAACTGAGTTTCTAAAGGGTACTGATTCATTGAAAAATGAATCTGGCCCGGAATATGGAATCGTGGGGGCACAATTTTCTGGAATTACCAACCTGGTTCACGGCAAGGGGAACGGTGCGCCGATTGACGGATACTTTGCACATCTGGAAAAACTCAAGCTTAAATTAGCCAAGCTCGCCTCAAGTGATGCCACCGGGGAACAGTTGCGTGCAACCGTGCAAGCAACTTTGAATGGCAGCAACTCAGAATTATCCGAGACACTTAACTATGTTGACGGGACATTGCTATCCAACTCCAACCAAGAAACGCGCGAGATAGTAAGGCCATTACTGACAAGGCCATTGATACAGGCCTACTCAGCCATGCTCGGACCATTGGAAAACGAAATTAATCAGGCATGGCAGCGCGAGGTATACGGACAATGGAAGACTCTATCCGGTAAATATCCATTTAGCGATACCGGCATGGAAGCCCCTATGTCTGATATCAACAAATTCATCAAGCCGAACGATGGAACAATCGATAAATTTGTCAGCAAATACCTTAATGGGTTGATCGTAAAGAAGGGGGATAAATTTACCCCCCGCACATGGGCAAATCTCGGTTTGCATTTTAACCCTGCGTTCCTCTCCAGTATTGAACGACTCTCTTCCATATCCAGCGTTCAACTATCTGAATCGGACAATGCAAGACTTGAACTGCAACCCGTCCCGACACCCGGCCTGTCTGAGATTTTGCTTGAAATTGACGGGCAGGACATGCGTTATCGCAACGGACCACAACCATGGCAAACATTTACTTGGCCGGGCACAGGTAAACAACAGGGGGCCCGTCTGCAAGTGGTTGCATTCAACGGGGAATCCATCACGGTCAGTAATCAGCAGGGAAGGATGGGCCTTGTGCGTTTGCTTTCCCAGGCTCAAGCCAGGAATCTGGACAGTCAAACGGTTCAGCTTTCCTGGAAAACGCCAAAAACAAACTCCAGAGATCCTGAAATTATCAGCCTTAATTTCCGCCTGGTTGGAGGAGTAAATCCGCTACAGATTTCCGGCTTGCGAAGACTGTCTTTGCCTGAACGGGTTACTTTATAAAGAAATTAATTGAAATGTTTATAAATTCTTTCCGGATCAAATCATAAATGCAGTATGCCATTTTTGGGAAATTGCCGCGGCGCGCAGACTTTATTCGAATAAATGCCAGTCACCCCGCTGCGCTGGAGCTGGACTGCCTGATCGCCAGCAGCCTTCGTTTGATGAGCGATACAGACGGCTGGCAAGAACGATTTCTGTCTGCACCGCCCTCATCGATTTTTTTCCGGTCACGGGACGGGCGCTGGTCATTTTTGGGTGCCATACGTCCTAGCCAGGATGAAGCTGGCCGCTGCTACCCGCTGGTTGCTGGCGTGATAACTGCAGAGAAGACATCCAATTCAAGCCTTGCTTCATATTTATTGGCAAATGAATTATTTCTGAGTGGACTGCATGAACACCTGACAAGCGCAATGGAAAACGCGGTAGAAATGCTTGCGTGTCGCCAGTTTTTTGAAGAAGAGCACCCGATCAGTGCTAGCTCATTGGCCGACTTGGAGCCATTGGCACAACAATTAATGTCCCGCTACAACAATTGTACAACCGTGCAAGAACTTGAAATGTTGCTGCAAAGCGAAACCCCAACCGGACTGGATCATTTACTGCTTGGTTTTGCATTTCACGCCCAATTGTTGCGCCGATTCAAAAGCAGCATGCCGGCACAATGTTTCAAGCTGCCACTGCCGAGCGGAACAGGAGAAGGCATATTGATGGCCGCAACCTGGGTTGGATTATACCAGGCGGCCATTGCAAATCATGATCAACCGCCTTTGCGCGGAATATTGCTATTCCCTGATGTTGATCAGCGCATGATTTTAGCCCCTGGTGATTTTACAGAGCACATGATGGCACTTGCTTTTGGCCATGACGCAGACCAAAGCATATATATACACCCACAGGATTCCAATACGCCATGGCATTCAAATCATGAGTGGGCTGAGGCCTCATATGTCATAGGGAGACAGTTATCGAATAGCAGGCTACTTTTATCTCAATTACATGACATTCTCAACGGTATTGCTGCTCGCATCAGTTGATCAGGTACGCAATCCACCACATAACGGCAGAGGAAAAATGAGCAAGGAAAGCACGCAAAAAAAACTGTCCAGGGTGCGCCCGCCGCGCGTTCAGATAACTTATGACGTAGAGATTGGCGACGCAATAGAAACAAAGGAATTGCCTTTTGTGCTTGGCGTAATTGGCGATTACTCGGGACACAACAAGAATCCGTTGCCAAAAGTCAAAGAGCGCAAATATGTGCAAATTGATCGCGACAATTTCGACGATGTTCTGAAGGGGGTCGCGCCTCGCTTGGCCATTCGGGCGGATAACAAGCTGAAAAATGACAGCAGTCAACTTTCCGTTGAATTGAATTTCAGTTGCCTGTCTGACTTTGAGCCACAAAACATAGCCATGCAGGTTGAGCCGCTCAGTAAACTTTTAAATGTGCGCAAACGGTTGGCTGACCTGCGAAACAAGATGGCAGGGAATGACAAACTGGAAACACTTCTGGATAACGTTGTGGGCGATACGGAAATGCTACATAAAATCAGCAATTCCTGCGCTCAAGCCATTGAGGTGAAATCATGAATAGCGAGCAATTACTGAATGAGTCATCTATTCAGCTGCCAGAGTCTACAGGGTTACTTGACCACATCATTGAATCAAGCAGAATTGCGACCAACGAGCAGGAAGTAATTTTTGCGCGGGATTTGATTGGCGAGCTTGTTGATCAGGTTGTAGCCGGGACGGTTACCATATCTCGCGATTTGACGGCCAGTATTGATGCGCGCATAGCTGAAATTGACGGTTTGATATCTGATCAGCTAAACGAAATTATGCATAATTCCGACTTCCAAAAATTGGAGGCCTCATGGAGAGGTCTAAAGTATTTGGTGGACGAATCAGAAACAGGCACAATGCTTAAAATCAAAGTTCTCAATGTTTCCAAGAAGGACTTGATCAAGGATTTTAAATCGTCATCTGAATTTGATCAAAGTGCAATTTTCAAGAAAATATACGAAGAGGAGTATGGCACATTTGGCGGGGCTCCATTTGCCGCACTTATTGCAGATTACGAATTTGGCCGCCACCCTGAAGACTTTTATCTTTTAAAAGAACTTTCGCATGTTGCTGCTGCTGCGCATGCCCCGATGATTACAGCTGCAGCCCCAGGCATGTTCGGACTGGAAAGCTTTGCCGACATTGGAAAACCCCGCGATTTGTCAAAAATTTTTGACACCGTTGAATATGCAAAATGGAAGAGCTTCCGTGAATCAGAAGATTCCAGATATGTGGGAATAGTCCTGCCGCATGTATTGGGTCGATTGCCATATGGTCGGGAAACCGTGCCGGTTGAGGATTTTGACTTTAATGAAAACGTGGATGGAACTGACCATGGCAAATATCTGTGGACAAACGCGGCATATTCCTATGGCGCACGTTTAACCTCAGCATTTGCCCAGTATGGATGGCTGGCTGCAATTCGCGGAGTAGAAGGAGGCGGGCTGGTTGAAGGATTGCCAACTCATACCTTCAATACTGACGATGGCGAAGTTGCCTTGAAATGCCCGACCGAAATTGCAATTACCGACAGAACAGAAAAACTGCTTTCTGACCTTGGATTTATTGCGCTTGTGCATTGCAAGAATACAGATTATGCAGCCTTTTTTGGCGGACAATCTGCACAAAAGGCAAAAACCTACAACACGGATTCAGCAAACGCCAACGCCAGGCTATCCACACAATTGCCATACATATTTTCGGTGTCACGTATTGCGCACTACATGAAATCAATCATGCGCGACAAGATTGGCAGCTTTGCATCAAGGCAAAACGTTCAGGACTATTTGAATACGTGGCTGGCTCAATATGTTTTGCTTGATGATTCAGCAAGCCAGGAGGCCAAGGCCAAATATCCGCTGCGCGAAGCCCGGGTAGATGTTGTTGAAGTTCCTGGAAAGCCGGGCGTTTACCGCGCCGCCGCTTTCTTGCGTCCGCATTTCCAACTGGATGAACTGACGATTTCATTGCGGCTGGTGGCAGAGCTGCCGAAGCCCGCGCGTTAAGGTTGTTGTGCCAGGTTGTTTTTATCACTCAATAGCAAGGAGATTATTATGGCATTTGATGCTTTTTTGAAGATTGATGGAATTCCAGGTGAGTCGACGGATGATAAGCATAAGGACTGGATTGAGATTTTGTCTTTCAGTCACATGATTGAACAACCGGCTCAAGCAACGGCATCCACTGCGGGTGGTGCTACCGCCGAGCGCGTAAACCACGGCGTTTACCAAATCACGCATTGCCTTGATAAAGCCAGCCCAAAAATTTATGAAGCTTGCTGCACGGGGAAGCATATCAACGATGTGACAATTGAAATTTGCCGCTCCGGTGGCGACAAAGTCAAATATTACGAAGTCAAGCTTGAGCAAGTCCTGATTTCCAAAGTGGAGTCAACTGGTTCTGCAAATGACAGCGGCTTTCCCTGTGAGCTTGTTAGCTTTAGCTATGGAAAAATCAAATGGACTTATACGCAGCAGAAACGTGCAGATGGCGCGGGGGGCGGTAACGTCAGCTCTGGCTGGGATCTTACTGCGAACAAAACAATTGCTTGATACTTGTTGTGCACGAAGGGCAGGCTGCTCTTTCTGGTTTCAAAGAGCAGCCGGCATTTGAATATTCATTATCAGGATTCTTCTACAGCCATGATCAGAAAATTGTTTGCAATTTTGTGCGTGACTTACCTTGCGGCGTGTACAACCGATCCGGCATCTGACGCGACATCATCTGCCGCCGCCAGCTCTACGTCGGCAACCGGAAAAGCGTCTATCAATATTGATGCAAGTTCAGATAAACAGCCTTTCAATTTATTGTTTGAGGGAAAAAAAACAAAATTAAATCATGATATGACCGTACGGCTGGATGATCTGGTTCGGCAACTGCAATTTGCCAATAAAATTCATGTTCGCGGTTACTGCAACAAGGCGGATGTTAGAAATTGTTCGTCCGTTGCCAGGGCGCGTGCGTTGGCGGTTAAAAAATATCTAATTAAGAAGGGTGTCAAGCCGGCAAAAATAACATTTGATGTTGATATTAAAGAGCCGTTGCATGCTGTTGCGGTTGAGGTTGGTGATTGATTTTTTAATTTTTTGTTTTGCTTGTATTTATTTGCATGCAGAAGTTTTGCATGCGACCAATTAAGTTTTATTTAGATAGTGGGGGTTGGTTTATGAATATGCAATTTATTGCTCTTTTGTCATTTGCAAGCTTAACTGCATGTGGCGGGTTGTCCGTAAGTCAATCCCCGGTTTTATCCTCGTCGCCAGTCGTTCATGTTCCTGAATCGGCAAATAAATACATGCATCATGGTGATCCTTTTTTTATTAATTTTGAAACCATGAGTGCCAAATTGGATAGGCTGGGAGAGGCGAGGCTGGATGAGTTGGTGTTTAAAATGAAAGGTGCATCAAAAATATTATTGCACGGCAACTGCAACAAGAACGAAATCGGAAATCCGCAGCAAGCATCGTGGGCTCGAGCCATGGAGGTGAAAAAATACCTTGTAAAAAAAGGAATTGGAGAAAAGAAAATTTTTGTTGGAGCAAATATTGATGAGCCATTGCATGGCGTTCGTATAGAAATTCATCTCTGATTTTACATTTTCGAGTCAATCCTTGAAGCTCTGCCGACTCAATGTGGTGATGGCTCATCAGTTATAGTCAGCAGAGCGTATACCCAATGGATTGGCCGTAAAGCGGTAATCCGGGGCGCTGCAAGCGATGTCTGAGCATGATGTGAATAGGAATCCGTCTTTTACTCGTGTCCAAACGCCTTCTCGCGCAGCGCCTTGAGCTGGTCGCGCAGCTTGGCGGCTTTTTCGAATTCGAGGTTTTGCGCGGCCTGCATCATTTCTTTTTCGATGCGCTTGAGTTCCTTGGCGAGCTGCTTTTCGTCCATCTCGTCGAGCATGGAGTGGCGTTTCTGTTCGATGCGGGCGGCTGCGGCGTCTTCGGCGTTGTAGACGCCGTCGATGATGTCCTTGATGCGCTTGACCACGCCGCGCGGGGTGATGCCGTTGGCTTCGTTGAAGGCAATTTGCTTGGCGCGACGGCGTTCGGTTTCGCCGATGGCTTTCTTCATCGAATCGGTGATGCGGTCGGCGTAGAGGATGGCGGTGCCGTTGAGGTTGCGCGCGGCGCGGCCGATGGTCTGGATCAGGCTGCGCTCGCTGCGCAGGAAGCCTTCCTTGTCGGCATCCAGAATGGCGACCAGCGAGACTTCCGGAATATCCAGCCCTTCACGCAGCAGGTTGATGCCGATCAGCACGTCGAACATGCCCAGCCGCAGGTCGCGGATGATCTCGACACGCTCGACAGTGTCGATGTCGGAGTGCAGGTAGCGCACCTTCACGCCATGTTCCGATAGGTATTCGGTGAGTTGCTCGGACATGCGCTTGGTGAGCGTGGTGACGAGTACGCGTTCTTCCTTTTCGGCACGTTTGCGTATTTCCGAAAGCAGGTCGTCGACCTGCGTACCGACCGGGCGCACTTCTATTTGCGGGTCGACGAGGCCGGTGGGGCGCACCACCTGTTCGACGACTTGCCCCTGGTGTTCCTGCTCGTAGGTGGCCGGGGTGGCGGAAACAAAGATGCTCTGCGGCATCAGTTGCTCGAATTCCTCGAACTTGAGCGGGCGGTTGTCGAGCGCGGAGGGCAGGCGGAAGCCATAATCGACGAGGTTTTCCTTGCGCGAGCGGTCGCCCTTGTACATGCCGCCGACCTGCGGGATGGTGACGTGCGATTCGTCGAGAATCATCAGGCAGTTTTCGGGCAGGTAGTCGATCAGTGTCGGCGGTGCTTCGCCGGCTTGTTTGCCGGAAAAGTGCCGCGAGTAGTTTTCGATGCCCTTGCAGAAGCCCATCTCGTTGAGCATTTCCAGATCGAAGCGCGTGCGCTGTTCCAGCCGCTGGGCTTCCACCAGCTTGTGGTTCTTGTAGTAGAACTCAAGCCGTTCGCGCAGTTCGATCTTGATTGTCTCGATGGCTTTCAGCACCGTGGCGCGCGGGGTGACGTAATGGCTGGACGGGAAGACGGTAAAGCGCCCGACGCGGCTTTCGATTTTGCCGGTGAGCGGGTCGAAGAGTTGCAGTTTTTCGATTTCGTCGTCGAACAGCGCGATGCGGATGGCCAGATCGGCGTTTTCGGCGGGGAAGATGTCGATCACGTCGCCGCGCACGCGGAAGGTGCCGCGTGCGAAGTCCATCTCGTTGCGGTCGTACTGCATCGTGGTCAGGCGGGTGATGATGTCGCGTTGCGCGAGTTTTTCGCCTTCCTTCAGATGCAGGATCATCTGGTGGTAATCGGATGGATCGCCAATGCCGTAGATGGCGCTGACGGTGGCGACGATGATGCAGTCGGGGCGCTCCAGAATGGCCTTGGTCGCGGAAAGACGCATCTGCTCGATGTGCTCGTTGATGCTGGAATCCTTCTCGATGAACAGGTCACGGCTGGGGACGTAGGCTTCGGGCTGGTAGTAGTCGTAATAGCTGACGAAGTATTCGACTGCGTTCTTCGGGAAGAACTCGCGCATCTCGGAATAGAGCTGCGCGGCGAGTGTCTTGTTCGGGGCCATGATGATGGCGGGGCGGCCGGTGCGCGCAATCACGTTCGCCATGGTGTAGGTCTTGCCCGATCCGGTTACGCCGAGCAACGTCTGGTAGCGCAGGCCGTCCTCCAGACCTTCGACCAGCTTGGCGATGGCGCCGGGTTGGTCGCCCGCAGGCGGAAAGGGCTGGAAGAGTTCGTAAGGACTATCCGGGAAGGTGACGAACATGGCGTTTATTGTGAAAAATGAAGTCTAGAACGATCATTCTACTCCGCCGGCGGCAAATGGCTGCACGGTGTAACTAATTACCCGACCGGCTGTTTGTCGGCTTGAAACGACTGGTGTATTCTTTTTTGCATGAAAGCAGCTAAACGTGCCTACCATCCGCTCTCCGTCCTGATCCACTGGTCCGTCGTGGTGCTGGTGATCGTCTGTCTGGCTTCGATTGCCGTGGCGACGCGCCTTTCGCGCGCCGATGCCCTGCGCGGCGTGCTGGTCAGAACGCACGTGATTTCCGGCCAGTTGCTGTTCCTGCTCAACCTCATCCGCCTGTCGATCTTCAGCGCATTCGGCACCCCGGTTCCGGATGGTCAGGATTTCCATCAGGTCCACGTCATGCGTTTCCTGCATGGTCTGCTTTATGGCTCGATCGGCTTCCTGGCTTGCAGCGGTACACTGCTCGCGATCTCCTATGCCGCCGGCCAGACCGTGATGGGGCTCCAGGTGCCGATGATCCTCAGCCCGGCGGGCATGGCCTCGCTGCGTGAACTGCATAACCTTGTCAGCGTTGTCTTCATCTTCTTTGCTTTGATCCATGCCGCCGCTTCGATTGCGATGCACTATTTTGCTGGCCGGACCACGCTGGCCAAGATGCGCGTCGAAGGCAAGGTCACCGATTACATCACTTCTCCGGAAACCGAGAAGAACTATCTGCGCATCGACGCGCCGGTCATGCCGACCGATCCGCGCCAAGGGCATTGATTCCCTTCCCAGCTTTCCTTGCTTTTGCCGCCGGCGCTGCTACCATTGGGCCTGCTGCCAGTGTGGGCAAATATGACGGGAATCCCTAGATGATTTTTTCGGTTAATCAACGTTTAGTGGCGATCATTGCCGGCGCGGTGATCGCCGTACTGATTACCGGGCTGATTGGTTTCTTCAGTTCGCAGCAGATCAGTGAAGAACTCAAATATACCGACGAAAACATCATCCGCAGTCTGGGGATTCTTTCCAGCGCCGAGCGCGACTTCCTCTTGATCCGCGTGAACGCGCTGTATCACCTTTCCTACGACGACCGGGCCAAGAAGGCGCCACACGAGGCCACCATTCGCCGCAATATCCAGGAAATCCAGAAACGGCTTGCCGATTACGAGCAGAACCTGATCATCAACAGCCGTGACCGCGAACTGCTGCAAAACGACAAGCAGCTCTTTGCCATTTACCTCGCCGCACTGGAAAAAGTGCTGGAAAAATCGAACGACCGTGACCGCGAGGCAGCAGTGGTCGTCGTTGAAAGCGAGTGGAAGCCAGCCGGTGACCGGCTGACCGCTGCGTTTGCCGAGCATTCCCGCTACAAGGAAAGGCTGGTCGATCAAGTGGTGCTGCAATCCATGAACAAGGGCCGGAGCGCGGCCTGGATTGTGCTACTGGTCACGATCGTCAGTGCGTTGCTGCTGGTGGTTTTCGGCTATCTGTTCAAATCTACGCTGCCGCCGCGTCAGAACTAAAACCCGGTTCATCCGGCGGCTGCGCCTTCGCATGTGGCGGAGCTCGGAACCCGCGTACATTACGGTTCCTGCGCTCCGCCCGGTTGATCCTCAGCCTGCGCATGCCTCCGAGACAGCTGCCGCAAGCTTGTCCACCATCTCTTTCTGCGTATCCCAGCTGCACATGAAGCGGCAGCCGCCTTCGCCGATGAACTGGTAGAAACGCCAGCCGTCGGCCAGCAATTTGTTTGCAGCGCGTTGCGGCATCTTGACGAATACCGCGTTGGATTCGCGCGGGAAGATGATTTCCACCTGCGGAATCTTGATCAGGGCATCGTGCAGGCGCTGTGCCATGGCATTGGCGTGACGCGCGTTGCGCAGCCAGACATCGTTTTCCAGCAAGCCGAGCCACGGTGCGGAGATGAAGCGCATTTTGGAGGCGAGTTGCCCACCCTGTTTTACGCGGTGGGCAAAATCCTGCGCCAGTTCACGGTTGAAGAACACCACCGCTTCGCCGACCGGCAGGCCGTTCTTGGTGCCTCCGAAACACAGCACATCCACGCCTGCGCGCCAGGTAATGTCGGCGGGGTGGGCCCCCAGCGTGGCGACCGCATTGGCAAAACGCGCGCCGTCCATATGCAGTGCCAGTCCGTGCTTGCGCGCCATGGCGGAGATCGCCTGGATTTCATCGATCTGGTAGACCGTACCGACTTCCGTGGACTGGGTGATCGAAACCGCCTTGGGCTTGGGGTAGTGGATATCGCTGCGACGCGTGACGATGGTCTCAATCGCCTGCGGGGTGAGCTTGCCGTTGGTGCCGGAGGCGACCATCAGCTTGGCGCCGCTGGAAAAGAATTCCGGCGCACCGCATTCGTCGGTTTCGATGTGTGCGACTTCGTGGCAGATCACCGAGTTGTAGGATTGGCAGAGCGAAGCCAGCGCCAGAGAGTTGGCCGCTGTGCCGTTGAAAACATAGAACACATCGCAGTTGGTCTGGAACAGGTCGCGGATCGCATCGCAGACGCGCTGGGTCCACTGGTCGTCGCCGTATGCAGGTTCGTGGCCGCTGCTGTTGGCTTCAACCAGCCATTTCAGGGCTTCCGGACAGACGCCGGCGTAATTGTCAGAGGCAAAGTGCTGGGCCATGTTGTTGTTCTTCTCGTTGAGACTAATCCGGTATTCTTGCAGAAGTCAGCCCCGAAAAATATGGGATTTTTCCTGGGTGGAAGGAATGCGGTCCGTTTTTCGCTCGGGCTGATCGTGTCGGAGTCATGCTGCCGGGGTGGCGTGTTGCCCGCGCAGTATTTCTCGCAGCAGGTTCATCGTCACGGCTTTCTGGCGGGAGAGGGCGAGTTCGTTGGCGTGTTCCAGCAGGCGGTAGAGGCTTGCCATGCCGCGCGGGGCGTGGCGCAGCAGGTAATCGGCCAGTTCGCCGGAGAGGTCGAAACCCAATTGGCGCGCACGTGCCTGCATGGCGGCGGCCTTGTCCGAATCGCTGAGAGGCCTGAGCTGGTAAACGAGCCCCCATCCCAGCCGGGTGGCGAGATCGGGGAGCATGGAGAGCAGCATCGGCGGTAGCAGGCCGGCGGATACCAGTCCGCCGCTGCCGGCTCGCAAGGTGTTGAAATGGGCGAACAGCGTTTCCTGCCCGGCTCGGTCCAGGCTGTCGACGTTATCGACGGCCAGCAGCGTGTCGGGTTCAATCTCTTCCGGCAAAGCTTCGCAACAGGCATCAATGAGGCGCGCTTGAGCGCGTCGGGCCGCAGCGGCCAGCAAGTGGCTCTTGCCGCAGCCGGGCTCGCCCCAGAGGTAGACAAAGCGGGCATGAGGCGTTCCGGTGCACCATTCGTTGAGCTGGAACAGCAGCTCGGCGTTTTCGCCGGCGACAAAATCGCTGAACGGCTCCGGTGCCGGCAGCGCGAGATCGAGAACCAGTTGTTTCAAAGCCGTTCCCCGTCAACCTTGCTCGCCGGGAGCTGGGGGAATGGAAGGCCCGCGTCTGCGCCGGTAGAAGTGGCTGGCGCGGTAGTGCCGCATTGCGTGCGAGAGGCCGACTTGCAAGATGGCGGCCATGGGTAGGGCGAGCAGGACGCCGATGAAACCGAAGAGCTGCCAGAACGCCATCAAGGCGAAGATCACGGCAACCGGATGCAGCCCGATGCGCTCGCCCACCAGCTTGGGCGTGATGAAATTGGATTCCAGCGATTGCCCGATCAGGAATACGGTCAGCGTGGGCAATACGCCTATCAGTGAGCCGAACTGGGTGAAAGCGGCAAGCGATCCCAGAACCAGTCCAATGGTCGAGCCGACAAAGGGAATGAAGGTCAGAATGCCGGTCAGCAAACCCAGCGGCAGTGCACCGTTGAGCCCGACAGCCCAGAGACCGGCGGTGTAGAGGAAGGACATGATGGACATGACCATCAGTTCGCCGCGCAGGAAGGCGCCCAGTACGGCATCGATGTCTTTCAGCAGCGTGGACACGGTCGGTTCGAAACGGCGTGGCACCAGCCGCAGCAGGCGCGGGATCAGGCGGTCCGAATCGCGCAGGAAATAGAAAAAGACAACCGGAGTGAGCACGATGTTGGTGGCCAGCTGGAGCAGGAACATGCCGCGGCTGCCCAGACCCTTGAGAATTTCAGGTGCGGCGGCGCGCAGGCTTTCGCTGTGCTCCGATGCCCAGGTCCCAAGATGTTCGAAATCCGGCAGTACGTTCGGACCCAGACGGATTTGCAGTTCAGGCAGCCAGCGGCTTTGCGCCAGTGCGACGAATTTCCCCACAGCGCCGTACAGTGCCTGAACCTGCTGGAACAGGAGCGGGAGCAGGATCAGCATCACGGCCAGCAGTGCGAGCAACAACCCCAGCATTGACAGCAAGGCGGCAAGGCTTGGGTTGATGCGATGGCGAACCAGCCAGTGATGGGCGGGATAACCGATGTAGGTGAGCAGCAGTGCGGCGGCGAAAGGCGTCAGGATCGGCATGAGGGCATAGCCCAGCCACCCGGTCAGGAACAGCGCGGCCGCCATGATCCACCATGCGGTCGAAAACGAGTGTCGGACAGGCGGGCTTTTCATGACGGGATCGGGTAAAATCGCGCGTTTTCAGGGAATGCGTAGATTCTAGCGCATCCGGCAAACCTGCACGAGGAAATGACATGACCGCCCCGAGCCTCTCCTACCGCGATGCTGGCGTCGATATCGACGCCGGAGACCAACTGGTTGAAAACATCAAACCGTTTGCCAAGCGCACCATGCGCCCGGAAGTGCTGGGCGATCTTGGCGGTTTCGGTGCGTTGGTGGAAATCTCCAAGAAATACAAAGAACCGGTTCTGGTTTCCGGTACCGACGGCGTGGGCACCAAGCTCAAGCTTGCTTTTGAACTCAAGCGCCATGACACGGTCGGCATCGACCTCGTGGCAATGAGCGTGAACGACATTCTGGTGCAGGGCGCCGAACCGCTGTTCTTCCTCGATTACTTTGCTTGCGGCAAGCTCGACGTTCCGTCCGCGACCGAGGTGATCAAGGGCGTTGCCTATGGCTGCGAGCAGGCCGGTTGCGCGCTGATCGGCGGAGAAACCGCCGAGATGCCGGGCATGTACCCGGTCGGTGAATACGATCTGGCCGGTTTTGCCGTTGGTGTCGTGGAAAAGTCACAGGTCATCACCGGCAAGACCATTGCGGCCGGCGACGTGGTGCTGGGGCTGGCTTCGAACGGCGCACATTCCAACGGCTATTCGCTGGTACGCAAGATCATCGAGGTCGCCAAGCCCGACCTGAATGCCACGTTCGAGGGCGACAAGACGCTGGCTGACGCGATCATGGCGCCGACCCGTATTTATGTAAAACCGCTCCTGAAACTCATGCAAACCCTGCCGGTCAAGGGCATGGCCCACATCACCGGCGGTGGCATCACCGAAAACGTGCCGCGCGTGCTGCCGGAAAACACCGTAGCCCAGATCGACGCCAAGAGCTGGAGCATGCCCAAGTTGTTCCAGTGGCTGCAGGAAAAGGGTGGCGTGGCGCAAAACGAAATGTATCGCACCTTCAACTGCGGTATCGGCATGGTGGTGATCGTGGCTGCCGAATATGCAGAACAAGCCGCCGCACTGCTGACCGCCGAAGGCGAGAAGGTCTTCACCATCGGCGCAATCCGCGCACGGGTGGGTGACGAGCACCAGACGCAAGTCGCTTGATTCTGAGAAGGGGGAAGGGCGAAGGGAGAAGGGTGGTTTTACTCTTCCCCCTTTTCCCTTCCCTCTTCACTGGAAAAATGAAAAACATCGTCATCCTGATTTCCGGCCGTGGCAGTAACATGCGGGCGATCGTCGAAGCCGGACTTCCCGATTCGCGTGTGGTCGCTGTCATTTCCAACCGGGCCGATGCGCCTGGGCTGGTGTGGGCGCGCGAGCAGGGTATTTTCACCGAGGTCGTCGATCACAAGCAGTACGCCGACCGCGAGGCTTTCGACGCCGCGCTGGCGCAGGTGATCGACCGCCATGCGCCCGATCTCGTTGTGCTGGCCGGATTCATGCGGATTCTCACGACCGGATTTGTCGAACGCTATGCCGGGCGCATGCTGAATGTCCATCCCTCGCTGCTTCCGGCGTTTACCGGGGTCAATACGCATGCGCGGGCCATTGAAGCTGGCGTGAAACTGGCCGGCTGTACCGTGCATTTCGTCACGCCCGAACTCGACCATGGCCCCATCGTTGCCCAAGCTGCCGTGCCGGTGCTGGACGACGACACCCCACAAACGCTGTCGGCCCGCGTGCTGGCAGAAGAGCATCGCCTCTACCCGCAAGCCGTTCGCTGGTTTGTCGAAGGCAGGCTTCGCGTCGAAGCGAACCGGGTCTTTCTGGATTGAAGACTGCCATGCGCCGATGCTCTTGGCTTCGCCGCAGTTTGCTGGGCGCATTCCTTCTTTCTCTGTTGCTGCATGTGCTGGGGATTGGCGGAGAGGATATCTACGCCTGGCTGACGCGCCCCGAGTTTTCGCAGGCCGAACTGCGCCAGCCGAGCCGCGAACTCAAGGCGCATTCGCTGGAAGAGGATGCCG
The DNA here is from genome assembly GCF_900115065.1 of Formivibrio citricus. GTDB lineage: Bacteria > Pseudomonadota > Gammaproteobacteria > Burkholderiales > Chitinibacteraceae > Formivibrio > Formivibrio citricus. The sequence goes on along the minus strand of NZ_FOVE01000004.1, from coordinate 30,410 downwards.
CGACGGCGAAAGGCGGGACAAGGCCGCCGGATACGCTGGACGTGTTTCTGCGCCGGCCGGCCAAGCCCGTGATCGAGTCCCGGCCCGCGCCGCGTCCAACAGAGGCAAGAAAACCACGCAAACCTGCTGCGATAGCTGCGAGCAGGGTTGTGCCGGTGGTAGCGTCGGCGGTAGCCGGCAAGGCTGTCGTGGCCGCCGCGAGTGCGCCGGTGCAGGCTCCGGCAAGGGCGTCTCAGGTGGATAGCCAGCCGGTGCAGGCGCTGGAACGGTTCCCTCGGGAGCTGAAGATGACCTACATCTGGGAATTCCTCCCGGTTCCGGCTCGCATGAGCTGGAAGGTGTCGCAGGGACGTTACGATCTGCGGCTGGAAGGCGGTTTTCTCGGTATTTCCCGTACTTTCGTCAGTAGTGGCAGGGTGGGGCGGAATGGTGTGACCCCGGAGCGTTTTGTCGAATATCGCAACAACAAGCCCGAGCCGTTCTACCAGGTTGATTTCGACTGGCAGAAGCGAATCGCCGAAGTCGGCGAGCCGGGAAGCCGCAAGAGTGAAAAACTCGCGCCGGGCGACCAGGATATATTCTCGGCAGCCTTCCATATTGGCTTGGTCGGTAGCAGCAAGCCCGAGTACAGGTTCTCCATGTTTTCCGGCCGGCGCAAATATGAGAATGTGCAGCTCAAGGTCGCAGGCGAAGCTAAGTTGCGCTTGGGCAAGAAGGAAGTGGATGCGTTGCTGCTGCGCGGCGCATGGGATGACCGGAAGGTGGATTTCTGGCTCGCGCCGGAGTGGCACAATATTCCGGTCCGGATCACCATCGTGCTGGGCAACGAGTTGACGCTCGATATCTGGGCGAACGAGGTGATCGCGGACGGCAAAACGCTGTTGGAATGGGAGCCTCCGGTGGCCAAATCGCCACCGCGCCGAGGCGGCGGCAGATAGAATTCAACCTGGATTGTCCATCGGACTGACTGATGGCCAATCCGGATTCAACACCAGTAGAACCTGGTTTTATCAGGAAACAACAATGAATCAAACGCAGTTTTCCGCAATTCTCGATGTATTGGCGACAGCGCTGGGCTTTACCGGCCCGGCCGATGCCGTGCTCTCGCGCCATTTTCGCGACAACCGCAAGCTGGGTAGCCATGACCGGCATGTGATCGCCGAGACGGTGTTCGGCATCCTGCGTCACCTGCCGCAGATCGAGTGGCTGGTGGGGGGCATGCCTACGCCGCGCCAGGTGCTGCTGGCTTGGTTTACCGGGATCGAACGCCTCAACGTGCGCGAGTTGTCATCGGTTTTCAGCGACGACGACCGCAAGTATGCCGGTGGACTCAAGGCCAAATCGCTCAAGGATGCGCCGCTCGCTGTGCGCGCCAGCTTGCCGCAATGGATGGTCGATGCGCTGCTGGAGGCGGGGCAGACCGAGGAAGAGGTGCTGGCGCTGGGCATCGGCCTGTTGCAATCCGCGCCGCTCGACTTGCGCGTGAACGCGCTCAAGGCGAAGAACCGCGAGGAAATCATCGACCGTCTTTCCGGCGCCGGCATCGAAGCCGCGCCGACGCCGCTGTCGCCGTTCGGTCTGCGCGTGGTCGGCAAGCCGCCGATCAACAAGACCAAGGTGTTCGAAGAGGGTTTGGTCGAAGTGCAGGACGAGGGTAGCCAGTTGCTGGGACTCTTGACCGGCGCCAAACGCGGCCAGATGGTCGCCGATTTCTGCGCGGGAGCGGGCGGCAAGACGCTGCTGCTCGGCGCCATGATGCAATCGACCGGGCGCTTGTATGCGTTCGACGTTTCGGAAAAACGCCTCGCCAACCTCAAGCCGCGGCTCGCGCGCTCCGGTCTTTCCAACGTCCAGCCGCAACTAATCGCTTCGGAATCCGACCAGAAGATCAAGCGCCTGGCGGGCAAGATGGACGTGGTGTTGGTCGATGCGCCATGTTCCGGCTTGGGCACCCTGCGCCGCAATCCGGACCTGAAATACCGCCAGACGCCCGAGAGCGTGGCCGAACTCAACGCAAAACAGGCCAGCATCCTGGCTTCGGCGGCGCGTCTCACCAAGTCGGGTGGCCGACTGGTTTACGCGACCTGCAGCCTGCTGCGCGCGGAAAACGAGACCATCGTCGAAGCTTTTCTCGCAGCCAATCCGGAATTCAGCCTGTGCGATGCACGCGAATTGCTGCCGGAAGGTATTGCCGGCCAACTCGATGGCCCGTATCTGAAGCTGCTGCCGCAAAAGCATGGCACTGATGGGTTCTTTGCGGCGGCTTTGACCAGAAAGTAAATTTCCATTCTCTGAGGGAGCGTCCCATGCAAATCGGCTTTGTCGGACTTGGCATCATGGGGCGCCCCATGGTGCTCAATCTTTTGCGCGGCGGTTATCGCGTGCATGTCTGGTCGCGGCGCGCGGAATCGATGACGCCTCTGATCGAAGCAGGCGCCATCGGCTGCGGTAGTGCCGCCGAGGTTGCTGCTTCCTGCGAGATCGTCATCAGCATGGTGGCCGATGCGCCCGATGTCGAGCAGGTGGCGCTGGGCGAGCGCGGTGTGGTCGAGGGTGCCAGACCGGGCTTGCTGTTCATCGATATGAGTACGATTGCACCCAGTGCCGCGCGCCGCATCGCGTTGCGACTGGAAGAATACGGTGTCGAGATGCTCGATGCGCCGGTTTCGGGGGGCGAAACGGGGGCGATCAATGCCGCGCTCACGATCATGGCCGGAGGCAGTCAGGCTGCTTTCGACAAGGCTCTGCCGGTTTTGCAGTGCCTGGGCAAAAAGGTGACCCATGTCGGCGCAAACGGAGCAGGGCAGGTTGCCAAAGCCTGCAACCAGATCCTGACAGGTGCAGGCGTGCTGATGGTGGCCGAAGCGCTTAATTTCGCGCGAGCGAGTGGCGTCGAGCCGGCCAAGGTGCGCGAAGCCATGCTCGGGGGATCGGCCCACAGCCGGGTGCTGGAAAACCACGGCCAGCGCATGCTGGAACGCAACTTCAATCCTGGATTCAAAGCCTGGATGCATCGCAAGGATTTGAAGATCGTGCTTGACGAGGCACACAGGCTGGGTGTGATGTCGCCTGTGGCAGCCATCACGGCTCAGATGTTCAATGCGCTGGTGGGCGGGGGCGATGGCGAACGCGATTCGGTGGCAATGCTGCAGTTGCTGGAACGAATGAGTGGAGTGGATTCGGAGTAAGCCGGAAAGCAAAAAGCCCGTTCGCAGGAACGGGCTTTTTGCTTGAATTGGTGCCGACAGTGAGACTCGAACTCACACAGCCTGTGGCCACTACCCCCTCAAGATAGCGTGTCTACCAATTTCACCATGTCGGCAGGTATTGCATGCCGGATTCGTGGAACCCGACAGAGGAGGGCGAATACTACCGATTTTGTTCCGCCTTGTAAAGACGGCCCTGCCATGAATTTCTCACCGAGAGCAGGGTATCCAGCCGGGGCGCGAGTTCGGACAGGCGGATGCTCCATTCCGGTGCGAGCTTGTGCGAAGGCGGAACTTCGCTGCCAACGCGCTGGATCGCGATGTCCGGAGAAAGTCGCTCCAGAAAGTCGGCCAGCAGGTTCAGATATTCGTTGACGGACAGCAGCGGAACGCTGGCGGGGTCGCGCCGCCATTCGTTGGCGAGTTGGGTTCCCTTGATGATCTGGAGCTGGTGAAACTTGAGTGAGGATAACGGCAGCGCGGAAAGCTTTTCGGCACCGGTCAGCATTGATTCGCGCGATTCTCCGGGGAGCCCGAATATCAGGTGGCCGGTCACCGGCAGGCCGCGAGCTGCTGCGCGCTGTATGGCGTCGATGGTGGCCGCGAAGTCATGACCGCGGTTGACGCGTTCCAGCGTGGTGTCGTCGCAGGATTCGATGCCCAGCTCAAGTTCGACGATGCGGGTTTGGGCCAGTTCAGCCAGGTAGTCGAGCACTTCGTCTGATACACAGTCCGGACGGGTGCCGATGACGAGGCCGTCGATGCGCGGATAGGCCAAAGCCGTTTCGTAGGCCGTGCGCAGCCGCTCGAATTCGCCATAAGTGTTGCTGTAGGCCTGGAAATAGGCCACGAAATGCGTGGTTTCCGGATAGCGTTGCGCCAGGAAATTGAGGCCGGTTTCGAGTTGCGCGGTGATTTCGCTGTGGTCGCGCAGGTAGGACGGCGTAAACCCGGCGTTGTTGCAGAAGGTGCAGCCGCCGATGCCTTTGCTGCCGTCGCGGTTGGGGCAATTGAAGCCAGCCGATACCGAGACTTTTTGCACCCGGCCGCCATATTTCTTTTGCTGCAGGTCGTTCCAGGAAAGATAGCGACGGCGGCCGAATTGTGGCGGGATAAGCAGATCGGGCATGAGTGTTCCTGTTTATGCGCCGTTTGTCCGGCTTCGGGTAGATGCAAATAATAGCGGAGCCTATAAATATAGTCTGTAAGAATCTGTTTGCAAGCGGCGTGAACAGATTGTTTTTCGCGATGGTTTGCGACAGGGGTGCTGTCTGGACAAAAGCAGGAAAGGAGTTCGCCATGAAAAAGTTGCTTGCACTTGCCATGCTCGGCGCAATGCCGGCATGGGCTTTGGATCTCAATACTGCCACGGCCGAGCAGATCGCGGCGCTCAAGGGATTTACGCCTGCCAAGGCAGAGGCTGTTGTGGCCGCTCGTACCAAAGATGGTCCTTTCAAGTCTTCGGCTGATGTGCTTGGCAGGGTTCCCGGTGTAACACAGGGAATGCTCAACCAGAACCGGGCATCCTTGACCATTGCTGGCCGGGCGGTGACGACCCGCTCCGGCACTGCACCTGCGATTCCTGGTGTTCGGGCCGCGATTCCTGCCAAGAAAGCCGATACCACTCAGGCAACGACCCAGAGCCGGGAAAGATCTCAGAAAAAATCGGCGGAAGGCGATGATGGCAAGGGTGATGGAGGCAAAGGCAATAGCAGCAGCCGCGGAGGTAACAGCAACGGGCACGGCGGCGGATCGGGCGGAGGGGGGGGCGGGCGCGGTGGCAAGTAAGCCTGCGGCTCAATGAAACGCAGCCTTGCATAGGGGGGCGGGAAAGCTCTGAGCTTGCCGGCGAACAAGTGCGATGCAGTTTATAGCACTATCGCAGCAATTGATTCAGAGCTTTCCTTGCTTTTTGGTATGATTATGCCTCTGTTCCCCTTGCCCTTCCGGATTCGCTCTCATGGCAGACGTGCTCAAACTTCGCGGCGGCGCCGCGCTTTCCTCTTTCCGTCTTGAAAAAATCGAAACAGCTTTGGCTGCACAAGGCATTTCCGCCCGGCTTTATGCCGAGTTCTGGCACTTTGCCGAAACCAGTGCTCCGCTCGGGACGGAAGAAAACGATGTGCTTGGCCGTATCCTGAGCTATGGCGAGCCAGCAGACCCGCAGCGTGCCGTTGGCAATCCGCTGGTCGTGCTGCCGCGCGCCGGTACCGTATCTCCCTGGTCCTCCAAGGCGACCGACATTGCAGAGCACTGCGGCTTGCACAACGTGTTGCGGGTCGAGCGCGGAATGGCAGTGTATGCCTGCGATGCAGCTGGCAAGCCCTTGGCCGGGGCCGCGCTGGAAGCGTTGAAGCCGCTGATCCACGACCGGATGACCGAACAGGTCGTCGAATCGCTTGATGCCGCGGAAGGGCTGTTCCGGCATTTCGAACCCAAGCCGATGCAAAGCGTCGACATCCTTTCCGGTGGCCGGGCGGCACTGGATGCAGCCAACAGCGAATTCGGCCTGGCGCTGTCCGAGGACGAAATCGACTATCTGCTGGAAAACTACCGCAAGCTGGGGCGCAATCCGACCGACGTCGAACTGACCATGTTCGCCCAAGCCAACTCCGAGCACTGCCGCCACAAAATTTTCAACGCCGATTTCATCGTCGATGGCGAAAAACAGCCGCAAAGCCTGTTTGGCATGATCCGCGAAACGCACAAGGCGCATCCGGAAGGCACCGTCGTGGCCTATTCCGACAATTCGTCGGTGATCGAAGGCGCCGAGATCGAGCGCTTCTACCCGCAACCGGGTTCGGCCGAATACCGCTTCGACCGGCAGACCGCGCACATCCTGATGAAGGTTGAAACGCACAATCACCCGACGGCGATTTCGCCGTTTCCGGGGGCTGCGACGGGCTCCGGTGGCGAGCTGCGCGACGAGGGCTCGACCGGCCGCGGCGGCAAGCCGAAGGTGGGTTTGAGCGGCTTTACCGTCTCCAACCTGAATCTGCCCGATGCCGTTCAACCGTGGGAAGAACCGACCTACGGCAAGCCCGAGCGCATTGCCTCCGCGCTCGACATCATGATCGAAGGCCCGATTGGTGCCGCTGCGTTCAATAACGAATTCGGCCGCCCGAACGTATGCGGCTATTTCCGTACCTTTGAAGAAGACTGCAACGGCGAGCGTCGCGGCTACCACAAACCGATCATGATCGCCGGCGGCATGGGTAACATTTGCGCGATCCACGTCGGCAAGAACGATCTGCCCGACGGCTCGTTGCTGATCCAGCTCGGCGGCCCGAGCTTCCTGATCGGCATGGGCGGCGGCGCGGCTTCGTCGATGACAACCGGCACGAACACCGCCGATCTGGATTTCGACTCGGTGCAGCGCGGCAATCCGGAAATCGAACGTCGCGCCCAGGAAGTGATCGACCGCTGCTGGCAGCTTGGCGAGCGCAACCCGATCCAGTCGATCCACGACGTAGGTGCGGGCGGTCTTTCCAATGCCTTCCCTGAGCTTGTCGATGGCGCCGACCGCGGCGCGGTATTCGAATTGCGCAAGGTGCATATCGAAGAGCGCGGCATGTCGCCCAAGGAAGTCTGGTCCAACGAATCGCAGGAACGCTACGTGCTGGCCATCCTGCCGCAGGATCTGATGCTGTTCGAGAATCTCTGTGAACGTGAGCGTTGCCCGTTCGCCGTGGTGGGGCGCGCCACGACCGAGAAACAACTGATCGTGACCGACGAGCACTTCGGCAACAGCCCGGTCGACATGCCGATGGAAGTGCTGCTCGGCAAGCCGCCAAAAATGACGCGCGACGTGACCCGCGTCCAGCCGCAACTGCCGCAGTTCGATTCCTCGCTCATCAATCTGAAGGAAGCCGCCTACCGCGTGCTGCGCCTGCCGACCGTGGCGGACAAGAACTTCCTGATCACCATCGGTGACCGCACCGTGGGCGGCATGACCGCGCGCGACCAGATGGTCGGTCCGTGGCAGGTGCCGGTGGCCGACGTGGCCGTAACCACGATGGGCTACAACACCACGCTCGGCGAAGCCATGGCGATGGGCGAGCGCACGCCGCTGGCGCTGATTTCCGGCCCCGCTTCCGGGCGCATGGCTGTGGGCGAGGTGCTGACCAATATCGCCGCTGCGTCGATCCGCGATCTGGGCGACGTGAAGCTCTCGGCCAACTGGATGGCGTCGGCCGGGCATCCGGGCGAAGACGCCAATCTCTACGACACCGTGAAGGCGGTGGCGCTCGACCTGTGCCGCGACCTGGGCATTTCGATTCCGGTGGGCAAGGATTCGATGTCCATGAAGACGGTGTGGTCGGAAGACGGCGAATCGAAGCAGGTGACGGCACCGCTGTCGCTGATCATTTCCGCGTTCGCTCCGGTGAGCGATGCGCGCAAGACGCTGACGCCAGCGCTGGCGACGGATGAAGAGAGCGACCTGCTGCTGATCGATTTGGGGGCCGGCAAGTGCCGCCTGGGCGGTTCGGCACTGGCGCAGGTCTACAAGCAGATCGGCAACAACTGTCCGGACGTGGTGAGCACCGAGCGTCTCAAGGCTTTCTTTGCGACGGTGCAAAAGCTCAATGCCGAAGATCGCATCCTTGCGTATCACGACCGTTCCGATGGCGGCCTGCTCGCCGCCGTGGCGGAAATGATGTTCGCCAGCCGTGCTGGCGTGACGCTGGAAATCGACGAATTGTGTATCGACCGCCGTTGCCGCCAGCGCGGCGCGCACGAGTTCTCGCCGGAAGACGTGGCGCGCGCCGAAAACGGCCGCGTGATGGGCGTGCTGTTCAACGAGGAACTCGGTGCGGTGCTGCAGGTGAAGCGTAGCGACACCGCTGCCGTGATCGCTGCGTTCATGAACGCCGGCCTGTCGGCTGAGTTGCACGTCATCGGCTCGCTCAACGGCGACGACCGCCTCAAGATCAAGAAGCGCAACCGCCTGCTGCTCGACGAGCCGCGCGTGGCCTTGCAGCAAGCCTGGTCGGAAACCAGTTGGCGTATCCAGCGCCTGCGCGACAACCCGGTTTGCGCCGATGCCGAATACGCCCGCATTACGGACAAGAACGACAAGGGCTTGTTCGCCAAGCTGACCTTCGATCCGTCCGAAAACATCGCTGCGCCGTTTATCGCTACCGGCGCGAAGCCGAAGATCGCCATCCTGCGCGAGCAGGGCGTCAACGGCCAGGTTGAAATGGCGGCCGCGTTCGACCGCGCCGGTTTTGCCGCGACCGACGTGCACATGAGCGACATCATCAGCGGCCGTATCCAGTTGGCCGACTTCAAGGGCGTGGCTGCTTGCGGCGGTTTCAGCTACGGCGACGTGCTGGGCGCGGGCGAGGGCTGGGCCAAGTCGATCCTCTTCAACCCGCAGGCGCGTGCGCAGTTCGAGGCCTTCTTCCAGCGTGCCGATTCCTTCGGCTTGGGCGTGTGCAACGGTTGCCAGATGATGGCCAATCTCTCCGGCATCATCCCCGGCGCGCAAGCGTGGCCGAAGTTCACGCGCAACCAGTCCGAGCAGTTCGAAGCGCGCTTCGTGATGGCCGAGTTGCCGCAATCGCCGTCGCTGTTCTTCTCCGGCATGGCTGGCAGCCAGATTCCGGTGGTGGTTTCGCATGGAGAGGGTTTTGCCAACTTCAGCCAGCAGGGCGACATCGGGCAGGCCATCGTGGTGATGCGTTATGTCGACAACGGCGGCAAGGTCACGGAAACCTACCCGTACAACCCGAACGGCAGCCCGCAGGGCATCGCCGGCGTGACCACGGCCGACGGGCGCTTCAGCATCATGATGCCGCACCCGGAGCGTGTGTTCCGCACGGTGCAGATGAGCTGGCACCCGGAGGGCTGGGGTGAAGACAGCCCGTGGCTGCGCATGTTCCGCAACGCGCGCAAGATGCTTGGGTAAGCTTCTTGCAGTACGAAAAGCCCCGCCGTTTCCGGTGGGGCTTTTTTACAGGCAGATTCCGTTATCCGGCGCGGGCGCTGCGGGTGTGCTGTGGTAAAATGCTGCGTTTTTTATTACACAGCACAGGCCGCGTCCGCACCATGGAGCTTTCCGCACTTACCGCCCTTTCGCCGCTCGACGGTCGTTATGAAAAGCAGCTTGCCGAGCTGCGTCCGTATTTCAGTGAGTATGCCCTGATCAAGAACCGCGTCACGGTCGAAGTGGCCTGGCTGAAGGCGCTGGCGGCAGAGGCCGAGATTACTGAAATCAAGCCGTTCTCGGCCGCGACCATCTCCGAGCTTGATGCCGTGGTGGCGCAGTTCTCGCCCGAGCATGCGCTGGAGGTCAAAGCTATCGAGCGTACGACCAACCACGACGTGAAGGCTGTTGAATACTGGCTCAAGGAGCGTTTGTCCGGCAATCCGGAAGTGAGCGCTGCGAGCGAATTCATTCACTTCGCCTGTACGTCCGAAGACATCAACAACCTGTCGCATGCGCTGATGCTCAAGGAAGCGCGCGAAATCGCCGTGCTGCCCAAACTCAAGGAAATTACCGGCAAGTTGATCGGTCTGGCCCATGAACTGGCCGATGCGCCGATGATGAGCCGTACCCACGGCCAACCAGCCACGCCGACCACGATGGGCAAGGAAATGGCTAACGTGGCCTATCGTCTGGAACGCCAGCTTGCGCGCCTGGAAAAGATCGAGCTGCTCGGCAAGATCAACGGCGCAGTCGGCAACTACAACGCGCACCTCTCGGCTTATCCGGAAATCGACTGGGAAAACTTCTGCCGCCGCTTCGTCGAATCGCTCGGCATTACGTTCAACCCGTACACGATCCAGATCGAGCCGCACGATTACATGAGCGAGCTGTTTGATACCTGCTTGCGCATCAACACGATCCTCGTCGATATGAACCGCGACATCTGGGGCTACATCTCGCTGGGCTTCTTCAAGCAGAAGGTCAACAAGAACGAAGTCGGTTCCTCGACCATGCCGCACAAGGTCAACCCGATCGATTTCGAAAACTCCGAAGGCAACCTGGGGCTGGCCAATGCGCTGCTCGCACACCTGTCGCAAAAGCTGCCGATTTCCCGCTGGCAGCGTGACCTGACCGATTCCACCGTGCTGCGCAATATGGGCGTGGCGCTGGGTTATGCGTTCCTCGGTTATGCGTCCTGCCTCAAGGGCCTGAACAAGCTGCTGGCCGACCGTCAGGCGATGCAGAACGATCTCAACGCCAATTGGGAAGTGCTGGCCGAACCGATTCAGACTGTAATGCGCCGTTACGGCGTGCCCAACCCGTACGAGCAGCTCAAGGAGCTCACGCGCGGCAAGAGCGGGCTGACGCGTGAAACGCTGGCGGTATTCATCGACAATCTGGCCATCCCGCCCGCAGAGAAGGAGCGCCTCAAGGCGCTGACGCCGTGGACCTACCTCGGCAAGGCCGAGGAATTGGCCAATCGCATCTGACAGACACGGGCGCTTCTTGCGCCCGTTGCCGTACCCGAAACCGGAAGAAGGAAAACAACGGTGAAGAAAAAGATCGTTCTGGGTAGCGCCGCTGCATTGGTGATCGCTTGCGCAGGCTGGGCGGGCGGCGCTTTCTATGCCGGGAAATCGGTCGAAGCCACGCTCGACAAGCAGCACAAATGGTTGTCGGATCTGCCGTATTTCGTGGTCAAGTCGCGCGAATACCAGCGCGGCTGGTTCAGTTCTTCCGAAACGGTCACGCTGGCGGTCAACCCGGAAATGTATCGCCTGTTCCTGGAGAAGGAAGGCCAGGAATTGCCGAAATTCGAAGTGACCTACAGCAACAAGGTGCTGCATGGCCCCTTCCCGCTGATCGGCCAGTTCAGTCTTCGCCCGGCCAAGGCGGTGGTGCAGACCGAATTCAAGTTCGCTCCGGAAACGCAAAAGTTGCTGTCGCGTTTCTTTGGCGCGCAAAAACCGATCGAAATGGAAAACCGTATCGGTTTCGATGACGATGGTGTTATCCAGATCAAGGTGCCGGGTTTCGATTACGAAGAAGCCGTTTCCGGCGTCAAGGCCAAATGGCAGGGGCTAACGGCTACCGTGGATTACGGCGGTGATTTCAATCGCGTCAAGCTCAATGCGGTGGCGCCCGGAATGTCCGGGTCGGCCAAGGAAAAGGGCAATTTCAGCTTCAGCGGCCTGACGCTCGATGTCGATCACCAGCGCGGCAAGGCCGGTATGATGCTGGGGACGACCAGCGCCAAACTTGCCGGGTTCTCGCTCGATGTGCCTGACGGCCTGCCGGTCAAGGTCGCGCTCGAAAATCTGGCCTACAACACCAAGCTTGCCGAATCGGGCGATTTCATCAACGGTGAAGCGACGATCAGCCTGGCCAGGATCATCCTCAACGACAAACCCTACGGCCCGGCCGAGTTGCAGGCCGAAGCATCGCACCTGCATGGCCCGACGCTTGCCAAGCTCAACGACGAATTCAACAAGCTGCAAAAGCGCCCGCTCAAGCGCGAGGAAGCCACAGCCGAGATCGTCAAGCTGGCCAAAGCCCACGGCATGCCGATCCTGACCAACGATCCGCGCTTTGGCATCCGCAAGCTGGAAGTCCAATTGCCGGAAGGAGCGCTGAAATTCTCGGCGAGTGTGGGCTTGAAGGGCTTCCAGGAGAAAGACCTCGACAACCCGGTCGATTTCGTGAACAAGCTCTCAGCCAAAGCCGATTTCTCGATTCCGCGCAAGGTCGTGGAAACGCTGGTCATGTGGCAGACCCGCGCCATGTTCGGCGGTCCGGAATCGGGCGTGAGCGGAGCGGATCTTGATTACCTCGCGAGCCAGTTCGTCGAAGGCCAGATCGGGCGGCTGGCCGACCAGAAACTCATCAAGGTCGATGGTGAGCTGCTGTCTGCATCGGCAACACTGGAAAGCGGCGAGTTCACGCTCAACGAGATTCTGGTGCCGCTGCCGTGGCAGGAAGAAGAGTTCCGCAAGAAGCAGCAAGAAACCCAAGCTTCTCAAGTGACTCAAACGCAGCAGTAATCGACAAGCCAACGCCCCGGAACCGGGGTAATGCCGTTCACTTAAGCCAAGTGAGCGGCATTTTTATTGAACAGCGCTGCATGCAGCACGCCCCGCCCTGGAAGGCGCCGAGAAGCACAGCAGGGCGCGGGGATTCGGCGAGCACTGTTTGAGGCCGCAGGCCGAGTTGCGCAGCCGCCGCGTCTTGCGAGCATCGCAGGGAACCCCGCAGGGGCGCCGGAGTGGGCTCGCCTAGGGGTGAAGGGGAATTGGCGAGACAAATCCCTTTCCCGTTTGCCGGGCGGAACCGGCCCTAAACCCTGCGCCGCAGGCGCACGAAAATCCTTAAGTGAACGACATTACCGGAACCGGGGCGTTTTTTACCAGCGGTAGCGCGCTTGGCACAGCGCCAGATCGGCTTTCGATGGTGTGTCTATTCCGCGCGCCTGAAACTGCCTTTCATTCATCAGGCTGTCCGGCTCGCCGGAATGGTTGAAAAGTCCCAGCGCATGTCCCATTTCATGCGCGACCACTCGGCGCAGTGTATCCCGGTCGCGAATCAGGCCGCGGTTGAGGCGGATGTCTGCGTCGAGCAAGATGCGGCGCAGGTATTGCGGCAAAGTCAGCGCCATCAGGCCGGGCAACTCTGCCTGCCAGCCGATCACGTTGCGGCCGTCGAGCCGGTCGAGTGACTGGCCGGTAAAGCCGCCGAACACCACCTGCACGCCGCACGGCGACCAGACCGCAGCGGCATGGACCAGCGCGTCGATCACCTCCGTGTCGCTGATGCCTTCCGGTCGCCCGTTCGGGTTGTATGCAATCACGAAACGCTTGTCCTGCCAGACGGCATAATCCTCCGCGGCAGAGGCAGGCAATGATCCAAGCAAGGCCAGCGCGAAAATGAAAAGTTTCATGCGCGCAGTCTACCCCGGGCGAGGCATGACGCAAATCATTGGTGCGTGCTTTTTGGCGCGCACAGCCCCTCTTTTTGATCTCTTCGCGCTAACCTACAATCCCGAGCTGCAAAATCGCCTATTTCCACCGGATTCACATGCCAGATACTCCGCCAGAGCCGCTCTCCGTCGATGCGGGAAACCCGAGACCGCGTAGCGCCACGATCAAGGACGTTGCGAGGCTCGCCGGCCTGTCTCCGATCACGGTTTCCCGGGTGCTGAACAATCCGGCTGCCGTGCGCCCGGAAACCATCGCCAGGGTGCGCGAGGCCATCGCCCAAACGGGCTACATCCCCAATCTGCTGGCGGGTAGTCTTGTATCCGGGCGCAGCCGCCTCGTGGCGGCGATCATTCCCCGTCTGTCGAACTCGATGCTTGTTGATTTCGTACAGGGTTTGAGCGACCAGCTTGAAGCTCGCGGCTACCAACTGCTGCTGGGCTTGTCCGGCTATCCCGTCGAGCAGGAAGAAAAACTGCTGCCCGCGATCCTGAGCCGCCGTCCGGATGGCGTGGTGCTTTCCGGAACGGATCATTCGGACGAAACGCGCCAGATACTTCAGGCAGCGGGCATCCCGATTGTGGAAACCTGGGATTTGACCGCCAACCCCGTGGACATGGTGGTCGGGCTGTCGCAGGAGGAAGTTGGCGCCGCCATGGCCCGCTTCCTGCTGGGCAAGGGCCGTCGTCGCTTTGGCATGATCTGGGCTTGCGACAAGCGCGCCAGAAAGCGCTACGACGGCGCGATGGCGGTGCTGCGGGCGCAGGGCATCGAATTGGTGCCGACGGTCGAAGTGAGCAAATTCCCGACCATGGGTTTGGGGCGACTGGGCTTGAGCGAACTGCTGGCTGGTGGCGAGGCGTTCGACGCGGTGATGTGCAGCTCGGACACGCTGGCGCAGGGCGTGCTGACCGAAGCGGCTGCGCGCGGAATTTCCGTTCCGCAGCAGCTTGCAGTCATGGGGTTTGGCGATTTCGATTTCTCGGAACACACCATGCCGCCGCTTTCCACGATCCGCGTCGACAAGCGCAGGATTGGCGTGCTGGCGGCCAATGCCTTGCTGGCGCGAATGGATGGCGGGCAACCGGCGCAGCGCGTGATTGATGTAGGGTTTGAGATCGTCGAGCGCGGCACGACTTGACTGATTGATCCTGAATGCAAAGTTGTATCATTTCGTATGCAAGAAATGGTATGTGTGCGCTCCTTGCTTCCCCCTTTGCAAAAGGGGGATTGAGGGGGATTTCAGCAGTGCTGGTTATGGCTATGCCGCGAAATCCCCCCAGCCCCCCTTTGTCAAAGGGGGGAACCCCGTGCTCCAGACTGCCTCTCACCGCCCTACGCCGGACGACGAACCCAAACAAAATCCCCCGCTGTTGCAAAACAGCGGGGGATTTTTCATGGATGCTCGAAATCAGCGGCCGAGGCTGGGTTTCTTCGGATCGTACTTCCAGCCCGGTACCAGGAACTGCATCGCCATGGCGTCGTCGCGTGCCCCGGTCGCCACTTTCTTGTACAGCTCGTGGGCCTTTTCGACCTGCGCCATGTCGATGTCGATGCCCAAGCCCGGTTTTTCCGGAACAGCCACTTCTCCGCCGACGATCTTCAGCGGCTCCCGGGTCAGGCGTTCCTGACCTTCCTGCCAGATCCAGTGCGTGTCGATGGCCGTGATGTCGCCCGGCGCGGCGGCTGCGCAATGCGTGAACATGGCGAGCGAAATGTCGAAGTGGTTGTTGGAGTGCGATCCCCAGGTCAGGCCGAATTCCTGGCACATTTGCGCCACGCGCACCGAGCCCTGCATGGTCCAGAAGTGCGGGTCGGCCAGCGGAATGTCCACGGACTCCAGCTTGAGGGAGTGGTTCATCTGGCGCCAGTCGGTCGCGACCATGTTGGTGGCCGTGCGGATGCCGGTAGCGCGCTTGAATTCAGCCATGATTTCGCGGCCGGAGTAACCGTTTTCCGGTCCGCAGGGGTCTTCGGCATAGCTCAGGATGTCGCCACGGCCCTTGCACAGATCGATGGCCTCTTGCAGCGACCAGGCACCGTTCGGGTCCAGCGTGATCCCGGCGGTCGGGAAGCGTTTTTTCAGTGCTGCGATGGCTTCGATTTCTTCCTCGCCCGTCATAACGCCGCCCTTGAGCTTGAAATCGTTGAAGCCGTACAGCTCGGCGCAGGATTCGGCCTGGCGCACGATGCCTTCCGGTGTGATGGCTTCCTCGTTGCGGACGCCGTACCAGTGGTCCCTGGCGCCGCTGCCTGCCGGGTAATCGAGCGTGGTTTTCTTGCGGTCGCCGATGTAGAACAGGTAGCCCAGCATGCGTGCGGCCTTGCGCTGCTGGCCGGTGCCGAGCAGGGCCGCGACCGGCACACCCAGATACTGGCCCAAGAGGTCGAGCAGGGCGGCTTCGACGGCGGTAATCACGTTGTCCGCGCGCAGGTTGATCTCGTGCGGCTGCTTCAGCACGCGCGCCTCGCTCTCGGAGGTGACCTTGTGCACCGTGGTCTTGGTGGGGCTGAGCAATTGCTGGCGCATGCTGTTCAGTACATTGTTGTACTGGCCGATGGACTGGCCCACCACCAGCGGAATGGATTTTTCCAGCGTCTGGCGAATCCCTTCTCCACCCGGTACTTCGCCCAAGCCGGTATTGCCGCGGTTGTCCTTGAGAATCACGATGTTGCGGGTGAAAAACGGGCCATGTGCGCCACACAGGTTCAGCAGCATGCTGTCATAACCGGCGACGGGGACGACCTGCATGGAGGTCACGATAGGGGTGCTTTGTGTGCTCATTCTGACTCCTGTTCAGCTTGTTGTATTGGTTGTGTCCTGGTTGATCGATGACTTGAATGATAACGTTACCATTTTGCGCAAAGCCAAGACAGCCCGTGAAGATGGTGCTGTCCATGCATGGTAGAAGAAATGCAGGCGGTTCAATATGTGCGGATCGACAAAAATGCGGGCAATGTTTGAGCGCAAGTTGTGAGGTGGCACGGGGGTTCTCGCTGTGCAGGAATTCATGCTTGATCTGGCAATCGGGAACTGTCAGATCAAGTCTGAATTTATACAGTCAAAGCTGTTTTTTTGTTCCAAGCAGATCATTCAATTGTTGCAGTGTGCTTTCATCTTTCACCACGTGAGCCAGCCAATCTTCCAGCGACATCCTGGCCCAGTGCGCCGCTCGTTCCGCGAGAGGGGCTACAGGACTGTGCGGCTCGTTGGTCCTGAAATAACGCGCGACTTCATTCAGCATGAAAATGGCATCGTCCCGATTGGCGATCACTCCGGTTTGTTGAGTGACGGAGCATCCCGTTCTTTCCTGAATGTGGGCGGGAGTGGCGATTCTGTTGACCATGGCTTTGGCTTTTTCGATGACGACCTGTACTGGTGAGACTTTGGGCGCCGGCGTCTCGGAGAGGCCATGCTGGGAGAGGAAGCGTCGTACCGTTTCCTGAATCACGCGAATGGTATCGCGCAGCTCGTACAGGCTGGGGGCTTCGTCTCCGAAACGTGCATTGGCGATCTCTTCCAGCTCGATGTATGCCGCCTGGAGCTCATCGACTTCCTGCGCCAATCCGGCAAACCAGTCCGCGCCGCTGGCCTGCACGGCTTTATCGAAAACTTCGCCGGAAAGCTTGCCCTCCGCGATGGCTGCGGCCCGTGCATCGGGATTCCTGATGCCGATGTTTTCGACTTCCCTGGATTGATGCCAGTCGTTCCAGCCGTATCCGCCGAGCTCGGGATCGATAAGCGCTACGGTGCGCAGGGCAAAGCTCAACTGGGTATTGAGCCACTCCAGTTTGCCGATCCGCTCATCCAGACTGGAAGAATCCAGTTCGGGGTAAAGCGATTCCCAATACTGCACCAGCAAGTTGACAACCAGTCGCAATCCCAGGCTGGCCCCCGAAAAGCCTTGGGTATGGGTCATCGCTTCCGTATACCAGCCTGCCAGTTGCAGATCCTTGCTTTGAGTGCAGAGCGCCTCTTCACACAACTGCGCCACTTTGGGCCATTCGGCCGCCTTGAGCGCTTGCTCCCATTCACCTTGCGCCAAGGAGGGATCGTCTGCTCGTCTGGCTTCCCGGATTTGGTCAAACAACGTCGAATAGGTCAGATCGCTCCCCGCCGGGCGATCCATGGAGACTGGGGCCAACAAGGCGGCCAGTTTGTTGCTGGTGTTTTGCATGGTCATCGGATCCTGAGCTAAAAATTGGAAACTTGATCGGAACGGGTATTTCCCTTGGGGCATTCGCTAACTGCGGCCCACTTCCGCGATCGTTGAAATCAAACCGGCGCCACATGCCGTCTTGTGCCCCTCCAGGGCAACCGGCCTGCCGTCGACAATCCAGCTCGCATCGCCCTCGACAATCGGGCAGGTGCCATGACCGGGAATCGGGCAGCTCACCATGTCGCCCAGCCGGGCTACCGGCACACCGAATACGGGGGTAAGCGGGCTTGCACTGACAACGACCCCGCCATGGCTGGTCGGGTCTCCAAGACGAATGACGCGTTTCATGATGCAACCTCCATCGGCCGGACAATGGCTATGCTGATGCCGCCTGATGACGCGGCAGCAAAAGTGGGCTGCGCAAAATCGGCCAATACCACAGGAGCAGCAAGCCGTGCGGCATGAGTGACCGCCAGGGCGGTGTGCAAGGCATGACGGGCGCAGCCGACATCGCCCCACTCCCGGACACTGTTGCTTGCCTCATCGACGGGGTTGAGCATGGCCGACTGTCGATTGAGCGCCATCGTGATCGCCGCCAAACGCGCTCCGCCCACGTCAGCATCGCCACTGTTGTGAACCAGCCAGGAAATGGTTTCACCCTTGTTGTTCTGCGGGTCGCACTCCTCCGGGCTGAACGGACAATCTTTCAGCCTGGCGTTGATGAGCGAGTTCTCAAGCAGCGCATTGACTTGCTCTGCCCGGGCATGGATTTTTTCTTTTGCGTGCATGTCGCGCTCGGCAAGACACAACTCAGCCAGCACCGGGGTATCGTAGAGCGCGGCCCGGAACGGGAAAGGCACAGCTCCCCAGGATTCCTCCGCGCCGTTTTGTTGTTTGTCCCAGTAGGGAACGTAAATGTCGTCGACTCCGGACTGGGCCGGCGTTTCATCCTGCACAGGGTTCGGCAGCCCGGAGCGGAAGAAAAGCAATGCAGCGATGGCCGCGCCTGGCCGTCCCTGCCAGTGCCGGGTCATGTCCGGATCGGTGGCGGGTTCGCCCGATTCTTCCGGATCGCAATCGAGCCTTGGCGCATCGGCGGCCAGCACCACCAATCCGGGCAAGCCGGGGTCTTGCTGCAACACTTGCAATACGCGCTCGGCCAGCGCTCCGTCCCCGGGCAGAAAGCGTACTTCGATTTTTTTGGGAGGTGCTTCAAAAGACTGATCTGCGATGCTGGCCTGCAGGATGTTGCGGAACCATTCGAGTTGCTCCAATCCTTCTCGCTGCAACTGTGCCTCGCAGTACACCGGCAGCCATGCGGCGCCGGGAAGGCTGGCATACAACCCGGACAGAACGTCCTCCACGATTCTGGCGATTCCATCCGGATCATCTGCGGAAACAAGATCGTCCCCCTGAAGCATTTGCCAATGGCATCCTTGCGGCGATTCGCCCAGCCAGGCTGGTTCGTTCTGAACCGGCAATGCGCGCACCCAGACCCCGCGGCATTGCGCGGTACGCTGCCGTTCGGCGAGCATGGCCAGATGCTGCGCACGGGCTGCGTTTTGCTGGGCCTTTCGTTCCGCCTCGGCGGTTGCTTCGGCCTGTGCCCGAGAATCCGCCAGGCGTTTTTCGCGAACACGCTGCCAGACTTTCCATGCCACCCCCAGCAGCAAGGGAGGCAGTACGTGCAAAAACAGCAATGGGGAAGGATTCATCTTCTGCCATTGAATCGGCAATCCCCACCACAACAGCAGCCACCAGCTACCGAACAGCCCACTGAAAAGGCCCAAAATACGCCACATGCCGGTCGCTCCGTCAGCTCAACTTGACCTTGAGATCATCGCCCTTGAGGGAGACCGCAATCTTCTTCACGGGTTTGCCGCTTGCCATGTGCCCCAACAGATCGGACGAGATGCGCGCCAGTACCGTGCGGGTCAGGATGGCTTCGGCATCGCGTGCGCCGCTGTCTACGTCCAAGCAGCGCGCCACCACCAGATCGACCAGTTCTTCCGGGAATTCGACGTGTGCCCCGTGGTTTTCTGCGATGCGGCGGCGAATTTTTTCGAGTTTGAGCGAAACGATGCGCCTGAGTACGTCGTCGGAAATCGGGAAGTAGGGAACGATGTCCAGGCGGCCGAGAAACGCCGGGGAAAATACTTGCTGCAGTGTGGGCCGCAGCAATTCAACCAGATCGTCCGGGGTGGGCGAGCGGGTTTCGTCGCCGGCCTGAACACCGTGCTCCAGCGCGCGCATCACGATCTCGCTCCCGGCATTGGACGTCAGCTGGATGATGGTGTTCTTGAAATCGACTTCGCGGCCTTCGCCGTCTTCGAGCATCCCTTTGTCGAACACCTGGAAGAAAAGCTCCAGCACGTCGGGGTGGGCTTTTTCCACTTCATCCAGCAGGACGACGGAATAGGGTTTCCGGCGCACCGCCTCGGTAAGAACGCCGCCTTCGCCGTAGCCGACATATCCCGGCGGGGAACCTTTGAGCCCGGATACGCTATGCGCTTCCTGGTATTCGGACATGTTGATCGTGATGAGATTGCGCTCGCCGCCGTACAAAGCCTCGGCCAGTGCAAGCGCGGTTTCGGTTTTGCCGACACCAGAGGGGCCGACCAGCAGGAATATGCCCTTCGGTTTGGACGGATCGTCCAGATTGGCCTTGGCAATCTTGATCCGTTCCGCAATTTGCCGGAGCGCATGGTCCTGGCCGATGACGCGCTGCGCCAGCAGATCGGCCAATTGCCGAACCTGCTCCAGTTCATTGCTGACCATGCGTCCGAGCGGAATGCCGGTCCACCCGGAAATCACGTCGGCGATCACATTCTCATCCACGCATTCGAATGCCAGCGGCTGGTGCTTTTGCAAATCCTTCAGGGCGTTGCGCCGGGCCTGCAGGGCGCTCAATTTCTTGCCGCGCCCCGGTTTGGCGGCATGTTTTGCCGGATTCGTCTTCAATTCATCGATTTCCGCCACCAGTAGCTTTTGCTGCTCCCATGCACTGTGATGCGCCTGCAAATCGGTTTCCAGCGCGGTGCGTTGTGCCTGCAATTCCCCGATGCGCTCCGCATGGCCGCCCTCTTGCTGCAAGGCGGCAATTTCCCGGTCGATATTGGCCAGCAGCACCTCTATGTCCTCGATGGGCGCGGGGCGGCCGGCTCTCGACAACGCGACCCGGGCGCAAGCCGTGTCCAGTACGCTGATGGCCTTGTCGGGCAATTGCCGGCCCGTGATGTAGCGGCTGGACAGGTGTACGGCACTGACGACCGCCTCGTTGAGGATCTCCACGCCATGATGCTTGGCCATTGCCTGGGCGATGCCCCGCACCATTTGCACCGCGACTTCCGGAGCGGGCTCGTCCACTTTGACGACCTGAAAGCGCCGGGCCAGTGCCGCATCCTTCTCGAAATATTTCTTGTACTCGGCCCATGTCGTGGCCGCGATGGTTCGCAGCTCACCGCGCGCGAGCGCCGGCTTCAGCAAATTGGCCGCGTCATTCTGGCCCGCTGCCCCGCCGGCGCCGATCAGGGTATGCGCCTCGTCGATAAACAAAATGATGGGCGTGGTACTTGCCTTGACCTCATCGATGACCTGGCGCAAACGGTTTTCGAACTCGCCCTTCACGCTGGCCCCGGCCTGCAGCAATCCCAGATCCAGCGTGCGCAAGGTCACGCCGATCAATACGGGCGGCACTTCGCCGGCGACTATTTTGCGGGCCAGTCCTTCGACCACGGCGGTTTTGCCCACGCCGGGCTCGCCGGTCAGGATGGGGTTGTTCTGGCGGCGGCGCTGCAGGATGTCGATCATCTGGCGGATTTCAACGTCGCGACCGAGAACCGGATCGATTTTTCCGGCGCGCGCCTGGGCTGTCAGGTCGATCGTGTATTTGTCGAGAGCAGGGCTTCCCCGACGACAGCTTGGCGCATCGGGCTCCGGCTGCAGCGCGGCAGACCGTGCCTGATCGGCGTCGGCGGAACCCAAAGCCTCGCCGCCGTGCCGGCGCAGCGTGGAATAGGCGGAAACGGCCTTTTCCACATCCATCGTCCCCAGCATGGGCATGCTGGCCTGCAGGGTGTTGCGCAAGGAGGCATCGCGCAGCAGCGCCACCAGCAGATCCAGAGTCGAAATATCCTCCTGCCCGAATTCGGCGCTGGCGGAAAGCCAGGCTTTTTCCAGCCACTTGGGCAGCCAGGAAGACAGCACCGGGTTGCGGGTATTGCCGCA
Organism: Formivibrio citricus; assembly: GCF_900115065.1. Lineage (GTDB taxonomy): Bacteria > Pseudomonadota > Gammaproteobacteria > Burkholderiales > Chitinibacteraceae > Formivibrio > Formivibrio citricus. The sequence goes on along the minus strand of NZ_FOVE01000004.1, from coordinate 8,914 downwards.
ACGGAACCCGTCGAGCGCAGCTTCCAGCCCGCGTTCGACGGGGCTTGGATTCATGTCGAGCGTATGCAGCGTGGACAAGGCGGCATTGCTGTCTTGTGCCAGCACGGCCAGCAGCACGTGCTCGATTTCGACTTCAAAATGGGTTCGGGCCAGTGCACGGCTGGCGGCATCTTCAAACGCCCGGCGAGCGGGCGGAGTCAGGCGGTCGACGAGGGCTTTAAGTGGGATGGTCATGTTTTTCCGTAATCGATCTGGCAAAAAGGGGGGCTGTTCATGTCGAAGGTGATTCCTGCCGCTAATGCAGCAGCGCATAGCGCATTTCGTCCGGGTCGCGTTTTTGCTGTTCCGTGGGATCGCCCAGCCAGCCGTTCCCTCCCAACCGCAAAGGCTTGTCCGCCTCAAGCCGGGCGGGAGGCACATCGCGCCGGTCGAGCTCCAGCGTGACGTTGCAGGCAAGGGTATGCCCCAGCGCAAATTGCAGCAGCGCGCGCAAGGCCGTGGCCGCAGGCGCATCGGGTTGCAGCGCATCGAACGTCGGGCGCCGCAAAGGGCCGAGCCGCAGCTCCAGCTTGGTCTGCCGATCCCAGGCGCGATTGCCGGAGAATGTTGAAACGCCCAACTCGCAGCATTGCGTTCCCAGCCGGGTCTGTTCGGTTTCCGGCAGGCTGATCCACTGGCCGGCGAACTGTTCAAGCTGTGCCTTCACCCCCAGGAAACCTTCGATCAGTGTCACCAAGGCCTGGCTCGATAGCGGCTTCTGGTTCAGGAGGCCGGCGTAGTAGATGAATACCGCTTCATCGAGCGCCATGTCCTGCTGCATTTGCTCGCGCAAGCGTTGCAAACCGAGGCCGCCCAAATCGAGCAGGTTGCGAGCGAAACCGTCGCGCTCGCCTGCTTCTTCGGCAATCCAGTAGCGGTATTTCCGCCAGGCCATGTAGAACAGTGCGGTGGCACGATGGCTGAACAAGTCCAGGAACGCATGCAAGGTACTGTCGCGGTTGTGCAGACGCCGTTCGATCACCAGTTCGGTGTAGTGCACGGGAAGCGCGGCGCTGGGGCCGACCAGCCCCATGAATGCCACACTCATCTCGTCGAGAGAATCGGCTTGGGCGGCATCTTCCCTGGCCGGGCGATAGCCATGCAGCTCGCTGGCCGGAAACGACAGCGTTGCCACTGAGCGAAAACGCAGCTTTTCCGGAAGCGCTCCCCGCCGCTTCGGCGCGGTCAGCCCCAGAATCCGCACTGCCTGGAAAAAGCTGAATTGGCTACTATCCTGCTCAAGCTCGCGATTCAGATCACGAGCGATTCGCCGGCTCTGGCAGGCCATGCGGCAATCTCCTCATTGCGTTGCAGGGCGCGCACCCGCAATCGCGTAAAGCTGTTGGGCGCGCAATACAACGCGAAAAAACGTTCCAGCACGCTGGCAAAAAGATAGATGCCTGTGCCCACGTAGTAATCCTCATCCAGCGTCAGGGTGATTTCCGTGCCGCGCACGAAGCCGGTGAAATCGCGCCCCGCCACACGGGTGACGGCGGGCTGGCTGCTGATGGCATGAATTCCCTGGATTTGCCGGGTATTCACCGGGCTGTCGGTCAGGTTGTAGAGCGTCAGCATCTCCTGCAATGCTTCCCGGCCGGAATCGACAATGGACAGATAATTCAGCGACAGGTGCGAAATCAGGCGCCATTGCAGGCCGCGTTTGAGCGGGGAGCGCAAGGACGGCCCCGGTTTGCGAAGCAGTTTCACGCGCTTGACCACGGCATGCCCCGGCAAGCTGAAATCCAGGTGTGCCCCGGCCTGATTCCCGCCGAAGGGAATCTGCTCCGGCCAATCGCGATTGCTGCAAAGCAGGTCCAGGCTCAAGACCTCTGCAGCGGGGCGCACCGGGGAGAAATTCAGGTCCACCAGATGCAGCCTGATGTCGGTGCCCTTGTCGTCCCGCCGCGGCGAATTCTCCCGGCTGGCATGCCAGTAAAAGCGGGGCGGGTTGCGCTCGGAACCATGTCGCAATGCATAAAACGGCAAGACTTCCTGGCAATTTTCCTGAGCCTCGTTTTTTTCCACCCGCATGACCTTGCGAACCTGGATAACCTCATAGGCCAGCGGCTTTCTGGCATCGGTCTGGACCGGGTAGCTTTCTTTCTGGTGCGTCACGCGAATGGGCTCGCCCGGTTGCACGAACAGGTTCACGATGGGCGTACAGCCCATTTTCAGGTTGTTGATGTTCAGACTGTTGAGTAGCCGTGCGTGGCGTTCCGAATCCGGATAAGTATCCAGCAGGCACTGAATGACCAGTTTCTCGCCGGACAGGTGGGCGGCCGCCTTTTGCAGTTGCGTGAAATCGACGAAAAGAAATTTCTCCGGACAACTGAAGTATTCGGTCAGCAAGCGGTAGCCAAGGAAAGAGCGCTCATCGTATTCAAGCAGCCCCTCGTCGCGACCGAAGCCCACCGGCTGAATGCTGGCCGCCGGCAACTCCCGAATGAAGCGCGGATCGTCGCTGCCGTTGCCCACCCGGACCCGCAAGGCATGCCCAAGCAGCAGCTCGTAGAGCAAATGCATCAATGCCGGCTCGCCATCGAGAAAAAACCTGAGCGATTCCAGCCCGATTTGATTGATCTGCAGATTCCCGTGCGTCGTCAGTTCCAGCGTGAGTACGGCCGTGGCATCGGGAGCCTGGCGACGCAAATACGGCGAGCTGCCGGTCAACTCAATGCGCGCCGCGCTCAACGAGAGCGGGTAAAGATCCACCGGGTAGCAACTGCGAAATTTGCACGTCACCCCCTGAATGGCCGGCGCCGTAACGGTTTCTTCGCGCTCAATCCGGTAACGCTGGGCGATCTCGGGCCGCACCGGATCGCATGCGAACTGCACGATTGTCGATGCCGGAATGGGCCTCAGATAATGCGGATACAGCATGTCCAGAAAGCTGGAAGATATCTCCGGATATTCGTCATCCAGTTTTTTGTGGATGCGCGAAGCCAGCAGGGCAAACGACTCGATCAAGCGCTCCGCATGCGGGTCTTCGCACTGATCGTTTTCCATCTGCAATCGCCCGGCGATCTTCGGGTAGCGGCGGGCAAATTCTCCGGAAAGCTCGCGAAGAAACCCAAGTTCGCGTTCGTAATAGGGAAGCAACGACTCCAGCATCAAATCCTCGTCTTCTTAATCAGATAGTTCCTGTCGCGAGCAGCAAAACCATTGGCCATCATGCCCAAGAGAAAACGCCGCCCTGTCGCACGCTGGTTCCGGGCATTTCATGACAAATATTTCCATGCCGAATTTGCCCAAATCATCCGCCGCGACCATGGGTGTTCCGTGGATGGGGCAGTACCCGGTTTCGAAGGCATGGGCAGAAATAATTGTGGTCATGGCAGGCCGGTATCGATTGAGTTGGCAAATCAACAGTCATAATCATCTTGCTTGTTCTTTCACATATTCATGTGCTGCTTCGGATATCGGCACACACTCTTTACCTCCCCGCCTTGAGCGGCCGCCCGGTCTGCGGGTCCAGCCCCTTGGCTTGGGCCATCTCTACAATGCGCGCTTCGCTTGGCAGGGGGATATTGGCATCGCCTGCTATTTTTCGATCGGCATATTTGCAAAAATACTTGAGCGCCAGCTCCTGTTTTTTCTTGAATTCACAGCCGTCATTAACTGAAACCATGCCTAATCACATGGAATTAACCAGAAATACAACTGGCAGCGTAATCAATTATGAGATAAATAATTGGCGAAAGGAGTGCTAGTGCTGTAATGATTTTTTGTCCTTTTTTATAATTTCTACATTCTTTTAAAAAAATGCAAATGGCGATAAGCCACATTATGGCCAATGTAGCGATCACGCCTAATATAATAATCATTAACATCCCCCCGCTGGGGTCCGCAGCGTATGCGCTCTTGTGCACAATAATCCAGAAAAAAACAATGATATTAAAATAATGGACGGGTTGATTTTTTTGCATTTGTGTTTTTATCCCCATGTTTATGCAAAGGCCAGATTGGCGCGAATCTCGTCGAGCTTGGGCACGGAGCGCTCCTTGGAATGGGAGAACCCGCAGGCAGTCAGCAATCCGGATACAAGCAGGCAGACCAACGAGCGGTGCATCGGCTTATTTCCCCGCCTTGAGCGGCCGCCCGGTCTGCGGGTCCAGCCCCTTGGCTTGGGCCATTTCCGTAATGCGCGCTTCGCTTGGCAAGGACGGGGGAATATTGGCATCGTCGGCCTTGATCCATTCCAGCGTGCCGTCCCACGGCGGCAGCTTGGCCGGGGGCAGCGGTACGACCTTGTCGATATCCGGCACTTGGGGGTCGCGGTAAGAATAACGCCCCAGCACATCGCCAATGGCCATGTAACGGCGCACGCGTTCGGGGTCTTTGGTTTGGCCGAGGTAGTAGAGCCCATCATCGGCAGGCCGGCCCTCAAATCCGTGTTCTAGGAAGGACGCGGCGCTCTCATTCCCGGCCTTGACCCCCAACTGGAAAGCCTTAAGGGCTTCGGGGTAGCGGCCTAGCCCAGACAAATTAACTCCCAACATCACCGCAGCCTCGCCATGCCCCTGCTCCGCCGCGCACAGGCGCATCTGCCGGGCGATGTCTGGGGCTCTATCGATGGGGGCCAGTTTCTCCGCCACCAGATATTGCCCCTCCGGGCTGCCCAGATCGGCAGATTTGCGGAAGTACTTGAGCGCCAGTTCCGGGTCTTTCTTGACGCCGGCACCGGCTTCCAGATAGATGCCCATGTCGTAATAGCCGCCGGGAATGCCGCGCCGAATCAGGTCTTCGGTGAGATCGAGGATTTCATTGCCTTCCCCCACGCTGAACGCCTTGCCTTCCGCAATCAAGTCCCGCAGCTCCAGATTGGCCTTGTCGTGACCATACGCGGTGGCAATGCGGTATAACCGTTCCTGCTGCGGCCAGACGGCGGGGTCTGGTTTGAGCAGGTTGTTACGCTCCAGCCAGCGAGCATAGTGGTAGAGCTGGTCGGCCTCCGGGTCGCGGGGCGGAATGCGGTCTTTTTCATAGGCGCAGGTAAACGCGAGGTTGGCGCGAATCTCGTCAAGCTTGGGCACGGAGCGCTCCTTGGAATGGAAGGGGTTGCAGGCCGCCAGCAACAGGCAAAGCGGCAGGGCGAGCCAGAAGACAGGTTTCATGGGTCAATCCGTATTGGTGCGTTTGTCGCTGCCATAGTAGAACTCGACCAGCGGGGCTTCGGGCGCTTGGCCTGTTGATCGGCGGTCTTTGTTTTTTTTGATGATGTCCGCCCAAGCCTTGAAAGCCTTCGGCATATCATCCTGCGCGCCTTCGCCGCCGGTATGCAGACTCCACAGCCGGCGGCGCAGGGCTTGGGTGATGACGGGGTTAGCCAGGGCGATATTGAGTTCGCTGTCGACTTCCATGCTGCGGGTGTTGACGTTGGCCGACCCCAGCGTGAGAAAGGCGTCGTTCACGATCATCAGCTTGGCGTGGACGTACACATCCATCCAGGGCGTGCCGGCCGGGGTATCCGGGGCGACCAGGGAGCAGACGTGAACCTTGAGGCCGGGGATTTTTTTCATGCGGATCGTTTCTTTCGGGTCTTCCAGAACGCGCTTCTGCTGCTTCAGCCGGGCGCGTTCGGCGTCGAGCGCCGCTTGCTGTTGAGCCCAATCCTGCCTGAGCTTGGGATCGTCGATTTCGGGGCTGTTCAAAGCCGCCCCGATACCAGCCGCCCGGCTTTCGTTCTGGCTGAGTTGCTTGCTCAATACCTCCAGGCGTTCGGCACGCGTGACTTTGGGGATGGTATCGGCGCGCCCCAGGTTTTCCAGCATGCGGTATGTGTTGACCGAGCCTGACTCAACCCCTTCTTTCGACGCATTGGTCACCACAAAGAGATACAGCGAATCGTATCTGCGCGGGTCCGCACCCTTTGCGGCCAAATTGGCGGCCACGGCCTTGATCTTGTCGGCCAACGGCGGCCAGCGGAAATACTGGTTCTCGATGTAGATCATCGTGCTGGCGTTGTTGATGGCTTGCAGGTAGCTCTTCTTGATGTCTTCGGTGTTGTATTGCGGCTGGGTACGCAGAATTTGCGCCTGAACGGGACAGTTGCCGCTGTCTCCACGTAGCGGATACTGCGAGAAGTCCGGCCGGGGCAGGGATTCCCCGGTTTCTTTCTTCCAGGCAAGGGCAAAGTTATTGAACAGGTCTCCCACGACCGGGCCGGTAACACGGCTGGAGATATCCTGGCGCGGGCCAATCTTGCTGTTGCGGCCCCGGGTATAGTGATAGCGGATATAGCTGTGCCTGTCGGTATCCCAATAATCATCGAGCATGTTGTGCCCCATGACAAAACCCGTAGCCAGATTGCCGTCCTCATAATCCACCAGGACCATCTTTTGGTGGTGACTGGGAAAGGCCGTCAGAAGCGCCTTGGTCGTGTTTTTCAGGCCGGCGTCTGCGTGTTTCTTCTTGTCGAGATAATGCCGGTCTTCCGTACTGAAGCCGCGACTGGTGAAATGCAGGTTGGCTGACGTTTTGACGCCCGCATTGGCTCTGATTTTTTTGTTCAGCCGATCAAGATACTCTCCCTTTTCGTCATACCGCGCATACCACTCCTTGTCATAGTCATATTGCGCATCTACCTCGTAAGCGGGGCGATCTTGCCACCTGTTCATCCAGCCATACCGACCGGGCGTGTTGGATTCCTTGACGCCGATTTGTTGAATGCCGGTGACGTTCATCGGATGCCCCAGCAGGCTGGTTTTAACATCCAGCGCCCAACTTAATACGCGCACCACCACACCTTTTTCCGCTTTCTTTTCCAAGAGCTCGCCAATCATCAGATACTTGCGCTTGCCGTCGCGAATAAAGTGCATCGAAGGCTGGAAGCCCCAGCAGATAATGCAGACCGATTTCTTGGCTGCTTCGATTGCCTTATAGACCTCGCGGAAAGTTTCTTCGCCGTTCACCAGTGGCTTGAAGCTGCAGCCCAGCGGGTTGTACTCCGACCGATCAACAAACCAGGGCGCCGTGCCGGTGGCTTGCTTTGTGCAGCCCAACGCCACGGGCGCGACTGATTTTTTGGGTTTCTCTTTTTTCTCGGTCATGCTTGTTCGCCTTCCGCGAGTTTGCCGGTCAGCGTTTGGTAGTGGTCGGTGCGGGCAACTGCCGAGGCTTCGGTTGCGCCCCCCTCGGGGGCTGCGCCCGCCAGATGTTTGTGAAACCCCTTGTTGGCAAGTTCACCTTGTTCCGGATTGGTATAGTCCGTTGCGACGGGGATTTGGTATTCCACGCCATTGGCCAGTTTCAGCAAATATTGTTGCGTCACCACTTCGTGCGCTATTTGCAGTTGCGCGCTTTGATCCAGTACGCCTTGCTGAACCAAGGCTCCATCCGCGAACAGTTGGTAAGGCATGCGCGCCCAACCCAACTGCAACCCAAGAGGAGATTGGTCCAGTTGCACGGTCAGCGGGGTTTTCATTGATCCTTGCGGGAAATCGGGATGCCCCACATTCATGCGCTCCGGCCCGTCGATGATATGCGCGGCGCCCTTGATGCTGATTTTGCCGGGACAATGCACTTCAATATCCCCACCCCTCAAGCGGATATACCCACCCCCCGAGGCGAGCAGGATTTCTTCACCTGCCATCACATGCACCTTCTGATTGGCCGTCTGTTTTATATCCTTCGCCGCATTCATCTCGATGCTGTCATCCTGCGCCTGCATCTGGATTTTCCCGCGCGCCGCAATGAGTTTCAGGCTGATCTGCTCTTTGACTCCTTGAACGAACAGACTGATGTGCTGACCCGCGTTGTGGATCCAGCGCCGCCCGCTGGTTTGATGGGTATCGCGCTGCGCAATCAGATCGAGATTGGTCCCGGCAGTCAGGGCCTGGGCTTGGGCGGTGGTACTGACGATGCCCGCCGGGGCACTGAGTACGATCAGCGGTTGTTGGCCTGTCTGTTGTTGTGAAGCGCTCTGGCCCTCCTTGTCGGTATTGCTCCCGGCTTCCCAGCTCTTCAAGGCGTGTTGCAGATGATGCAGATGGCCTTGTTTGGTTTTGGGGCCGGCACTGTTGTCGCTCTGGACGGTCTGATCATCCTGACCGGTCTCCGCCGTATCCGCCTGTTGATGGGTGGCAACCTCGGCCAAGGACTGGGCTAAGGTAAAAGCACTATCGAGCTGGCTTTGCGCTTGAACCCGATCCAGTTGCTTGCCGCTCGCCCCGTTCTGCGCCTCCGTGCTGAGCAAAATCCCGTGCGCAGCGCGGAGCGCCCCGTGCTTGTCGGTCCGCAGTTCAAACCCCTCGCCGCGGGGTTCGCCTTTGCCTTCCGTCCTGGGGTGGATCAGGTAGCCCTGATTCAACTGGGTCTTGGCGTGTTCACTACTGAGTTTGGTTCGGACCTCCCCGGTGGAATCATCCAGCAACAGCTCGTTGTACTGGCTGCCTTTGTATTCCTTGCTCTTGATGCCCGACAGCGTCTTGTTGGCCGGCAGCTTGCCCGCCCCGCTGAAATCCGGCGTCGGATGGCTGCCGTTGTAGAGCACCCCCACCACCACCGGGCGGTCGATATCGCCCTCGATGAAATCGACCAGCACCTCCTGCCCGATGCGCGGAATGAACTGCTGCCCCCAAGCCACGCCGGCGCTGGGGTAGGCCACCCGCAACCAGCAGGAAGACTTGTCGTCCAGATTCGCCCCGAACTCGGGATGCTCGCTCGGGCGTTGCCAATGGAACTGCACCTTGATGCGTCCCTGGCTATCGGTATGGATTTCTTCTTCGGCGGGGCCGACCACGGTGGCGGTCTGAATGCCCAGCGCCGTGGGTTTTGCCCGGAATGGCACGGCCAGCGGCATCAAGCCGTTTCCCGCAAAATCACCATTCCCCGCAACCGTACTGTCCCTTGCCTCGGCACTGACTCCCGGCACCAC
>NZ_FOVE01000034.1 GCF_900115065.1 Formivibrio citricus | reverse complement strand
AGCCTTGAATGCGGTGAAGCGGGAGTTCATCAACAGCCAGGATGGCCTCGATAACCCCGCCTACTGGGCTCCGTTTGTGTTGTATGGGGTGTGAGCGGGCTTCAATAAACAATTTTCCCGGGTTTAATCGGTTCAATTTAACAGACTTGTAAAAAACAAGGCGCGTAGATTGTTTTCGCCAATTCGTTAAAACTGATTTATAAATTTGAACGACGATCAAAGGCGCAACTAAATAATAACATCCACCAATAATCCAAATATTTATCCACGCATTGACAGTAATTTTCAAAAAAAGGAACCACCATGAAACGTACAAACAAGTCCTTACTGACCATTGCCATGGTTATGCTGCCATTTGTGTATGCACAGGCCGAATGTGATGGAAAATCCTGGGCTCCAGATAACCGTTACCAAATCAAAGGGGCGGAAGTTTATGACAAGAAAAGCAATCTTACCTGGAAGCGTTGTGCGGAGGGGATGAATTGGAATGGCACGACCTGCACAGATGAACCAAGGGTCATGACTTGGGACGACGCATTAAAGCGCTATTCCCTCAGCAAGCACTCCAGTGACGATGCCAAGCAGCACAAATACTCGCCAAACGATAAAGCCTGGCGCTTGCCCAGCTTGTACGAACTGACAACTCTGTTTTCAGGTTCAAAAGAGCACAAGAGTCGGTGGAGTGATGCCCCCCGAGCGGGTTGCTGGAATCCCGCCATCAATACCCGCATATTCCCTGGTGAGCAACTCTCATATCCGTTCTTGTCTTCTTCTTACGAGCATAGCACCTTCGCTCATTTCGTCGTTGATTTCAACTCTGGCAATGCTGAAGGCTACTACGATACGTATAGGGCTCGTGGCCAAATACGCTTGGTGCGAGTAGGCAAGTAACCATAAAAATATCAATTTTGCCAAAATCCAGAACACGAATTTAGCAGCAATATATTGAACTCAATAGTTATATTTATTTCAAGGAGAAATTCATGAAAAAACTGCTTCTACATGTATTCAGCGCTTGTGCGCTGATGTTTATTGGGCAGGCCGCACTGGCAGACGATTGCGGCTCGCTTAAAAAATATGAAGCTCGTCAGGCCTGCAAAGGTGATTGTTCGGCGATTTCAGATTATTCGACACGACAAGTATGCAAGGGCGATTGCTCTTCGATCTCCGATTATGCCCTCCGGCAAGCCTGCAAAAAAGATTGCAGTTCGTTGAGTAGTTATGAAGCGCGCGAAGCATGTAAATCCTGCGGAGGTGGTGCGGAATGGGCCATGTTTTACATGCTGCGCGTAAAGCAAACATGCTCGTCTCGTTAGCCGGCGAACTACACATACACCGATCGGGGGCTTGGAAAACCTGCCCGTTGAGCTCCGTTCGTGTTGTATGAAGTACGAGCCCAATATTTGCCATGAACAAATGGCATCGAAAATTTAGATCTGATTTGGATTTACTTGTACTGCTTCAAACCATCTGGAGAACACCATGAAACGAAATCAACCACATAAATATTTATTACGTGCCGTTGCCTTGGCCATCGGTCTTCTGCTGGCCTCGCCAGTTTGGGCTGGCCTCAAAGAAGGTTTGGCCGCTTACGAACGAAACGATTATGCAACTGCGCTTGCGAATTTCAGACCATTGGCCATCAAAGGTATCGCTGAAGCCCAATTCAATCTGGGGGAGATGTACTACAAAGGTCATGGCGTTAAAAAAAATAAGTCAGAGGCGGCAAAGTGGTATCGAAAAGCTGCTGACCAAGGTTTGGCTGTCGCCCAAAAAACATTGGGTGACGCATATGCGTTTGGCCAAGGCGTAACGCAGGATTCGAATGAGGGGGTCAAGTGGTATCGCAAAGCTGCGGAGCAGGGCTTTGTCGATGCTCAATTGGCCATGGGCAATTCATACAGCGCAGGAATTGGCGTAGAGAAAAATTACGCGGAAGCTGCAAAATGGTACCGCAAAGCAGCCGAACAGGGAGACACCCTTGCTTCGAAATATCTGGGGGACATGTATGCAAAAGGACAAGGCGTAGAACGGGACAACGCCGAAGCAGAGAGGTGGTACCGTAGGGCATTTTCAGCAAAACCATAGAAGCACATCGCTCAAGCCGGGATTTTCCCGCACCGGGCAACATGGACCTGTTCTGGGCCTATCGCGATAGAGGCTCGCGGCAGGATTCTGAACAGGTTCAAAAGCTTGCCGACGGGAGCCAATACCCTGATAACTTCTCGCCGGGCTCGTCCAACACATAACCCAACCCGCTTCTGCATACCCCGCTCACCCTTAGGGTTTCAGAAACAGGTTGGGCTATGATAATGGCCATTGCGCTAACTGATCGCGTTGAAAACAATGCACAAACTTAAAGCCAAAATTGCGTCGTTAGAAAAATACGCCTCTGCACACAACCTGCTGGATAAGGCGGAAGCACTGTTCCTGCGCCACGGAGGGCCAGTGGCGCGGCTTTGGTTGAAGCTCTCCGGCACCGCTCGCGCAGTGGTGATCAACCTGCTGATTGGCTTGGGGATCGGGCTCTGGCTGTTTACCCAGACCAACAGCGATCTGATTCGCAAAGCAGAATACAACGGCATCGATTGGGTTCTGAACCAGTATCGCGGCAGCGCGCCTGCCCATCCGGAGCGGGCGGTTCCGTTTACGTTTATCCATGTCGATGAAGAAACCTACCGCGAATGGGGCGAGCCGATCTTTACCCCGCGGGACAAGCTGGCTGCCCTTATCCGCTACGCGCGGGAAAACGGCGCGGCCAGCATCGTGGTGGATATTGCACTGGATCGTCCCACGCCGGACGATGTCCCGCTGCAGGAGGAATTATCCAGCTTCAACCAGCCCGGAAACCGGACGCACCTTTTTCAGATTCGTACCTTCATGGCTCCGCTGGAAGGCGAAACCGGGCTTACGCGCTTGCGCACTTCGTTTCTGGATAAAACTTTTGGGCTGGATCATCCCTACATTCACCCAGCCTCATCGCTTTACAACCTGGCGGAAGACGGGGTGGTTCGTCATTGGCGAGTATGGGAGCCCGTCTGCCATGTTGGCAAAGATGGCGCCGCCCAACCGGTGGCACTGCCTTCGGTGCAGTTGGCGACTCTGGCCATCTCGCATGATCAATATGCGCAGCTCAAACAAACGCTTGCCAACCAGCTAACCCCCGGTTGCGATCAAGCCGTAGAATTGCCCGATCAGATATTCCGGGTAGATAGCCGCTTGGCCGTGCATCTGGGCGGGGACCGGATCAAGAAAACCATTCTCTACAGTATTCCATGGCAACTGAAACCCGGAGAAAGCCGTCCGCAGATCGAGTGGAATGGCACCCCCACCCCGTTGCTGACCAAGATTCCCGCCCGGCGCATCATCCAGCAGCCGGACCTGAAAGAAGACTTGAACGGGCAGATTGTGATTATCGGCACCAGCCATGCCGAGGCGCGCGATACCCATATGACGCCGTTCGGCGAGATGCCTGGCGCCATGATCATCATCAACGCTATCCACTCGATATTGCAGCACGGAGAAATACAGCCCCCCGGCCTACTCGGAAAGCTGCTCCTGCAAAGCGCGCTGATCGTGGTCATGAGCCTGATCTTTGCACGCTGGCGCTCGCTCGCAGGTGCTGTCATTACCTATGTACTGATCGTAGCGGCCATGTTGCCGCTCAGTCTGTGGCTTTTCAAAGCCGGCATGTGGCTGGATTTTGCCTTGCCGTTGCTGGCGGTACAGTTGCATCAGGTCGCCAAGAGCTTTCACGAACGAATCGACCGAGCCCGCCAAATGGCTCAAATTGAAAGCAACAACAGTTCCAATCAGGAGAAAACAGCATGAAAACCCGCTCTCTCTACTCCCTGCCTATTGCTGTGTTGCTGGCGGCCAGCCAACTTCATGCGGCGGGTGTCAAGGTGGGCTGGATCGACAGCCTGCAACCGGCCAACACAGGAATGGATACGGTCCGCATTGAACGGGATGGAAAAAACCTGCCGTACACGCCCGCCAACCGCATGTTGTACGATGGCGACCGGATCGTTCTGACCCGTGACAACCTGACCCTGAAACTTGTCATTGGCGAAAAAAATGTACAGGTCACCTCCAGCCAAGCCCGACCGGATGCCCCTTATCAGATCAAACAGGCGGGCGAAATTCCGACTGTCCAGAAAAACCTGCTGGACTGGATGGGCGACAAACTCAAAGGCAAATCCGCACAGCGCAACCCGGTCAAAACCATTTCGGCCAGCGCCCGCAACCAATCGTCCGGTGCACACGCCCTCTCCATTCCGGCTCTAGCAGTGGGCAATCCACTCATTGCCGGAGGAACCCGCGACCTGAAACTCAGCTGGCAAGGCGGCACCGCCCCCTACCGTATCACCATCAAACAAAAAACGGGCCAAACCGCAGCCGACAACCTGGGTGCCCCCGCACACACCTTCTCAGGCATCGTGCTGCAGGAAGGCACATTGCAATTGACCTTGGAAGACAGCCAAGGCAAGCGCTACATCGAAACCATCCGCGTTGTCCCCGCCGCGCAACGCCCAGCCATGCCGCTTCCCCTGAAAGAAGCCCGACTCGACGAAACCACCCGCAACCGTCTGTATGGCGAATGGTTGCAGGAACAAGGCAACAACTGGGGGCTGGAAGCTATGCAGTGGATGGGGCAATAAACGCTTGCCCCTGCAACAAAAAAGCCGCACAGGGCCTAGTAATCAGTCACACAGATTCTGCTATGTTCGGCGCGCCCCGCATCCCCATTCGCTTTGTCACTCATCCTCGCCATAGCCATGCTATGGCTGCGGTTCGCTTCGCGCGACTGGTGCGCAGATGCGCGTCTCGGTATCCACGCGAACCACTAGTGCGGCTTTTTTACAACTGGCCAGACAAACCCCGGCCTTGAGCGTCCAAACGGCATACCACACAAAAGGACACACCGAACATGACCCCACAAACCCGTCTCGTCCGCCTGGCACTGGCTGTTGCGCTGTGCTTTGCCGCCCCAGTGCTTCGAGCCGAAACGGCGCCCATCTCTAGCGCAGAAACAAAACTGCTTGAAGCGCTATCCATGGCCATTAAAGCCAACGACTATCAACAAGCGCTCCAGCAAATTTTGCAGCTACTAAAACTTCACCCAGAAGATGACAAATTAATCAAATTCAAGGCCTTTTTATTGCGCCAATTAGAATTTCAAAACGGAATAATATCAATTTACAAGCAAGATACGGAAATATTCCCAGACGATGAAAAATCATGGGGTGTTCTATGCAGCAATTTAATTTCGTTCAACAGGATAAAAGAAGCCCGCTCCGCTTGCAAAAGATCCGTCGAAATCAAAAAAAATATAGAAAACACAACAAATCTTGGCCACACTTTCCTTCTTGAAGGAAATACTGAAAACGCCTATTCATGGTACAGAGAAAGCTTAAAGCTAATAAGGTCGCATGAAGACTTAATCAATGGCCCACTTGAAAGTCTTGACACCTTCATCGAAAAAGAAATAAAAACCAAAGAAAGTCGAGCTGCGAAATCATGGTTCGAAACCAGCTTTAGTCAAATACCAGCCTTAATAGATACAACATCAAAAATTGAAGAACTAAAAAACTCAGGTAAATATGCCGCAGCAATCCCATTAGCACATGAGTCCTTGGCCAAAATTGAACAAATTGCTGGAAGAAACGATCCGGTAACAGGATTTTACCTTGGGAATCTTGCCGAGTTGTACGAACTTAATGGCGAATACGGCAAGGCGCTTCCTCTAGCCCAGAGAGCTCTTGCCATTGCAGAAGAGTCTCAAAATTCAGAGCCATCCAAAATCGGCATCCGCCTTAACACACTTGCCGGCATATATAACGCCACGGGCGACTATATCAACGCACTGAATCTATACCAACGCTCACTGACCATTACAGAACAAACTCGTGGCTCAGATCATATTGAAACCAGTGCCATTCTCAACAACATGGCCCTGCTATATAGCAACATGGGTAACTATACACAGGCTCTTCCGCTCTATCTGCGCTCCTTGTCTATCACCGAAAAGTCCAACGGCCATGAACACCCTGATACCGGAATGAGCCTAAATAACCTTGCCAGGTTATATCTCCAGATGGGTAATCCGGGTAAAGCAATGCCACTTGTCCTGCGCGCATTGGCCATTACTGAAAAGTCCCTAGGGCCCGAGCATCCCGACACCAGCTCCTGTCTACAAAGCCTCGCCGTGCTTTACACAACCATGGGCGATGACAACAAAGCCCTGCCACTTTACCAGCGAGCATTGACCATCGCCGAAAATAGCCTAGGTAACGAGCACCCCGCCACTGCAAGCTCTACTCAAACCCTCGCCCTTCAGCACAGGCTAATGGCCAACCCTACCCAGGCTCTGCCGCTATACGAACGCTACATCACCATCGTCGAGAAACTGCGCTCCCAATCCGGCTTGGGAGTCGAAGCCAAACAGAACCTGTTTGCCCAGTATGTCGGGGGTTACAAGGATTACGCCCAGCTGCTGGGTGAGCAGAAACAGCCGGAAAAAGCGTTTCATCTGTTTGAGTTGAGCAAAGCCCGCACCCTGCTGGAAGAAACCGCCGCCCGCGCCGGTCAACAGGTGCTGCCTGCCGAGGAGGCGGCTGCGCTGGAGAACCTGCGACGCCAGTTGGCGCTACTGAACGACAAGGTGGCCAAGGCCGAGAACGATACGCAACGGGCAAATCTCTCAGCCTCTCGCGATCAGGTCGAGCGCGAGTTGAGTACCTTGCATGGCAAGTTGCTGACGCAATATCCGAAGTACGCCCAGTTGACCACCCCGACAATTCTGCCCTCCGCCGAGGCGGCCCGCCATTTGCCGGAGGATGCGGTGTATGTCAGCTACTTGGAGAACGAGGGCCAGATTCTGGCGCTGACCATGAGTTCGGATGGTGTCGTTTCTTATCACGACCTGGGCAAGCCAGCGGCCTTGGCGGGGGCGGTGGCGGCCTATCGGGCCATGGTGGCCCGCCCGAATGGGCTGGCGGGCTTGGCGGATGAGGGGGT
>NZ_FOVE01000041.1 GCF_900115065.1 Formivibrio citricus | reverse complement strand
GAGCCAATCAGCGGGTTGATCAGGTTCTTCGGCGAGAAGATGTTCATCACCTTGGCGAAGATCACGCCGCCAGCGGTGCCCAGCGCGAAGGCCAGGGCGCCCAGCAGCAGGATGCCCAGCGTTTCCAGGTTCAGGAACTTGTCGCCCATCATCTGCATGCCCACGCCCAAACCCAGGAAGATGGTGGCGAGGTTCATCAGTTCGTTCTGCATGGTCTTGGTCAGACGCTCCAGGCAGCCCGATTCCTTGACGAAGTTGCCGAAGGCGAAGCAGCCCATCAGCGGCAGGGCCGACGGCAGGATGAAGACGACGAGGCCGGTCACGAACAGCGGGAACAGCACCTTTTCCATCTTGTGCACCGGACGGACCTGGTGCATGCGGATCTTGCGTTCGGTTTCGTTGGTCAGCAGACGCATGATCGGCGGCTGGATCAGCGGAACCAACGCCATGTAGGAGTAGGCTGCCACGGCAATCGAGCCCATCAGGTGCGGGGCGAACAGCGACGACACATAGATCGAGGTCGGGCCGTCGGCGCCGCCGATGATGGCGATGGAGCAGGCTTCCAGCAGGCTGTAGTTGAAGCCGGGGATCAGGTTCAGGACCATCACGCCCATCAGGGTGCCGAATACGCCGAATTGGGCGGCGGCGCCGAGAATCGCCATGCGCGGGTTGGCCAGCAGCGGGCCGAAGTCGGACAGCGAGCCGATGCCGATGAAGATCAAGAGCGGCAGCAGTTCGGTCTTCAGCCCGTACTCGAAGATCATGTACAGCAGGCCGTGCGGGGCTTCACCCATGCCGGCGAACGGTACGTTGACCAGGATCGTGCCAAAGCCGATCGGAACCAGCAGCATCGGTTCGAAGTCCTTGGCTACGCCCAGGTACAGCAGTACGCAGCCGACGACGAGCATGATGAAGGCTTTCCAGCCGTTCTTGGCCATGAAGCCGGCTACGCCGGTCCGTTCGGCGATGCTGGTGATGCCCTTGACGATGGAGATGTCGCGCACTTCGGCTTTCTTGGCTACCACGGCGCCGGAGGCGTTGGCTGCCGGGGCGTGGGTGTCGGCGGCAGCAATTTGCTGCACGACCGGCGTGCTGGCTTGCGCCGTGGCGCTGGCCAGGCCGAGGCCGCCGAAGAGAGCCAGCCCGCAGGCAAGGCTCGCAAGCAGTTTCTTGAAGGTCTTTTGCATGGCAGTCAACCTCAGCACACAACGGCGATGGTCTGGCCTGCGGCAACCGCGGAACCAGCATCGGCCTTGAAGGTAAGAACGCCGGCTGCCTTGCTCTTGACTTCCAGTTCCATCTTCATCGATTCCATGATCAGGACCGTTTCGTCCTTTTCGACCATGTCGCCGTTGGAACGTACGTAGCGCAGAATGGTGCCGGCTACCGGGGCTTCTACCGGGGTCTCTGCACCACTGCTCGAGGCAACCGGGGCTGCTGCGGCTGC
>NZ_FOVE01000009.1 GCF_900115065.1 Formivibrio citricus | reverse complement strand
TTCCTGCAATATTTTCGAAACAAACCCGCTAAGCCTTTGAATTATCAGTAACTGGTTTTTCGCGCTCCCGCATACTGCCTGCTTGCATCACATATGCAAACAGCCGGCATTCCAATACGTCAGCCTTCCCCTTGAGTTATTCTTGCTCTGTCCGCACCTAGAGTCACACAGATTCTGCTATGTTCGTCACGCCCTGCATCCCCATGCGCTTTGTCGCTCATCCTCGCCATAGCCCTGCTATGGCTGCGGTTCGCTTCGCGCGACTGGGGCGCAGATGCGCGCCTCGGCATCCACGCAAACCTGCGTGACTGACTACTAACATCCATGTCAAACCAATAAAAAGGGATGTCCTACATGCCTCATATCCTGATGTACAGCACCGGCACCTGCCCTTATTGCATAAGAGCTGAGCAGTTACTGAATAGCAAAGGCATCACCGAGATCGAAAAGATCCGCGTCGACCTTGCCCCTGAGCGACGCGAGGAGATGATGAATCGAACCGGACGCAGGACTGTTCCCCAGATATATATAGATGACCGCCACGTGGGCGGGTTCGACGACCTTGCCGCGCTGGACCGCGCCGGAGAACTGGATGCATTGCTGGGCAAGTAGCCTTGGTCGTGCGATGATTCGCACCACGTTTTTCATACCCAACCTAACCAATTTCAAGGAATCGCCATGAGCGAACAACAAGCCCAAGCAGTACAGCCGACCTTCTCCATCCAGAAACTGTATATCACCGACATCTCGCTGGAATCTCCGAACACCCCGATGTGCTTCATGGAACAAGCCGACCCGCAGATCGACGTCAACTTCCAGAACGAGGCTCGTGCGTTTGACGGTGGTTTCTACGAGGTATCGCTCAAGGCAACTGCGCAAGCCAAGATCGAGGATCGCACCCTGTTCCTGGTAGAGATTTCCCAAGCCGGCCTGTTCCATATCGAGAACGTTCCGGAAGGTGACATGGACGCGCTGCTGGGTATCGGCTGCCCGACCGTACTCTTCCCCTACCTGCGCGAAGCCGTTTCAGACCTGACCGTACGCGCTGGTTTTGCCCCACTATTGCTGCAACCGGTCAACTTCGAGGCCATCTATTTGCAACAACACGCAGCACAACAAGACCAGGCCACCGGCAATGCCTAAGGCCATGCGCGGAATCTGCCTGTTTGCGGCATTGGCCTTGTGCGCCCATGCTGCACAGGCGCTCGAATTCAGGACCGCCGCCAAGCATGGCGTGGTGCTTTACGAGGCTCCGTCGGAAAAGGGACGCAAGTTGTTTACCCTGAGCCGGGCCACGCCGCTTGAAGTGCTCGTGGAACAAGGCGATTGGTTGCGCGTGCGCGACCACAAAGGCTCGATTGCCTGGATCAAGAAAAAGGATGCTTCCGCGCAACGCCACCTGCAAGTCATCAAGGCGGGCAGCGTCCACAGAGAAGCAAGTGCCAAGTCGGCCGTCGTTTTCAAGACAGAGCCTGACCTGCTTCTGGAAATGCTGGAAAACACCAAAACCGGCTGGCTCAAAGTCAAGCATCGCGACGGGCTGACCGGTTTTGTTCGTATCGAGGAAATCTGGGGTCTATGAAGATAGCCGTTCTCGGGGCCGGCGCGTGGGGCACGGCACTGGCCATTCGCTTTGCCGAACGGCACGATGTCGCGCTCTGGTCCTACAAACCGGAAGAAATCGACGCGATCCGCCAACAAGGAATCAATGAGCGCTACCTGCCCGGCATTCCCCTGCCGGCAACGCTGAGATTGAGCAGCGACCTGAGTGAAGTCATTCACGGAGCCGAGCTGCTGGTCATCGCCACCTCGATGGCCGGGCTGCGCCCGACTCTGTGCAACTTGCGCCAGCTTGGCAGCAAGACGCCGCTCATCTGGGTTTGCAAGGGCCTGGAGGCGGGCTCGATGAAGCTTCCGCATCAGGTCGCCGACGAAGAGATGGAGGCATCCATTCCGCGCGGCACGCTGAGCGGCCCCAGTTTTGCCCAGGAAGTTGCCCAAGGTCTGCCTGCTGCCGTCACGCTGGCTTCGTCGGACGGTGAGTTTGCCCGCCGGACAGCGGAGCAACTCAACTCGAATGTCCTGCGGTTGTATGCAAGCGACGACATCGTCGGCGTGGAAATCGGCGGCGCGGTCAAGAATGTGCTGGCGATTGCTGCCGGCGTGTGCGACGGACTCAAGCTCGGCTTCAATGCCCGTGCGGCGCTGCTGACCCGCGGCTTGGCGGAAATGACCCGCTTCGGTGTTGCGCTCGGAGCGAAAGCGGAAACCTTCATCGGCCTTTCCGGTGCAGGCGACCTGATCCTGACCGCGACCGGCGACTTGTCGCGCAACCGGCGGGTTGGTCTGATGCTGGCAGAAGGGCGAGGTCTGGACGATATTCTGCACAGTCTGGGGCACGTAGCCGAAGGTGTACCGACCGCGCGCGAAGTGCGCGATCAGGCCGGGAAGCTGGGCATCGACATGCCCATCACTCGCGCCGTGTGCCGCTTGTTGTTTGAACAGGCACCGCCGCGTGACGTGCTTGCCGAACTGATGGAGCGGGCTCCGAAGATGGAATCGGAGCAATAATCCATCAGGGAATGCCTGCACTACGCCCTCCACCGGAGGGCGTTTTACATTCCGGCCCAGAACTCCCGCTGAGCGGAAACAAAAGCATCCGGATGCGAGAGAAACGGCGCATGTGCCGCACCGGCATGCACGACCAGTCTGGAATGCGGCAAGGTGGCTGCCAGCCACTCCCCGGCCTTGATCGGCGAGAGCATGTCCTTGTCGCCGAACTGCAGCAGCGTCGGGCAAGCAATTTCGTTCACGCGTGAACGCAAGTCGGCATCGCGCAGGATTTCAAGCCCCTTCTCCAGCGCTGCCAATTGCGGTTCGCCGTGACCGAACAGATCCTGCGTCAATTCGCGCGCCACGGCGCGGGCGGCGGCATCGCCCATCGCCTGCAGCCCGATGAAGCGCTTGAGCGTGCCGCGCCAGTCCTGCAGCAACTGCACCGAAAACTGCGCCAGCGTGTCGGCCGCCATGGCACAGGGCCAGTCGTCGCGCCGGGCAAAGCAGGGTGTGGAGGCGATCAGGGACAGCGAGCGGATTTTTTGCGGCGCCGACAATGCCCACTGCATCGCCAGCTCGCCGCCGAGCGACCAGCCCAGCACATGCACCGGCAGCGGGAAGGCCCGATCCAGCGCCTCGGCCCATTTCTCCAGAGATGCGGGTTCGATGGCCGGGCTACGGCCATGGCCGGGCAGATCGACGACATGCAGACAGTATTCACCGGCCAACCGTTCAACGGTCTGTTTCCAGACCGCGCCGTTCATTCCCCAGCCATGCAGCAGCACCACATCCGGGCCTCGCCCGAAGGTTTCGACATGCAGGTTCATGCGGCTTCCTCCAGCAGTTTGCGCAGGCAGGCGGCGAGATTCTTGACGTCGTCCTCGCTGTGCGCGGCGGTCAGTGTCACGCGCAGGCGCGGCGTCGGCACGGTCGGCGGGCGGATCGCGGCGATCCAGAAACCGGCCTCCTTGAGCGCGGCCGACATGCGCAGGGCCTGGGCATTGGTTTCGACCAGCACCGGCTGGATCGGCGTACTGGATTCCATCAGACGCGCGGCATGGTCCGACAGGCCTTCGCGGAACAGCGCCACCAAGCGCTGCAGATGTTCGCGGCGCCAGTTTTCTTCGGCGATCAGCTCCAGACTCTTCGACAGCGTTTCCGCCAGCAGCGGCGGCGCGGCCGTGGTGTAGATATAGGAACGAGCGGCATTGATCAGCCAGTCGATGATGTCCAGCTCCGCCGCGACGGCGGCGCCAGACACGCCGGCTGCCTTGCCCAGCGTCGCCAGATAGATCAGGCGAGGCGAAGACAGCCCGAACTCGGCCAGCGCCCCGCGCCCGTTGCCCAGGACGCCGAAGCCGTGCGCATCGTCGAGATACAGCAGCGCATCGTAGCGCTCGGCCAGCGCCAGCAGTTCCTTGAGCGGCGCGATGTCGCCATCCATGCTGAAGATTGTGTCGCTGACGATGAGCTTGTGCGATGCCGTGCTCGCCGACAACAAGCGCTCCAGCGCAGCCATGTCGTTGTGGGGATAGCGTTTGAACTCGGCGCGGGACAGCACGCAGGCATCGTTGAGCGAAGCATGGTTGAGCTTGTCGGCAAACACGGCATCGCCGCGACCGGCCAGTGCACTGATTACGCCGAGGTTGGCCATGTAACCGGTCGAGAAAGACAGCGCGGCCGGCTTGCCGACAAAGCGGGCGAAATCGCGCTCGAAGTTTTCATGTGCGGAAAAATGCCCACACACCAGATGCGAAGCCCCGCTGCCCACGCCCCAGTGCGCGGCCGCCGCCCGAGCGGTCGCGATCAGTTCGGGATTGGACGACAGCCCCAGATAATCGTTGCTGCTGAAATTGATGTATTCCTTGCCATCGACACGGATATGCGCACCTTGCAGCGTTTCCAGTTCGGAACGTTGGCGGAACAACCCCTGCTCGCGGCGCTCGGCCAGGTTCTTGCGAATTTCGTCCAGATATTTCATGTCGAATTGCCTGCCACTTGAAGCCGCCATTCTACCGGACTTGTCGAACAAAACCGCGCCCGGCAGGCGTGGCATAATGCCGGCCATGTCCAGACCACACTTCTGGCGCCATCCGCTTTGCCTGGCGCCGCGCGCCTTGCACCCATGGCTAACCGAAGCCGGGTCGCTCACCGCGCGCCTGAAAAAATCCTTTCCGGCGCTTCGAGTCCGCGTGTTGCGGCAAGGCTGGCAACGCCCGGTGCGCGACGAGCTATGTGAACTCCGTCTGCAACGACCTGAGGCATTCGCTGCCGTCCGCGAGGTTTTGCTGCTGGATGGCGACGTGCCGCTGGTCTTTGCCCACAGCGCGACCCCGCGCCAAGCCTTGCGCGGCGGTTTTCATCTGCTGGAACGTACGGGATCGCGCCCGCTCGGCGCGCTGCTGTTTGCCGATCCGACCATTACCCGCTCGCCGCTCGCCTGGTGCCGTGTGGATCGCCGGCATCCACTCTGGCGCAGGGCCAAACTCGCAGCCGGCCCGTTGCCGCCACGGTTGTGGGCGCGGCGTTCAGTGTTTTTTTCCGGGCGCGACCGGTTGCTGGTAACCGAGGTGTTTCTGCCCGCAACAAACCCCAAAACCGTTTGAACCACAGAGACACAGAGAATCATGCACAGAAGCACAGCTCGCAGTACCATCAATCATGGTTTTCTCCCTGGCTCTGTGACTCAGTGGTGAGAGTTCCAAATTGATTCGACAACGCCTTTCCGCCTACATCCGCCTGATGCGGCTCGACAAACCCATCGGCACCCTGCTGCTGCTCTGGCCCACGCTCTGGGGGCTGTGGTTCGCCAGCAACGGGCGCCCCGATCCGCTGATCCAGCTGATCTTCGTACTCGGCACCTTCCTGATGCGCTCGGCAGGTTGCGCGATCAACGACTGGGCCGACCGCGATTTCGACGGCCACGTCGCCCGCACCCAGGCACGCCCGCTCGCCGCCAGGGAAATCGCCCCGCGCGAAGCGCTCTGGCTCGCCGCCGCACTCGCCATCGCTGCATTCCTGCTGATCTTGCCGCTCAACCGGCTGACGCTGCAGCTCTCGATCCCCGCCGTACTGCTCGCGGCCAGCTACCCGTTCTTCAAGCGCTTCTTCGCGATTCCGCAAGCGTATCTCGGCATTGCATTCGGCTTCGGCATTCCGATGGCATTCGCGGCGCAGACGGGCAGCGTGCCGGCACTGGCATGGTGGCTGCTACTCGCCAACGTGTTCTGGACCGTGGCCTACGACACCGAATACGCCATGGTCGACCGTGAAGACGACCTGAAAATCGGCATCAAGACCTCGGCGATTACCTTCGGCCGCTTCGACGTTGCCGCCGTACTGGCTTGCCATGCTGCGTTCCTGGGGTTGATGGTCTGGATCGGCATATCGAACGGACGTGGCCCGGTTTACTTCACCGGACTGGTCGCGGGCCTGTTGCTGGCATTCGACCAACACCGCCGGATTCGCCACCGCGAACCCGCTGCCTGCTTTGCCGCGTTTCTGGCCAACAACCGGATCGGAGCGATTGTGTTTGCGGGGTTGGCGGGGGATTATTGGCTTGGATGATTTTCCGCTCAAAAACACAGGAGCTCACATGAAAGCCGTCTCTGCGCTGCGTTATTACCGCTTGTTGGCCGCGACGCTCTGGCTTGCGCTCTCCCACTTCGCCGTTGCCGAGGCATGCAAAGCCCCCGACTTCGAACAAAACGTCAGCGGCCATGAACAGTGCCTGCGTATGCGCCGATATGGCAGCTCCGCGCCCGAGGTCATGCTGGTCTGGCTGCATGGTGACGTTTCTAGCGGTGGGCCGGCCGATTACCACTTTCCCATCGCCCGAAAAGCCGCCGAAAAATTTTCTGCGGCCAACTTGTTATCCATCGCCTTGGTCCGTCCCGGTTATCCGGACGGCAGCGGCGAAATTTCCACCTCCAGCGAACCGCTACGCCAGCGATACGATCACTACACCAAAGAGAACATTAAGGAAGTGGCTGCAGCCATCCAGCATCTGCGCGACAAGTTCAAACCCGGCAAGGTCATCGCCATCGGTCATTCAGGCGGCGCAGCAACTTCCGCTCTGATCATGGGTATGAACCCCGGTCTGCTGGATGCAGCCGTTCTGGTCGCCTGCCCGTGCAACTTGGCACAATGGAGGTCGGGGGGAGGGAAAAGGCCGTGGTATAACAGCGAAGACCCCATGAAATGGGTGAATAAAATCGATCCGGCAACCCATGTCATTGCACTAACCGGCCGCAATGACAGCAACACCTTCCCGGAGATCGCCGAATCCTATATTCAGGCACTCCAGGCAAGAAAAATTAATGCCGAGTTCCAGATATTGAACGGAGAAAACCACAACAACGCATTTCGCGCCGCAGAGGTTTTCGATGCCGTACAGAAGATGATTGCCGCGAAATCGACGCGGGCAGTCCATGCAAAAGCTCAGTAATCATATTTGGCTTTGTGGCGCGAATCGGAGCAGGGTCGAGCTCCCTCACCTTTCCACTGGCGATCAAAGTCTCGTGCCATTACTCGCTCACCCTGCAGTTTGAAGCAACACATCTTGGTTTCACGAAACTTCGTCGGTGATGGCCACTCCATTTTTTCCAGATCGTCCGGCCCAGTTGGCGAGTGACTCGTAAGGTCTCGTTACGCACTCTGGCAACTGGCGTATTTTCTTTCCATGGCTGCCCATTATTGCGTATTGGAATGATGGCGGCTGCGCCTCCCCGACTCAGCCAAGGGATCTCCCTTGTTGACGCGGGGCCGCAGCCACCTTTGTTCAGTTGGCTTGGCCGGGTTTGGCCGGCTCCACCTCGACCAGCTTGACCACCTGCTTCACCCCGCTCACCTTGCTCGCGGCCTTGGCCGCGCGTTCGATAAGCGCAGGCTTGGCGATCCCCATCAGGTAGACCACCTGCCGCTCGGTAACGATCATGACATGCACGGCAGAAGCGTCACCCGCATCGGCCAGCACTGCGGTCTTGACGCGGGCGCTGATCTGGCTGTCGTTGGCGCGGGCAGTCACTGAAGACGGCGCAGCCACCACCAACTCATTGTAGACATTGCGGGGGCGGTGCTTCATCTGCCAGGCGAACTGCTCGACCTGCTGCTTGGCCGCAGCGTCTGGCACTTCACCGGTCAGCAGCACCAGATCGTTGAACACGCTCACATTGACGTGTGCGCGTTCCTTGTAGGTATCGATGATGCGCTCGGAAAGTTGCGCACCCAGATCGAAATCCCGCTTAATCACTTCCGGCTTGCGTGGATCGGAACCGACCCACAGGCCGAGCGCCGCGCCGCCGACAAACACAAGCGGAACGCAAGCCGACAGAAACGAGGCGGTTACAAGGGCAACGATCAGTTTTTTCATTTCACTCTCCTCCGAGCAGCATGTAATCCACCGCATCGCACAGGGCGTGGATGATGGTGATATGGACTTCCTGGATGCGGCAGGTACGTTTGACCGGAACGCAAAGGTGGACATCGTCCCCGGACAGGATATCGCCGATCAGCCCGCCCTCCTTGCCGGTCAGGGCAATCACGCTCATGCCCCGGTCATGTGCGGCGTGGATGGCGGCAACGACATTGGCGGAATTGCCGGACGTGGAAATCGCCACCAGGATGTCGCCGGCGCGTCCCAAAGCATGTACCTGCTTGGAAAAAATCAGGTCGTAATCGTAATCGTTGGAAATCGCCGTCAGCGCCGAGGTATCGGTCGTCAGGGAAATTGCGGCCAGACCGGGACGCTCGCGCTCGAAGCGTCCCACCATCTCGGCTGCGAAATGCTGCGCATCCGCGGCCGAACCGCCGTTGCCGCAAAGCAGCAGCTTGCCATCGGCCACCAGTGTCTGGACCATGCGTTCGGCGGCTGTCGCGACCAGTGGCGACAGGGTTTCCATGGCCACCTGCTGGGCCGTCATGCTTTCGGCGAAATGCCCCTGCATGCGTTGAATCAAATCCATTTTGTTTCCTGCTTCAATCCATATCAATGCAGTTCTTCAGCCAAACCATTTCCCGGCCATCGAAGCATACCGCATCGAAACGGCAGGGCGGCACATTCGGCAGAGTTTGCAGGTAAGCCTGCGCTGCAGCCACGAGTTTAGCGCGTTTTGCAGCATTGATGCTGGCCGCAGCGCCGCCGAAGCCCGATGTCGCCCGCTGGCGCACCTCGACGAACACCAGCGTAGCGCCTTCGCGCGCCACGATATCGAGCTCGCCGTGGCGGCAGCGCCAGTTGCGGGCCACGATTTTGAGCCCGGTCCGGGCCAGATGATCGGCTGCGGCCGTTTCCGCTGCGACCCCGCGCAAATTCATCGCTCAGCGGTTCCGGATGCGGCTTGGGAGGATGGCGGTACGGCATGGCGCACAGTCGCGACCCGCGGCGCCAGTTCGCGCACGACCGTTCCGTCGGACGACAGCGTCAGGCGCCCGGTCAAGCCCTCCAGATCGGTCACGCTACGCCCACCAGCCAGCGCATCGGCCAAGCGCCAGGCATCGACGCCAAGCGCGAACAGGCGCTCTATATCGCCCGACGGCGAGCGATGACGGCCATAAACGGCATATTCCGGGGTGTCCGGCTCGGCAAGCCAGGGCATTTCCACATAGTTCACGCCGGAAAGATCAACCGGCACCGCGCGGCCAACTGTTATCTGAGAAGTGGCATAGCAGGGCAGCGCTGCAGGCAGGTAGGGGCGCAGCAGGCTGGCACGGCGACCGTCGGAAGCGAAGAACACCGCGTCCGCACCTTTCAGTTTGGCCTGCAGCGCAGCAGCCTCGGCACGCGGCTGCTTGACCTCGATTTGCACGGGTACAGCGCCCCCCCCCTCGCTCCACGCCTCGGCAAAAGCTTGCGCCATGCGCGCGGACAGCGGCCCCGGCGAAACCAGCACTGCCGGCGCTGCCACCTGGCGGTTGCGCATCAGCCGCACGATCTGCTGCACTTCAAGCTCGATCGACAGACCGAAACTGTAGAGTTTGGGGCGGCGCAACGTGGCTTCATCGAAACTGTTGAGCGCCAGCACGGGGATGGAGAAATCGGCGGAATCCGCCAGGTAATTCACCGCGCTGCGGGTCAGCGGACCAATCACCACCGCTGCGCCCTGACTCTTGGCGAGGTTGAACATCGACAGCGTTTCTTCTTCGGCATCGCCGGTTTCGAATATGCGCACGGGCAGGGCATCCGCCCCGCCATGAGCCCGCGCGGCAGCCAGTACGCCGGACTTGATCGCCTCGGTGGCCGGCCTGAGTGCCTTGCTCTTGCCCGGCAGGATAAGCGCAACAAAGCGTCCGCTATCCGGTGCAGGCACAGCGGGTTGCGCACTGGCGCCACACACCAGCGCGCCGTATAGTAGCGCCGCAAGACCGCATTTCAACCAAGCCAGACCGCGCAACCGCGACAGGCCATTCAGGAGAGCGCCAGCGTGCATAACGAGCCCCAACCGATCAGGAAGTCCACATTATATGTGGTCGCCACACCAATCGGTAATCTTGATGACATGACGCCACGCGCCGTTGAAATTCTCAAGCAAGCCGACCTGGTCGCCGCCGAAGATACGCGCGTCACCGGGCACCTGTTGAAACACTTCGGCATCTCCACACCGATGATCAGCCTGCGCGAACACAACGAGCGAGGCATGGCCGAGAAACTCGTCGCGCGCATGCAGGCCGGAGAGGCCATCGCGCAGGTCTCCGATGCCGGCACGCCCGCCATTTCCGACCCCGGCGCACTGCTCGCCGCCGCAGCGCATGCCGCAGGCATCCCGGTCGTTCCCGTCGCGGGCGCATCGGCGCTGGCTGCCGC
The DNA here is from genome assembly GCF_900115065.1 of Formivibrio citricus. Classification (GTDB taxonomy): domain Bacteria; phylum Pseudomonadota; class Gammaproteobacteria; order Burkholderiales; family Chitinibacteraceae; genus Formivibrio; species Formivibrio citricus. The sequence continues at coordinate 108,942 of NZ_FOVE01000009.1, read as the reverse complement.
ACTCAGCGCCGCCGGCTTCACCGCGCCACACACGCTGTTCTACGGATTCCTGCCACCCAAGAGCAACCAGCGCCGAGAAGTGCTGGACGGGCTCAAGGATGCGCATTGGGTTACCGTCTTCTACGAAGCGCCGCACCGCATCGCCGATTGCCTGGACGACCTCGCCGCCGTGTTCGGCGCGGAGCGCGAAGCCGTTCTGGCGCGCGAACTGACCAAGACCTTCGAAACCATCCGCCGCCTGCCGCTGGGCGAGATGACCGACTGGGTCAAAAGCGATTCCAACCAGCAACGCGGCGAGATCGTGCTGGTCGTCGATGCCGCCCCGCCCGCCGAAGCACAGGACATCGCCGAGCACGACAGCCTGCTTGCGCCGCTCGTCGCCGAGCTCCCGCTCAAACAAGCCGTGGCGCTGGCCCAGAAAATTTCCGGGGCCCCGCGCAACGCGCTTTACGAACGGGCGCTGGAACTGAAAAAAGCAGCCGAAAATAATTAGCGCACAGCCTGTTGCCAGCCACAGGCCACTCGTGGATAATTGCCACCCTCTGCCCGGGTGGCGAAATCGGTAGACGCAGGGGATTCAAAATCCCCCGCTGAAAGGCGTGTCGGTTCGAGTCCGACCCCGGGCACCAGAATAGAGTACAAAGCAGTCCAAGCAAGTCCATCAAACCCGCATAGCTTAAGGCTTTGCGGGTTTTTTGTTTGCCAAAGCAGTCCAACCAAAGCCCATGCCATCCACTAGTTTTTGGTATACAAAAAGCGCAAGATATACTTATGCAGTCTTTTTCGTATACCCAAAACATGGGGTGACGCCATGCCCAAGAAAATCGCGCCTTTGACCGATGTTCAATGCCGCACGGTTAAGCCAGCCAACAAAGACCTGAGTTTGTTCGATGGGAACGGGCTGTTTTTGCTAATAAAGGCAAACGGATCAAAGCTTTGGCGCTTTAAATACACTCGACCAAACGGCAAAGCAGGCATGCTGTCTTTTGGGGAATACCCAGTCACGGGACTCGCAGACGCCCGCAAAAAACGTGATGCTGCGCGCGAACTACTGGCCACAGGCACAGACCCCAGCGACCAGCGCAAGCAAGACAAAATCGGGAACCAAGAGAAGTTTGCAAACACCTTCGAGATCATTGCCCGCGAGTGGCACAAAACCAAGCGCGCCAGATGGAGTGACGATCATGCCGACCGAATACTCGACTCGCTCGAAAAAGACGTGTTTGCGGAAATGGGAAAATTACCAGTAACCGAAATCTCTGCGCCAATCATTCTTCGCGTCATAAAAAAAATTGAGAAGCGTGGCGCTGTAGAAACCGCAGCCCGCGTCTTGCAGCGGATATCTGCAGTAATTCGTTACGCAATCCAAACGGGACGCGCATTCAACAATCCAGCTGCGGATCTAGTCGGGGTGGTTTCTGCAGTTAAAGTGGAACATCGCCCTGCCATGCCTCGATCAGAGCTGCCTGAGTTTTTCCGTCGTCTTGAAGCTGAACCGCTGCATATCCAGAACAAGCTGGCCATGCACCTACTGGCATACACCTTTGTACGGCCAGGGGAACTACGGGGGGCAAGATGGGAAGAATTTGATCTTGAACGTGCAGAATGGAGAATTCCGGCGGAACGCATGAAGATGCGTAACGAACATATTGTCCCTCTGTCTCGTCAATCACTAGCTCTGCTGGAGCAGCTACGTCCTCTAACCGGACGATTTTCCTTGCTGTTTCCTGCACAGACCGATGCTAACAAACCGATAAGCGAGAACACGCTGGGTTATGCATTAGGGCGCATGGGCTACAAAGGCATCCACTGCCCCCACGGATTCCGAGCGCTTGCCTCCACCATTTTGAACGAAGAGAATTTTGATCCCGATGTAATTGAGCGCCAACTTGCGCACGCACCTCGTGACAAAATTCGTGCCGCCTATCATCGCGCACAGTACCTGGACGAACGCCGCACCATGATGCAGTGGTGGGCGGATTACCTTGACACATTAAAAAAGAACCCCTGCCCGCGCTTGTAAATTAATTGCCACTTCGAAGGTTTGCTAGTTATTCCGTATCTGGACCTTTTGCAATCTTGACCCACTCTGAGATGTAGCGCTTTTGCTCCGACTCGAACCTAATCAAAATTTCCAAAACTTGCGCGCGACTCAATAAATAATTATCCGCCATAGCGTCCAACCGCTTAAGGCTTTTTTCTGTCAAAACAACGTTACACTGCTTTTTACCCTTAAGGCTGTTTCGATATTTTTCTTGACTCCATCGTTTTTTGACCGAGCTAAAGCACAACTGCACCTCACTAGGCTGCAGAGTCAAATTAAAAAATATCAATATTTCAGACTTGGCATTTAAACTCAGACATTCAATCAATCGCCAATTTAGCAATAAGTGAGAGTTTTTTCTCACCCAATCAACCAACATAGCTATCTTAGCTTTTTCATCACCATCAAATAACCACATATATTTTTTATCTTGCTCCACCTGCCGCGCCCACTCTAATTTATATTTATTCACCTCAATCGTCTTATCAGCACGGCTCATCAAATCCAAAACTAAAATTGATTTTTCATTTGACTTTAATTTATAAGAGTCCGGAAACAACATTACTCCGGACTTATTGGAAATCCATTTAAATTGCCATTCATCATCAACAATCCACGCAAGAGTCGACTCCGGCAATAGTGCAACATTATTATCATATTCCTGCAAAAGCCCATCAATATTCACATTATTGAATTTGATGTAGCTAGCCATATCATCATTCGACCCAGGCGCATTAAATCTCAAGGAGCTCATACCTAGACTACTCAATCGAGCCCACAACCAATTCTCTAAACGCCAACCACATTTATCACGACCAATCACCTTAAAAAAATCATCACCGGTTCTCACAGCGCGCCACCATCTCTAGAGTTGTTTTAGTAGTTATAGTGCATATTTATGTTTAGGATCAAGTATTTTTATTGGATGTTTCAAGTATATATTACTCGGAGCAAACACAACAAACATCCGTACTTAACACTTTCCAAGCTTAGATTAAGCATAAAGAATATCGTCACAACACCCGCACCAACAAAAATCATGATCTCCCAAAGAGGAGGCGGGCACCACCACAGCAAAAACCAAACCGAGCCCCATCGACACACCAATAAAAACGGAAGCAGGAAGTTAAGTGAAATTTATAATTCAGCATAATTCTTCATCACAACCATCCCCACCCAGCAATAATCCTACTCCCGTTTTATGAATTATCTTTCCCGCAGCCATTCCAGCAAGCATTTAATACCATGCCCCACCAGTACGCCCGTAACGATAGCCGTCACAGCCGGCAATACTGGATAAGGCCGGGGCGAAATGCATTCCCTTTGCTGCCCGGCGGAATGAACCGGTTCAGCCGCGATTGGCTCGATGTCCGTACTACGCGCAGGATCAGAGCGGCAGGATTCTGCCGATTCCAGTGGAATGCTTTCCCTGCTCGTGAATGGTGTGGCGGTTTCGTTACTCATTCCCAATCCGATCCCCATTCCAAAGTGATGCGCCAGCAGGCGGGTGTAAATAGGGTCTCGATTTAGACTTCCCGGCTGAACCAGCCGATATTTTTGCTGTTCCATATAACGTCCTTTCCTAAATATGAAGAGCCGGGGATTCCCGGCTCTATGGCGTTTTGGTTGGTGGCGGTGATTCAGACATCCTCGTTTTCACTGGATTCAGGTTTGAATTTCAACTGCTGAACCGTACAAGCTGCACTATCCAAATCACTGCGCTTTCCGCGATAAACCGGCTGAAACAAACTGCCGCCCGGATAAGCGTACAGATATTCCACTTCCACAATGTCACCGGAAGCCGGAATGGCGTGATTGGGCGGAATGGTCACATTGCCGACCGAAATCAGATGCCGGCCTTTGGCATTGAGTTCAAATACCCCCAATCGCACACTGCGTTTGCCGGGATTGATTGCCACCACACAGCAACTCGCCGATTCGGTGAATTTGAATTTCAGCCAATCTCCCCCGCTATTCGGACGCCCCTCGGTTACCGGGCAATCCACGCGCTTGAACACGATGCCTTCGCCGCGCGCGGTTTTGACCTGTTGCCACAGGCGCTGTTTGTCAGCGGCACCGGTGGCTACGGCAACCGTCTTGAGATGCCGACACCCCGCCAGCGTCACTTCAGCCAGACGCATGCGTTCCAGCCAAGGCAGGGCATGAACCGACCGACCGCGATGAACATGCAGATCGAAGACATGCAGCTGCTCGCCGATCAGTTCGCCATCGACGTGGATTTCTCCATGCTGTACGGCAATGGCCTGCAACTCATGAGCCAGCGATTGCGGCAACGGCACCTGCAAGCCCTTGCGGTTCGCACCGATCACTTTCCCGTTTCTGGTGTGCGCCGCGCGACGTTCACCGTCCATCTTTTCCTGCGCCGCCCAAAGCGGATGCACGAGATAGTTCATGGCTTCTTGTTCGGAAACCGGATTGAGCAACTGCGGAACAAAGCCCGTCTGGCGCTCCGCTAGTGTTGTTGCCTGATACGGCGTACCGGACGCTTCCGGGGTGTAGCCTTTGGAAGTTTTTTCCTGGAGCAGCTTGTTGTAGATTTTGCGGGCTTGTTCCAGATCGACCGGCAAGACGGTCTTGGTGCCACTGGTCAACGTACCCCCGCGACGACCAAAGCGGAAATTGACCACAAAGCCGTCGGCCACTTCGCCCAGCTCGATGTGGTATTCCTTGTTGCTGCGGCCATCGGTTAGAAACAGATGGGCTTGGGCATGAATTTTCATAAGGACTCCTGAATGCAAAAGCCCCGCCTGTCATCGACAGAACGGGGCGGGTGGAAATAGAAAGAAGCAGAAGACAGAAGGAAGGAATAACTCAGTTCGGGCAAAGCCGTTTGGCCCAGTCCGGCAGAAAACGCCTCAACACGGCACGAATCTCAGGAAGATCCTCCGGATCGCCGCGCTGAAAAAACTCCAGCGCCAGTTCACCCAAAGCGCATTGCCACTCGGTATCGGTCGGAAATTGACCGGTCGAGAGCAAATGTAGAGCAATGGCATCGCCCAGTGCTTCGGTCACCTCATAGGTGTAAACGCCAGGGAATCCGCAAGCACACACCTGATACAGCGCTTCGCACAACTGCATGTCCAGAACGGCCAGTTCTGCCATCCGGTCATGCAGCTCAATCCCTCCCATGCCCCAGCAATGGAACAGATCATCGGAATTCCGTCGATGGGTAAACCCGTCCCACAAGGAAGAGGCATGAATGGCAGCCTGTTGAAGTTGCCAGGCCGATTCCGGAAAAACTGCGCTCGGACTCCGGGCTTCACGGTGTTGCAGTGCCGGCATCATGGATACCTCCAGATTCAAGTCCTTTCGGTTGATTCGGCGCAGGCGCAGAAGACCTTCTTTGCAGGAGCTGAACGGACAGCGCGCCGAGTGCAAAGCAGATGGCAAAGCTCACCAGGTAATCAATCGGACCATTCTGATTCATGGCGCACCTCCTGTCGCATGACGGCCCAATCGCGGCGTCACCCGATTCTGGCGAACATGGGGAGAGCCGGTTGCTGGACTGGAAACCGGCAGATCGGCCCCGTGGTTTTGTGTCTCCTGGATGCCCGAAGGAGACGAAGTCGCCTCCTGCGTTTCCGGGAAAAACTCTTCCACAATGGCCGGCGCTTCTTCTTCGCTGTCTTCGAAGACGCCGTTAGCCAGCGCAAGACGAGCGGCATCTTCCAAGCGATCCGTTTCCACTCCAGCTTCAGCCTGTTGTTGCGCCTCATCCCGCGCAAACTTCACGGCACTGGCCAAGGTATCGGAATTGCGCAGGGTCAGATCGACATAGAACACCGGCGCCCGATGCGATTGCGTCGTGCTTTTGGCGCGCAGTTTCAACATCAGCGGCAGGTGCTTGGTGTTTCCGCCCGAGGCGGCCTCGAAATACCGCAAGCGGGCCGCCAAGGTACGCACTGAGTTGTAACCCGTGGTTCTGAAAATGAACGAACCCAGCTCATCCTCCTGTCCGTCGATCTGGACATTGAGACGGCCATACAGCTTGCAGCCGGCCTTCTGCCCGAATGCGCAGCCTTGTGGGCCGGGACATTCCAGTTCCGATACCCCAGTGTCCTCACTGCGTTTTGCCGTTTGACCATTACCGACACACACCGGCCTGCCAGTCTGACGATCGAATACCGAATATTCGGCGCGCAGATTGAGATCGGTATCGTTGAACAACAACCGAACCGGAATGGCACGCAGTTTGTTGTCGGTTGCTTCGGCATAGTGATTATGCAAAGGGTGCAGCATCCAGCCATCCCGGCCTTGAACCTGGCTGGTGATGGTAAAGCAGTCATCCTTCTCTGGCAGGCGTTTGCCGTTACGTTCAACGACGCGCCCGATGGAAATCCGCCCGATGACAGGCGGGGTTATCGCAAGACCTTTGATCATTTGAAATCCTCCTACGTTTGAAATCAGCACACGAGACATGCCACCCAGAAACCGACGGCATAAAAGCAAACAGGCCGCGATTTACGCGGCCTGCTGCTGGGGAGAGAGTTGAGGTTTGGGTTTATCGACCTGAACCAGAAAACGTCGAGAGCCTGGACTGATCTGCTGATATTGATTGACCAAGTCGGGATGATCGGTCTGGAAACGCGTCATATCGAAGCGGGTACTGTCCTTGGCGCATTTCCATGAAATCCGGCCACCGACAAAACGGGCTGCCGTGGCTTCACCCATTGCCGATTGCAATTGCTGGCGCAGCAAGGATTCCGACCGTTCCAGTTCACCCAGATCGGCCCGTACCTGCAACAACCGGGTAAACAGCGCATTCAGCTCCGCCGATTCCGAGCAATCCAGCTCGATACCGGAATCACGCGGATACAGAAACGCCAACGCCGAACCGGAAGATTCCGAGCCATCGACAGCAGGCTGAACATCCGACTCGAGCATCCCCCAGAACAAAGTTTCCCGCTCAATCAGATCGGCAATCTGCGACTCATCGCGCTCAATCCGATAGATCCGGAAATCCTGCCCACCGATCAGCACCGCCACATCTGCCCAAGCCTTACCTGTTACCGCTAGTTGATGAATCACTTGGCATTGATAATGCTCCGGCACCCCGTCTTCCCAGAACTTGGCGGAATGCCCGCCCGCGGTTTTAACTTCCAACACCCCATCAGCACCGACTGCGCGATCCAGATTGGCCAGCATGAACGGATGATCGGGATGCTGCAGAACGGCATTCACCCGCCGCACCTTGTTACCGGTGCGATTGGCGTAGACATTAGCAATGATGGCTTCCAGTGTCGTACCCCAAAACACTGCTTCCGATTGAGAAAAATCATCGGCGGATTTGCGACCGGTCTTCTCCAGCCACAACTCCAAGGCTGACTTGTAGGGAGACAAACCGATAGCGGCAGCGGCATCAGATGAACCGATCCCGCCGCGTCGGACAGCCAGCCATTGTTCACGGCTCATGCCTTGGGTGGAAACCAGACGGACTACGTTGCTTCGATTGTTCATAAAACCTCCAGACGTGAAAAAGCCCCGCCAGTGAGAACTGGGCGGGGCTTCTTTAAAGATTGATCAAACAAATGCCGCGTAAGCGGGATTATGCGGGGCGATCTTCCCGTGAATGCCAGACTCGGACTATCAGTACGGAACCATCATCCAGAACGGCGTAGCGAAGAACATAAGCTGATCGGCCAAAGCGGGCGGGGAATTGACGGAACTCTGCCAAGGGCACGCCGATTCCTGGCGATTCTGCTAACTCCTTGGCCGCCTGTCTGATCGCTTCAACTGCCCGTTGGGCTGAGTGCGGACTGTTTTCAGCGAGGAAGTGATACAAGCGCTCGACATCGCGCAGAGCATCGGGATGCCAGTTCAGTGCGGGCACGGTCCGGCCTCTCCGGCAGCTAGTTTGGCCAGCCAGGCATCCGCAGCTTCATGCGGCACAACAGGCAGACCGGACAAAACCGCATCCAGTCTGGCCCGGTCCTCTTCGAGCATCAGCGCATCCTGGAATACAGATGCCACAAATTCATCCACGCTTTGCCCGTGACGATGCGCAGCTGAAAGCACGGCGTTTTCAATTTCAATCGGTAGCGATACGGTCAGCATGTCGCGCTCCAGTAACGATTTTATTCGCCATAACTATGCCTCACTTCATCGGCTTTGTCATAACGAACGGGCTGGCTGCTCGCCTCTCCATCAAAGCGTACAGCCAACTACGCGATCAGCTGGATAGCCGAATCCAGCGCCTTCTGCTTGATCTGCGCCCCTTGCCCAAACCAGGCGGAATCGAGCCGGTAATCCTGACTGCGCGCGCGGCGTTGGTGATCCACATATTCAGTCACCGCATTGAGCAAGCCCCAAGCCGTACCGCGAGCCCCAGGCAGTAATGCGCCCATTCCGGTGCCACTATATAAAGCCGTGACCTGCTGCATCGCCTTGGATGTCGGGCCTCCCTCAATATCCAGAACCTGTTCATCTAGCACATCACTGAAGAACTGCGTCGCCTCCAGTCCGGATACCGGACGGCTGGCCAGATCGCGAATATTGCCGATGAAGCTGTCCCAGGCTGACAAGCCAATTCCCAGCGACTCCTTGACGGCTTGCGGATCGAACTTGGTCGAGTGTGGCACCTTTACCGCGCCGGAAGAATTCGCCACGGCCATCTGTAGGGTGTTGTTGCAGACCACCCGAACTGAGGTGAACTGCGCCGTCGTGCAAAGCGTTCCGTCGCAACTGGTAGCCAGAAGTAGGTAGGCTTTGACGCGATCCCCTCCCTTGACCAGTGCTTCCTGCCCGGTACGGGCCAATGCCCAGAGCTTCTTCCCGCCCTTGAGTACACCAGCAGTTTCCAGCTCAAACCCGCCAGCCTCCACCAGATCCTTGTAGAAGTGGAGCACCTCTTCCGGCTGAACGACCTGATAGCGGTTTGACACCACCGACAACGGAGCCAGCGTGTCAGATCGGTACAGCACTTTCGAATCGGAATGATTCCGGATATGCAGATCTTCTTCGCCTGCGACGTTAAACAGCACCGGACTGTGATTGATCGACCAATCCATGCCAGCCTCGGTGATCCAGCGCTCGATAGGCTGGTTGGGCGTCAGCTGATTGCCCAGACCATGCCAAGGCGTTTCACGAACGAAAGCCATGGTTTCAACGAGATGTGCCATTTCAATTCCTCCTGATAAAAATAAAAAAACCCCGACAATCGCCGGGGCTGTTTGACTAATAACTCGTGCGCAAGCAAGTTGCCAATTCATGATCCTTGGGCAAAAAATGCTTATGCCTGCTCATTTTGATGATATGTGACCATAATTTATTTGAATAAAGTTTTACGCATAACTTGTACATTATATGGAGAGACAAGCAGCAGCAAAACCCGCATTAATCAAGTAATTTCTTAGCAAATGCTTGGCCACAATTGATGCGCACGGAGTAATTCGCCATACGTGGCAGTGCTTTGCATTCCGGTATTGGTATTATTCTGTATTAGTACATTAGTGTTATTGCATTATGCATTACCACATCAATACCATTACATCCAATACGGATGATGTATCTCATTGCATTCATGCATAACAACATTAGCTACTGAGCCAATAACAAGGCCAACAAGCAATCAACACTCCATACTTTGCCAAAGTCAACTCTCTCCTTTTTCACCATACACAAAGGAGCTCACCATGTTCAACTCAACAAAATTTATCTTATCTGAACAATGTCAATATGCCATGCAAACATGGAGTTTCAGTGACAGCAACAATCTTCGAAGCACAATGAAATATATCGATCATCTTTTTCAAAAGAGATCACGATTGCTGGCTATACGTATCGACCTGAGTTTTCGAGCAGGAACTGAAGGTCAATATAACGCTGAGCTTGCACGTGAATATTTCTCCAGGTTTATGAACAACCGTAGAAACAACAGTATCTTTGCGAACGAAATGGGATATATCTGGGCTATGGAGTGGGGACCTGAAAGAGGATTTCATTACCATTGCATATTTTTCTACGATGGACATGCGTCACAGCAGGACATCACGATAGGCAGCAGGATTGGATCCTATTGGATAAACGAGATTACACAAGGAACGGGGTATTTCAGCTGCAGCAATGACAACAAATCTGAACTTGAAAGAAAAGGATTCCCGGTAGGAATAGGCATGATCCATCGGAATGATGTTGGAATGCGCGAAAATCTGGCATGGATAGCCACTTATCTGATCAAGAACGAGACCAATATCCGCGCAGTATTACCTGAAAGCCTGAAGCGCTTCCGTACATTTGGTCATGGTGAAATTAAGTAACCAACCGGCTTAATAGGCACAGCCACAACAAAACCTTTCCAACGCAGTGTAAAAAATTACCGACCACACCTATCGCATGAGAGAGAAACGCGCTCAGAAATTTTCATGCATAGACAACCAAGCGGTCGATATTTGAACTGCGTTGGACAAGGAGAAACAAGATGAAACCATCTCACGCCACAGACAGATTCATTCGCCTACCAGAATTGATCAACAAAATAGGCATAAGTCGATCATCGATATACAACAAGATGAATTGCAATTCCAAGCACCACGACAGTACATTTCCACTCCCAAAGCGCCTCGGCCCCAACACCGTAGCTTGGCTTGAATCAGAAATAGAGGGTTGGATGCAACTAAAATAATTAGCTCAACAAAAAACACTATTATGGATAATCTCTTTACGCACAAGCAGCCAGCTGTCACATTTCGGGCACTTCTCCCACATCAATCCATCAGGAACCCCGCCTAGCGGCGCATAAATCACACCGTACCAATTACACCTCTGGCACGTAAACACAATCTGCTGTGGGCGATAAGGCATGGGTTCCCGGTGGCGATGCACTTAAATCAACAAAATGGCCGTTGTTCGTAGCCTGGTCGTCACCTCACCCCACGCAGGCGGCTTGCGCTTTCATCCCTGATTTGAACTGCGTCAGCCTGTCGTGGAGCTGATCCGCTTCGCTGCTGATTTTTTCGATGTACGCCAGCAATTGCTCAATGGCCCGCTCCATGTTGTCCACAAAATCCAGATTCGATGCTGCAACGTCTTCATCAACCCGAATGCCATGCAGATCACCGGAATGAGGCATTCCGTCCGCCCCGACGATTTCAAGGAAACGGTTGGTGGCTTCGATGGTCTCAAGCAGCGGATGATCCGCGATGGATTTCTTGAACTGGTTGAAATCAGAAACGAAGGCCGAGCGGAGGATGAACAGGTAGCTTTTCTGCAGAAAACCTTCATCCCCGAAAGACTGGCAGTCCGCAAGTTTTGTACGAACGGTGCAATTGAAGTGCGTAGACAACTTGAGCATTTCCATCGGCTCGATCCGCAGCCGTTTCTGCAGGCTTTCCAATGCATCCTGAATTGCCAGCCAGGCAGGCTGATGCTCAACTTCGGTATTGGAGGTAAATTGATCGGCGGCTTGGGATGGCGTAGTCATGGTTTTCTCCGGTATCCAAGATGGTTTGCAAACAGCGCAGATCGACAAAAGGAACCTGTGTTCCTGTCGGTGCGCTACCGTGAAACCATTCTAGGACCGGGCTAGGTCAAGCCATGTCGCAGCAAGCGCTTGGAACGTCGGTCTACGCCGTCATTGCACAACAACCCGTTACGCTGACGCAGTGCGCGTCAAATTCGTGGATTTTTGCTCTTCGATACATGCCCACCCGCACCGATCAACTTGTTTGCTTCACAGAAACATCAATGAGCACTTCCAAGCACTCAGACTCTGCAGGAAGAGCGCATACGCCGGCGGCGTGACCGACGGGGGGCAGTCACACAGGCGGTCGGAGTAAATGACTTGGTTGCACAGGCTTCCTGAGAGATAACATCGGGTGCAGGTGGCTCATCCCGAACACTGGATTCCGCCTGGGGTGACAATTCTTTGGACGGCGACATCAGCCATCGAAGGGCCAGGAAAATCGCCAGCACCAAAAGTACAAATGGCCCCAGCCTGATAGCCCCCCAGACCAGGATCGGGATCAGCACGATCCCCAGCGCAAGGGCCATGCCTATCCGTTTGAGGATTTTTTTGATGGTGTAATCGTCCGTTGACTTGAAGGCAGCCAAGAGGAAAACGGCAACAACAACGCCGAGAATGAGGTGCATGACATGCTCCGATTTTTAGAGGCACTACAACCGATTTTATGGGGAAGCTGTGTCAAACCATGTCGCAGGGCTGCGCGGGATTTTTCGATGGAACAGAGTGCACTCCCCAGAGGGACGGGTGCTCAACCCTGCAAAATACATGAAGGAGTGGTTATGGAAATGATGTAGCGATGCGCTTGCCGGATGATCTGTCCGCACAACTGAACGCGCTAGCCAAGGCCACCGGGCGCAGCAAATCCTTTCTGGCCGGACAGGCTAATCGTGACTACATCGAGCGGGAAGCTTGGCAGATCGGCCAAATCACCCAAGCACTGCAGAAGGCCGACGCGGGCGATTTTGCCAGCGAAACCGAAGTGAGCGCCATCAGCGCGAAGTGGCAACGCCATGCTGGTTAAATGGCTGCGCACCGCACTCAAAAAACTGAACGGCCGACAGCCACATCGCGCAGGAAAACCCACAGCCCAAAATTTGGCCACACTCGGGTTAATGTTTATACTTCTGATTTTACTACCCATATATACCATCAATGAATTCAATTATCTGGATCGCCTCAGCATTGCTTGGCGTCTTGTTCATTAAGACTTTCGTCGTAACATTACGTAAATATAAAGAAAAAACAAAAACCGATGTGCAACCAGCCGTTTCGACTGATGCTCAACAAATTATTATTCATGAGACCATTCCAGACCAGCTAATAATAGGGCAAACGCATTTAACTCCTCTCGTTACAATCAATTCATTGCTAGACATGGACGCATTTGAAAATGCAAAGCCATTAGAGCTTGAATGCAGCAAACCTATCGGAAAACTGAATGCACTTTTGCAGGCAGCCCCATCCATACTGATTGCCAAAGAGGCACACGGGAAAAAGCTTATGGAGGTGGTAATAAACGGCGATCTTGTTAGAGCAACAGATGGAAATGGTCTACGTCCGTTTGCCATGAGTGGCGGCAAAATTACCGAGCAAGCAAAACTATATGAGGCTGACAAACTACAGAACATGATCAATGCAGCGGCAGTATGGCAAATTGCATCGGTCGTGGTTGCTCAAAAGCACTTAGCAGACATTAGCCAAAAGCTCGATGAGATTAAGAACAAGGTAAATAATATCTCTGAATTTCTCGACAATCAGAGAAAAGCTCGAATTCAAGGCACGTATGAGTACTTAGGTCAGGTGTACTTTTCGATAAAAGAAGGAGACCTCCCTGAGACCGCACGCACAGAGCTAGAAAACTGCGAACGTGACCTTCTGGAAATTCAGTGTCATTTAGAAAATGAATTTAAACAAAAGCTAGTTAAACGAGTAAAGCACACGGAAACATTTGGCACAGAAGATCTTACAAACGATATTAGAAGAAAAATTTTAGAGCTAGAAAAACTCACCACTGACATCACTCTATGCATGAAAACGCGGATTGCTGCTTGGCACGTATTGTCATTGTTTCCTGGCAATCCTCACCTCAAAATTGCACGAAGGCAGAGCATAGAAAAATCCATTAATTCATTTTCAGCACTGGGTATAAAACTCAAAGATGCCATGTTTGGCGAAATCAGCGAAATCAAGTCCGTCTGGAACATGGAGAGCACATTGCAAGAACGCAGAGACTCTCTCAAAGGGAGGTGCCAAGCAGCTACGAGTTTGCTTGAAGGTTACGCAAAGGAGGGCATGGAGCAAATCTCTCAGAGCGAGGCTCTACTATTAAAGCACGACCAGCCTAGTAAATTTGTTATCCAGATTGAAAATGGCCAACCAATTGAAGCAAGAAAAATTATTTAGATAGAACAAAAAACACAACCCAGGGTGGCAGCCATTTTATTTTTAGTTGCCACCCTAGACGCGAAGTATATGTAGATTAGGCGTTAGGTATTACACACATCATCCAGCAGCGTTAAATTTCAACTATTCGCTCGCCTCTTTCTTAACTATTCAATTGTTTGTTTCTTAGTAAGCTCCATGCTTGCCTCTCCTACGCCCCCCACCTTTGCAGTCATTCTTCTATCATATCCATCTGTGATGGATATTATTAGCGCGATACCAAGAAACATTATCGCCAATATTGTAGCAACAGCCATTCCTGTTGTTGCGGTTATGGCACCAACAGCCATCACCCCACTAATGCCACCTGTAAATGGCGTTGCTGCTATGGCGGCAGCTAGCACTCCTAGAGCGGGTTTAGATAGTTTAGTTATCTTTTCCGCGTTATGTATTTTTTCAGCCAACTCACCCTTTACTATGATTTTTTTCGCTTTATTTTTAACAGCCAACTCCAAATCTTTTTTTGTCCTTACCTCGATATAGTCGCTCATTGCATTCCACCTATGTAATTTGCTTGCACACGCAAATTTAAATATTGACAAAAGCCGATGAAAATTTATTCATTCCAACATCAATGCACTTCAAACTCGCTCTTGCGCCTCAAGAATTCGCCTACATACTGCATAGCAATCGTCGACATGTGAATTGCCGACATATTTCATCGCCGCAAAACCAATTGCCGCATTGGCGGCCCAGCCAACAAACGGGACGAATTTCAATACCTGCTTGGTCACGGCTCGGCCAGCGACCTTTTTCAGGGTCTGCGTAACAACTGTTTTTGTAACTTCAACACCAATGAGAGCCAAGCCCGCCCTTTTTATAACCTGATAAATTACTTGCTTTACAGCAGGGTCATATCCTTCAATCTGTTCATTGGACAGCCCGAACTGCCGGTTAATAGCCGGAATGAGCTCCATCAGAATTGCGATGTCGGCTGCAATATCGATACCCGGTGTGGGAATCGCAGATGTACCCGCTGATATTGAAGCCCTTTTTGTAACCATCGAATAGCACTCATCGCGCACCTTATCCAGCTCAGCTTGACTCATTGGGATCATATGATTGTCTCCGGTTAATCGATAAAATATTGCGCCGTAGTTCTTCTTTCAGATCAGACCTACTAGCTAAAAATCTTGCTCAGCTTTTCCACCGCCACGTCCATGGCTCCCGCAGGTTTGCACTCCAGTTCATGGCCCCCACAATTCGGGCACGCCTCCCAAGGTTTCTCAATCAGCATGTCGCTTTTCGGCGCGAACACATCTTTCCAGCCGCATTTCGGACAGCGGTACAGCATGGGTTGAGGGCGGATCATGGTTTTCGCTCCTGTACTGGTGTTTATGCGTTGCCGGATATTGGTTGCGTATAACGTGCAAGCATTTTGGCAGCAGTATCTGTCAAACTGTGTCGCAAGGATTCTGGAGCCAGTACTTCAACGCAGCCACCAAACCCCAGCAGCCACCATTGGAGCTGCGGGGTATTGGCTACGGAGGCGGTAATGGTCAGGGTATTGGGATCGGCGTCTTCCCGGATGTGCTGATCCTGGCTCAACGGGGTTTCGTGCAGGTGCTCGCCCTTGCCGTCATAAAAGCGGAGCTGGACTTGAATACGTTCGCCGGCGCCAAAGTCGAGCCGGCCTTTGGCCAATTCGCTGTCGAGGTCGAATCCTTCGGGTGCTTGCGCGGTTTGGCCGTCAAGTAGCGTGGCTTCTTCAATCCGGTGCAGCGCCAGCAGGCGGGCATTGGGGTAATCGAAAAGGCGGGCGAACAGGTAGAGAATGCCACCGCGCTGGATCAGGGCCAGTGGGTGGGCTTGGTAGGCTTTGGCCTCGCGCTCGCCTTTGCGGCGGTACTGAAGGGCAATCTGCTGCTCGCGCATGAGCGCTTCAGAGATAATGCGCTGCACGTCTTCATCGATGGCAGGAGGAATCAAGGGCTGGGTAGGCGGCACGGTTCGCACTTTGTTCAGCCAGGAGCGCCCCTTCTGGGGTTGCGGCTCGCGATCCAGCCGATTTCTTGCCGCCTTGAAGTAGGGGCTCAGATGTTCAATCGCACTGGAGGGCAATATTTGGCTGATGTGCTGTTCGGCCAAGACCCAAGTCAGTGCTTCATCGATGCCCAGCGCAGGAAAATCCAGGCTTTTGACGTTTTTTTGCCAACTCCAGCCGAAGGGTTTGCTCCGTTCATCCACCACCAGAGCGAAGTGAATGAAGAGTTCCTGGAGATCGCGCTGAATGGTGCGCTCGGCGACATTAAACTGAGCTGCAACCAATCGCTCCCGTAACTCCTGGACCGATATTTTCAGAGGAAGGCGCGGGATATTGCGCAGTAACTCCCATTGGCGGAAAAGAGCGTCGTGGTTTGCCATGAGTGTTGCCTGTTTTTAGTCTTGTTGATCGTTTTTATGTATTGCAAACACGTCGATAGTCAACTTTACAGGTTGAATATCGACCTCCAAAGCACTTCATGTCAAGCGGTTGATGCCCAACCATTCAGGTTGAGTGGAGACCACAATGTCAAAAACAGATACAGCACAATTGGCTGTTGCCATTGGCAGAATCATTGCCAAGCAACGCCAAGCCAAAAATCTGACGCAGGAACAGATCGCCGAAATTCTGGGAATCGGCAGCGAAGCGGTGTCCCGTATCGAGCGCGGGGCAGTCATGCCTACGATTCCCCGGCTTGTCGAACTGGCCGATTTGTTCCAGTGCAACGTCTCCGATCTGCTGACCGCAGTCAGCCCCCGCCCAAGTGATCAAGCCCAATACTTGGATGGCTTGCTTGCCCCTCTCGGAGAGTCCGACCGGACCATGATCGTAAACATGGTGGAACGGCTGGCAACCCGTCTCGTACGTCAGTAAATATGCCCTCTTCTGTTCATTGGTATCGCCCGGCTTGAGCGTTGCCTCCTTCTTTTCTGTTCCGGTATTACCCCAGCATTTTTTCCAGCGCCTTGGCGGCCGTTTCGGTCAAAACCAGCTTGGCGGTAACCTGCGCCCGCGTCAGCCCCACAAACAGTTTGCGGCGTTCGTGTTCGGTGAGTTCGGTAAAGTCGAATTCGCTCAGGATCACTGCCGGGGCTGATTGGCCTTTGAAGCGGTAAACCGATTCCACCAGCAGTTCGCCATCAGTCCAGATCGGCGTGCTGTCCGGCGTATAACGTCCGGTGAAGCGCCGTATCGTGTGCGCCCCCAGCTTGTCTTGCTTGAGCAGGTTGGAGTGATCGGCGCCATGCCCGGAGAGGATGGCAATGTCGCTTACCGAAAAACCTTGTTCCAGCAGGTCTTGCACAGCTTGGGTGGTTTGTTGCTGGATGGCTTGCGGACTACCATCGCAGATCAAGAATTCCGGCGCATTGCCCTGATACGGACTGCGGGCTTCGATGGGATGACTGGAGAGCCCGAAGGCATTGATGGTTTGGCAGAGAATCTGCGGACTGCGGAAATTATCGTGGCAACGCAGCTGTACGGCATCGCTCAATTCGAATCCATCGCGCTCGTACAGGCGCTGGTCTTCGTCTTCCATGAGATAGAGTGCGCCATGTTCTTTGAGTTGCCCGATCAGGCACCCCACCCATTCCGGGGCAAAATCCTGCGCCTCATCGATAATCAGCAAATCGAGCCTGGCTTCGCAATCGGTCATGGCTTCCAGATAGTGCTGAACGATGGTCTGGAATATTCCCTGCACACTGAAATCTGGTTCGCCAACCTTACGGCGATAATGATCCACACAGAGTTCGTGGAAAGTGCTGACTTGCGCTTGTGAAGGAGCCAGCCGGGCAATGTGATCGGAGAGCGGTCGGTTGTAGCAGACATACAGAGCACGCTGTTTTTGGGCACCGGCATTTTCCAGCAGGCGCAACGCCAGTTGGGTTTTGCCCGAGCCAGCCGTGGCCTGAATGCGGATGACGCCTGAAGGCGCGTCAATGCGCGGCACCCAAGTTGCTAGCCCATCGGCCAGTTTGCGACTGGTGGAAACAATCTGGCTCTGCATGGCAGAAACATCGGGGGCGATATTGAGCAAGTTGCCGAGGAAGCGCCGTAGCTGGTCGGCAACAGGAGAAGGTTCGCCCTGGGGCAGCAACTGCAGAACCTTGTTGCCAAGCTGATCGAAATCGGCGGCATCGAAAATTCGTTCACGCGGAATGGCAATGATCTCGCCGCTTTGTACTCGACAATCCGGCAGCACCAGACAGTTTTTGACTGAAGTCTTGATCCCTGCATGTTTCAGGCGACCGACCATCGCGGAGTACTGCACCTTGATCTGCTGATCCACCCGCTTGGTTTTATCGCTGTACCGTTTGAAGATGCCTTCATCCTGGAACATCACGTCACCGGCCTTGATTTCCACCAGCAACAATTCGCCAGCTTGGTTCATGACCACCAGATCAATCTCGCCGTGGCAATCCTGACCTTGATGCAGGCTATGCCAATCCACGCTGTGGAAAATGTCGTAACCGGGGGGCAGGCCGTGCTGCAGGCGTTCCAGCACATCGAGTTCACGGTAATAGCCAGCACTTGCGCGGGCGACTGGAGAGCAAGGGAAGAGTACTGCCATAAGCCAGACAGACAAGCCAAGACCTATTTCAGGTTTTGGCGTGCGCAACCTTTATTCTACTTTTGACCAGCGTAAGTCTAGCGCGTGTTGGTTGGGAATGGATAGGGGGGCACACTCAAACAGGGGGCCGTTGCAGCTCCCCTGCGCTCATTGACACTACTAGCGGGCATCATGCACCACCCCATTCACCACCAACCCGGTCGGGGCGATCTGGGATGCGGACTGGCAATGCCCTACCTGATCGTCAAAGAAAAAATCCGGCTCAAATTGCGCCAAGAACGGGCCTTTCTCCAAACCGCCCAAGAACATGGCTTCATCGACCTGAATGTTCCAGTTCATCAGTGTACGAATGGCGCGTTCGTGGGCTGGCGCGCTGCGGGCGGTGACCAGTGCTGTGCGGATGCGCATACTGGTTTGCCGGGTTTCCTTTTGCAGTCGGTGCAACGCTTCCAGAAAAGTCTTGAACGGTCCAGGCGGGAGCGGATGCAAGGCTTTGTCGTGCTCATGTTGCTGGAAGGCCGGCAAACCTTCTTTCTGAAATACCCGTTCAGCTTCATCTGAAAACAGCACCGCATCGCCGTCAAAGGCAATGCGGATTTCATCGGGATGATTCAGGCTGTTTCCCTGGCTGCCGGGATAGACCTGTGCAGCCGGGAATCCCATGGACAGCGCCGAGCGCACATCTTCCTTATGCGCAGAAAGGAACAGGTTGGCATGCAGCGCCTCCAGAAATCCGAAGGGCGACCGGCCTCGGGTAAACACCCCTCGTTCCAGATGCAGGCCATGCTTTTCAGCAGACCGAAAAACTCGCAATCCACTTGCTGGATCATTGCTGGACAGGATCACTACTTCAACCCGCTGTTCCTCTTCTGAATTGAAGCGCAACAACTTCTGAATCAGCGGAAAGGCCACACCGGGATGCGCAGGCTCATCCAGCCGGGCCATCTGGTAGGCCATATAGGCGGCTTCGTCCTGCGCCTCGAAAACCTGGTTGGCTTCTTCGAAATCGAACAAGGCGCGGGAAGATACGGCAACCACCAATTTGCCATCGAGGGTGTAGGGCATGATTCATCCTTGAAATGACTGGACCTAACGGCTGACCATCAACTACGGCTTAGACCGAATCCTTGCGAGCGTGAAGCTGATCGAAGATCGCTTCCAGTGCGGCATTATGCCCGCGCACACCGTCTACCACCTTGGCCGCCCAGTCGAAATAGTCCTGTTTGCGCGATTGCGGCCAGTTGGCCGGCGGCGAGTTAATGATGTCGCGCAGGTTGCAGATTTTGTCCGCGAGTTTGACCAGTTTGGCTTCATGAGAAATATGTGGGGCATGTTCAATCTGCAGTTGCTTGCGCATGGGCTTGGGAAGCGATTTGTCGTCGGTGACTTCCATGACCACGCTGGCGATTTTTGCGCCGAAGGCTGCTCGTAACTCTTCTTCCGTGGTTTTGGTATCTTCTACCGTGTCATGCAGCAGCGCTGCGCACAGGACAACCGGATCAGAGATGCCCCCGTCATTGGCCAGAACATTGGCCAGTTGCAGGGGGTGATTGATATAGGGCGAGGCATCGGCATCCTTGCGACGCTGGTCCCGATGCTTTTCAGCAGCGAAGGCGGCGGCACGCAAAATTTCGGCAATGGCATTCATGGTCAGGCTTCCTCCTGATTGGGTTCCGGTGCATTCGAGCCACACAGTTCCGTACAACGCTGCTTGGCATACTCCCAAGCGCTGAATTTCACATGCGGATCGTCGCCCGTTTGCGCCAGCCAAGGGGCTTCCCCAAAGCTTTTGTATTGGAAGAACAGCGCGCCAGCCGTCATGCCCGGCGCATAACTATCCGCCAAGAAATCATCGACGATCTTGCGCGCCTTGGCCAGCGCCTCTTCGGCGGAGGCATAGGTTCCGTCGCAATAGCATTCATCTTTGTCCATGTAATGGTAGTTGTCATTGACCATGAGTTTGTAAGGCATTTTCAGGCTCCTTTCGAGTGACAGGGCTACAGCATCTTCATTGCCCGCAGTCAGCCATTCAGCGCGCCGGAACAAGTCGCGACCTGTTCTGTGCGAGCCATCTGGCCAGCGGAACATCGTTATCGAACAATCAGGAAAAATTGCCGGGAGCCGGCAGAAGAACAGCAGAGGGCGTTACATTTCCATCTTAGGCCAGCCTGTTCTCAAAAGCTGAGCCTGTGGGAATTGTTACGAAGGCAGGCGGGAGTATTTCTGCAGGAAGCTACAACGGTTAACGCAGAAGATCATCCTGCGGGGACTGAGCTCGGATGGACTGCGATCTGCCTCTGGAGCGGGCAATCGCAACTCTTTCTTACTGATCAGGCAGATACCTCAACTATGCCCGAAGTTATCCACGGATTTTGTGGACAAGTCAGAGTTTGAGCTCCTTGCGACATCGCTTGCAGGGGATGGGCATCGTGTCTTGGCGGGTTATCGGCCTAAGCGGAAGTTCGGGTCGTTTGCATGGTGCTTCCGGTTTTGATTAAGAAGCGGTCGTTCGATGCCGCCATCGCGCATCAATCATCTAAATGAAGCAGAGCATTCAATGAGACCAAGCAAGAACTGCATGCAGGGGAACTGTTGCAAAAACAGTTAAGCGCGATTCCTTGGAGCCTCAACTGTTTGTCCGTAGGTTCGGGGATTGGTAAGATTGCAGAAATTTATGTGCGTTGCAGCACAACGATTTACGCGCCAGATGACGACATTTCTTTATCCGACATATTACCTAAATTTTTATGGCCCCGAGTGGGGTCTATTTCACAGTTAGACCTAAATAGATATGCGTCTACCACAGCGATCTGATCAACACATCATCGAAAGTGAATCATTCACGGTACTGCGACAAGTGCTACCCAGAGAATGGGTCATAAGGGAACTCAGTGAGCGCGACTATGGAATTGATGCCTACGTCGAAATAGTTGGGGGAAAGCAGGTTTTGTCCGGCGACATGACCGCCCTTCAGCTAAAGGGCAAGAAGGTCGTAAAGTTTGTTGAAGGTAGAGCCACATTCAGCGGAATAAAACGAGAAACACTGAACTATTGGTTGTCACTACCTGTTCCGGTATTTTTGTGTGTTGCTTGCATAGGCACCGGAAAGTGTTATTGGGCAAACATCAATGGACAGAATCGCGAGGGGAAATTTGAAGGCAAATCGAAAACGATTTCTGTAAGCCTGTTTGAGGAATTTGATTTTTCGGAGCTTGGACTACTTGCATTCGAGTTGTCATATAACCGAGAAAAAAGTTGGCCTGAAATAGAAAACGCCATTGAGAAGTCGTTGATGCTTTTCAATACTCTTGGGCCGCTAGTCTTAATGTGCAAACGTAGCCCTAATGATGTTCCATGCAGCACGACCATTCAATATTTGGTTAATCAGCATTATGAGTTTCACAGATTGTTGTCGAAATATTTACTCGGCAAAAAACCAGAAAATCTACCGTATTGGTATGAGCAGAATATTTCTTACATTAAATCAGCCAATCTCGATCCGTCGATTACAATTTACTACAAAGTACTAAAAGACCTATTCCAAAAAACCTTGAGTGACTACAGAGATAGCATCATTGCTGCATACGAGTTGGTAATGGAAAGTCAAGCCTATTATTTCTCACGGCAACTCCCATCCCTTTATCTCCATCTCAAAGCTAGGCCTCACACGTTTTTGGCCGAAGACTGGTACAGCAGGTATTTTTTTGACGAGTATGAAAATGAAACAAGATGTCCAGAGCGGCTATATTTTGAAGACTTTGATGTATTCGATTCCCATCTCGATGACCTATTGCGTTCATAGGTCTAACCCAACATTCCACCGGACCTGCGCGAAAAACCGCGCAGGCCGGTGAATTCAAACGTTAGGTTTTACCATGCCGACACCTCAAGCAATCAAAGACAAATACGCCGAGTTGTGTGCGCCTCCGGATGACGCAGACGCGGTGTGGTTCAGACAGCGAGGCTATCAATTTGAGGTTTTGCTTGCCGATCTTCTTCGTGCTGACAGTCTTGATCCTCGCACCAGTTACAAGGCCCCGGGGGAACAAATTGATGGTTCCTTTTTCCTCGATGGATCTGTCTTTCTCCTAGAAGCTAAATGGCATAAAGACGAGATACCCGCGTCTACTCTTTATCAGTTCAAAGGCAAAGTTGATGGAAAACTTGTCGGGACGATTGGTATATTTTTGTCGATGTCGGGTTATTCAAAGGATGCCGTCGATGCTCTGACTCTTGGGAAAAGCCTAAATCTTGTGCTCTTTGATAAGCGAGATATAGACGTTGCGATAAACAGAGATCTTGGCTTCCGCACTGTACTCAAGCGCAAGCTCCGGCAAGCTGCCGAAGAAGGCATAGTCTACTTTCCAACCGAGGCAGAGCTTGTTACTGGCAGCAATTCCCAGAAAATCGATATTGAACGCCTTGGCTACGACAGTGCTACTGGAAACGTGTTTTCACAGCAAGTACCGTCAACATCGACCGCCGACCTTATTGTCGTATGTGAGGGCGAGTCAGATCGCGAACTAATTGCGTATTTGGCCGGGCGGATTCTTTCGACCACCAACTCACGCAAAGCGATCAAGATTGTTGTAGCCATGGGTAAGTTTTCTGTCCCAAGAGTAGCCAATGCTGTTCATGCCCTTGGAACACTCGCACCTAAGGTTCTTATCGTCGTTGACAGTGATGGCGATACGGAAAAATCTTTCGAGATGCTCAAGCGGAACATCGATTTCGAGGGGTGGGTTGCAGCAATTCCTGAACCAGAAATTGAAAGTTGGCTTGGATTGGATCGGAGGACACTCCAACGTTCTGGTCCCGGCATGAGAACCACTCTTTCACTACAAGCAGCGGAGCGAGTTAACATCGAACAACTTCGCAAGTCTGACAAAGCTTTTGCCACCTTCTATACCGCGGTTAGCGAAACCTAACATGACGCTCAACCTCGCGCCCTTCGGTCGATGGACGCTGGACGCTGCGCGATAAGGCCGCGCAGGCCGGTGAATTCAAACGTTAGGCCCTTCGCACACTTACCTGGGAGGTATGGGATGTTTGACAAGCTTGTCGAAATGGCAGTGTCCGGAGTTGTTGGAAACGCTGCATATGACCAACTGAAGGTCTTCTTTGCTCGCTCCACTGCTGCTCCCGCTCAGGAACCCACGGTGGTTGAAGATGATCCGGACATAATGGAAAGGTATGGCGAGAATATCGAATATATTCATCGCTACAGGACGTTCAGCCTTCTCACAGATCTCAATGCTGTATTGGCCCTTACTCGGCAGCCGGTGGTTCACTTTGTCGTTGAGGACAAACCAACAACCGCTTGGCATCTTCCGTCGGTGGTAATTGAAGATTCAGTTACTGGCGAATGGTATGTCTTTTCGAAGGGCAACATCGCCTTTGAGGGAAGTGGAGGAGGGTTACACCAAGCTGAATCATTGATTCGCTTTCTTCTCGATAAGCGCATTCCGTTCACTGCCTGGGTTCTCGACCGCATCAGCTCGGACAAACTAGATCAAGGGTGCCGCACTTGGGTCGAGTTGAAAGCGAAGTGCGTTCCCCTCCTCGCCCACCGAAGCAGCGAGTACTTTGAGAAGTATGTTGCTGGAAAATATGTTGAGCTATCCCGTGCCTAACCTCTCGTATATGGACTCCCCCCGCAAAGCAAGGGATTGATCGTTTTTGAGGCTGACAGGAAAAGCGTGCAGTCGTATATCCGGCATCTGAAGTGGGTTCTGTGTGACCCGTGCCGACATGGAATCTGCAACACGATGCGCCAATCGGTACAAACGGCAGGCAAGCTGCCGGAAGAGTTATCGGCGTCTGATCGTGCGGATTGCTTCCTTAAGCCATGATGGGTGATCAATCTCTTCGCAACGCTGGGATCAAGTTTTACTGCCTGCCGGATTCAAGCCGGCATTTCAAATGCAGTCCGTTGCAGTTTTCTTTGCAAGCGAACCGTCTCTTCAAAACCACAACAATCCCGCAGAGTGGCATAGCAGATTCGCGCCAGTTTGTTGGCTAGCGCACAGGCTGCTTTGTTGTGATTGGTGCGGGCCTGTACATCCAGCGCCCACTGGCGCAAGACATTCAAAGGCCTGCCCGCGGTTTTTGCCATCGACGCCGAACGCAAAACTGCGCGGGCACCGTGGGTCAGCAACATGCGCAGATAGCGATCTCCCTGCTTGGATATCCGCCCCAATTTGCGCGTACTTCCGGACGAATGCTCTTTGGGGGTTAAGCCAAACCAACTGGCAAAATGCCGTGCATCCTTGAAGTGCTCAACATGCCCGCTGGTTGCAGCCACCATCGCCGTTGCAGTCAACAAACCAACACCAGGGATCGACATCAGCAATGTGCATGCTGCACTTTGCCTGGCAATTTCAGTCAATTCTCGCTCCAGCTGGCTAATACGTGCCTCCAGTAGCCGGATTTCCTCCACCAGTAACTTCATTGTCCCGCGAATCAATCCGGGTACGGCACTGGCCGGATCTGCCAGTACACGGCTGATTTGCTCAATCCCTACTCGACTTCCTGTAGACAGGACAATACCGAATTCCCGGCAAAAGCCGCGCAAAGCATTGATGCGGGAGGTTCGTCTAGCCATCCATAATGAGCGGGTACGATGCAGACCTTGCAAAGCCTGTTGCTCGACGGATTTGATTTTGACCGGCTGAATATCAGCGCAGCGTGCTGCTTCCAGCAAGGCACAGGCATCGGCGGCATCGGTCTTGTTGCGGCGGACATAAGCGCGGATATAAGCAGCAGGCAACAACCGGACTTCTATGCCTTGCCCGTTAAGCCAGCGCGCCCAATGATGGGCCGAACCACAGGCTTCCATGACGACTAGCGAAACGTTACGATTGGCAAACCAGCGTTCGAACTGGCAGCGCGTGAGCCGGTGTTGTTCAACGACGCGCCATGCAGAATCGGCAACCGCGATTCGGAAAACAGATTTGGCCAGATCAACTGCAACAGTAGTAGCATTCATGGAGGACTCATCTTGTTGAGTGAAGCTGATCCCCATTTGCCGATGCAGACCAGCAACGCCTACTCTGGGCCACAAAACCGGGGGGAGTCCATTCCATCAGTCAACCGGACGCCGGCAAGCGCCGCTTGCCGGTACCCTCCGCGCTCCGGTCGCCGGTTACCTCAAACGTTGGGCATCATTGTGATGAACGTTCCGGAGTGGTACGAAGAATTTGTTGCGCAGGTTATGCGCGAGTGCTTTGCCCTAGAAAAATGAGGATGACGGCGTGCATATATCCAAGCTGACACTAGTCAACTATCGTAACTTTGCGAACGCTACCTTGCGATTCAAGCAGGGCGTGAACACGATCATTGGCGAAAATGGCGCAGGCAAGAGCAACGTCCTGAGAGCAATACGGCTCATGCTGGACGACAGCATGGTCCGAGCTTCATACAGGCTTGATGAGTCTGATTTCTATCGAGGGCTCGGTTCCTGGCGTGGTCACTGGATCATCATCAGTGTTGAATTTGACGAAGTCAGCGCTGATGAAGCGATGCAGGCCCTATTCGTTCACGGTACAGGAGTTGGCCAAGCTGGTGGCGTGGTGGCGTGTGCCACCTACAACCTGATATTCCGACCAAACAAGCAGATCAGAATGAATCTGGCTGCGCTCCAAAATGGAGACATGGCCGGGATGAATGCGATTCTTGATCGCATCACTATTGACGACTATGAAACTTTGTTTACCGGCAAGAGCACCGCAGATTTCTCCGATCAGGCAGTCTACCAGCGTATCGTCGGTGACTTTGACAATGCGCTTTTTAGCAGCGAAGTCGAATTTCTCGAACTAGGCGCGCGCATCCCGGGAACGCTGTCGGTCGCGAAGGAGGTGTCTTTCACTTTCATTCAAGCCCTTCGTGATGTTGTTTCAGAGTTTCATAGCAACCGGACTAACCCACTTCTCACCTTGCTGAAGAGTAAGAGTGGTCAGATCGACCCTCTGCAGTTTCAGCCAATCGTGGAGCGGGCCCGGCAGTTGAATACCGAAATTGAAAGATTGCAAGACGTTCAGACTGTTCGCTCCGACATTGTGCAGACAATTCATGGTGCTGCGGGTCAAACCTACTCGCCTGCCTTGCTCTCCATCAAATCTGATCTGCCGGACGAAGCGGACTTGCTATTTCAGTCGCTCAAGCTCTTCGTTGGCGAGTTTGATACGGAATATGAGGGCAGCATCCATGAACTCAGCCTCGGTGGCGCGAACCTGATCTTCCTGACACTGAAGCTTCTGGAGTTTAAGTATCAGCACGAACGCCAGCCCCTTGCCAATTTTCTACTCATCGAAGAACCTGAGGCGCATCTGCATACCCATGTGCAGAAGACGCTCTTCGATAGAATCGGCTACGCACAGGCGCAAATCATCTACTCAACGCATTCATCGCACATCTCGGAAGTCTGCAACATCAAGAGCGTCAACATTCTTGGACGTACAGGCAATAAGTGCGAGGCGTTCCAGCCCTCTGCCAGCCTTGAGCCCGAACAGATAGGCAATGTTCAACGCTACCTTGATGCAGTCCGCAGCAACCTGCTGTTTGCGAAGAGCGTGCTTCTGGTCGAGGGAGATGCCGAAGAGATTCTCATCCCGTTGATGGTGAAGCAGGTGTTGGGCGTCAGCCTCGACGAGCTAGGGATTAGTCTCATCAACATTGGCAGCACGGGCTTCTCCAACGTCTCCGTACTGTTCCATGATGAACGAATACGCCGACGTTGCTCAATCATCACGGATCTCGACGCGGCATTTATGGACCCAAATCCCTTGCCTGAGGACGATGCTGAGACGGTAGCTTTCAAGGGCAAGCTGCTGCGCGCCCAAGTTTCAGGTGCAGCGCGGAGAGTCACCCTAGATGCCGAAGCCGCTGTCAATGCATGGGTTCGCCCGTTCTTTGCCGCGCATACGTTCGAGGTGGATTTTGTGGCTGCGGGCAATGTTGAGAAGGTGGTTTCGTCTGTCAACGCGGTCTATAGCCAAGCTGCAACGCAGGCACTCTCTACAGCGCAATTGAGATCGGGCGATCCAGCTCAGTATGGAAGACGAGTTCTCACAATGGCCAATCACGAAGGCAAGGGCTGGTTTGCTATTCGTCTCGGCAAGCTCGTCGATCACAGGACCGTCATCCCTTCCTACATACGTCAGGCGATCGTCTTCGCCCACGGTTCCTTTTCCACACAGTTGATCTTCAACATCCTCAAGCATCGGGTGGCTGTGAACAACCCTGCCGGATCCGTTGTGCCTCCGGCGCTGCAAACCTTCTGGGAGCGTCTAATGCAGTACCACGCGGGCGCGATTGACTTCCACACCATCCGTGCCGAGGCTGCCATAGGACTGCCGAACGACCAGATCCTTCCGTTCTTGAGCGACCTGCCGTGACATTCGTCTGGACGGAGAAAGAACTGAGCGCAGAGCAGTCAGATGCTGTTCGCGAAGAGAGAAGTATTTTCCTGGTGGCATGCCCGGGCAGCGGGAAGACCAGGACGCTCACCTACAAGATCGCTTATGAGCTCTCGCGCTTAGACAGCAACAGAAAGTTCGTTGTGGCGCTTACGTACACGCACAGAGCAGCGGACGAGATTCATGAGCGTATCGAAGGACTAGGGGTTGACACCTCCCAGCTTTGGATCGGAACCATCCACTCTTTCTGCCTCGAATGGATCCTGAAGCCCTACGCCATCTACGAGCCCGCAATAGCGCATGGCTTTCGAATCATTGACAGCCACGAGCAAGAAAAACTGCTGGAAGAGCTGTGCCGGACGCAGCGCGGAATCACGTATTGGGACTGCGACTACTACTTCACCGACCAAGGCTATGTCTTGGGCTGCAGGGACCAGAGCAAACACGCGCGTCTTCAAGCCATTTTTGCGCTGTACTTCCAGCAACTCGCTGATAACAGGCAGATTGATTTTGAGTTGATCCTGTACTACGCCTCTCGCCTCATCCGAAGCCAGCCGCAGATCGCGAAGGTGCTTGCCAACATCTTCCAGTGGGTGCTCATCGATGAGTACCAGGACACGAAGCGAATCCAGTACGAGATCGTTGCGGCCATCGTGCGAGCAGGCGCTGAGCGTACCCAGCTGTTTGTTGTTGGCGATCCCAATCAGGCGATCTTTGGATCGCTCGGCGGATTCGCGATGTCAGTGACAGAGTTACAGCGGCTCTGTGGAGTGCCCATCAAAGATCGTGCGCTGACTGAGAACTACCGGTCCACTGACCGATTGATCAGATATTTCTCGAACTTCACCGTCCAAGCGACCGTTATTCACGGGGCGGGGCCTGACCGTGCATTCAGCAGCACCATCAGCTACAACACCGTCGTAGGCCGCGACGAAGTGGAGGCCGAGCTTGTACGGATCATCAGGCTGAGCGCCGCTCAAGGAGTCCGGCCAGAGCAGATATGCGTGCTAGCGCCTTGGTGGATTCTCTTGGCGGGCGTTACGCGACGGCTAGCGGGTGCGTTGCCCGAGTTTCACTTCGATGGTCCGGGGATGGTTCCGTTCAGCCGAGATCAGGAGAATTTCTGGTATCGGCTGTCACGCATCGCGTTGACTCAGGCGTCGCCTGATCAGCATGTAAGGAGGATGCGCTGGGCGAACGAGGTGATCAGGGATCTTGGCAACGAAGGCCTCAACGCGCGCGGGATGACCGCAAAACAACTACTTCGCGAGAGTAACTCCGTACTGCTCGCTGAGACGGATGGCCTGCAGTATCTCAGGTTGTACTTCGATGCATTGATGGTCCGCCTCGGGATCGACTGGCAGTCCCACCGATTGTTAAACGAACACCATAGGGCGTTCTTCGATAGCTCTGCGGCGAAGGTTGAACGACTGCGGAGGGAAGGCTCATCCTACATTGGAGAAATCGACTTCTTTCGCAAGGTGTTCCAGCACCGAAGCGGCATTACGGTGAACACTATCCACGGCGTCAAGGGCGCAGAGTTTGATGTCGTGATCGCCTTCGGTTTGCTACAAGGGATGGTTCCTCATTTCAGCGAAGAGGATGAGGCGGACGGTGGAGTCACCAGCGCGAAGAAGTTGCTCTACGTTGTTGGCTCACGGGCGCGAAAGCATCTCTATCTTATTTCAGAGCAGCAACGCCGCAGAGGCGGAGGACGGGGGGCATATCCGTCAACGGAAATCCTCGCTGAATACGTGTTCGACTACGACGCTGTATAAAGGGGTAGCTCATCGGTGGTTGCCCTCTGTTATCAGCCTATTGTTTGACTAGCTGAGTCGGCAACTGCAGTCGTCGCCTGAAGGGCTGCTTTAGTTGCTCAGCAGTCGTTCATGTAGTGCAATTTCATCGTCCGCTTTGGCCGAAGTCCCGCCCTTGTCCATTGCCGACGGCCCACCCCACAGGAACTGGGCGAAAAGCTGCGCAGTCCGGTGAATTCAGGCATTAATTATCAGAACGCGCAACAAGATCAACGCCGGGGCTGGGAATGGTTTACAGACAGGAACTAGGCAAGTAGGTAAGTCAGTTACAAGGCTAACCCATGCATCACTCCATAGCTCCGCTTAGGCGGTTTTTTGTTGTCAGGAGGGGATAGTCATAGGCTCTGTCTGAATTAGCTGTTGCATTAAAAACGAATTAGCCAAAAAACCATGTACCTACTAGGTTTTCCTGCGCCATAACACTATCGCTGACAAACTAGCATCAATGCAGGTTTGGGGTTGTTTGCAACACTTAACTCCTACAGAGCCTAGTCATAAGCCAAGGATCAAGTGTTTCGCGTAAAATCGACAAAACAACAAAAGCTTTCCGGATTCTGTCGTGATTTTCAAAGAACTAGACCCTTTCCAATCTGACGACAAGTTCGCCAGATCAGGCCGTGCAGCAGAAGAAAAAATGGCCTTCTACCTCAAGCGTTTTTTTGGCAACGATCCAGATATCCTGGTTCTCAACGGCATCCGCATTGAAGCGGATGGAGATGCTGCGCAGATTGACCATCTGGTTATCCATTCCCATGGTCTGTCCATCGTCGAGAGCAAGAGCGTTCACGGCAAGATTCAGATCAAGGACGATGGCCAATGGATCAGATGGTTCGGGGCAAACCAATCAAAAGGCATGGCCTCCCCGATCACTCAGGCACGCCTTCAGGAACGATTTTTCCGGGATGTGCTGGGTAAGGCATCCAAAAATGAAGCCTTCTTTTCCAAGTTCCCGATTGATCTCTACGTCGCGATTTCCGACGATGGCATCATTATCTGGCCGCAATCAGGCCCGGTCTCTGGGGTGTGCAAAGCTGATCAAGTAGCCGACAAAATCATTGAATCAAATCAGGAGAAGTCGGCAAAGAAGGGGCTTGAGCTTACTCTGGATAATCGCAAAAAAATTGCAGCCTTCCTCAAGGCCATCAACAAGCCGCTGACCAAGACAGCACCAGAACCCGAGGTAGTGGAACCGCAGATTGCCCAAGCGATCAATCCATTCCCGGAGCCTGTGGCTGACACCGCGACTGTGCACACCTGCAAGCATTGCGGCGGCAAAAATCTGGAGATTCGCTACTCGTATAGCTACTTCTTCTACTGTAACGATTGCGAGAGAAATACGGCCATTAAAGCGGCATGCCCGACCTGTGGCGGAGCGGCCAAGCTGCGCAAACAGAAGAAGGAATTTTTCGCGGAATGCGAAAAGGACGCCTACTCTGGCTTGTTCTTTGTGAATCCGTAGAACTCAATCCCCCGAGAACCAAGGCCAGGACGACATGCTGATTTTCAACTGTAGCAAAGCATTCGCTGAGTTCATCGAACCTAAATCCAAAGAAGGCACACCTCGATTAGTTCTGGCGGCCCCTTCGCCGAATCTGGCGGATGATGCCGAACTATTGCGAGACAACTCAGGTCAGAAACCTGCGCACTTGCAGCAATGGGTTGTGCATCTGGTTCGCATCCGCCGCCGTGCTTGCATCTTTGCAATGGAAGCCGACACCCGCTATGCCATGGTTTTCACGGGCCTGAAAAAGGGAGACTTGAAGGGGTTTATCAATCAGCTTATCGAGCGGTTAGCCAACGAAATGGCCTTTGCTGCTGGCGATCTTGGGATGATGGTTGATTTCGATGCCGCCATGGAAAAATTCTTGGCTCGCCATCGTGATTTCCGTTTCTTTCTGAGAGCAGACCGGAGCGTACAAGCGCATTTGAAGGATGTTGTCTGGCACCTGCAAGATCAGGCGGAAATGGCCGGAGAGTTACCAGAAGGCCATGAAGAATGTGGCATGTTCGACGAATCTGCCAACGATATTCTCCGCTCAACCAAAGGGCGCAAGGATTACTTCGTACCGGCGGAAGAAATGCTTTGCCAATGGTTAACGGACTATGCAGGATTAACCGCCCAAGGCGAATCCAAACTGCGCGCGCAAATCAGGGCAAACAAAAGACGATTCATCCAAGACTAAATCACCGCCATCATGGCTGGCAAAGATAACCCGCCATAAAAGCGAGTCGAGCAGTGCCGTGGCGAAGGCTGATATGGAAGAAAAAACCGCACTTGGGCAGCAGGGTAATCTCTAGACAGACTGATCTTCTGTCTTATGTGGAGCTCAACATAAGGCCGAAAAGCAAACGTCAACGCCTCAGCTCAACACCCAAAGCAGCGGAACCATCATCACGCACGACAACAGTACCTGGTAGTCCGGGGAAGACAGATTCTGGCGGATCAAGGTCGACATGGGGTTCTCCTGACAAAGTGACTTGGCATTGAATAGAACGCACGTTCTATAATATCCAACATCTTCTGTTTTGGGTACTCCCATGTGTGCTTTGTTGATTGGCCCGTTTCCGGCGAATTTGTTGCCGCCTCTTATGCCCATTCCCGTCATGGGCGGTTCAGTATCAGCGGGGTTTCCATCTCCAGCCGAGGATTGGGTGGAAGATCGGGTGGATCTCAACCGGCGTTTTGTTCCTCATCCCGAGGCGACATTCTTTTTCCGGGTCTGCGGGGACAGCATGGTCAGCCCGATAGCGGAACGCTCCATCCCCGATAAAGCCACGCTGATCGTGGATCGCTCCCGCGAGGCCAAGCACGATGACATCGTGGTGGCGATTCTGAATGACGAGTTCACCGTCAAACGGCTGTATCGACGTGGCAACCGGTTGGCGCTGATTGCCGAGAATCCGGCCTATCCGCCCATCGTGCTCAATGAAGAACAGGAGTTGAGTATCTGGGGTGTGGTCACAGCCTGGATCATGGAACCCCGATGATCGCGCTGATCGATGTGAACAACTTCTATGTGTCCTGCCAGCGGGTCTTTGAACCCAGGCTGGAAGGCAAGCCGGTGGTGGTGCTTTCCAATAACGATGGCTGTGCGGTGGCGCGCAGCAATGAAGTCAAAGCCCTCGGCATCAATATGGCTCAGCCTTGGTATCAGATGCGGGAGTTGGCCCAACGGCACGGGATCATTGCCTACAGTAGCAACTATGCGCTGTATGCCGATATGAGCCATCGGGTGATGAGTCTTCTCCGACGGTTTTCTCCCCAGCAGGAAATCTACAGTATTGATGAGTGCTTTCTGGGGCTGGAGGGGATTCGGCGTGATCACACGGAACTCGGCCAGGAGATTCGCCAGACCGTGAAGCAATGGATAGGTTTGCCGGTCTGCGTAGGCATTGCGCCCACCAAAACCTTGGCCAAGTTCTGCAACCATCTGGCAAAAAAACGGCCGGGATTCGCAGGTGTGTGTGAATGGGTCAAGCTGGATCAGGCGACTCAACACCGCTTGATGCAGGAAGTGGCCATTGATGAGGTCTGGGGTGTGGGTCGCAGGTTATCGGTCAGGCTGAATCAGGAAGGTATCTTTACGGTCGCGGATCTGACTCAAGCCCATCCGGACATCATCCGCCGTCGGTACAACGTGGTTCTGCAAAAGACAGTGATGGAACTGCGTGGTATTCCCTGTATTGATCTGGAAGATCATGTGCCCAACAAACAGCAGATTCTCTGCTCACGCAGTTTTGGGCAACCGATCTATTCCGAACAGGATTTGCGTGAAGCGGTCAGTACCTATGTGGCGCGCGCCGCAGAGAAACTGCGTCGGCAGAAATCGGTGGCCGGCAGTCTGGCTGTGTTTATCCGGACCAATCCGCACCGGTTACAAGATCCCCAATACAGTCCGCACGTCACCGTTCCTTTATCCCAGGCCATTGATGACACCCTGCTGCTGACCAAAGCGGCACTGTGGATATTGAAGCGCATCTACCAACCCGGATACAGCTATGCCAAAGCCGGGGTCATGCTGCTCGACCTGCAGGAAAACACCGCCATTCAAGGCAACCTGTTCCAGCAAACCGCCGATCCCCTGAAACGTGCCCACCTGAATGAAACCATGGATCAGATCAACCGGCGCTGGGGCCGGGGGACGTTGAAACTGGCCAGTGCGGGATTCAATCAAGGTTGGAAGATGCGGCAGGACAACTTGTCGCCGTGCTGGACGACGCGGTGGGAGGATTTGCCCGTCACCACATAATGCCGCCAATACACTTCTTGATTCACGTCATGCCCCACACCAAAATCTAATCAAATTGATCATGTATCAACGGCGGCCGCATGGCTTACACATCCAATCTCAAGTAAACTGCAAGCCATGTAAGTTGATCGAGAAATCTCATGGCCACATTGCAGCTCGACAAGCTCAGCTTTGCCGTTCAGGAACGGCTGGCGTTTATCGAGTTTCGGCTGTGGTTCATGGGTGAATTGCGCCGCGCTGATATCATCGAGCGCTTCTGGGTAGGTCCGGCTGTTGCTACCCGTGATTTGGCGCAATACCGGGGATTGGCACCGGACAACATTGAATTCGAAGGCAGCGGCAAGCTTTACCGCCAAGGCAAAAACTTCACCCCACTATTCGAGCATCCGCTACCGCGAGTCCTGTCCTTGCTATCCCTTGGTTTCGGGGATGGCTTGGGCGGGTATGGCGGCGCCATGCTTCCCTGTGAATACCCTTCCTCGCTCAACCGCCCGGCCTTGTCGGTCCTGGCAACAGTTTCCCGCGCTATCCATCTGCAAAAACCGCTCACACTCCAGTATCACTCCACCACCTCCGGGTTGACCGAACGCGAGATCGTGCCCTTCGCACTGGTGGATAACGGTCTGCGCTGGCATGTGCGCGCCTATGATCGCAAGCGCCAGGAATTCCGCGATTTTGTGATTACCCGCATGATCAATCCCGTCGTGCAAATGGACGGCATATTTGAGGCGCACGAGCGCCCCGACCAAGATATTCAGTGGAGCCGGATTGTTGAGCTGGATCTGGTTCCTCATCCGGATCAGCCCAGACCGAAAATTGCCGAACTTGATTACGGCATGGAGGGTGGCGTATTGCACGTCAAAGTGCGCGCCGCGATGGCAGGCTACATGCTGCGCCGCTGGAGTGTGGATTGCTCGCCGGATCACAGCCTGCGCGGGCCGGAATATCGCTTGTGGCTGAAAGATCATCTGGCGCTGTATGGCGTGAAGAATGCGGTGCTGGCACCGGGTTATGTTGAACCGGGGGCAAGAAATTGATTACTGCGCATCACACTTACAATCCAAAATTAAATTCGTCTAAACAGGGCTTACTGTGAACAAGCAACAACTTGCAGCAAAAATCTGGGCATCCGCCAACCAGATGCGGTCGAAAATCGAAGCCAATGAATACAAGGACTACATCCTGGGCTTCATTTTTTACAAGTATCTCTCGGACAAATTGGAACGATTTGCCGTCAGCCAAGAATTCAGTCAAGAGGATATTCAGAGTCTTTCCGAAGATGATGAAGAGGTCGTCAACTTCTTCAAGAGCAACCTGGGTTATTTCATCTCTTACCCCAATTTGTTTTCGACTTGGCTGGCATTGGGTGGCGATTTTGAAGTCGCACATGTGCGTGTGGCACTGTCTGCCTTTAGCCGTCTCATTCACCCGAACCACAAGCGGCTCTTCGACGGTATTTTCAAAACGCTTGAAACCGGCTTGAGCAAGCTGGGCGAGTCCGCAGCCAGTCAGACCAAGGCGATCAGCGCGCTGCTTCAACTCATCAAAGACATCCCCATGGATGGCCGCCAGGGCTACGACGTGCTCGGCTTCATCTACGAATACCTCATCAGCATGTTTGCCGCCAATGCGGGCAAAAAAGCGGGTGAGTTCTATACGCCGCATGAAGTTTCCGTGCTCATGTCCGAGATCATCGCGTACCACCTCAAGGACCGCGAAACCATCCAGATTTACGACTCCACCAGCGGATCCGGCTCGCTGTTGCTCAATATCGGCCAGTCCATCGCCAAGCACATGGTGGACAAGGACAACATCAAATACTTCGCCCAAGAGCTGAAAGAAAACACCTACAACCTCACGCGTATGAACCTCGTCATGCGCGGCATCCTGCCCAGCAATATTGTTACCCGCAACGCCGACACGCTGGAAGACGATTGGCCGTACTTCGACGATCAAGACCCGGTTAATTCCTACAACCCGCTCTATCTCGATGCAGTCGTCTCCAATCCGCCGTATTCGCAAAAGTGGGACCCACAGCACAAAGAGGCCGACCCGCGCTACGCCCGCTTCGGCCTTGCGCCAAAGTCCAAGGCCGACTACGCCTTTCTGCTGCACGATCTCTATCACCTCAAGCCGGATGGCATCATGGCCATCGTTTTACCGCACGGCGTGCTGTTCCGGGGCGGAGAAGAAGGCGCAATCCGCAAGAGTCTGATCGAGAACAACCACCTCGAAACCATCATCGGCCTGCCGTCCAACATTTTCTTTGGCACCAGCATCCCCACCATCATCTTGGTGCTGCGGCAAAAGCGCGAAAGCAGCGATGTGCTAGTCGTGGATGCCTCCAAGGGCTTTGCCAAGGAAGGCAAGAACAACAAGCTCCGCGCCTCTGATATCAAGAAAATCGCCGACACCGTGACCGGCCGCCTCACTGTGCCGGGCTACAGCCGCCTCGTTCCCAAGACCGAGCTGCAGGCCAATGACTACAACCTCAACATCCCACGCTACGTGGATTCCTCCGAGCCAGCGGAAAGCTGGGATCTTTATGCCTCCATGTTTGGCGGCATCCCGCAGAGCGAACTGGATGCGCTGGCCGACTTCTGGAGGGCCTTTCCCAGCCTGCGTGCAGCCCTATTTACCGACAACGGCACACCCTACGTTGCGCCACGGGTGGAAGACCTTGCCAAAACCATCTGCGAACATGAAGAGGTAAAGAACTACGGCACAGCATTCAAAACCGCCTTTGCCGATTTCACGCCCTGGCTGCGCAGCGTGCTGCTTGAAAAAATGCGCACCCTGCAAATTCCCCAGCAGGAGGCGCTCATTAGTAAAGAGCTATTTGCCCGTCTTGCTCCGCTGCCACTCATCGATAAATACCAGGCCTACCAGATCCTCGACGATCACTGGCAACCGATTGCGGTCGATCTGGAAATCATCCAGACCGAGGGCTTCGGGGCTACCCGCGTCGTTGACCCCCATTACGTCATCAAAAAAAAAGATGGCAAAGAAGCCGAGGTGCAAGAGGGCTGGCGGGGCCGCATCATGCCCTTCGAGCTGGTGCAGACGATCCACCACAAGCCAGAGCTGGATGCGCTGCGCGAAAAGGAAAACCGCCTCAGCGAAATCACTGCCTCTCTTGAAGAAACACTGGAGAGCTTCAGCGAAGAAGACAAGGCCAATGACACCGTCAACGATGCCGGTGACAAGTTCGTCGCAGCCGCCGTCGCCAAAGAGGCCAAGCTCTTGCTCGCCGAGGCGAAAAAATCAGGCGATTTCGAGCCTGAATCTTACGAGGCAAAAATCGTCCAGATCGCCGAATGGCTCGCCGAGGAGAAAACTCTGAAAGCGGCCATCAAGAAAGAGGCCGAAGCCCTGCACCTCAAGACCAAGAAAACCATTGAAGGCCTGACTGACGCGCAGGTGCATATACTGCTCGAACGCAAGTGGATAACCCCCTTCAATGACGAACTCCACGGCCTGCCCGATCAGCAGATTGATACCTTAGTCCGCAAGCTCGAAACCCTCGTGGAAAAGTATCGCATCACCTACGCCGACAACGCCCACGAGATCCAACAAGCCGAAACCGCACTGGCGGGCATGATTGGGGAGCTGGACGGGAGTGAGTTTGACCTTAAAGGTCTCGCGGAACTGAAAACCTTGCTGGCAGGGAATTGAGATGACAGCGCAAACTGATAGCAAGTTGCCCGGAATTCGGTTTGGAGCGTTCAGTGGCGATTGGGATGAAAAAGAGCTGGGAGCGCTGTTCCCAATTACATCTGCTGCACGTGTCCATAAAAATGAATGGACCAAATCGGGAGTCCCGTTCTTCCGATCTAGCGATGTCGTCTCTCACTTCAAAGGCGAAGCCAATGCCAAGGCTTTCATTTCCGTTGAACTGTACGAAGAGCTTTCCGCGAAGGTTGGGCGTATTAAAAAAGGTGACATGCTAGTCACTGGTGGTGGCTCAATCGGTATCCCTTTTCTGGTCAAAAACGATGATCCGCTGTACTTCAAGGACGCAGATCTTCTTTGGTTCAAAATTCGCGAGGCAGTGGATAGCCACTATCTCTACACGTTTCTTTCCTCGACCCCATTTCGCCAGTACCTTAAAAGCATCAGCCACATTGGCACAATTGCTCACTACACAGTTGAGCAAGCTAAAGGCACACCAGTCACGCTCCCCCGCGATCCAGATGAACAAACTAAAATCGGCGACTATTTCCGCGAGCTAGATAGTTTGATCGCGCTGCATCAGCGCAAGCTTGACAAGCTGGTGGCGCTGAAAATAGCGATGCTGCAAAAGATGTTCCCGCGACCCGGCGCTACCATCCCTGAAATCCGCTTCAAAGGCTTCTCGGGAGATTGGGTGGAGAAGAGGCTGGGAGATGTCATTGATCTGGGCAGCGGACGGGATTACAAACACCTCTCACCTGGGGATATTCCAGTTTATGGAACTGGGGGGTACATGCTCAGCGTGAATGAGGCGCTATCAACCAGCAGGGATGCGGTTGGGATTGGACGAAAAGGGACAATCGATAAGCCGTACATTTTGAAAGCGCCCTTCTGGACGGTTGATACATTGTTCTACGCAATTCCCAAAGCTGAGAACCATCTGGATTTTGTTTACTGTATTTTTCAGCGGATCGACTGGAAGCAGAAGGATGAATCCACAGGGGTTCCTAGTCTCTCAAAAGTTGCGATTAACGGGGTTGCTGTCCTTGCAACAAACCCAACAGAACAACAAAAAATCGGCAGCTACTTCCGCACACTGGACGAGCTAATTTCCAAGCACGCCATCCAGATCCAGAAACTCCAGCAGATCAAATCCGCCTGCCTGGAAAAGATGTTTGTCTAAAAGGCACAACGATTAGCCATGAACACATTTGCCAAAGAATCCGAATTTGAAGCCGCCGTGATCGACGCGCTGCGCCAGCGTGGCTGGGGCGACGCGGATGTGATCAAGAATCCGACTGAAGCGGACTTGCTGGAGAACTGGAAGAAAATCCTGTTTGAGAACAATCGCGGCAAGGATCGGCTCAATGAAGTGCCGCTGACCGACAGCGAGATGCAGCAGATCATGGAGCAGATCACCGCGCTGCGCACCCCGCTCAAACTCAATGGCTTCATCAATGGCAAAACGGTGGCTATCACCCGTGACAACCCGGCGGATTCGCTGCACGTCGGCAAGGAAGTAAGCCTGAAGATTTACGACCGGCTGGAGATTGCCGCCGGGCAAAGTCGCTACCAGATCGCACAACAGCCGCGCTATGTGCGTGGTTCGCCGCTACTCAACGACCGGCGCGGCGATCTGCTGCTGCTGATCAACGGCATGCCGGTAATCCACATCGAGCTAAAGAAAAGCGGTGTGCCGGTGAGCCAGGCCTACAATCAGATCGAAAAATATTCGCGCGAGGGGATCTTCAGCGGCCTGTTTTCGCTGGTGCAGATTTTCGTAGCGATGGAGCCCGCCGAGGCGCTTTACTTCGCCAATCCCGGTCCAGACGGGAAGTTCAACAAGGATTACGCTTTCCACTGGGCAGATTTCAACAATGAGCCGATCAACGACTGGAAGACCTTTACCTCCAGCCTGCTTTCGATCCCGATGGCGCATCAGCTGATCGGTTTTTACACCGTGGCCGATGAATCAGACGGCGTGCTGAAAGTGATGCGTAGCTATCAGTACTACGCTGCGCATGCCATATCGGACAAAGTCGCCAAGACCGATTGGAAGAACCCGAACCGCTTGGGCGGCTACATCTGGCACACCACCGGCTCGGGCAAGACAATGACGAGCTTCAAGTCGGCCCAGCTTATTGCCAACTCTAAGGATGCGGACAAGGTGGTGTTT
This sequence comes from Formivibrio citricus, assembly GCF_900115065.1. Taxonomy (GTDB): domain Bacteria; phylum Pseudomonadota; class Gammaproteobacteria; order Burkholderiales; family Chitinibacteraceae; genus Formivibrio; species Formivibrio citricus. Next base: position 69,091 of record NZ_FOVE01000009.1, on the reverse strand, counting down.
CTGCTCGACCGTATCGAACTGGGCACGCAGACGCTGAAGAACTACCGTAACTTCGCCGGAGACAGCGAAGAGGTGCAGGCCACGGAATACACGGGCGTACTCGTCAAAAAACTCAAGAGCACCGACCCTGCCGATACCCTGATCGTCACATCCATCCAGAAGATGAGCCGACTCAAGGATGAGGAGGATGGACTGAAAGGCGATGATCTGGAAAAGATGCGCGCCAAGCGCATCGTGTTCATCGTGGATGAATGCCACCGCTCCACCTTTGGTGACATGCTCATTGATATCAAGAAGAGCTTTTCCGGCGCGGTTTTCTTCGGCTTCAGTGGCACGCCGATCCATAAGGAAAACATCCGCAAGGACAACACCACGACCGATGTCTTCGGCGATGAGCTGCACCGTTACAGCATTGCCGATGGTATCCGCGACAAAAACGTCCTGGGCTTCGACCCCTACCAAGTGATGACTTATCGCGACAAGGATTTACGGCAAGCCGTCGCGCTGGAAAAGGCCAAAGCCGCTTCGCCGGCAAAAGCTTTTGCCGACCCCAAGAAAAAGAAGGTCTTCAACCACTACATGAATGAAGTGCCGATGGCTGGGGACTGGGATGGTGCGGGTGTTTATCATAAGGGCATCGAAGACTACTTGCCCAATTCGCAGTATGACCGTGACGAGCATCAGAATGCGGTGATTCAAGACATTGCCGACAACTGGGTCACCCTGAGCCAGAGCAATAAGTTCCACGCCATCTTGGCCACCAGCAGTATCCCGGAAGCGATCACCTACTACCGGTTGATGAAGGCGCAGTGCCCGCAGCTGAAAATCACTGCGCTCTTTGATCCGAATATCAATGACGACGACGGGGGATGTGATTCTGAGCTCAAGACAGCGGGATTGGTCGAAATCATTGGAGACTACAACACTACTTATGGGCAGACGTTCGACCTCGGTACGCACGCGAGATTCAAAGAAGATTTGGCTGCACGCCTTGCCCACAAAAAGCCCTACCAACGCATCGCGGCCGAGCCAGAGAAACGACTCGATTTGCTGATCGTGGTGAACCAAATGCTGACCGGTTTCGACTCGCAATGGTTGAACACGCTCTACCTCGACAAGCTATTGGAATACGAAAACATTATTCAGGCGTTCTCGCGCACCAATCGCCTTTCCGGGTCGGACAAGCCTTTTGGCACGATCCGTTATTACCGCAAGCCCCACACGATGAAGCGGAACGTCGATGCCGCCGTGAAGCTCTATTCCGGCGACAAGCCGATTGGCCTCTATGCAGATCGTTTGCCGCAGAATCTGGAGCGGATGAACGCATGCTTTGTCGAAATCTGCGCAATCTTCAGTGCCGTGGGCATTACTGATTTCTCGAAGCTGCCAGACGACCTGACGGCGCGCGCGGCCTTTGCCAAGCAGTTCAACCAGTTCAGCGCCATCCTGGAAGCCGCGAAGATCCAAGGATTTACGTGGGAGAAATCAGTTTATGAATTCGGTGAAGATCCCAAGACGCAAGTCACGCTAGCCATTAGCCATCATCAATACCTGACGCTTCTGCAGCGCTACAAAGAACTTGGCAGCAGTGGTGGCGGCGGTGGCGGGAGCATTCCCTTCGAGATTGATAGCCATATCACCGAAATCGACACCGGCAAGATCGACGCCGATTACATGAACTCGCGCTTTGAGAAATTTCTCAAAGTTCTGCACGGCGGCGACGAGCAGGCTAAGGAAGCCACTTTGGCCGAGTTGCACCGTTCATTTACATCGCTCTCGCAGGAAGAACAAAGAATCGCTGAGATCTTTCTGCATGACATCCAGCGCGGTGATGTGCAGATCGACCCTAGCCGCACTTTCCGCGATTACCTTGCGGACTATCAGGCGCAAGCAAAAAACAAGGAGATCGAAGCCATCGTTGAATGCCTTGGAGTCGATGCGACCAAACTCATTGCATTGATGAGCGCGAAAACGACTGAAGCCAATCTGAATGAATTCGGTCGCTTTGATGTGCTATTGGCAACGGTCGACAAGCAAAAGGCCAAAGCCTATTTCGAGGCGCAGGAAGGGAAAAGCATCCAGGCCTTCAAAGTGAATATCAAGGCCGCTGAGTTGCTGCGCACCTTTATCATTCAGGGTGGTTTTGAGCTAAAAGTGCCTGGTAATTTAACGTGCATTTGCAACGAGGACGAGGTTCATGCGGCAACTTCTACAATCGACGGATTAGATAATGGCCATCTTTAAAAACACTACCGGTAAGCTCAACAAGCTGAACATTCTGCCGCTCGACAAGGAAAAAGCCCTGCAAGCGCTGGTCGAGAGCAACCTGATGACTGCGCTGGATCTGCATTTTCTGGCTAGTGAATACCCCACCACTTTTGGTGGCCGGATCGATACGCTGGCAGTGGATTTGAACGGCGCGCCCGTGATCATCGAGTACAAGCGCAACAAGAACGACAATGTGATCAACCAGGCGCTTTCCTACCTGAAATGGCTGCGCGCCCAGAAGTCGGAATTTTTCCGCATGCTGATGATCGACAAGCTGGGCAAGGCGGTTGCAGACTCCATCCAGTTGGACTGGAACAATCCGCGCGTGATCTGCATTGCCGAGTCCTACAGCAAGTTCGATATGGATACGGTTGAGGTGGTGCCGTTGCGGATTGAGCTCTTCAAACATCGCTTCTACGAGCAAGACATCTTCAGCCTGGAACCGCTAAACGTGCCAGACGCTCAAGCGGTTTTGCTGCCGGCTGTTGCAATCCCGAAAGATTCGAAATCGGTTGGTGCTGAAGAATCCCTTGCCACGGTGGAAGCACTCCGGAGCAAAGCCAACGAAGCCACCCGCCAACTCTTCGATGCCATGCAAGAGCAGATTCTTGCGTGGGATGAGTCAATTGAAGAAAAGGCGACCATGCTTTACGTGGCTTATCGTGTTTCAAAAAACTTTGCAGAAGTGCATGTTCAGAAGAACCAACTGCGAATTCACCTGCGCCCGATGGAATACAACGACCCACGCGGCATGGTCGAAAAAATTCCGGACGGGTACAACTGGACGATGAATCGTCGCGTGTACTTGGGCAACGGCGAAGACCTGGATTATGTGATGGGGTTGATTGAGCAGTCTTATCAATCGCTGCTTTGAGATGGATATTTGATCGATGCCGCGTCTAAACCATCAATCGTATCGAGCAGCAAGCAAGGTGGATTAATGGGCGGCAGTTGAGCCGCAAATCACCCTTCAATATCAGTGATAATGATAATCACCACAGGCACAACATAACATCCAAGCCCTCGTGCGCCCTATCCTTGTCTTAGGTAGAATCAACTTAAGAATCGGTACGAGTCCTATCGAGGGACTCGTACCGATTCATTGAGACAACCCCCTTAGCCCAAGCGTCTCCAAGGTCTAGGTCGCAGCTCTTTGGTATACGGTTTAGTATATTTGAAAATTCGAAATTTTTTTATTTTTTATAAATCAAATACTTAATAACACATTTCGTGAGAGACCCCGGCACCAGTTAGTAAAGCAAAGGGTTACGTGAACAACGTAACCCTTTTGTTTTTCCTGCCCCAGCGGTGAATTGCCCCCATGTCGGCGCATCACGATAGCCGTCAAATGTGCAATTAACTGCACAAGGGCAGAATAAATCTTCCTGGCAGCCTCCCGAATGCCGATCATCACCTTTCCAATCCAAAATTCCTGCCCCTCCACGACGACGAAGTCAGAATTGAATAGCGGGGAGCCTGACTTACCCGTGAGAATCGTTAGTGCAAAGAAACGGCACCATCTGCCAACACCATGGGCGCCATTCCCTCGTTGCATACAGGCACGCGTTTCACAAGGAGAACGATCATGACCAAAGCATGGCACAGCACCAAAGAAGACAAGAAAAAACCGGTGATGACGGCAAAGGAAAAGAAGGCGCTCAAGCACGCCAAGAAACATCCGGAAGGCGCAGTGATAGTGCCTCCGACGCATCATTGATGCCTGTTCAGCCTCGGTTTTTGCAGGCCACCGCAGCGCCACATGCAAAAGGGTTGCACAAATCGCGCAACCCTTTGTCTTTTTCTGTCATCCACGCAACAGGCATTTTCCGGTGCAGCCAGATCCAGATTACGTAGCAGCTCGGGCAGGCGGGAGCCGATGCCGAAACGCTGCCCGGCCAGCACCGTGACGCAGCCGGCGACGTCGCCCAGAGCAACATCATAAAGTGCAACGTGCCACCTTACGAGCCAGCGTTCAGGATTGAATTGCTGCAGCTATCGAATCCCGCTCGGGGTTTGGACACACCTCAAACATAGAAAACCAAGCCTGTGGGAGCGGACAAAGTCCGCGATGCGATTTGATTGCATAGACGGATATCGCGGTTTGCAACCGCTCCCACAACTTCGGATACGGCAAGTCAGTCGCGAATCGCCTCGTCCATCAGCGCCCGCATCCTTCGCCAGTGCGAACCTTCCCAGAACACCCGGCCGCAGACCTCGCAGGTCGAAAAACGGTTTTGCAGCACCCGCACCGAAGGCGGCAGGCGCTCGAACACCTGCTGCTTGTCGATCCCGTGCAGCGGCGCGTTGCATTCCATGCAGCGCGTGAAGGGGTGAACGCTGCGCTTGAGATCCAGCCGCTCGATGACCTCCCGCAGTTGCAACGCCGGCTTTTGCGCATGGATGTAGCAGCCATGATCGATCTCGCGGTATTTGAGCAGATCGCGGTCGCGCGTCAGCAGGATGCGCGCTTCGTCGATGGCAATGGCGGCAATCTCGCGATCGCCGTAATTGTTGCGGTAGAGAGTGTCGAAGCCGGCCATGCGCAAGAGGCGCGCCAACCCGCCGAGATGGGAATCGGCGACGAAGCGCACTTCCCGCAGCGGTTCGGCGCGGACGCGCAGCAAGGGCGTGATGTCGAAGGATTCGAAGCGCGGATAGACGGCAACGCGGTCGCCGTCCTGCAGCAGATGTCCGAAGCCGACCGATTCTCCGTTGACCAACACCAGCTCGACTTCGGTATGCGGCACACCGAGCGCCTCGATCATGTGCTTCGCCGTGGCCGCTCGGGCGCACGGCGCGCCGAACTCCCTCCCGCGCCGTTCCAGCGGCAGAAAATCGTTCAACTCCTCGTAGAAGCGGAAGATCGCCGTTGTCATTGCACATACCTCGAGCGCAATTAAGCATACTTCAGAGTATGTCGATATTGATGCGGCCAAATGAAATTTGGATTTTCTCGTCATACCGGCGCAGGCCGGCATCCAGCAACGAAGCCACTTCAAACCACTGGACCCCGGCCTGCGCCGGGGCGACATCACGGATAAAGGCGCACGGCGATCTGGACGTTTTCCGCGGCGGACAACGACCAGCAATCGGTTGCAGCCGTGAAGGTTCCCGCCGCCGTATTCACGCGAACATTCCCGGTATTGGGCAGGCCGTCGTCGATCTGCTGGTCCAGCGCACAGGCGAAGCGCAAACCGATCGTACCGATGGCCGGATCGTCGGGCGCGGCGGCGGTGTTGGGCGTGGAAAGGATGCCGATATGGGTCGCGCCCGGCACTGCGAACGCGGGATTGACTACGCCCCAGCGCGAGCCGAACGGCGATTTCCAGTCGGCATCCTGCGTAAGATTCAAGCCGTTGAGCAGCGTGGTTACCGCAGCGCGCTCGGCGCTCGTCGTCGCCAGCCCGTCCCGTGCGCCCGTGCACTGCGCCAGGGTCGTCGCGCCGGCACTGCAACCGTCACCGGGGAAAGCTTGGTAGCGCTCGAAAAAGACGTTCGTCGCCGTCTGGAACTTGTTGAGCGTAGCGGCCATGTTGCGCACCCGCGCGCCTTCGATCAGCTCGCGCCCCTTGAATGCCATGCCCATGATGAGGCCGATGACGACCAGCACGATTGCAAGTTCGACCAGAGTGAAACCGCTTTGGACTTTTTGATTCATTGATGTCTCCCGTGAAATTCACGCACAAAGCTTACCTGAAAATATCAACAAATCAACATTTTAATTACAACGATCGGCAGCATTGGCGGTTTTGTTGAACCGCCCGCGAGGAAAGCGCGTCCCGCCGCACACAACAGCGCTATAATCAGCGGTTTGCAAACCAGCCTTCAGCGATCCAGTCATGCAGGAACATTACACGCCAGCGGCCATCGAGGCCGCAGCCCAGCAAAAGTGGGAAAAGAACCAGGTTTTCAAGGCCATTGAGGACACCTCCAAGCCCAAGTACTACTGCCTGTCGATGTTCCCGTACCCGTCGGGCAAGCTGCACATGGGCCATGTGCGCAACTACACGATCGGCGACGTGCTGACCCGCTACCACCGCATGCAGGGCTACAACGTGATGCAGCCGATGGGCTGGGACGCGTTCGGCCTGCCGGCGGAAAACGCTGCGATCCAGAACAAGGTGCCGCCGGCGAAGTGGACCTGGGACAACATCGACTACATGCGCCTGCAGTTGAAGTCGCTCGGTTTTGCCATCGACTGGAGCCGCGAACTCGCGACCTGCAGCCCCGATTACTACAAGTGGAACCAGTGGATGTTCCTGCGCATGCTCGAAAAGGGCATCGCCTACAAGAAAACCCAGGTCGTGAACTGGGACCCGGTCGACCAGACCGTGCTCGCCAACGAACAGGTGATCGACGGGCGCGGCTGGCGCACCGGCGCGCTGGTCGAAAAGCGCGAGATTCCCGGCTACTACCTCGCCATCACCCATTACGCGGACGAGCTGCTCGGCGACCTGGAGCAACTGGAAAACTGGCCGGAGCGCGTGCGCCTGATGCAGGCCAACTGGATCGGCAAGAGCACCGGCGTGCGCTTTGCCTTCCCGCACGAGATCAAGGATGAAACCGGCAGCCTGATTGATGATGGCAAGCTGTGGGTCTTCACCACGCGTGCCGACACGATCATGGGCGTGACCTTCTGCGCCGTGGCCGCCGAGCACCCGCTTGCCACGCATGCCGCACAAGGCAACCCGGAACTCGCCGCGTTCATCGAAGAATGCAAGCACGGCTCGGTCATGGAAGCCGACATGGCGACCATGGAAAAGAAGGGCATGCCGACCGGCCTCTTCGTCACCCATCCGCTCACCGGCGCACAGGTTCCAGTCTGGGTCGGCAACTACGTACTGATGAGCTATGGCGATGGCGCAGTGATGGCCGTTCCGTCGCACGACGAGCGCGATTTTGCCTTCGCCAAGAAATACGACCTGCCGATCGTCCAGGTCATCGACGTGCCCGGCAAGACCTACTCGACCGAAGCTTGGGAAGAGTGGTACGCCGACAAGGAAAACGGCGTCTGCATCAACTCCGGCAAATACGATGGCATGAACTACGCCGCCGCCATCGACGCGATTGCCGCCGACCTCGCTGCCAAGGGGCTGGGCGACAAGAAGGTGCAATGGCGCCTGCGCGACTGGGGCGTTTCGCGCCAGCGCTACTGGGGCTGCCCGATTCCGCTGATCCACTGCGATTGCTGCGGCACCGTGCCGGTTCCCGACGACCAGTTGCCGGTGAAGCTGCCGGAAGACTGCGTGCCGGACGGCTCGGGCAACCCGCTCCTGAAGCGCGACGACTTCCTCAACTGCACCTGCCCGCAGTGCGGCAAGCCGGCCAAGCGCGAAACCGACACGATGGATACCTTCGTCGATTCGAGCTGGTACTACGCGCGCTACTGTTCACCGGACAACCACGACGCGATGCTCGACGAGCGCGCCAACTACTGGATGTCGGTCGACCAGTACATCGGCGGCATCGAACACGCAATCCTGCACCTCTTGTACTCGCGTTTCTGGAACAAGGTCATGCGCGACCTGGGCCTGACCAAGGTCGACGAGCCGTTCTCGCGCCTGCTCACACAGGGGATGGTGCTCAATGATGCTTTCCATCAAAAACCCCCAGAAGGCGGAAAAAAATACTACTGGGAACATGAAGTAGATGTTGTTCGGAATGAACAAAATCGAATACTCGGAGCGACGTTAAAAAGCGATGGATCACCACTGATTCATGAACTTACAACAATGTCGAAGTCCAAAAATAACGGGGTCGACCCGCAGGCGCTGATTGAGCAATACGGTGCCGATACAGCGCGTCTGTTCATGATGTTCGCAGCACCGCCGGAAATGACGCTGGAATGGTCCGATTCGGCCGTGGAAGGTTCGTTCCGCTTCCTGCGCCGCCTGTGGAAGCTGGCGCACGACCACATCAGCACCGGCATCGTCCCGGCCTACAAGGAAGGCGAGCTGAGCGCCGAGCTCAAGGCACTGCGCTTCCAGTTGCACCACCTGATCCAGAAGGTGGCCGACGACTACGGCCGCCGCCAGCAGTTCAACACCGCGATTGCCGCCGTGATGGAATTCCTCAACGCGTTTGCCAAGGCCGATCTCACGAGCGATGCCGGCAAGGCCGTCGCACAGGAAGCGCTCGAAACCGTCGCGCTGGTGCTCTCACCCATCGTGCCGCACGTCGCCGATGCGCTGTGGACCCACCTCAAGCCCGGCAGCGACCTGCTCGACCAGCCGTGGCCGAAGGTCGATCCGGCTGCGCTGGTACAGGACGAGATCGAACTCGTGGTGCAGGTCAACGGCAAGCTGCGCGGTTCCATCAAGGTATCGAAGGATGCCGGCAAGGAAGCCATCGAGGCCGCCGCGCTGGCCGACGAGAACGTGCAGAAGTTCGTGACCGGGGCGCCGAAGAAAATCATCGTCGTGCCGGGCCGCCTTGTGAACATCGTCGCCTGATCGGGAGTTGCCATGCGTATTCTCGCCACCCTCTGCCTGACCCTGCTGCTTTCCGCATGCGGCTTCCACCTGCGCGGAACCGACCCGGCCAGCGCATTGCCCTTCACCACCGTACGCATCGATGGCGAAGGGCTGGCTGCCAGGAACCTGCGTGACTATCTTGGCACCTACAAGAGCGTCAAGCTGGTCAAAAGCGGCAATGCGGAAACGGTCATCCGCGTGCTTGGCGAGCAATACAGCAAGGATGTCTTCAGCGTGAATACCAGCGGCCGGGTATCGGAATACCGCCTGACCTACCGGCTGCAATTCGCCACCGACCACAAGAGCAAGAACGTTCTGGAGCGCGGCGAGGTTGAGCTCTATCGCAACCTTTCGTGGAACGACAACGCCATCCTGAGCAAGGAAGCCGAGGAAGCGACGCTGGTGCGCGACATGCAGCGCGACGTGGTTCAGCTCGTTTTGCGCCGGGCAGGCGCCGTCGTCAAGAAAGCCCAGAGCAATGCGCCCTGACGATCTGCCGCGCGCCCTGGCGCGCGGTCTGTCTGCCCTTTACGTGATCCACGGCGACGAAGCGCTGCTGGCACTCGAATCAGCCCAACAGGTGCGCGATGCCGCGCGTAATGCCGGCTATCTGGAACGCGAAACACTGACTGTGGAAAGCGGTTTTTCCTGGTCGCAACTCACGCTGATCGGCAATTCCTTTTCGCTTTTTTCCGACAAGAAACTGATCGACCTGCGCATCCCTTCGGGCAAACCCGGCGTCGAAGGCGGCAAGGCGCTCGAAGCCTACGCCGCCAACCTGCCGCCCGATACCGTCACGCTCGTCACCCTGCCCCGGCTCGACCGTACCGGGCTCAACAGCAAATGGTTTACTGCGCTGGCATCGGCCGGGGACGTGGTCGAAGCCAAGGTCATCGAACGCCCCCAGCTGCCCGACTGGATCGCCGGGCGACTGGCACGGCAGAAGCAGCGCCTGACGCCCGAAGCGCTCACTTTCCTCGCCGACCGGGTCGAAGGCAACCTGCTCGCGGCACATCAGGAAATCCAGAAGCTGGCGCTGCTTTTCCCCGAAGGCGAACTCTCTCTGGAAGAAGTCCAGTCCGCAATCGCCAACGTGGCACGCTACGATGTCTTCCAGCTTGGCGCGGCTTTGCTCCAAGGCGACCGGGGCCGCTTCGTGCGCATGCTCGACGGCCTGCGTGCCGAAGGCGAAGCGCCACACCTGGTTCTGTGGGCGCTGGCCGAAGAAATCCGCACGCTTTATCGCATCGGCAAGGGCCGCCGCGAAGACAAGCCTCTTGCACAGCTTTTCAAAGACAACCGGGTCTGGGGCGAACGCCAGAAACTGATCGAACGCGCCCTGCCGCGCATGACCGCGCTCAAGCTGCGCGCAGCGCTGCTGCATGCCGCGCACATCGACGAACTCAACAAAGGGATAGGCGAAGGCGAAGTGTGGGACGAACTGCTGCAACTGGCCCTGCCGCTGATGGAAGCACGAAAATGAAAGAACAAATCCTCGTCAACATCACACCCCAGGAAACCCGCGTCGCCACCATCGCCGATGCCGTGGTCCATGAACTGCACATCGAACGCGCGGCGCAGCGCGGCATCGTCGGCAACATCTATCTCGGCGTCGTACGGCGCGTACTTCCCGGCATGCAGTCGGCTTTCATCGAAATCGGGCTGGATAGGGCGGCGTTCCTGCATATCGCGGACGTGATCGAGCAGCGCCAGAGCCCGAACGAGACGCTGCGCATCGAACGTATCGTGCATGAGGGCCAGACTGTGCTGGTCCAGGTCATCAAGGATCCGATCGGCAGCAAGGGGGCGCGGCTTTCCACTCAGATCAGCATCGCCGGCCGCTTTCTGGTTCTCCTGCCGCAGGACAACCACATCGGCATCTCGCAGCGCATCGAAGACAACGCCGAACGCGAGCTGCTGCGCGCGCGCATGGAAAAACTGACGACCGGCGCGCATCAGGGCTATATCGTGCGCACTTCGGCCGAACACGTCACCGACGACGAGCTCCAGGCGGACATCGACTACCTGAACCTGATCTGGGCGGACATCCGCGAAAAAACGCAAACACAGGCACCGCAAACGCTGCTGTTTCAGGATCTGTCGCTGCAACTGCGCGTATTGCGCGACATCGTTACCCAGGAAACCGACCAGATTCTCGTGGACTCGCGCGAAAACTACCTGCGCATGGCCGAATTCGCCGAGCGCTTCGTGGCCGACGCGCTGCCGCGCATCAAGCACTACACCGGCGAGCGCCCGCTGTTCGACCTGTACGACATCGAAACCGAAATCGAGAAAGCGCTTTCGCGCCGGGTCGATCTCAAGTTCGGCGGCTACCTCATCATCGACCAGACCGAGGCGATGACCACGATCGACGTCAACACCGGAGGCTTCGTCGGCACGCGCAACTTCGACGACACGATCTTCAAGACCAATCTCGAAGCCACGCACGTCATCGCCCGCCAACTGCGCCTGCGCAACCTCGGCGGCATCATCATCGTTGACTTCATCGACATGGACAACGAAGAGCACCGCAACGCCGTGCTCGAAGAGCTGCGCAAGGCGCTGGCTTCCGACCGCACCAAGCTCACGATTTCCGGGTTTACCAGCCTGGGGTTGGTGGAAATCACCCGCAAGCGCACCCGCGAAAGCCTCGCCCACATCCTGTGCGAACCCTGCCCAACCTGCCAGGGGCGCGGCGAAATCAAGACCGCCCAGACCGTGTGCTACGAAATCCTGCGCGAGATCGTGCGTGAAGCGCGACAGTTCAACGCCCGCGAATACCGCATCCTGGCCGCGCAGACCGTCATCGACACGCTGCTCGACGAAGAATCGGCGAGCTTGGCGCAGTTGGCTGATTTCATCGGCAAGCCGGTCTACCTGCAAGTGGAAACGGCGTATACCCAGGAACAGTTCGACATCGTGTTGATGTAACGAGACCTGGAACAGGAAGCGCTGGCGCCTACCGCAGGACGGATTCATTCCGTCGGTGGTTTTTCCGGGTGGAGGAGATGACGGGTTGAAACCTGTCCTGCGGCGATAGCAAACAGCATTCACAGTATCGTCTGCAGCTGAAACAAAGGGGCCGCCGGCCCCTAATGCCGTTCACTTAAGGATTTTTACGCGCCTGCGGCGCAGGATTCACAGCCGGTTCCGCCCGGCAAACGGGAAAGGGATTTGTCTCGCCAAATCCCCTTCACCCCTAGGCGAGCCCACTCCGGCGCCCCTGCGGGGTTCCCTGCGATGCTCGCAAGACGCGGCGGCTGCGCAACTCGGCCTGCGGCCTCAAACAGTGCTCGCCGAATTCCCGCGCCTTGCTGTGCTTCTCGGCGCCTTCCAGGGCGGGGCGTGCTGCATGCAGCTCGGATCAAGAAAAATGCCGCTCACTTGGCTTAAGTGAACGGCATTAGCCGCCGGCCCTTTTGTTTTATCCGCGCATATCAAAAACGCTCATCGAACTGGATCACGCCGTAGATTTTCCATTGCCCGTCTTGGCGGATCAAATGGTAGCCGCTGTCGTAGTTCCACGAGGTTCGATCCTGGCAATGCGCGGTCCACGTGACAACAACTGAGGCCATGTCCCGCCCCATTGCAAGCAGGGAAGCCAGTCGGTACGTCATCCCGGTTATGCCGCGCTCCTTGTAATGATTCAGGATGGAGCGCGTAACTTCGTAGAGCACCGGCCCTTCATTGATGCCCCACTGGGATGGCGTCATTTCGTGGAAAGAGGTGAAAGGCAGGGTAAACATGGCCGTGATGCCATCCACATCAAGCCGGGAAAAAGCCTGGCCGTACACCTCGAAAAATTCACCGATTTCTTCAACCAATTGCGCGCGGTCAGTTTCCACCGTGCCATCGCAACATGAAAGCAAGTTTGTCATCAAGCGCCCCGAAGCTTGCAGTAGCGTTAACCGATTTTAACGTTGCCAGATTAACATTTCAGACTCAGGTGCTTTGCAATTCCCGGCATGGCAAGGCTCCTGTGCGGCGGTTTCAGCCAAAAATTCGGCGAATCTTGTCCCACAACGAAGCGCGCTTGCCCTTGTCGCTGAAATAAAACGCGAAAGCCTTGTCCCTCTGCATGATGTGCTTCTGCAGCCAGTCGGCCAGGAAGCGCACCTGCTCCATCGGGTTGCCTTCTCCATCCTCCAGCTTGGCCTTTTCCGCAGCCACGAAGCCGATGAAGGCGCGGTGCTCCTTGCGATGTTTTTCCAGTTCGGGGTAGCCGCAGAGATCCATCAGGCTTTCTTCGTCGGCAAAATGGGTCTGCGTGTACTCCTCCAGCGCATCGAACAGTGCCATGATTTCTTCGCGGCTTGCGCGGGTGATGATGCCGTGCCACAGGCTGTTGGTCAGGTCAAAAAGCCTGTGGTGCTGGGTGTCGATTTCCTCCAGCCCCACTTTGGCGGCGTCGTTCCATTGCACGAGGACATGCTGTTTTTCTGCGGGCGGCGTCATGGTGTTCTCCGGGCGAGAATGGGAAGCAGGATCGGTTGCAGTATGCCTGAATCGGACACCTGAGGAACAGAGGCGGCCGCGGGGAAAGGAGAATCGCCGGAAGGTGCCGCACTTTCACCTTCGCAGCCCTTCGCAGATTACATCCGCTCCCGCAAATCCCCGCCACGGCAAGGCGAAGTCGATAAAGTCACAGGCGATTTGGCAATGGCATTACCGCGCCCTCACCCCGTACACCCCGCCAATCACCAGAAATTCCCCTTCCCCCTGCAACTTGCCGGGCAGCACCTCGGCGCAGCAGATGATCTTGGCGCACGGCACGTCGGTGGCGAATACGGTGTCGCCGAATTCGCCGGCACGCTCCGCGTCCGAGCTGAACGAGTTGACGTTGTTGAGCAGCACCAGCGTTTCGCCGTCTTTTTCCCCGAGCTTTTCATGCGACTGCCAGCCGTTGACGCCGCGGTAGAGGCGGAAGTGGGCCTTGTCGGGAAAGCGACAACGCAGTTCGTGCTGGGTGTAGGTATAGACGAGATCGAGCTGCGCTTCGAGCGCGTTGGTGTTGTAGAGGCCGGCAGCGCGCTGCATCTGGTAGCGCTGGTAGGCATCGCCGCCCGGATCGCGGATCGGCGCGCCGTGGTAACGCGGCAATAGCCCGAAGCGCGATTCCACCCAGGCCTTGAGCACCGCGCCTTCCATCTGGTCCGAATTGAAATGCCAGCCGCGGATGAGCTTGAGGTAGCTGAGCTTGGCCCGGTTCTTTTTCGTTTCCGCGGTCAGGCCCGCGTCTTCGAGCGCTTCGAGCCGGAAATGCACGGTCATGTAGTCGTGAAACACCTGCGCGCGCTCGTGCGGATCGGGGCGGGCATCGAGCAGGCGGAAAAGCTCGCGGTGCAGTTCGGCCACGCCGTCGAGCTCCAGTTTTGAAGGGTGTTTCTGGAAGGTCAGGCTGCCGAGGATCGCGGCGGGCAGGTTGCAGCGGTTGAGGGATTGGCGCGCATTCGCGGGCAAGGCGGGATTGTCGGAAGCTTTGTCGTTGTCGCGACATGGATCGGGCGCTTTGTTGCATGCCACACTGCTGCAAGAAGTCGATGCCATACATTTTCCCACATAGATTCAATCAGTTACACACAAACAATCCTGCTGGCACAGCGTTTGCACAGTAGGGGGCGTGGCTGGCTGTTGTGCGTTCTGCGGCAAGGCCGTCAACCCGTGTTCAACTGCAAGGAGTTTATATCATGGCACTTCGTCAATGTGCGATTTACGGCAAGGGTGGGATCGGCAAGTCCACCACCACGCAAAACCTGGTTGCGGCTCTGGCTGAAGCCGGCAAGAAAGTAATGATCATCGGCTGCGATCCGAAAGCCGATTCCACCCGCCTGATCCTGCACGCCAAGATGCAGAACACCGTGATGCAGCTTGCTGCCGACGCCGGCTCCGTGGAAGACCTGGAACTCGAAGACGTGTTGCAAGTGGGTTTCGGCGGCGTGAAATGCGCTGAATCCGGCGGCCCGGAGCCTGGCGTGGGTTGCGCCGGCCGCGGCGTGATTACCGCCATCAACTTCCTGGAAGAAGAAGGCGCGTATGAAGAAGACCTCGACTTCGTGTTCTACGACGTGCTGGGCGACGTGGTGTGCGGTGGCTTTGCCATGCCGATCCGCGAAAACAAGGCGCAGGAAATCTACATCGTGGTGTCCGGCGAAATGATGGCCATGTATGCAGCCAACAACATCGCCAAGGGCATCGTGAAGTACGCCACCTCTGGCGGTGTGCGTCTCGCGGGCCTGATCTGTAACAGCCGCAAGACCGACCGCGAAGACGAACTGATCATGGCGCTGGCCGCCAAGCTCGGCACCCAGATGATCCACTTCGTGCCGCGCGACAACGTGGTGCAGCACGCCGAAATCCGCCGCATGACCGTGATCGAGTACGACAAGGAAGCCAAGCAGGCTTACGAGTACCGCACGCTGGCCCAGAAGGTGATCGACAACAAGCTGTTCGTGATCCCGACTCCGCTGGAAATGGAAGACCTCGAAGATCTGCTGATGGAATTCGGCATCATGGAAGTGGAAGACGAATCCGTCGTCGGCAAAGCCAAGGAAGCCCTTCCGGCATAAGGCTTCACCCTCACCCCACCCCTCTCCCCTCACGGGAGAGGGCGTTGAGATACCAACGCGCCTTGTCCGGATAGGCGACAGGCGCAAGGAGAAATTGACATGAGTACGACCAACCGCGAGGAACTCCAGAACCTGATCCACGAGGTGCTGGAAGTGTATCCGGAGAAGGCCAAAAAAGACCGCGCCAAGCACCTGATGGTGAACGACAAGGCGCTGGAATCGGCCAAGAAATGCATTACCTCCAACCGCAAGTCCGTGCCGGGCGTGATGACCATGCGCGGCTGCGCCTACGCCGGCTCCAAGGGCGTGGTGTGGGGCCCGATCAAGGACATCATCGATATTTCGCACGGCCCGATCGGCTGCGGCCAGTATGCCCGTGGCGGCCGCCGCAACTACATGAACGGCGTCTCCGGCGTCGATTCGTTCTGCGACATCAATTTCAGCTCAGATTTCCAGGAAAAGGACATCGTGTTCGGCGGCGACAAGAAGCTAGCCAAGCTGATCGATGAACTGGAAACGCTGTTCCCGCTCTCGAAAGGCATCTCTATCCAGTCCGAATGCCCGGTCGGCCTGATCGGCGACGACATCGAAGCCGTCTCCAAGAAGAAGGCTGCCGAAATCGGCAAAACCATCGTTCCGGTACGTTGCGAGGGTTTCCGCGGCGTTTCGCAATCGCTCGGCCACCACATCGCCAACGACGCGGTGCGCGACTGGATTCTGCCGACCCGCGACGACAAGCGCCCCGAAGCCGGCCCGTACGATGTGGCGATCCTCGGCGACTACAACATCGGCGGCGATGCCTGGGCCAGCCGCATTCTGCTCGAAGAAATGGGCCTGAATGTCGTGGCGCAGTGGTCCGGTGACGGCACCCTGCCGGAAATGGAAAACACCCCGGCAGTGAAGCTGAACCTGCTGCACTGCTACCGCTCGATGAACTACATCAGCCGCCACATGGAAGAGAAGTACGGGATTCCATGGATGGAATACAACTTCTTCGGCCCGACCAAGATCAAGGAAAGCCTGCGCGAAATCGCCTCGCATTTCGACGACAAGATCAAGGAAGGCGCCGAGCGTGTGATCGCCAAGTACACGCCGGCCATGGAAGAAATCATCGCCAAGTTCAAGCCGCGTCTCGAAGGCAAGAAGGTCATGCTGTATGTCGGCGGTCTGCGCCCGCGTCACGTGATCGGTGCCTACGAAGACCTCGGCATGGAAGTGGTCGGCACGGGTTACGAATTTGCCCACAACGACGACTACGACCGCACGATCAAGGAAATGGGCGACGCCACCCTGATCTACGACGATGCCACCGGCCATGAACTCGAAGACTTCGTGATGGCCATGAAACCCGACCTGATCGGCTCCGGCATCAAGGAAAAGTACGTCTTCCACAAGATGGGCTACCCGTTCCGCCAGTTGCACAGCTGGGATTACTCAGGGCCCTACCACGGTTACGACGGCTTTGCCGTGTTCGCCCGCGACATGGACATGACGCTGAACAATCCGGTGTGGAAGATGATGCAGGCCCCCTGGAAAGCTTGATTGACCGGCTGCGGCGGCAAATGGCGGCGTCAGGCGGTGCTCGCAATCCTCATGGACTTTGTGTCCATTCCGGTTGCTGCGCTCCGGCTTCCTTGCCCTTTGCCGCCTCGCTCGGACACTCCGCGCTTTCTACTCTGCTCTGAATAAAGCAGGAACCCAATCACTTTCGCCCGCGTCCACAGATGGGTGGCCGGGCAGGGAGAAAAGACATGCAAACCGTAGACAATATCAAGCCTTGCTTCCCGCTCTTCAGCGAAGACCGCTACAAGGAGCTGATGGACAAGAAGCGCACCTTTGAAGAGGCCTACCCGAAGGAGAAGATCAAGGAAACCTTCGACTGGACTACCTCGCCGGAATACCAGGAACTCAACTTCAAGCGCGAAGCGTTGACGATCAACCCGGCCAAGGCCTGCCAACCGCTCGGCGCCAGCCTGTGCGCGCTCGGCTTCAACAAGACCATGGTCTACATCCACGGCTCGCAAGGTTGCGTCGCGTACTTCCGTACCTACTTCAACCGCCACTTCAAGGAACCGATCGCCTTCATCGCCGACTCGATGACTGAAGACGCCGCCGTGTTCGGCGGGCAGAAGAACGTGCACGAAGGTCTGCAGAACGCGACCAAGCTCTACGGCGCCGAAATGATCGCTGTCTGCACCACCTGTATCGCCGAAGTGATCGGCGACGACTTGGGTGCCTTTATCGGCAACGCCAAGAACGAAGGCTATGTCGACAAGGACTTCCCGGTTCCGTACGCCAACACCCCGTCTTTCGTCGGTTCGCACATCACCGGCTGGGACAACATGCTCGACGGCATTCTGACCTACTTCACCGAGAAGGACATGGAAGGCAAGGTCGTCGGCAGCAACGGCAAGATCAACATCGTGCCGGGCTTCGAAACCTATCTGGGCAACTTCCGCGTGATCAAGCGCATGCTCAAGGAAATGGATGTCGATTACACCTTCCTGTCCGATCCGGAAGAAGTGCTCGACACGCCGGCCGACGGCACCTTCCGCATGTACGCGGGCGGCACCACCATTGCCGAAGTCAAGGATGCGCCGAACGCCAAGACCACCTTCTTCCTGCAGCCGACCACACTGGAAAAAAGCCGGAAATTCGTTGAAACCACGTGGAAGCACGAAGTACCGAAGATCGGCATTCCGATGGGCATCGCCGGTACCGATGAATTCCTGATGAAGGTTTCCGAAGTTACCGGCAAGCCGATTCCGGAATCGCTCACCACCGAGCGCGGCCGCCTGGTCGACATGATCACCGACTCGCACGCCTGGCTGCACGGCAAGAAGATGGCCCTGTTCGGCGACCCGGACTTCCTGCTCGGCCTGACCAGCCTGCTGCTGGAGCTCGGTATCGAGCCGACCCACATCGTCTGCAACAACAGCAACAAGCGTTGGGAAAAAGCGATGAAGAAGCTGCTCGAATCTTCGCCCTACGGCGCGAACGCCAAGCTGTATCCGGGTTGCGACCTGTGGCACCTGCGCAGCCTGTGCTTTACCGACAAGCCCGATTTCATCATCGGCAGCAGCCTCGGCAAGAGCATCCAGCGCGATACGCTCGCAAAGGGCCCGGAATTCGAAGTGCCGCTGATCCGCCTGGGCTTCCCGATCTTCGACCGTCACCACCTGCACCGCATGACCACGCTGGGCTACGAAGGCGCGATGTACATCGTGACCACGCTGACCAACGCGGTTCTGGAAAAGCTGGATAACGATACGAAGCATCTGGGTGTGACGGACTACGCCTACGATCTGGTGCGTTAACAGCAGGGAATGGGGAGTAGAGAGTGGGGACTAGAACCCGCCCTCCACTCCCCATTCACAACTCCCCACTCCCTGGAGTTAAAAAATGGCCAACATCATGATTCGCAAATCCGCCGCGGGCGGACTGGTTTTTTACCTGCCCAAGCGCGATCTGGAAGATACCGTCACCTCGATCGAGTTTGATACCCCGGAAAAATGGGGCGGCGAACTGAAGCTGGCCAATGGCGGCGTGTATTACATCGATCCGCAGCCCCTGCCCGCGCGCTTCCCGCTCAGCCTGCGAGCGAAAAGGCTGGATGCGGCAGAGCAATAAAACTTGTAGGTCGGATAAGCCGAAGGCGCCATCCGACATCCCCAAGGCATCACCACGTCGGAAGGCGCTGCGCTTTTCCGACCTACGCAAGCAAGGAGAACCATCATGGCAATGAAGATCAACGCCGACGAATGCACCGCCTGCGGCGATTGCGCCGCCGAATGCCCGAACAGCGCCATCATGAACAAGGGCGCCTTCTTTAAGATCAATCCAGACAAGTGCAACGAGTGCGAAGGCATTTCCGAATTCCAGAAGTGCGTGGACGTTTGTACCGCAGGCTGCATCGTTCCGGCCTGACCCTTGAATCCGCACGACGAGGGCAGATACCCGCCCTCATCCACGGACGCATATCCACGTCGGGGAGCAAAACCATGACTCAGCAAGTTGCCCAAGGGCATGTCAAGGAAGTGGCCGAACGCATCGGCTTGGCGGCGCGCAGCCTGCCCGGCTGCGAGATCGGCAAACTGGTGGAAGGACTGGTCGGCAAGCTGGGCGGACCACTGACCACGGAAAAACTGGGCAGCCTGACCCTCAAGGATCTGGATCAGCTTTTCAGCGCCAGCCGCGATGCGCCGCAACGCGAGGAAATGCGCCAAGCCCTGCACTACCTCTGGGGCGAAGGCATCGGTGCCGCGCCCCCGCCCACGCCCCTGCCCTACGCAGAGGGCGACATGCCGCAGTCGGTACGGCTGGCCGTGGCCTCGAACACCACGGAAAACCTCGACGGCCACTTCGGCTCGTGCAAGCGTTTTCTCGTCTACCAGGTTTCCTGCCAGGAAGCACGGCTGATCGAGATCCGTGACCCCGCTCCCTGCGTCGAAGCCGATGACCCGAACACCGCCCGCGCGCAAATGCTCGCCGATTGCCAGTTGCTCTACGTGCAATCCATCGGCGGCCCCGCCGCAGCCAAGGTCATCCGCGCCGGCATTCATCCGGTCAAGTTCCCGCAGGGCGGACCGGCGCAAACCAGCATCGAGCGCCTGCAGCAAACCCTGCAATCCCCTCCGCCGTGGCTGGCACGCGTCATGGGCGTGACGGCACGTTCGCTGTCCCGTTACGCTACGGAAGAGGATGAGGCCGCATGATCGCACCGGAATTGATTGAGACCGTCTGCCAGGCGCTCGCCGGAGGCAATGCGCGGCGCCCGGGCATAGATCGCGAGCTGCGCGAAGCCTTTCCCGGCATTGCCTTCTCGCTCTGTGACGACAACGACATTCCCTCGCGCCACAAACCGCTGACCACGGGCGAGGGCTTTGCCCTGTACGGCATCGGCAGCAACGGCCACTGCGCCACGCTGACCTCCGATCCCGAATCCGCCAGCGGGCTGGCCATTGCCCTGACCGACGATGATGATGAAGACTGAATCACCTGACCGCTACGTGAGCTTTGCCGGTCTGGATTGCGACGGACAGGCCAGGCGGCTCGTGGCCCTGCTGCGCCCGTACATGGACGACCCGGAAAAACGCAATGCGTTCTGGGAACTCTTCGCGCGCAAGCTCGCCCCGGAAAGCGGACCGCGCCACGACGAACTTTTCCTGATCCACGCCCACCTCAACATCCTGCGCGACCAGCTCGAACTCCACGAGGACCATGCCGCGCTGGAACTGCTCGACAAGATCGAGCATGAGTGCTGCTGAATCGGCAGAGAAGCCTGGGAAGGCTGCTCATTATCCGTCTTGCTGCGGGACCATTGATCAAAGCCGCGTGCAGCACGCCCCGCCCTGGAAGGCGCCGAGAAGCACAGCAAGGCGCGGGAATTCGGCGAGCACTGTTTGAGGCCGCAGGCCGAGTTGCGCAGCCGCCGCGTCTTGCGCGCATCGCAGGGAACCCCGCAGGGGCGCCGGAGTGGGCTCGCCTAGGGGTGAAGGGGATTTGGCGAGACAAATCCCTTTCCCGTTTGCCGGGCGGAACCGGCTGTAAACCCTGCGCCGCAGGCGCATGAAAATTCTTATTTGATCCTGCCAGCGAGGTCGGAAAAACGAAGCGTCTTCCGGCGGTTGAGGTTTATGCGGCGGATGGCGCCTGCGGCTTATCCAACCTACGCGCTGCATTTTCTCCCTCTCCCCTAGCGGGAGAGGGTTGGGGTGAGGGGGAGATTTCCTGGAACACAAACAGTCTCAAATCCCCCTTTTGCAAAGGGGGACGCAAGGTGCGCCAGTCCGCCGTTGCGGGATACCGGCCTTCTCCGGCCGGATCAATGCCTGCCGCTCGCCATCCGGTCCAGCGCCGCAATCACCTTCTGGCTCGCGGCCTCCATCGCTGCAGCACCGGCAGCGGCGCGCTCGTCGTCGCCCTGTTCGTGCGCTTCCAGCGCGGCGATCGCTGCGGCATGTACCGCCTTGTGCGGCGCTTCCAGCTCACGGAAAGCCGGATGCTGCGAGAAACAAGCGTTTCCTTCGCCCTCGTAGTACCACTTGCCGAGCCGGCACAGTGTGTGATCGCTGAAGTTGCCGCGCGCCTCGTCCGACTGGCCGAGCAGCACGCGATGGACGCGGAACTTGAAAATGATGTGGTCGAGCTTGGCCAGGTCGCAGAAGCTGTGCAGCGCCGTGCCTGTGATGCTCTGCTGCAGGACATCCGAAAGCCCGAGCAGCTCGCGCATCGAATCGGCCGCCTGTAGGCCGTCCTGGCTTGAAGCCTCGGCCGAGCCGGCCAGTTGCTGCATGCTTTCGTGGCTGCCGGTGGTTTCGGCGCTGATCTTGCCAACCAACTGGCTGATTTCACCGGTTGCAACCGAAGTGCGCTCGGCCAGCTTGCGAACTTCATCCGCGACCACGGCGAAGCCGCGCCCCTGCTCGCCAGCACGAGCGGCCTCAATCGCGGCGTTGAGCGCCAGGAGGTTGGTCTGGTCGGCAATTTCCTTGATCATCTGCACGATGCCGCCGATCTTCTGCGCCTCGGCATCCAGCGCGTCGATGCGCCGGGTCACGCCACCGGAATCGGCCGCCAGCTTCACCAGATCGTCGGCAATCCGCTCGGTCGAAGAACGACTGGTAACCGACACCCGCTGCACCTCGCCGGCACGTTCTTTCTCCGACTTGAGCAGGTTGATCAGCGAAACGAGGCTTGCCTGGCTGTTGACCAGCGATTCGTGGAACGATCTGAAATTACCCAACAGCGCCGTCATGCGGCCGATTTCGGCGTTTTTTGCCGCAGCTTCGGCCCTTGCCTCTTCAAGATCCTTGGTCAATCGGGCCAGACTGGCATCGCGCGCGGCGAGTTCCTGCTCCAGCAGAGTCACGCGTCGTTCCGCTTCTTTCGATTCCTGATTCCGTCCCCAAAAAGCCATGACCCTTCTCCCGTTGTTTGCCAGCACCAAAGCAACTGCAATTGAACATCATTCCCAATCTAGCAAAGACCATGCGCACAAAAACCGGGGCATTTCGCTTCGTTTGATGCCGGTCAAGCGCGCAAACCATACAAAATACCGGCCGCTCTTGTCGCGACTGTGACAACGCCGCCCGACATTGCCAGCAAACCCGCGGGGGTTTGGCTGGCACGCATCTTGATAGACATAGGGCGAATCCTTGCGAGAGCCCATCATGAACGCCCGCGACCTGAACCAACTGATGGTTGAGCCGTCCTGCGAACACCAGACAGCAGCCAAGCCCAAGACCGGCTGCAGCCGCCCCAAGCCCGGCGCGACCCAAGCTGGCTGCGCATTCGACGGTGCGCAGATTGCGCTGCTGCCGATCAGCGATGCGGCGCATATCGTGCATGGCCCGATCGGCTGCGCCGGCAGTTCGTGGGACAACCGCGGCGCGCGCACTACCGGCCCGGCGCTGTATCGCTACGGCATGACCACCGATCTGTCCGAGCAGGACATCATCATGGGCCGCGGCGAGAAGCGCCTGTTCCTTGGCATCAAGCAGGCCGTCGAGCGGTATCGCCCCAAGGCCGTCTTCGTCTACGCCACCTGCGTGACCGCGCTGATTGGCGAAGACCTGACCGCGCTGTGCAAGGCCGCCGAGAGCCGCTTCGGCTTGCCGGTGATCCCGGTCGATTGCGCCGGCTTCTACGGCAGCAAGAATCTGGGCAACCGCATCGCCGGTGAAACGCTGCTCAAGTACGTGATCGGCACGCGCGAACCGGAGCCCGCTCCGGCCGGCGTTCACGACATCAACCTGATCGGTGAATTCAATATCGCCGGCGAGCTGTGGCATGTAACGCCGCTGTTCGACGAACTGGGGCTGCGCCTGCTCTCG
The DNA here is from genome assembly GCF_900115065.1 of Formivibrio citricus. Taxonomy (GTDB): domain Bacteria; phylum Pseudomonadota; class Gammaproteobacteria; order Burkholderiales; family Chitinibacteraceae; genus Formivibrio; species Formivibrio citricus. The sequence goes on along the minus strand of NZ_FOVE01000009.1, from coordinate 45,949 downwards.
ACCCTCGCCGGCGACAGCCGCTTTGCCGAGCTGCAGACCATGCACCGCGCAGAGGTCAACATGCTGGTCTGTTCCAAGGCGCTGCAGAACGTCACGCGCAAGATGCAGGAACGATTCGGCACGCCGTGGTTCGAAGGCAGCTTCTTCGGCATCCGCGACATGAGCCAGTGCCTGCGCGATTTTGCCCGCATCATCAATGACGCCGACCTCAGCGCCCGCACCGAAGCGTTGATCGCCCGCGAAGAAGCCCGGCTCGATATCGAGCTGGCTCCCTATCGCAAGCTGCTGACCGGGAAGAAGGTCATCCTGTTCGGCGGCGGCGTGAAATCCTGGTCGATGATCTCCGCGCTGCAGGACCTCGGTATGGAAATCATGGCTACAGGCATCCGCAAATCCACCGAAGCGGACAAGGGGCGCATCCGTGAACTGATGGGCGACGACGCCCAGACCTTCGAGGAAGGTTCCCCGCGCGAGCTGATCGATCTTGTCGACCAGCACCAAGCCGATGTGCTGGTCGCCGGCGGGCGCAGCCTGTATGCCGCGCTGAAAGCCCGCATTCCTTTCCTCGACATCAACCAGGAACGCGAATTCGCCTTTGCCGGCTACGACGGCATGGTCGAACTGGCCAAGCGCCTGGTCACAACCATCGACAGCCCGATCTGGCCACTGGTGCGCAACCCGGCGCCGTGGGAAAACAGTACGGGAGAAAAAAAATGATGCGCGCGACTTGCCGCACAAACTCCCTCGCCCCTCGCGGGAGAGGGCTGGGGAGAGGGGGCGACATGCGCACCGGAATGAACTCGACCCGCCTCACCCTCTCCCCGCCCCTCCCCCATCAAGGGGGAGGGAGAAGAGCATCGGAGAACTGACATGGCCATCATCAAGAAATCCAGCAAGCCCTTGTCGGTCAACCCGCTCAAGACCAACGCCTGCAGTGGCGCCACTCTGGCGTTTCTGGGCGTGGACCGCTCGATCCCGCTGCTGCACAGCGCACAGGGCTGCAGCGCGTTTGCCAAGGTCTTTTTCGTGCGCCATTTCCGCGAGCCGATTCCGCTGCAAAACACCGCCATGGATCATGTCGCCACGGTCATGAACGCCGACGAGAACCTGATCGAGGCACTGCTGCTTCTCAGTAGCAAGCAAAAGCCCGACCTGATCGGCGTCGCCACCTCTGGGCTGGCGGAAACCCAGGGGGCGGATGTCGCCCGCATCATCAAGACTTTCCGCACCCGCCATCCGGAGTTTTCCGCCACGCGCATCGTCTGGGCCAGCACGCCGGATTTCCGCGGCGGGTTCGAACAGGGGTTTGCGGAGGCGGTGTATTGCCTGATCGACCAGCTTCTCCCCGTGGGAGCGGATGCAATCCGCGAAACGCAGCCATTCGCGGATTCCATCCGCTCCCACGAATCCCGCCGTATCAACCTCCTCTGCCCGGCCTGGATGACGCCGGGCGATCAGGAAGCGCTGGCCGAAATCGTCGAAGCTTTCGGCCTTAGCCCTGTCCTGCTGCCCAATCTGGCCGATTCGCTCGACGGCCACCTTGGCGTGGAGCGCCTCAACCCGGTCAGCCAGGGCGGCATTCCCGTTACCGACATCAAGCAGTTGGGTTCCGCCCGGGCCAGCCTGGTATTCGGCCGCAGCCTGCGTAGCGCGGGCGATCTGCTCGCCACGCGCACCGGGGTACCGTCGATCCAGTTCGACCAATGCCTGGGGCTGGAAGCCACCGACCAGATTCTGATGACGCTCGCCGAACTGTCCGGCCAGCCGGTCCCGGCCAAATTCACGCGCCAGCGCCAGCAGTTGCAGGATGCCTTCCTCGACAGCCATTTCATGCTCACCGGCGCCAAGGTGGCACTCGCCGCCGAGCCCGATCACCTCGGCCAGCTCGCCGGCATGCTCAACGAAGTGGGCGCCATTCCGGTCAGCGCCGTCAGCGCGTCCAACCCCGGCTGGCTGGAAGAACTGCCGCTGCCAAACGTCACCGTCGGCGACCTCGAAGACTGGGAGGACGAAGCCTTGGCTGGCGACGCAGAGTTGCTCATCACCAATTCGCACGGTCTGCAGGCCTCACGCCGGCTCGGCATACCGCTGTTGCGCGCGGGCTTCCCGCAGTACGACTGGCTGGGCGGTTACCAGCGCGTATGGCTGGGCTACCGCGGCGCGCGCCAGGCCCTTTTCGATCTCGGCAACCTGTGGACTGAACACCATGAACACACCGCCGGACCCAAACCCTACGTCTCCCGCTTCCGGGACGATCCGCAAACTGAATCTTGTTGTAAAGGAACGCATCATGAGCACGCGACTTGCCTTTGCCAGCAGTGACGGCAACCGGGTCGACGACCATTTCGGCTCGGCCCACCGCTTCCACGTCTACGCGCTGAACCCGGAAGGCGCGCAGCGCAACGCCATCATCCAGTGCGATGTCGGCGAGGGCCACGACTCGGGCCGCCTGGCGCGCCGCATCGCCGCCCTGCAAGGCTGCCGCGCCGTGCTCTGCACCGAGATCGGCCAGAGCGCGTTGCGCCTGCTGCGCGAAGCCGGGATCGACGTGGTCCGGGTGACCGAAGGCGCCGCCATCAGCGACTTGCTCGCCGACTGGGCCGCCGGCCGCATCGGTCTGGCCCCCGCCAGCACCGATGCCGCGCGCTTCGAACGCTTTCTGGAAGAGGGGTGGGCCGAATGAGCTGCCACGAACACACCGTCCTGGCCCCCGCCACCGTGCTGAATACCGAACCGGGGCGCGCCCTGCTGGAAGTCTCGCGCCAGAGCGCCTGCAAGGCTTGTGCCGAAAGAGCCCAGTGCGGCAGCCAGCAGGAAACCCCGCACACGCAGCAATTATGGTTAGCCACTGAAACCGCGCTGAAAACGGGGGAACGCGTCACGGTCAGCGTACCGGAAACCGCCGTCTGGCATGCCGCCACGTTGGCTTATGGCCTGCCCTTGGCCGGGTTTATCGGCGGGCTGCTCGCCGGAGCACTTTGGGGCGACGTGGCAGCCTTGCTCGGCGCACTGTTTGGTCTGATCGCTGGATTCATCGCCGGGGGATTCATGGCTACCAAGAGACATCCCCCCCTCAAGATCCTTGCCGCACAAGCCGCCCCCCTGCCACCGCTTCATACCGCAAAGGAAGAATCATGAGCGAATCCGCCACCGATACCAGCATCTACCAATCGGCCTTCATGACCGAACTGCTGCGCCAGATCAAGGCGCACGACCAGTACGGCACCCACGACGGCTGGTCGGCCGAGCGCCTGCTGGAGCCTTTTTTCCGCAAGCGCGAACAAGGCGCCGCCGGCTGCACGATCGACCGCGCCTCGCTGCTGCGCGTCACCACGTTCTACCAGGCACTGGCCGTGCTGATCGAAGGCGAATGCGGGCAGATGGCGAGCCTCGTCGTCAACATCAACGAAGAAGGCTTCGGCCGCGTGCTGCTGCTCGTGGGGCGGCTGGTGGTCCTCGACAAAACCGTGCGCGATGCCGGCCGTTTCGGCTTCGCCACCCCGCAGGCCATGCAGGCCGAAGCGGAAAAACTGCTTGCCGTCGCCACTGGGCTGATCGGCAAGTTCCCGGAAGCAGCAAAACTTTAATCTAATCACTTATCTCAGGGAGAAGAACCATGAGCAACCTCACCGGAAAAACCCGCGGCGGCGCCGACTGGACGCCGGAATTCGTCACCGCCATCAACCAGAAAACCTGCATCGGCTGCGGCCGCTGCTACAAGGTCTGCCCGCGCGACGTGCTGAACCTGATCGAGTTCGAAAACGAAGACGAAGACTACGATTCCGACAGCCAAAGCATGGTCATGGCCATTGAAGACGAAGCCGACTGCATCGGCTGCGGTGCCTGCACCCGCGTTTGCCCGAAGGACTGTTACTCGCATTCGCCGCTGGAGGTCTGAAAACCACTTGTGGGAGCGGTTGCAAACCGCGAAATGCGCTCGACTGAGCCACGGTTTTTCGCGGACTTTGTCCGCTCCCACAACCGGCTTGTTCAATCGAAGCCGGAAATAGTTGAGTGCTGTGCCTGGAGCCATTGGTACCGGTTCCTCTGTGCGTTTGGCCCGCCCCTGTGGCGGGCTTTTTTTGTCTGGGAAATTTATCTGGTTCGTCATTCCGGCGCAGGCCGGAATCCAGTTTGTTATGCGCCTGCCGGCGCGGTGATTTGGGTGCGGGTTTCCGCCCCGCCTACGGGAAAGGGGAATTGTCTCGCCAATTCCCCTTTCATCCCCAAGGCGACCCCGCCTGGCGGCCCTCCGGGCTGCCCTCGGTCGGTCGCGAGCCTGGGTCTCGCTCCACTTCCTCGGCGCTGGCCGAGGGGACGGAAAACCGCCTGCCTTGGTTGCCACAGTGTGATTGGTGTAATCTTCGATTCAACATGCTGCACCTGCCCGGATTAAACGACTCCAACAGCAAACCGCAGAAACATTAAATCTTGTGCCGTCACAAGCCCTGACCCCGCTGGGTTAACGATAGTGACGGTTTATTTGAATATGCCGCCAGTGGTGGCGATACCACGTTCGTCACATGAATGCACTTACCGTCTTAGACAGAAATTTTCCTTGGTGCCTCGAGTGGGATGACAATTCTTTTTGCGGGCGTCTCCATGAAGACTCAACTTGGCACCTCGACGAATACTGGCTGCTTGAATGGGCTCTTTTCGAGCTTGTAGCTAGTCCAGCACGCGATGCACAACTAAATTGGAAAGTCTTCCGTATCTTTAGCTCAACCCTCATGTCTCTAAGCGCGCATCTCGATAGCAAGGACGGCTACAAGATCCGTAATCTTAAAACAGAGCAAGTGTATGAATGCCGAGAGCGTCTTCAGCTTGTGTTTGAAGGTTTCTTTTCCGGCAATATGCCTGCGATAAGTCAATGTTTCGATCTACCAAACCCTTTACTCCAGTCGAGCGGCTAATCGAAATAAGAATAGAGATCGGTGGGGCTGTCCCAATTGATTTGCACCGAATACACAATTCACACCGCGTACGGTGCACAAACAGACCGTAGGGCGCAATCGAAGCGAAGTGCATTGCGCCGGATAAAATGCTTTACCCTCCGCGGCAACATCACACTGGAATTCTTAAGATGCGATTCTTCTTTGCGCTATTTTTGATGTTCTTTGCCACAACATTCGCCCAAGCCGGCGCATGGGGAGAAGGAGCCTTTGACAATGACGATGCCTTGGACTGGGTAGCGCAATGTACAAGGTCAAAAGACATCACTCCCGTAAGTCGCGCGCTCCAGGCAGTCCTGAGCACTGAGTACATTGAAGCCCCGGAAGGTTCGGCTGCCATTGCTGCGGCGGAAGTCGTAGCCTCTGCCTTCAGAATCAATGGGGTCAGACTCGATTGATTTTCGCCGAATACACAATCCGCAACACCTCTTCGCCTAAGGATTCACATCGCCTGCGGCGACCCGGATTACGCCGTTGCACGGCTAATCCAGGCTACGCAATTCCGAACCGCCACCATGGCAGACGGTTTACCTTCCCCTTGAGCCCGCCGAGCATCGCAGATTGGCGCGGAGGTTTCGGCGAGGACTGTTTGAGGCCGCAGGCCGAGTTCCTCAGCCGCCGCGACAATCGAGAAGCGCAGGGAACCCGGAGGGCGGGCGATGGGGTCGCCTTGGGGGTGAAGGGGGGCTTGGCGAAGCAAGCCCCCCTTCCTGCCCGCCGTGCGGAAACGGCACCCAAACAACGCGCCGACAGGCGCTTAACCTCTGGATTCCGGCCTGCGCCGGAATGACCACCCCAGCTTTGTCGCATCTGCAACACCGCTGCATTTTGTACTGTCGCAATGGCGCCACTACATCGCGCCAGCCTCCCGCCCAACCCAGCAATATCAAGCCTTCCGCCGCTTGCACCCTTTGGCACGCCCCTTGCTGCGAATGAGTCGCACAGACACATTCCGACAAGGGGACCACCATGTGGGACTACACAGAAAAGGTCAAAGACCACTTTTTCAACCCGCGCAATGCCGGCGAGCTCAAGGAAGCCAATGCGGTCGGTGAGATCGGCTCTATCAGTTGTGGCGATGCACTGCGCCTGCAGCTCAAGGTCGATCCGAACAACGACATCATCCTCGATGCGCGCTTCCAGACTTTCGGCTGCGGCTCGGCGATTGCCTCCTCCTCGGCGCTGACCGAGATGATCAAGGGCAAGACGCTCGACGAGGCGCTGCAGGTTTCCAACCAGGACATCGCCGATTTCCTCGACGGACTGCCGCCGGAAAAGATGCACTGCTCGGTGATGGGGCGCGAGGCGCTGCAGGCGGCGATTGCGAACTACCGCGGCGAGACATTTCACGACGATCACGAAGAAGGCGAGCTGGTCTGCAAGTGCTTCGCCATCGATTCCAAGCTGATCGAAGACGTGGTGCGCGCCAACCAGCTCACCACGGTCGAGCAGGTCACGCACTACACCAAGGCTGGCGGCGCTTGCGCGACCTGCCATGAAAAAATCGAGAACCTGATTACCAAGGTATTGGCCAAAGTCGAAGCCGCGCCTGCCCCCGAAGCCCCCGCTTTCGTGGTTCGCCCCCAGCCCAGCGGCAAGCTGGCGCGCCTGAAAAAGATCGAGGCGGTGATCGAAACGATCCGCCCGATGCTGCAGAACGACCATGGCGACATCGAGCTGGTCGACGTCGACGACATGCATATCTTCGTCAAGCTGCTGGGCGGATGCGTGGGCTGCCAGATGGAAAAAATGACGCTGGCCGGCATCGAACAGAAACTGCGCATCGAACTCGGCGAGCCGATACAGCTCGTTCCTGTTAGCGATTGGGGATAGCCCAGATCGTCACCCCGGCGCAGGCCGGGGTCCAGGGCAATGACTGAAAACCACTGGATTCCGGCCTGCGCCGGAATGACGGCCCAAACCGAAGCTCGACGCCTTTGCAGGAGAGAACCAATGAACGCCATCTACCTCGACAACAACGCCACCACGGCCTGCGATCCGGAAGTGGTTTCCGCGATGCTGCCCTTCTTCACCGAGCAATACGGCAACCCGTCTTCGATGCACCAGTTCGGCAGCCGCGTCGGCGGCGCCATCGCCGAAGCGCGCCGCGAAGTGCAGGCGCTGCTGGGCGCGGCGCACGACAGCGAAATCGTGTTCACTTCATGCGCCACCGAATCGAACAACACCGCGATTCTTTCCGCGCTCAAGGTGCAGGAAGGCCGGCGCGAGATCATCACCTCCGCCGTCGAACACCCGGCGATCCTCAGCTTGTGCAAGCATCTGGCCGAGCACGAAGGCTACACGCTGCACGTGCTGCCGGTGGACGGGCGCGGGCGGATCGATCTTGGCTACTACGAGAACCTGCTCTCGGAGCAAACTGCGCTCGTGAGCATCACGTGGGCCAACAACGAGACCGGCACGCTGTTCCCGGTGCTGAAAATGGCCGAGATGGCCAAGGGCGTGGGCGCGCTGTTCCATACCGATGCGGTGCAGGCCGCCGGCAAGGCGCCGATCAACCTCAAGGACAGCGCCATCGACATGCTGTCGATCTCCGGCCACAAGCTGCATGCGCCCAAGGGCATCGGCGCGCTCTACCTGCGCCGCGGTATGCGCTACCGCCCGATGCTGCGCGGCGGGCACCAGGAACGCGGCCGCCGCGCCGGTACGGAAAACGTCACCGGCATCGTCGGCCTGGGTATTGCCGCCAAACTGGCGCGCGAGCACATGCAAGCCGAGTGGACCACCGTGAAGCGCCTGCGCGACCGCCTCGAAGCCGGCATCCTGCTGCAAACGCCGTATGCCTTCGTGACCGGCGACACCGAAAACCGCCTGCCCAATACCGCGAACATCGCGTTCGAGTACATCGAGGGCGAGGCCATCCTGCTGCACCTGAATCACGCTGGCATCGCCGCATCGAGCGGATCGGCCTGCACTTCGGGCTCGCTGGAGCCGTCGCACGTGATGCGCGCCATGGGGATTCCCTACACCGCCGCGCACGGCACGGTGCGCTTCTCGCTTTCGCGCTACACCACCGAAGCCGAGATCGACCGCGCCATCGCCGCCGTGCCGCAGATCATCGCCAAGCTCAGAAAGCTCTCGCCCTACTGGGGTGAAACCGGCCCGGCGCAAAAGGCTTTCCAGCCGGAATACGCCTGAACCTTAAAACCGGGCTCACCACGAAGCACACGAAGAACACCAAGGAACACCTCTCAAGGCTTCGCTTTTCTTCGTGATCTTTGTGTTCTTTGTGGTGAGACGATTTGGAAGGATTGAACATGAACGTCACCCTCCACGACACCACCCTGCGCGACGGGGAACAGGCGGCCGGCGTGGCTTTCACGCTGACCGAAAAGGTCGCCATCGCCGAAGCGCTGGTCGCTGCCGGCATCACCGAGATCGAGGCCGGAACGCCGGCGATGGGCCGCGACGAATGCGAGGCAATCCGCGCCATGGCCCCGCTCGGCGCCAAGCTCACCGGCTGGGGCCGCATGTGCCACGAGGATTTCACCGCCTGCGCCAAACTGCCGCTGACACGCATCAATCTCTCGATCCCGGCTTCCGACCAGCAACTGGAAAATAAGGTCGGCAAGCCGCGCAGTTGGGCGCTGGAACAGATCCGCATCTGGATTCCGCGCGCCCGCGATCTAGGCTTTACCGTCACGCTGGGCATGGAAGATTCCAGCCGCGCCGATGCGGCCTTCCTCGCCGAGCTGGCCGCCACCGCGCAGGAAGCCGGCGCCGACCGCATCCGCTACGCCGACACGCTCGGCCTGCACGATCCGTTCAGCACCTTCGAGCGCATTGCCACCCTGCGGCAAGCCACGCCGCTCGACATCGAAATCCACGCCCACGACGATCTGGGGCTCGCTACCGCCAACACGCTCGCCGCGATCCGCGCCGGGGCGACGCACGTGAACACCACGGTCAACGGGCTGGGCGAGCGCGCCGGCAATGCGGCGCTCGAAGAAATCGCCGTGGCGCTCAAGACCTTGTTCAACGACGAGGCCGGGCTGCGCCTGACGCGCCTGCCCGCGCTGGCCCAACTCGTCGCACTGGCCGCCCGCCGCCCCGTCACCCCGCAGCAACCGGGAATCGGCTCCGGCGTGTTCCTGCACGAATCCGGCATCCACGTCGACGGGCTGATGAAAGACCCGGCCAATTATCAGGTGGTCGATCCGGCTTGGCTGGGGCGGCACCACGAATGGCAGCTCGGCAAGCATTCCGGCAGCCAGTCGGTGATCCGCTTCTGCGCCGACAACGGCCTCTACATCGATCGCAATACCGCACAGGAACTGCTGCCGCGCCTGCGGCGCTTCGCCAGCCAGTACAAGCGCGCGCCGGAGTTTTCGGAGTTGAGGAGCTGGATTGGTGAGGCGCATTTGGAAATGGGGACACATTAGCCCCCTCTCCCTGACAGGGAAAGGGCCGGGGTGAGGGTAAATGGCCAGCGTCGGAAGATACGTCCGGCCTCACCCCCACCCTAACCCTCCCCCTGAAATGGGGAGGGAATACTTCACAAGGAGCACCAAATGACCACGATCACCGCCGACTGGCAACAGGATTTCGCCGAACTCGAAAGCGCCGAGGATTACTGCAATTTCTTCGGCATCGACTACGACAAGGGACTGCTGGCACGCAACCGGCTGGCCGTGCTGCAACGCTTCCACGATCTGCTGCCGCAGGACTGGGGCGCGCTGGATTACGCCGAGCTGCGCACGCTGTTCGGCATGGCCTACGCCAACCTGGCGCATTCCAGTGCGCGCGACGAACAACTGTTCAAGGTCTTCAAGCCGCAGATCGTCGGCATTCCGCTGTCCGCCATCGGCGGGCGGCGCAAGGGGGCGGTATGCCACTGAAGAGCCAATTCCAGGCCGGCGATGCCGTGCGCGTACTGCGGCCGATCCGCAACGACGGCACCTATCCCGGCAAGGCGCGGGGCGAGTTGCTGATACGGCGCGGCAGCAAGGGCGTGGTGCAGGATGTCGGCACCTTCCTTCAGGACCAGATCATCTACGCCGTGCTGTTCATCGACGAAAACCGCATCGTCGGCTGCCGCGAGGAAGAAGTACAGGCCGCCGGCGATCCGTGGATTGCCCACCGCTTCGACAGCCGCGACCGCGTGCGCGCCGCCGGCCATCTCTCGATCGGCGGCGAAATCCGCGCCCGTGCCGGCGACATCGGCCAGGTCATGAAAGTGCTGAACCAGAGCGAGCCGGTGCAATACCAGGTGATTTTTGGCGACCGCATCCTGCAGCTTCCGGAAACCCTGCTCACGGAGATCAACCCCGATGCAGACGCTGGCTTATCTTGAATTCCAGACCGCCCAGGCGCACCACGGTAAACCCGTGGCGCAACTGAGCACGGCGGAAAAACAGGCTGTCCATCAGGAAGCCGTGCGCCAGTGGCAACTGGAGGAAAAAATCCTCGCCACGCCCGAAGCGCTCGCCTGCATCGTCGAGCCCGCAAGCCAGGACGATGCCCTGACCACTCTGCGCAACCGCTACCCGGACCGCGGCAGCTTTCTCGCCGATCTGGCCGCCAACGGCATGAACGAAACGCTGCTGAAAGAAGCGCTGGCGCGCGAACTGCGCGTGGATGCCGTCCTCACGCTCGTCGCGGCCCGCGCGCCCCGCGTCAGCGAGCAAGACGCGGAAATCTTCTACTGGCAGCACATCGAGCGCTTCAAGGTGCCGGAAACGCGCGAGGCGCGGCATATCCTCGTCACCATCAACGACACACTGGCCGGCAACCACCGCGACGAAGCGCGCGCGCGCATCGAATCCATCGCAGCACAACTCGCTGCCCAACCGGAAAGATTCGCCGATCTGGCGCTGCAATACTCCGAATGCCCCACCGCGCTGCAAGGCGGCGAGCTGGGTTGGGTGAAAGAGGGCCAGCTCTACCCGGAACTGGACACCACCCTGTTCGGCATGGCCGCCGGGCAAATCAGCGCCACGCTGGAATCGCCGCTCGGTTTTCATGTCCTGCAATGCACGGACATCCGCCCCGCCGAGACCAAGCCCTTCGACGAAATCAAGCAGAAACTGCTCGCCAGCCTGCAGGAGCAGCGCGAGCGGCGGCAGCAGAAAAGCTGGTTGCGGGGTTTAAGTTAGAAGCGTTTGGCGCTATCGTGAGAATGTTGGGGGCAATCCCGCCCCGGTCACAAGGAGATTCTCATGAGCAAAGGTTTTTTCAAGGCACTCGCCGGCACATTCCTGCTTGCCGGAGCAAGCATGGCTTGGGGCGCTTCAAGCCATCATACGCCGGGCGGCTCATCGATCACTTGCGAGAACATCCCATCTTTCAACGCCCAGAAGCGGGTAAGTTCGTGCATATTGCACGGCAATTCCAGCTATCACACGCCGGGCGGTTCCAGCATCACCTGCAAGGCCAAGACATCGATCCACTTCGATCAAAAAGGACGAGTGACAACATGCTCGCTGGCCGGCAATTCCAGCTATCACACCCCCGGCGGCTCCAGTATTACCTGCAAATCAGGAACCGTGATCAACTTCAATGAAACAGGCCGGGTCACATCCTGCTCGCTCGCTGGCAACTCCAGCTACCACACGCCAGGCGGTTCCAGCATCACCTGTAAAGCCGGAACATCGATCCACTTCGATACGAAGGGCCGTGTTTCCTCCTGCACACTGGCAGGCAACTCCAGCTACCATCTGCCCAATGGTTCTTCTGTGACCTGCAAGGGTGGGCAAGGAATCTCGTTCGATGACAAGGGCAGGGTAAGGAGCTGCGGCCAATAACGCCCACACGGTACCCGCTCGCAAACCCCGCCCCGATCGACAGGGCGGGGTTTTTCTTGTCCCCAAAACAAGGCAACCCGAACCAGTTTGGTGCAGCTTGCCGGCCCACTCTGCCCCCCTCCCGCTGACAACACAGAGACGCAAACCTCCCGACTCGCATAAAGCCGTCATCCCCGCCTGCGCCGGCAGGATGTCATTTTCTCTCCTGGTACTTTTGTCACCCCGCAACCGACTGGCACGGAACCTGCATCACATTAGTCAATATTATTGACCAACAAAAGGGAGCCGTGAAAATGCTGCTGACATCACTCCCCCCCGATCGCCACCTCGTTGCCTCGTTGACGGCCTCGCCCGTCGTGAGCCTGCTGACGCTGCCCGAGTTGCGCACCTACCGCCTGGAACGCGCCCTGATGCCGCGCGCGGGTTCAGCCAAAGACAAAAAGACCGATGCGCCCACGTTCGGTTGGCTATTTGCAGAACGCGTACTCCTCTCTCCCGCCGTACTGCTGATGGTTTCGTTGTTCTACGCCGCGCGAGCCTGGTTCGCCGCCCTGCCGGCCATCGCCCGCCATGGCTTGGCGCTGACGCTCTTCCTGCTGGTCGCCGGCCTGACCGAGCCGGTTTACGCCCCGCACTCCTGGAGCGATCCGGGTTCATTCATGACCGAAGGACGGATGGGGCGGGCGATGCGCCACCGGGTGGATTTGGGCGGGGTGACACACTCCTGATCGCCTGTTTTATTTCACATCAAAAACTGAATCCCGTAATCGCCACTCTACGCCGAACCATTGTCTACAGCACTGTCGGCTCCACCACATCAGCCAGCCATTTTGTAACACTCACCACACAATCTTTGGCACCCCATGCGTCATATCCAGGCAAATATGACGCACCGCTCATGCCCGATACGCTTCGTACGCCACCACACGCAAGCCCCTGATTTCGCTATATCCGTGCCGATATAACCTGCGATACCCGAGCCGCGAAAACCGCCTCAATCCACGCCGTTTCCCCGCCGGCACGCCGTCCTGGCACGACTGCTGCTCAAGCTGTCTCATACCGGCACACCCAAGGTTGTCATGCCATGAACACTCCCCACCCCAAACTGGTCGGTCATTTTTCGGTCGATACGGAATCCGGCAGCTATCTGGGCGCGACCCGCATCCGCCTGCTGGAAGCCATCGAGCGCCACGGCTCGATCACCAAGGCGGCGCGTGCAGTGCCGTTGTCCTACAAGGCAGCATGGGATGCCATCGACGCGATGAACAACCTGTCCGAGCAAGCGCTGGTCACTCGCACGGCCGGCGGCAAGAACGGCGGCGGCACCACGCTGACCGATTACGGCCGCAAGATCGTGGCGCTGTACCGGGCCATGGAGCAGGAATACCAGCACACGCTCGACCGCCTTGCCGGCAAGATGGCGCACCTCGAAGGCGGCGACATCCGTGATTTCCAGACCCTGCTGCGGCGCATGTCGATCAAGGCCAGCGCGCGCAACCAGTTCGCCGGGCCCATCGTGGCACTGCGCGAAGGGGCGGTCAGCGTCGAAGTCTGCCTGCGGCTCGACGAAGCCAACGAGATCGTCGCGCTCGTCACGCGCGAAAGCGCGGAAAACCTCGGCCTGTCGCTCGGCAAGGAGGTCCATGCGCTGGTCAAGGCTTCGTCGGTGATCCTGCTGGCCCACGACCACGCCAGCACCAGCGCCCGCAACCAGCTCTGGGGCGAGATCAGCCACATCCACGCCGGCCCGGTGAATGCCGAAGTCACGATGACGCTGCCCGGCGGCAAGACCATCGCCGCCGTCATCACCCGCGAAAGCGTGGAAAACCTGAATCTCTGCGCGGACCAGAAAGCCTGCGCCATTTTCGAAGCCAGCAGCGTCACGCTGGTTTCCTGGGTCTGATTTTCAAAGGAGGATTGCCATGAATCGAGATTTTCCGTTGACCGCAACCCCGTTGAAGGGCCGTTCATGGTTCGACACGCTTTCAAGAAACGGCTGCGGACGCAGAGGGGCGGCGGCTCCCCCCTTTGCAAAAGGGGGGCTGGGGGGGATTTTGCGGCAAGCGTATAAAATGGCAAGGTCCAAATCCCCCTCAATCCCCCTTTTGCAAAGGGGGAGGCAGGGTGCGCCGGCACACTGTTTCCTGCCCGCGCTTTGCCATGCGGTCGCCGGGGCTGCTGCGCTTGCAGCGCTGGCCTCGGGCTCCGTCCGGGCCGACGAAGTGCAGGTCGCCGTCGCCGCCAATTTCTCCGGCCCGATGCAGAAAATCGCCACCGAATTCGAAAAGGACACCGGCCACAAGGCCAGACTGGCCTTCGGCGCTTCGGGCAAGTTCTACGCGCAGATCAGGAACGGCGCGCCGTTCCAGGTGCTCCTGTCCGCCGACGACGAAAAGCCCGCGCAACTGGAAAAAGACGGGCTCGCCGTGCCGGGCAGCCGCTTCACCTACGCCACCGGCAAGCTCGTGCTCTGGTCCGCCAAACCCGGCTTGGTCGACCCGAATGGCGACATCCTGCGCAAGGGCACGTTCAACAAGCTGGCCAACACCTCGCCCAAGCTCGCCCCCTACGGCGCGGCGGCGGAGGAGACTCTGACCCGACTGGGCCTGCTGGCAGCAGTCAGACCGAAGCTGGTACAGGGCGAAAACGTCTCGCAGACCTACCAGTTCATCGCCACCGGCAATGCCGACCTGGGATTCGTGGCGCTGTCGCAGGTCATGGTCGACGGCAAGCTTGCCAAGGGTTCGGTCTGGATCGTGCCGGCCGGCCTGCACGACCCGATCCGCCAGGATGCCGTACTGCTGGTCAAAGGCAGGAACAACCAGGCTGCCGAAGCGCTGCTGGCCTACCTGAAGAGCGGCAAGATCAAGGCGCTGATCCAGCGCAGCGGCTACGAAATCTGATTCCATGCGAGGAACACAGCCATGCTGCTGACCGACAACGACCTGCAGGCCATCTGGCTCACCGTCCGGCTGGCCGGCATCGTCACCCTGATCCTGCTCGTGATCGGCACGCCGATTGCGTGGTGGCTGGCACGCAGCCGCTCGTGGTGGAAAGGCCCGGTCGGCGCGGTGGTGGCGCTGCCGCTGGTACTGCCGCCATCGGTGCTCGGCTTCTACCTGCTGCTGGCGATGGGGCCGAACGGGCCGGTGGGCAAGTTCACCGACTGGCTCGGGCTGGGCGCGCTGCCGTTCACTTTCTGGGGGCTGGTTATTGCCTCGGTGTTCTACTCGCTGCCCTTCATGGTGCAGCCGGTACAGAACGCCTTCGAGGCCATGGGCGAGCGCCCACTGGAAGCCGCCGCCACACTGCGCGCCTCGCCGCTCGCGGCCTTTTTCAAGGTAGCGCTGCCGCTGGCGCTGCCCGGTTTCCTGACCGCCGGCATCCTGACCTTTGCCCATACCGTCGGCGAATTCGGTGTGGTGCTGATGATCGGCGGCAACATTCCGGGCGTCACCCGCGTCGCCTCGGTACAGATCTACGACCATGTAGAAGCGCTGGAATACCTGCATGCGCACCGGCTCTCGGCCGTGATGCTGGTGTTCTCCTTCCTGGTCCTGCTGGCGCTCTATGTCTGGCGCCCCGACAGCAAAAAGGCTTGAACCATGCCCCAGACCGCTCCCAAGAATGTCGGCATCCAGATCCAGCTCTCTCTCGCCTACCCGGCGTTCAGGCTGGAAGTCGATCTCGACCTGCCCGGCCGCGGCGTCACCGCGCTGTTCGGCCACTCCGGTTCCGGCAAAACCACGCTCCTGCGCTGTCTGGCCGGGCTGGAACGCGCACCGCAGGCGCGCATCCACGTCAACGGCCAGTGCTGGCAGGATGGCCGCCATTTCGTTCCCACCCACAAGCGTGCGCTGGGGTATGTATTCCAGGAAGCCAGCCTGTTCCCGCATCTTTCGGTCAGGAAGAATCTGACCTTCGGCCAGCCCGCGTCCAAGGACAAAACCGAGCTGGAAGCGATGGCCGAGCGGCTGGGCATCGCCCACCTGCTGGATCGCGAACCGGAGAGGCTGTCCGGCGGCGAGCGCCAGCGTGTCGCCATCGCCCGCGCCCTGCTGACCCGCCCGCAGATTCTACTGATGGACGAACCGCTCGCCGCGCTCGATCTCAAACGCAAGCAGGAAATCCTGCCCTATCTGGAGCGCCTGCACGACGAGCTGGAGATCCCGCTGGTCTACGTCAGCCACTCGCCCGACGAAGTCGCGCGACTGGCCGATCATCTGGTGCTGATGAACGAAGGCCAGGTCGTCGCCAGCGGCCCGCTGCAGGAAACGCTGGCGCGCATCGACCTGCCCGCCGCGTTTGCCGACGATGCCGGCGTGGTGCTCGATACCACCCTCGGCGCGCATGACGAGGAGGATCGGCTGAGCCGGCTCGATTTCCCCGGCGGGCACCTCTTTGTCAGCCAGCAAAGCCGGCCCATCGGTCATAAATTGCGCTGCCGCATCCACGCCCGCGACGTGAGCCTGGCACTCGAAAAACAACACGACACCAGCATTCTCAACCTGGTTCCGGCGCACGTAACCGGTTACGCCGATACCGACAACCCCGCCAACGTGCTGGTGCGCCTCGACGCCAGCGGCACGCCGCTCTTGGCCCGCATCACCCGCCGCTCATTGCGCATTCTGGATTTGCAACCGGGCAAGCCGGTCTGGGCGCAGATCAAGGCCGTGGCATTGCTCGATTGAGCTTGCTGGCCACGCAAATTGCACCGTCTGTTCATGGGCGCTAAGATGCAATCATTCCTGACATGAAAAAAGGACCATTCGGGTTAGTAGTCCATCACGCGGGTTTGCGTGACTAACAACTTGGCCCGACTACCAATATGGACTGTTCCAGTTACCGAAATTGGCACTCATTCTTTCCCCTGCCCTGCAAGCAAGACCGCCGCGCATCTGCCCAGACTGAAACAGGAGTCCACCCATGGATATCCTGATCCTGATCGGCCTGGTGGTGCTCAACGGCGTCTTTGCCATGTCCGAGATTGCTCTCGTGACTGCGCGCAAGGCGCGCCTGATGAAGCTGGCCTCGGACGGCGACCATGCGGCCTCCGTGGCGCTCAAGCTGGGCGAAGACCCCACCCGTTTCCTGTCCACGATCCAGATCGGCATTACCTCGATCAGCATCCTCAACGGTATCGTCGGCGAAGCGGTGCTCGCCGCGCCGCTTGCCCAAAAGCTGCTTGAACTCGGCGTTCCGAATGCCACGGCCCATGTTTCGGCCACGGCAGTCGTCGTGGTTCTGGTCACCTATATCTCGATTGTCATCGGCGAACTGGTGCCCAAGCGGATCGGGCAGCTCAATCCCGAAACCATCGCGCGTCTGGTGGCGCGCCCGATGCAGGCGCTGGCATTCATCACCCGCCCCTTCGTCGTCCTGCTCACGGTCTCGACCCATGCGCTGCTCAAGCTCATCGGCGCCCGGCAAACCAGCCAGAGCAGCGTCACCGAAGAAGAAATACACGCCATGCTCGAAGAGGGCTCGGAAGCCGGCGTGATCGAACAGCACCAGCACGAGATGGTCCGCAACGTGTTCCGTCTCGATGCCCGCCCGCTCGGCTCGCTGATGGTTCCGCGCTCGGACATCGTGTACCTCGATACCAAGCTGCCCTTCGAGGAAAACCTGCAACGCCTGATCGCATCTGAGCATTCCCGCTTTCCGGTCTGCGATGGCGGTCTCGACACCGTACTGGGCATCATTCACGCCAAACAGGTATTGGCCAGCGTCGCCCGGGGCGAAGCACTGGATTTTTCCGCCCACCTGCATACCGGCATCTATGTGCCGGAAACCCTGACCGGCATGGAATTGCTGGAACACTTCCGCACCAACAACATACAGATGGCTTTCGTGATCGACGAATACGGAGAAATCGAAGGCATCGTCACCCTGCAGGACGTACTCGAAGCCGTGACCGGCGAATTCGCATCGTCCAACGAAGAAGATTCCTGGGCCGTGCAGCGGGCAGACGGCTCCTGGTTGCTCGACGGCGCGATTCCGATCCCGGAAATGAAAGACCGGCTCGAACTGAAAGCCGCGCCGGAAGAAGACAAGGGCCGTTACCACACCCTGAGCGGCATGGTCATGCTGCTTTTGGGCCGCGTTCCGGAAACCGGCGACCACTGCGACTGGGAAGGCTGGCGCTTCGAGGTCGCCGACATGGACGGCAAACGCATCGACAAGGTGCTGGCCTCGCCGCTTCCCGAAAACACACCGGACGCTCCGACGGAACAGCCACACTGATCCAGCCAGACAAGAAACCGTTCAGGCCGAAACCTGAACGGTTTTTTAAGAACCTGTTCACGATCTGTCGCGAGAAGCCGTCAGCGGGGCGAAGAGCAGCGCAGGAACCGGAGTTTATGCGGATAAATGAGGATTCCGAGCAGCACATGAGCCCCGATCACGGTTTCGCAGCAAGATTGTGAACAGGTTCTAACGCCAGTTTCCGGGCTGGTGCAGCCGCTACAGCGCCAGGAAAGCGATCATCGCCACGGCGGTTGGCGGCAGCGCTGCAATCAACAACCCGAACGGGTGAACAGCCTTTTCGTCAAAGCCGTCCCGCAGAATGGCGATACCGGCGGGGTTGGGCGCATTGGCAATCACCGTCAAACCACCTCCCGTGACGGCTCCCGCCACCAGCGCCACCTTGAAGTCCAGACTCAAGCCTTCGACCAGAGAGCCCAGATAGGTCAAGGCAGCGTTGTCGGTGATAGCCGTCAGTATCGTGGTGCCGAAAAATACGGTCGTCGCGTCCATTCTCATCAGGATCGGCTGTAGCCACCATTGTTGCAGCCCGCCCAGCACCACCAACCCGGCAAGGAAAAATGCCACCAGCAAGGCTTCGCGCAGGATCAGCGGGTTCTGATGCCGCTGGTAGGCAGAGGCAACCCCGAGAAACAACAGGAACACCCCCATGAACACGGCGGGATGATGCGCAAACACCACCAGCACCGCCAGGAACAGCAAATGCACCAGCATGATGGGAAGCGGAACCGGGCGCGTATCGGCGCGGGCTGGCGGCTCCATGCTCCCGATCTGGCGGCGGAACAGCCAGGTTGCCACGCCTGCGTTGAGCATGACGGCCAGGGCGGCTTTCCAGCCGAAGGTCGTCATCATGAACCCGATATCCCAATTCCATTTCCCCGCCACCATCAGCACCGGCGGCGCGGCAAACGGCGTCAGCGTGCCGCCGATCGAAATGTTCACGAACAGCACGCCGATCGTGGCGTATTTGAGCCGGGTTGAAACCTCACCGGAAAACAGCCAGTCCCGCAGCATCAGCGCCGCCAGCGTCATGGCCGCGGGTTCGGTGATGAACGAACCGCTCAAGGGGATAAAAGCCAACAGCAGGAAATACATGGCCATGCCCCGGTTGAGCGGTATGAAGCGCGCGATGCCTTGCACGGCGGTGGCCATGAATTGCAGCACAGGCCGTGTTCCCGCGATCACCATGATGGCGAAAACGAACATCGGCTCCGTGAAATTCCGGGAATCCAGATAGGTAACAGCAACCCGTTTGCCATCGACCGCGAACATGAACAGCATCAGGACCATGGCCCAGAAGCCGAAAACGATCTCGACTTCGCCCAGCAAATGCCAGACGCCCGCGTGGCGGGAATGCCGATGGGCGAGATGCTCGAAGAATTTGGTGGAAAACGTATGGATCAGCGCCAGCGCAAAGATAACGGCGCCGAACGCCTCGGTGGCGTGGCTGGGCAGAAGGTTCATGGTCGCAACACTCCGCAATGGCGGCCCGACCATCGCATGAACCTGTAGCATCGAACACCGATGCTGACACCCGATACGATTTTACCTGTTCTTGCGGCGTTGCAACAACCATGCATAAACGAATCCGGAGCCTTTTGGTTGCATCCTTTATGTCCTTTTTCTCGACAATGCCAGCTCCCGCCGGTAGCCTGTCCGCTCGCAAATGCTTGAGGAAACGTCATGACGGAAGCGCTTATGATCACGCTGACTGGCATTGCCTGGCCTGCGGCCCTTGCCATAGCGTGGATTGCCGGAGAGCTTGGGTATCGCTGGTTTTCGCTGCCGCGCATCAGCAGTTACGGCATCGCCGGTTTTTTCATGGCGGCAAGCCAGGGCGGCTTTCTGGCCGATCCGTCGGGCAGTGCCGTTGCCCAGTTGGCCGACTTCGCCTTCGCCCTGATTCTTTTCGAGCTGGGTTACCGGATCAACCTGCGCTGGCTGCAAGCCAACCCCTGGCTAGGCGTGACCAGTCTGGCCGAAGCCGCGGGAACCTTCATCGCCGTTTTTCTGTTGGCCCAAGCGTTTTCCATGCCGATGATGCCAGCGTTGCTGCTAGCCGCGCTGGCGATGTCCACCTCGCCGGCTGCGTTGCTGCGCGTTGCCAACGAGCTCAAGAGTTCGGGCCAGGTCACCGAGCGCATGCTGCATCTTTCCGCCTTTAACTGCGTGCTGGCAGTCATTGTTTTCCGGATCATCATCGGCTACTGGATGCTGGCCGATTCCGGCAGTGTTTTCCTGGGAATCTGGAACAGCGTGGTCGTACTCGTGGCCTCGGCGGGCCTGGGCGCTTTGTTCGGCATTGCCACGCCCGGTTTCCTGAGAAGCATCGGCAACGTAGACAAAAACGCCACCGTGACCTTTGCCCTGGCCGCCTTGCTGCTCACCGCGGTCTCTCATGCCTTCAAGTTTTCTCCCATCCTGGCCGCGCTGGCCTTCGGTCTGGTCAGCCGGCACCGGCGGGTCGTGCTCTCCCAGGCGCACCGCAATTTCGGGGCGCTCGGCGATTTGTTGACCGTTCTGCTGTTTGTTTTCGTGACCGCCTCCCTTGAATGGAAACAAGTCATCCTGGGTATCGAACTGGCCTTGCCTGTCGTGCTGGTCCGCCTTGCGGTCAAAACGATTGCCACAACCGCGTTTGCCCGTCTGGGCGGCATTACCTGGCGCAAGGGCGCATTGACCGGGCTGGCCATGATGCCGATGTCGGTTTTCGTCATCCTGCTGCTGGAGCAGGCCCGCCACCTGGAGATCGGAGCGCTTGAGCAAGTTTCGGGCGTGGCAGCAATCGCGCTGCTGCTTGAGGTTCTCGGCCCCATCCTCACCCAGCGCGCTCTGATCTGGGCCAAGGAAACCCATCACACGGAGGAGCACTGATCATGGCTCTGGAAGCATTCCACCCCAGCGATTCGCTCACCATGGGAGTCGAGCTTGAACTGCAGCTCGTGAACCCGACCGATTTCGACCTCGCCGCCTCCGCGAGCGACATGCTTCACCTTCTGGGGCGCGCACCCTTCCCCGGCGACGTCAAACCGGAGATCACGGAAAGCATGATCGAAATCTCGACCGACGTGCATACCCGGCACGATGCCATGCTGGCCCAATTGCGACAGATCCGCGACACCCTGGTTGCCGCCGGCGACCGGCTCAACGTGGGGCTGTGCGGCGGCGGCACCCACCCGTTCCAGCGCTGGTTCGACCGACGCATTTTTTCCACGCCGCGCTTCATCGAGATTTCGGGCTTGTACGGTTATCTGGCCAAGCAATTCACGGTGTTCGGCCAGCATGTGCACATCGGCTGCGCCAGCGCCGACGAAGGGCTCTACCTGCTGCATGCGCTCAACCGCTATCTGCCGCACTTCATTGCGCTCTCGGCCTCATCGCCCTTCTCGCAAGGGGTGGACACGCTGTTCGATTCGGCGCGGCTGAATTCGGTCTTCGCCTTCCCCTTGAGCGGTCGCGCGCCTTTCACGCTGAAATGGTCGGATTTCGAACAGGATTATTTTTCCAAGATGGAAAATACCGGCGTGGTCAAAAGCATGAAGGATTTCTACTGGGACATCCGCCCCAAGCCGGAATACGGAACCATCGAATTGCGCGTCTGCGATACGCCGCTCACCGTCGAGCGCGCCGCAGCGCTCGCTGCCTATCTGCAGGCACTGTGCCACATGCTGCTTGAGCGCAACGACCCGCCGCCCGCCGAGGACGATTACCTCGTCTACAACTACAACCGATTCCAGGCTTGCCGCTTCGGCCTGGACGGCATGCTGGTTCACCCCAAGACCAGCGAAAAACTCTCGCTGCGCGAAGACATTCTCGCCACCTTGCGCCGCCTGGAACCGCACGCTGCAGCACTCGGCAGCCAGGCGGCCCTGGATGAACTGCACCGCGAAGTTGCCTACGAAGGCAACCACGCAACCTTCCTGCGCCAGCAGTTTGCCGAGGAAGGCGGCGCGCAGGGCATGGTCGATGCGGCAGTGCGGGTTTTCAGGTCTTGTTGAAGACAAATATGCTACGAGTCGCCTTCTTGCCGTTCATGTGCATCGAATCGACGCACATGCATATTGGCCTTGCCGCTTTCCTTGACTTCGTACATCAGCTCGTCTGCCACCTTCAGCATCGCTGGGAACTGTCGGTCCGCCGTCTCAAACCATGCCACTCCAACACTGACTTGCACGGGAGAAAACTTTTCCAGAGACTGGTTCACGGCTTCAGAAATTTTTTGGCTCAATTCGACAGCTTCGTCGTGCCCGATTTCTGGCAACAAGATGGCGAATTCGTCTCCCCCCAGACGAGCCACAATGTCACAGGGCCGCAAAGAGCGATTGAGCGACCGTGCGGTGACTTTCAGGGCCAAGTCCCCGACATCATGCCCCTGCGTATCGTTCAGTTGCTTGAAATTATCCAAATCCAGAAAAGCAATTGCCAGGGAATGAGCATGGCGTTTTGAACGCTCGACTTCTGAAGCTCCAGCCTCAAAGAAAGCCCGCCGGTTATGCAGCTTGGTCAATGCATCCCGAGTGGCATGTTCATGCTCTCGTTCGAATTGCAGACGGACTTGTGCAACCAGATATGCGGACAAGCTGTAAGTCATCCATCGCGTCATGCCGTTGACCCAAGGAATCCATGGCAAGCTGAATTTGCCTTCCGCATAAATGTCACCAATCGTCCACATGCCGGCAGCAAAGAACGCAAACAACAAACCTTCCCTTAGCCCCCGACCCCATGCAAGAACGATGACCGGCAACATGGCAAGTGAAGCCAGGGAAAACTCTGCTTCCGTTGCGAACCTGAACGTTCCCAGCAACAGTATCAAGCCAATACAAACCGACCTCGCCAGCCAAAGACGCCAGCCGTTCCAAACATCGACAAAGAGCCAGCGCGACAACTTGCTCGTTTTCATGATGACACCTGCCACTTGTCCAACAGCACACAAAGAAGCACTCACTTCGAGGCTACACCATATGATGCAACGCGCAAAAAAACAGAAGAAAAATGACCGTTCATCCGTGAATCTGAACAGTATGGAGTGTGCCTCCGGGTGTATCGGTTTACTTTCGAAATTCGCAAGCAGTGTTTGTTTTCATCCTGCCATCAAATAAAAAGGAGAGCGCGATGTCACCCAACATGCTGATCGCTGCCGGAATTTTCTGTGCAGCAAGCTCGATTTCCCATTCTGGAATCGAAGTCTATGTCCAAGGGGCTACCGCGACGCCGGCCTGGAAAAACAGTTATGGCGAGTGTTGGCGCACAGGAACCTGGACCAAGGAAGCCGCCACGGTGGAAGGTTGCGATGGTTACGTAAAACCAGTCCCGCCAGCCCCTGCCGCAGAAAAGCCAGAACCTGCCCCTGTAGTTCAGCCCCAACCGAAATCCCCTCCACAACCCAAGGTCTATACACTCAAGGCCGATGTCCTGTTTGATTTTGACAGGTACGTATTAAAACCTGGCGGAAAGAAAGCGCTCGACGAACTCTACAGGCAGGCAAAAGCTGCCGACCCAAGCAATGGGTTTGTCAGCGTGACCGGGCATGCCGATCGAATCGGAACCGAAAAATACAATCTGAAGCTGTCCAAGGCCCGAGCCCGCACGGTGGCAGACTATCTGATGGCAAAGGGCAAGCAGGAAGAAAAAATCAAGATCATGGGAATGGGGGAAACCCAGCCAGTCACTGGTCACACCTGTGACAAGGTGCATCCGTTCAAAAAACTGGTTGAATGCCTTGCCCCCGACCGCCGTGTTGAAATTGTAATCCAGGGCAAAAAATAGTCTGGTTTGAAAAAAGGCTTGGCCAGGGCTCCCGGCGGGCATATTCCGGGAGCCTTGACCAAGGCAACCTCCGCGCCTGATTCATGCACGATCAGGCGCGCCATTCAGCACATTTGATCCCAGCGGCAGGAAAGGCGCAGCGCGCAATTGACCAGGCCGACCATGCTGTAGGTCTGGACGAAATTGCCCCACTGCTCTCTGGTGGCGCTGCAATAATCCTCGGCCAGCAGCCCGAGGGGGCTGCAGCATGCCAGCAAGGTCTCGAAGGTTCGCCGCGCTTCGTCCTTTCGTCCCAGCGCCTGCAATGCGTACACATACCAAAACGTGCAGACGACAAACGCATTGTCCGGCTCGCCGAAATCGTCCCTTTCCGCATAGCGGTAAATGAAATCGCCATGCTTGAGCTCGGATTCGATGGCGGCAACCGTCGAAACAAACCGGGGATCGGTTGCCGGCAGAAAGTCGAATTCATGCAGCAGCAGCATGCTGGCATCCAGTGCATCCTCGCCCCAGGCCGCAGTAAATGCTTGCCGGGTGTCGCTCCATGCCTCGCAGCAGATCACCTTGTGGATACGATCCGCCTCCTCACGCCAATAGTGTTCCCGTTCCGTCTGCTTCAACTGCTTGGCAATGCGCGACAGACGATCGCACGCAGCCCAGCACATTACGCTGGAATAGGTATGCACCCGTTGTTTGCCGCGCAACTCCCAAATACCGGCATCAGGCTGATCGAAATGCTCGATGGCCTTCTGCCCCAACGGCTCAAGGCGTTGAAAAAGGCCGAGGTCACCGCGCCGGTATAGGCGATGGTCAAAAAACATGTGCGTGGCCGAGAGGATCGCCGAACCGTAAACATCGTGTTGAATCTGCTCATAGGCAAGATTCCCCACCCGAACAGGCCCCATTCCGCGATAACCAGCCAATTGGGGGGCATGGCGTTCATCAAGCCATTCCTCGCCGCTGATGCCATACACCGGCTGCAACAATCCATGCTCTTCACCAGCCGCCACGTTGAGGATATAGCCGAGATATTTTTCCATGGTACTGGTCGCGCCCAAACGGTTGAGCGCGTTAACGACGAAATAACCATCGCGCAACCAGCAATAGCGATAATCCCAGTTTCGCCCGGAATCGGCATGTTCGGGGATGGAGGTGGTCATCGCCGCCACAATCGCACCGGTATCCTCTACGGCATTCATCTGCAAGGTGATCGCGGCCCGGATCACCTCATCCTGCCATTCCGCTGGCACAGACAACCCTCTAACCCATTCATGCCAATATTTCTTCGTTTCTTCAAGAAAGCGGGTTCCCACTGCGCTCACCGCTTCATGCAGAGTTTCATCTTCCCCCAGCACAAAGGTCACCGTGTCATCGACGAACACAGGCCGATTTTCCAGGATGGCATGTATCGAGGCATCGGTGGTCAACCTGATCTTCAATTCAGGTCCGGAAAAGCCGATATGGTGGCTGCCAAAGGTTACTTCCGGCTCCTGCTCACCATAGTGGAACAAGGGGTGAATCCGGACCGCCATGCGCGGAGTTCCGCTGATCCTGCACACGCGGCGCACCAGCATCACGGGATGGAACATCCGGCCATACAGACGAAACCTTGGTGCAAAATCAGTCACTTCCAGGCAACCACCTTGCGCGTCGAACAGCCTCGTAACCAAAATTGCGGTGTTGGTTTCGTAGAACTGCTCGGCGCGTGAATAGTTGACCATCTCAATTGAGAATGCGCCGCGACCTTCCGCATGACCTTCGGGCTGAAGAAGGTGACAAAAAAGTGGGTCGCCATCGAACCTGGGAAAGCAACTCCAGACGATCGCCCCGCGTGAATCGATCAATGCGCTGACTGCGCCATTTCCAGTCAAACCCAGATTCAGATTGTTCATTTCCTTCTCCTTGGCCGTGCCCCCCATACGGCAGGCACGCATGTACCCCATATCGCCCAACGGTGACAAATTGCATTTGTACAAATACAATTATTGCAAATGCAATTCAGGAACAAATGCCATGAGCCATGTACCCCGCCGGCCTGTGGCCACCCCCACCCTCCTTCTCCGGAGTTGAGCCTTGAATACCCTGCGACTGCAATTTCGTTTCCTGGTCCCGCTGTTCATCGTTATTGCAATCTCAGCGTACCTGACCGTACCGCTTGTCGATCAGCTTTCCCTGCGCTGGACGGTGCGCGACCTCAACATCCGCTCCCAGTTGATCGCGAACACCATCAACGATGCCATTTTTGATGCCGTTACCCAGCAGTCGCAGGAACGGTTGGCCGGCATCTTCAATCGACTGATCAAGGATGAGCGGGTATTGGGCATCGCCATCTGCGACCAGGAAGGCCGGCTTTTCGAAAAATCGAGCGGGTTCCCCGATGGGATCAATTGCAGCATAGCCAACAAAACGGCAAAGAACGCGGAACCCACCATGCAACTGGCTCGCGGTTCCGTCCATATCGCCATTGAACCCCTGAAGCGTGAAGATACGATCATCGGGGAACTGATACTCGTGCACGACCTGAGTTATGCGGAAAGAAGGGGCGCCGATACACGGCAATACCTGATTCTCCTGTTCATCGTTCTCGGCGGCGTGATTGCCCTGATCACCGTGATTACCGCGCATCTGAGCCTGCGCGGCTGGGTGGCAGGCACACGAATGCTGTTGCAGGGCAAGGGTCTGCTCAATCCGTTTGATCTGCCGGCACCGGAACTGCAACCCTTGGTCCAGGATCTACGCACATTGCTGCGCGAGCTGGAAGATGAGCGCCGAAGCAGGGAAAGCCCTCTCGACGCCTGGACCCCGGAAAAACTGCGTGCACTGCTGCACAACGACCTACAAGGTGACGAAGTCCTGGTTGTATCCAACCGTGAGCCATACATTCATGAAAAGACGCCGAACGGCATCGTGGTCAAGCGCCCGGCCAGCGGCTTGGTCACCGCAGTGGAGCCCGTCATGCGCGCCTGCTCCGGCACATGGGTCGCTCACGGCAGCGGCTCGGCTGACCGCGATGTGGTGGACGCAAACGATGTGGTCATGGTGCCTCCGGATCACCCGACGTACTCGCTGAAGCGAGTCTGGCTCACGCGCGAAGAAGAGGAAGGCTATTACTATGGCTTTGCCAACGAGGGACTCTGGCCGCTTTGCCACATCGCCCACGTTCGACCGGTCTTCCGCGTTTCGGACTGGGAGTACTACAAGGAAGTCAACCGGCGTTTCGCCGACAAGGTCATCGCCTCGGCGCGCACCGATGATCCCGTTATCCTGGTGCAGGATTATCATTTCGCGCTCCTGCCGCAGTTGATCAGGGAAAAATTGCCACGCGCGACCATCATTACCTTTTGGCACATCCCATGGCCCAATCCCGAATCGTTCGGCATCTGTCCATGGCGCGCCGAGCTGTTAAGGGGCATGCTGGGAAGCAGCATTTTGGGGTTCCATACCCGCTTCCATTGCAAGAACTTCATCGACACCGTGGATCGCTATCTCGAAACTCGCATCGAACACGAACACTCGACCATCACGCTCGATGGCCGTGAAACACTGATCAAGAATTACCCGATTTCGATACACTGGCCGGACGAGCAGGAAGAATCCGCCTGGCCGGAGACAGAAGAGTGTCGCAGGATGCTTCGCAGAAATTTCAACCTGTCAGACTCCCATCTGGTGGCAATTGGCGTCGATCGCTTCGATTACACCAAAGGCATCCTTGAACGCGCCAATGCCGTGGAACGGATGCTGGAAAAACATCCGGATATGATCGGCAAGTTTTCCCTGATCCAGATCGCCGCGCCATCGCGCAGCTCTCTCGACGAATACCGTTACTTCCAGGAACGGCTCTCGCGGCGGGTAGAAGAAATCAATCGACGTTTTGGCAGGGACAACTATCAACCATTCATTCTTCTGGCGGAACATCAAGGCAGCGAAATACTGACCCGCTATTACCGCGGAGCGGACGCATGTATCGTGACAAGCCTGCACGATGGCATGAATCTGGTCAGCAAGGAGTTCATTGCCTGTCGCAACGACATGCAGGGCGTACTGATCCTGAGCCAATTCGCCGGTGCAGCAGGAGAGCTGCCCGAAGCGCTGATCGTCAATCCCTATCATGTCGAGGAAACGGCCGATGCGTTGTACCAGGCCCTGACCATGCCTGAAGCGGAGCAACGCGAACGAATACGCAGCCTTCGAGCCACGGTACGCGAACGCAATGTTTACCGATGGGCAGGTTTCATGCTGCAAGACGCAGCGCATGCCCGACGAAGGGAGCGCATTGAAGCCCGCCTGCTTTCCCACAAGAGGCAAAGCTGATGCATTTTCTGTTCTCACCGCAGGGCATACAGGCACTGCATTCGCAGATCGACGAACGAACGTTGCTCGCCTTCGATTTCGACGGCACCCTGGCGCCGATCGTAACCCACCCGGAAGATGCCAACACGCCGGGCGCCATCGCCCAAGCCCTGGCACGGCTAACCGAAATCGCCACAGTGGCAATCATCACCGGGCGCAGCATCGCGGACATCCGCAAACGACTGCATTTCGAGCCCAAGCATGTGATCGGCAATCATGGCGCGGAGGGAATCGCGGGGGAGGCAGAAACGGAAGGCGCTCTTGCCGACGTTTCCACATGGGAAAAACAGATCCTCACCATCAAGAACACGCTCCCCGAAGGTACACGGGTTGAAAACAAACGGTATTCGCTTTCACTGCATTACCGCATGGCCCAAAACCAGGAAGATGCGCGAACCACCATCAAGACCATGATCCGGCAACTCCACCCGGCCCCGCGCGTTATCGGCGGCAAATGCGTCTTCAACCTGCTGCCCGCCGATGCCACGGATAAATTCGATGCCCTGTTCGCGCTCCTGCGCGCCGAGAATGCCACGAATGCCCTGTTCGTCGGCGACGATGAAACCGACGAGAGCGTTTTTCGGAAGGCGTTGCCGGATTGGATGACAATCCGTGTCGGCTGTATGGATGGTTCAGCTGCGCGCTATTGCCTGGATACTCAGGATGAAATGCTTGAACTTATCCAGCAACTGGACAAAATCATCCGCGCGAAACGGAAGAAACACCATGAAACATGATACTGCCTCCACGGCGCCACCCCACACCGGCAAGCCCTCCACTCCGGCAAGTACCGGAACCGAACTGGACATGGAAGTGCTTCGGCAATTCCGCATAATTTTCAAATCGGTGCGCAAACATTTCCAGGAGGTCGAAGACCGGCTTGGCATTAGCGGATCACTGCTCTGGGCTTTGTCAGAAATATCCGTGCGACCGGGAATCAGCGTCTCAGAACTGGCAAAAACAATGTCAATACATCAATCCACGGCAAGCAATATCCTGAGCAAGCTTGTTGGCTTGGGTTTGGTCAGCAAGACTCGCAATGGCAAAGATAATCGCATAACGGGTCTGTTCATCTCGGGACAAGGCCAGGTCAAACTGGGGTTGGCACCCGCTCCGGTGCGCGGCCTGTTGCCTGAAGCATTGGGAAAACTACCCTATGCCACATTGCGGGATCTGCACAAAAACCTGAATGTCTTGCTCGCCATGTTTGAGTCGGCGGACCTGAAAGACAAAGACACGCCATTGGCAGAGATTTAAATGCAAAAGCATATAACGAGCACGATTCGGCGCCTGCACAAATCAGCCAGCCACCATCGTCTGACCGACCGGGGCGCGTGGAAAGAACGTGCGATCATTTGGCTCGCAGCCCTTGTCACAGGACTGATCGTGGTTCTGTTTGCACACCTGACCGAACATGCCATCGCCTTGTTTGGCTCAATGACCGGTCAGCATGGTTGGCTGGCTCTCGCAATCTGCCCTTCTGCCGCCATTCTGCTTGCATGGCTGACACGACGTTTCTTTGCTGGCGCAGAAGGCAGCGGCATTCCGCAGGTTATCGCTGCATTAAAACCGGAAACCACACCGGAAAAAATCGGAATTTTCGTTTCGACCCGCATCGCCTTGGGGAAAATTGTCCTTGGGACGGCCGCGCTGGCCGCTGGCTTCTCTGCCGGTAGAGAAGGACCATCGGTACAGGTTGGAGCCAGCATCATGCATGCCTTCCGCCGCTTTCTGCCTCAGCATACTCAAAGGAACTCCAAGCACTTGATCTTGGCAGGAGGCGCCGCTGGTATCGCAGCCGCATTCAACACTCCACTAGCGGGAATTTTTTTCGCCATTGAAGAGCTGGGAAAACGCTTCGAGGAAAAAACCAACGGCGTACTGATTTCGGCCATCGTTCTGGCTGGCCTGATCTCCATTTCCATTCAGGGGAATTACATCTATTTCGGCCGATTGGCCATATCGAATATTGATTACCGCATCCTCTTGCCAGTTTTCGTTTGCTCCCTGGTCTGCGGCGTGGCAGGCGGACTGTTCAGCAGGATCTTGGCACACCATGCCCGACCTGACTCCAGCAGGCTCGGTCGCTGGCGCAGCAAACATCCTTATCTTTGGGCAGGTTTTTGTGGATTGATGGTTGCGCTGCTCGGGCTCGTCAGCCAAGGAACAGCTCACGGATCTGGCTACTTTTTCACGCTTGGCACACTGGAAGGACAATTACACATGCCGTGGTACTACGCACCAGTCAAATTTGCTGCCACGGTCTTTACCTTCCTCAGCGGTATCCCCGGCGGAATTTTTGCCCCCAGTCTCGCGATTGGTGTCGGCATAGGCGCAGAAATCCAACCGTTTCTTGCCTCGGTCAGCCCGGTATCGATTTATGCGCTATGCATGGCTGGGTTCCTCGCGGCAGTTACGCAAGCCCCCCTGACTTCGTTCATTATTGTCATGGAAATGATTGATGGTCACGGAATGGTGATCAGCCTGATGGCCGCTTCCATGCTTGCTTCGTTAATTTCGCGTCTGTTTTGCTCTCCGCTCTATAGCGCACTCGCGGACCTGCAGCTTGCCAAGATTGGACAAGATCACCGAAATCACGTCTGAATCCTCCCGTGAAACGCTTGCCCAAGTCTTGGGGTAGTGCAAATGGCGGGGGTAGAACGGTAGGCCGGTCCAGAAAGGATCTCGCAAAAAGAAATACCAGCTAGACTTCGAACACAGACCCCAACCCGGAAGATACGCTATGAGTCTCTGGCTCCAGTTGCTGCTTTGTCTGGTAGTCATCGGCATCGCCGGCTGGCACCTCTCGATCAACGGCGACATCATCGCCCGGAAAACCGGGCTGTCCGGTTCCTGGGTCGGCCTGATCCTGCTGGCAACCGCCACTTCTTTGCCGGAGTTGGTGGCTGGTGTATCGGCTGTGACAGCCGCCCGGGCGCCCGACATCGCGGTCGGCAATGTTCTGGGCGCGGCAGTGTTCAACCTCGTTTTCCTGGTCGTTCTGGATGCGCTGTACCGCAAGGAAACGCTGTATTCCCGCGCGGCGCAGGGACATATCCTCTCGGCGGCGCTCGGTGCGCTCATGATCTCCTTCGTCGGCTTCAGCCTGCTGCTCGACCACGGGGGAATCAGCCCGCGCCTGGGGCATGTCGGCGCCTATACGCCGTTCATCCTGGTGCTCTACCTCGTATCCATGCGCGCCGTGTATCAGTACGAGCAGCGCACCGTCGCCGAGTTCGTCGAGGAGCAGGCCGACCGTTACGCGGGCATCACCTTGCGCCAAGCCATGATCCGTTATGCATTGGCGGCTGTCTCGATCGTGGCGGCGGGCATCCTGCTGCCTTTTGTCGCCAAGGCGCTGGCGGCAGAGATGGGATGGGAGCAAAGCTTTGTTGGCACGCTGCTGGTCGCCGCGGTCACCACCGTGCCGGAGGCCGCCGTCACGCTTTCAGCGTTGCGCTTGGGCGCGCTCGACATGGCGATTGCCAACCTGCTGGGCAGCAACCTTTTCAACATGACGATCCTTGCCATCGACGACATCGCCTTTACACAAGGCCCGCTGCTGGCCTCCGTGAACAACACCCATGCGCTGACCGCGCTGGCTGCGGTGATGATGAACACGCTGGTCATCGTCGGGCTGATTTTCCGGCCCAAAGGCCGGGTATTGCTGGGGTTGAGCTGGATCAGCCTGGGGCTTTTCATGCTTTATATCGCCAACACCTGGGTGCTCTTCGCCCACGGCAATTGACAACGGCCCCTCCGGTCGAAGGGGCCGCCATGTGCCTTCACAGCAATTGTTCAGAGTTTCCTTAATGGACCAGTTGGTACTGCACCATGTAGGCAACCGCCCCAGCCGCGTATCCGGCCAGCGCCAGCAGGCTGATCTTGCGGGCGTACCAGATGAAGTTCACCTTCTCCAGCCCCATCGCGGCCACCCCGGCCGCCGAGCCGATGATCAGGATCGAGCCGCCCGTTCCCGCGCAGTAGGCGATGAATTCCCAGAGGAAGGAATCGGTCGGGAATTGCGTCATGCTGTACATGCCCATCGAGGCCGCCACCAGCGGTACGTTATCCACGATGGCGCTCACCAGCCCGAGCAGGATCACGATGATGTCCTGCCGCCCCACCGTCTTGTCCAGCCAGTGTGCCAGCCCGGACAGGATGTGAGTGTGTTCCAGCGTCGCCACCGCGAGCAGGATGCCGATAAAGAACACCACCGAAGCCATGTCGATCCGGCGCAGGGCACTGGCGAGCGTGAGGTGTTCCTTTTCCTCATCCTCCTTGTGGCGGTGAATCAACTCCCCGACCAGCCAGAGAATACCCAGCCCGAACAGAATGCCCATGAAGGGCGGCAGATGGGTAATGGTCTTGAAGACCGGCACAGCCACGAGAATGCCGATGCCGAGGAAGAACATCACCTTGCGCTCGAAATCGGTGGTCACATAGCCATCGTTTTGATTGTTCACGACGGGCGTCACCACCTTGCGCCCCTTCATCGCCATCGCGGCAAAGACCAGCGGAATAGCCAGGTTGAACAACGAAGGGATGAGCAGCGATTTCATGATCCCGACCGTACTCACCTGACCGCCGATCCAGAGCATGGTCGTGGTCACGTCGCCAATCGGCGTCCAAGCGCCGCCGGCGTTGGCGGCAATGACGATGATCCCGGCAAAGAACAGGCGCTCGTCCTGCTTGTCGTGCAGCTTTTTCATCAGCGAGATCATGACGATGGTCGTGGTCAGGTTGTCCAGAACCGCGCTGAGGAAAAAGGTCACGATGCCAATCGTCCACATCAGCGAAGACAGCGACGAGGTATTGATGCGCGAGGTGATGACTTCAAAGCCGTCGTGGGCATCGACCACTTCCACAATCGTCATCGCTCCGATCAGGAAAAACACGATCTGCGCCGTCCCGGCCAGCGTTTCGTTGAGTTGATGGACGACCAGATGATGATCGCCCGTCGCCATGGCGTAAATGCTCCACAGCAGACCGGCCCCCACCAGCGCCGAGGCCGATTTGTTGACGCCGAGCGGGTGCTCCAGCGCGATGGCCGCATAGGCCAGAATAAACAGCAAAATCAAAGCGGTTATCATTATGAGTCTCCAGCGCCCTTGGCAGGGAGGGGATTGTACAAGTCAAAGTCGTATGTGGCATCCGCCACGCCTATTCTTCCTCGGAACCCGGCCTTCTGGGCACCATCTCCGGATCGCAGACGATGGGCCGCACCACCTCGACCCGGTCGCCGGGCTTGAGCTCCGTTTCGGCCGTGGCCGCCTTGCCGAAGATACCGAAACGGTGGCCCTCCAGCGTAAAGCCGGGAATGGTTTTTTCCAGCCGGGCACGGGCAATGGCATCGGCCACCGTCGCGCCCTCCTCCAGTTCCAGTTTCACCCATACCTGCCGGAACGCTTCGACACAGGCCACACTTACGGATAGGGACATGGTTTTCTCCTGACTCTCTCAATTCTCAGCAATGCACCACTTGCGCATTCACCGCGGGCCGGCGGCTGCGCTGGGTTTCGATCACGCGCTTGGCGGCCAGCAGCATGCCCATGACCATGAACCCGCCGGGCGGCAGAATCCACATCAGCATGCCGCCGTAACCGGGGAACACGGTCTGTTCCAGCCACTTGGCGCCCGGGCCGAAGAAGAGATGCGCCTGCTGGAACAGCATGCCGGTGCCGAGCACTTCGCGGATCGCGCCGATGGTCGTCAGCGCCAGCGTGAAACCCAGCCCCATGCCGATGCCGTCGACGAGTGCCGCAAGCGGCTTCTCGCGCGAGGCAAACGCCTCGGCCCGGCCCAGAATCGCGCAGTTGACCACGATCAGCGCGATGAACAGCCCCAGCACCTTGTAAAGGTCATGCGCCCAGGCGTTCATCGCCATGTCCACCAGCGTCACCAAGGTCGCAATGAATGCGATGAACACCGGAATACGCACTTCGTTGCTCACACCCTTGCGGATAAAAGAGATCAGCACGTTGGCCGCCGTTAACACGGCCGTCGTCGCCAGGCCCATGCCAAGGCCGTTGGTCGCAGAACTGGTCACGGCCATCGCAGGGCACAGGGCCACGGTCTGGGAGAAGATGATGTTCTGGTTCCAGATGCCATCCCGAAAGATGCCGACATAACGGTTGGTCTTGTGTTCGCCATCCATCACTTTTCCTCCTTCAAAATGGCTGCGTTTTCCTGCACATACCACTGCAAGCCTTCATGCACGGCCTTGACCACGGCACGCGGCGTGATCGTCGCTCCGGCGAACTGGTCGAATTCGCCGCCGTCCTTCTTCACCGCCCACTTGGCACCTGGCAGGGTCTTGCCGATGAAAGACTTGATCCAGTCCGATTTCTGCGTCTCGATCTTGTCGCCCAGGCCCGGCGTTTCGGTATGGCTCAACACGCGCACACCGAGCACCTTGCCCTGCGGATCGACTGCCATCACCACATTGATCGAACCGGAATAGCCCTTGCTGGAAGTCTCGAACACCGCCCCGGTGAGCTTGCCCCCCTTCTTCGCCAGATACACGGTGCGCCCTTGATGCTTCACGGTCGTCCCGGCCAAGTCGTTGTCGAAGCTGCCAACGGGCAGCACCTGCGCCAGCGACACCTTCAAATCCTTCTGCAAGCTATCGGCGATCGGTTTCTCGGTCGCTTGGTTGGCCAGCGCCAGCGCCGCGCTGGTCAGGATGCCGACCAGCGCCAGCGAACCGGCCTGATAAGGCATCTTGCTGCGCCAGACATCGAATTTTTCAGAGAGCGTCATGGTTTGACCTCCAGGGGATTGCCGTCACGGGTACGGCCGTAGATGCGCGGGGTGGTCACGCGGCCCAGCAGCGGCGTGATTGCATTCATCAGCAGCACGGCGAAAGCTACGCCTTCCGGGTAGCCGCCCCAAGTGCGGATGATGTAGGTCAGCGCTCCGCAGCCGATGCCGTAGATCAGTTGCCCGGTGCGCGTGGTCGGCGAGGAAACCGGGTCGGTCGCGATGAAGAACGCGCCCAGCCACAGCCCGCCCGACAACAGATGCACCAGCGGCGAGGCGTAGTGCGCCGAATCCAGCAGCCAGAAAAACACCGCGGGCACCGCCACTCCGGCCAGCATGCCGACCGGCGTGCGCCAGCCGATGATGTGATGACGCATCAGCCACAAGCCGCCCAGCAGGATCAACAGCGCCGAGGACTCACCCAGGCTCCCGGCCCGCAGACCAATCCCGGACTGCCAGGCCGTGAACAAGCCGTCGAGCCCCGGCAGGTGGCCGATGCGCGCGAGTTCGGTCTTGATCCCGCCCAGCACCGAGGCGCTGGCTACACCATCGACCACCGGCAGGCCGCCGAACGTGATCTGCAAGCCCTGCCAGAAACCCACGCTCGCGGGGGAAAGCGGCAGCGCCTGCACCCATTGCGTCATCGGTACCGGGAAGGAAATCAGCAGCGCCACGCGGGCCACCATCGCCGGGTTGAACGGGTTCTGCCCCAGCCCGCCGAACACCTGCTTGGCGAGCACGATGGCGATAAAGCTGCCGACTACGCCGATCCACCACGGCGCCCACGGCGGCAGGGACAAGGCCAGCAGCCAGCCCGTGAGCAGCGCCGATTCGTCGCGCAGTTTGGTCGCCACATTTTTGCCGGCCAACTTGATGCAGACCGCCTCCCAGCCCGCGGCGGACAGCATGGTCACCAGCCACAGCCAGAAAGCCGGCCAGCCGAAGGTCCAGAACGAGAACAGCGTCGCCGGCACCAGCGCCAGCATCACCTTGTGCATGATTTCGCCGATCGAGCCGACGGCGCGCGCATGCGGCGCATGGGGTGACGAGATCACGATGTAGCCTCCTCTTTCTTCGCCGCAGCCTTGGCGGCATCCTGTTCGGCCTTGCGCTTGGCCATCGCGGCACGGCGCTCGGCCAGTTCACGGGCCAGCCGTTCTTTCTTCGCCTCGCCGGACTGACGGATCTGATCCTGCTGGCGCTGGCTCTGCTCGGCCGCCCAGGTTTCACCCTTGGCGTAGCTGAAGTAATGCGAAAGCGGGATATGCGCCGGGCACAGATAGGCGCAGGCGCCGCAGGTCAGGCAATCGTCGAGCCCCATCTTCTGCGCGGCCGGCACATCGCCGCTGCGGATCGCAGCCGCCATGTCAAGCGGCATCAGATGCAACGGGCAAGCGTGGGTACACATGCCGCAGCGCACGCAATCGCCTTCTTCCGGGCTGCCGCTCTCGGCCAGCGTCAGCGCCAGCACGCCGCTCGCGCCCTTGATGATCGGCGCATCGAGGCTGGGCAGTGTCTGGCCCATCATCGGCCCGCCCATCACCAGCCGGGTCGGTTCTTCGGTCAACCCGCCGCAGAAATGCACCAGTGCGGAGGCCGGCGTGCCGAGTGCCACTTCCAGGTTACGCGGCTGACGCACCGCCCCGCCCGCGACGGTCACAATGCGGTGGGTCAGTGGCTCGCCATGGCGCAGCGCGCGGTGGATCGCATACGCGGTGCCGACGTTGTGCACCAGCACGCCGATGCTCGCCATGCGCTGCCCGGCCGGAAGTTCGACACCGGTCAACCAGGTCATCAGTTGCTCGCCGCTGCCCATCGGATAGCGGGTCGGCACGGAATGCACTTCAATGTTGGCAAACGGCGCGGCGGCCATGCACATGGTCTTGTAGGCCGTGGGCTTGTTGTCTTCGATGCCGACCAGGATGCGTCCGGCGCCGATCATGTAGGCGATCAGGCGGATGCCTTCGATCACGCCTTCGGCGCGCTCCTGCATCAGCCGGTCGTCGCAAGAAAGGTAGGGCTCGCACTCGCTGCCGTTGATCACCAGCGTATGCACCGCGGCGCGGCGCCCGAGGTTGAGCTTGGGCGAGGCCGGGAAGGTGGCTCCTCCCAAACCCACCACCCCGGCCTCGCCCACGCGGCGCGCCAGCTCATCGGCCGGCAGACTGAACGGATCAGCGCAGGTCTGCAGCTCGACCGATTCGGTGCCGGTCACGCGCAGCGTAATCGTTTCCACCATCAGGCCCGACGGATGCGGCGCGATATGCGGGCCGATGGCCTCGATCACACCCGCAGCCGGCGCATGGATCGGCGCCGAGATGTTGCCGCCGGCTTCGGCCAGCAATTGCCCGGCCAGCACCCGGTCGCCGACCTTGACCACCGCCACGGCCGGCGCGCCGGCATGCTGCACCAGCGGCAGGTAGAGCACTGGCGGCAGCGGCAATTTACTGATCAGGCGGCTTGCGGCCGGCTCCTTGCGGTAGTCCGGATGCACGCCCCAGTGCGAGGACTGCTCCAGCCAGTTGAACAGTTTTTCCAGGTAAGGAATCTTCACGCCCGTACTCCTTCTTCCAGTCGGGGTTTCTGCCAGCGCCAGCTTTTCAACGTCACCGGCACCTCAACCATGCTGATCGCCATGGTCGGGCACAGATCGACGCACTTGCCGCAGCCGCTGCACAGATCGTTGAGCACGCCATGGATATGCTTGGCCGCGCCGATGATCGCGTCGTTGCCGCAGGCCTTCAGGCAGCGCGAACAGCCGGTGCAGATCAGCTCGTCGACGATGGCCACCTGCGGCGTCACTTCCTCGAAACCATCCAGTTGGAGCGGAACGCCAAGCTTTTCGGCGATGCGCTGCGCCAGCGCCTTGCCGCCCGGCAGGCAGTTGGTCAGCGGGATTTCGCCATTGACCATTTTCTCGGCGGCAACCGAGCAGCTTGCCTGCCCGCACAATCCGCACTGCGAGTTGGGCATCATGGCCGCGACTTCCTCGACCAGCGGGTTGCCTTCGACCTTGAAATGGCGCGCCGCAAAAGCCAGCCCGATGCCCAGCACGCCGCCCAGCGCGCCAATCGAAACTACAGGTATCAACATGATCGTCCCCTCACCCGAGTTGCAGGCCGGCAAAGCCCATGAAGGCCAGCGCCAGCAATCCTGCGGTCATGAAGCTGATCGGCGCGCCGGCAAACGCCGCCGGCACCTTGGATACCGCCAGCCGCTCGCGCACGCCGGCGAACAACACCAGCACCAGACTGAAACCCAGCGCCGCGCCGAATCCGGACAGGGTGCTGCGCACGAAGCCGGCTTTCTCCTGCGCGTTGAGCAGCGCCACGCCCAGCACGGCGCAGTTGGTGGTAATCAGCGGCAGAAAGATGCCGAGCACCTGGTACAGCGCCGGGCTGGTCTTCTTGATCACCAGCTCGACGAATTGCACCAGCGCGGCAATCACCAGAATGAAAGCCAGGATGCGCAGGTACGCGAGGCCCAGCGGCAGCAGCAGCCAGTTCTCCAGCATCCACGCCGCAGCAGCGGCCAGCGTCAGCACGAACGTCGTCGCCATTCCCATGCCGACACTGCTCGATACCTGGCGCGATACGCCCATGAACGGACAAAGCCCGAGAAATTTCACCAGCACGACGTTGTTGACGAGCACCGTCGAGAGGATCAGAAAAAAGTATTCACGCATGGCAGCCTCCTTTGCCCCCTTCATTGCAAAGGGCATTCCATGCCGACAAAAAACAAACAACACATTGATTAAATTGAACAAAACATGAATACAAACAGGCCGCACAGCAGTACGGGGTGCGACAAAGATCGCGCAGCTGTGTCGGCTTCTCTACACAGCCGGCCTCATGTTTTGCCGGCTGCAAGATGGTGCGGATCGATTCGGCAACCGGCCTTTTTTGGTGCAGGCACAGGTACCGGCAGACTCGGCGACTACAGCAGCGACAGGCCAGTCTTCAATGCCCGCCCGTCGGCATGGTTATTGCTGATAACCCCTACATGGACAAGATCACCCTCCCCCCTTCAGCCGCCCCGACCGGGCTCCCCGACACGCTCTTCCAAGAGCTGGTCGAAGCCGCGCCCGTGGCCGTGACCATCACCGACGCCAAAGGCGGCATCCTGTATGTGAACCCGGCATTCTGCGCGATTACGGGCTACGGAATTGAAGAGGTCATCGGCGCCAATCCTTCGCTGCTGTCCTACAAGACCACGCCGCGGGAAATCTACACGGTGCTCTGGGAAAACATCGAAGCCGGCCAGCCCTGGCAGGGGCGGCTCATCAACAAGCGCAAGGATGGCAGCCGCTATCTGGCCGAACTCTCGATCACTCCCATCCGCGACGAGCAAGGCGACATCCGCTACTTCCTCGGCATCCACCGGGACATCACCGAGCTGCATAGCCTCAACGAGCGGCTGCAGAACCAGAAAAAGCTGACCGAATCGATCATCGACCTCGCCCCCGTCGCCATCGCGCTGCTGCGCGAGGATGGCGGTGTCGTTCTGGACAACCAGGAATACAAGAAGCTCATGGGCAGCTTCGGCAAGGAAGAGCCCGCACGCGCGCTGCTGGCCAGCCTGCAAGCCGAGCAGGGCGATGCCGCTTGGGCAAAAATCCAGGCGCAGGGCGAATTCGCCGATCTGCCGCTTCGTTTCGACCGCCCCGGCGGCATCGGCCCGCGCTGGTTCGCCGTCTCCGGAAGCTGGTTCGACCAGAGCGAATCCTCGGTCGACCGCTTCTTCAACGCCGAGCCGCAGCGCTACCTGCTGCTGGCAATCACCGACATCACGGCCCACAAGCGCCAGCAACAGGCGCAATGGCTGCAAACCCTGCGCACCATGCTCGCGGAAACCGAGCTGATCTCGCGCCTGCGCGAAACCCTTTCCGGCGCAGCGTTCCAGCTCTCGGTCCCGCTCAACCTGATCGTCGCGGCCGAAAAAAGAATGGCCCAGCGCTTGCCGGTCACCGATCCCACGCTGCACGCGCTGGATGAAGCGCGCAAGCAGGGCGAGGCAGCGCTGGAAATGCTGCAATCGGCCATGCCGGCGCAACGCACGGAATCGTGGATGCCGGTCAACTGCAACGAATTGCTGCACGACGTCCTTAACCTGCTCGCCGAACGCATGCTCGCCGAAGGCGTGGTCGTCGACTGGAAACCCGCCATGCGTCTGCCGCCGCTGCTGGCGCAACCCATCGCGCTGCGCGGTGCGATCAAGCAATTG
Source organism: Formivibrio citricus (assembly GCF_900115065.1). Lineage (GTDB taxonomy): Bacteria > Pseudomonadota > Gammaproteobacteria > Burkholderiales > Chitinibacteraceae > Formivibrio > Formivibrio citricus. The sequence goes on along the minus strand of NZ_FOVE01000009.1, from coordinate 5,871 downwards.
CTCACCAACGCGCTGGACGCCCTGCACAACAACCGCCCGGCGAAACGCGAACTGGCGCTGATCACCCGCCAGGAAGGCGACTGGATCGAACTCGACATCATGGACAGCGGCCCCGGCATTCCGGAAGAACTGCGCCTCAAGGTCTTCGAACCCTTCTTCACCACCCGGCCGGGCGGCGCCCGCGCCGGCATGGGAATGACACTGGCGCAGGAAGTCATCTTGCGCCATCAGGGCAGTTTGGAAATTGACAGTAATTATCTGGACGGCTGCCGGATCGTGGTGCGGCTCCCCGTCGAACTAGAGGGGATCGAACATGACTGACCCCTACTACGCCGATATTGATTTGACTGCGCTCGACCGCCTGCAGGCGGCGCTCGCCACCGTGTACGGCGTGAGCCAGGTGCTGTCGCGCTCACTCAACCTCAATGAAACGCTGCGCGAAGTGCTGCACATCCTCGACCGCGAAGCCGACATCCACCAGAGCGTGGTCAGCCTGTCGGACCAGGAACAGGCGGGCGCCACCGTCAGCGCCGTGCACGGCCTGCGCGGCCCGCTGCCCATCGTGCGCTATGAAGCCGGCGAAGGCTTGACCGGCATGGTATTGGCGCGCGGCCAGACCATCTCCATCGAGCGCGTCGCCGACGACGATCACTTTCTCGACCGCCTGGGCATCTTCAACGCCGAACTGCCCTTCATCGCCGTTCCGATCAAGGTCGGCAACGAAACGGTCGGCGTGCTCGCTGCCCAGCCCGAAAGCGCCGACGGTCTGGACGACTACACGCAACTGATCGAGATGGTCGCCAACCTGGTCGGACAAAGCGTGCGCCTGGCCTGGCAGGTCGCCCGCGAAAAACGCGACCTGACCGAGGAACGCGACAGCTTGCGCCGCACCGTCAAGCGCGAATCCGGCTTCGCCAACATCGTCGGGCAAAGCAAGGATATGCGGCGCGTCTTCGAGCAGATCCGCCAGGTCGCCAAGTGGAACACCACCGTGCTGATCCGCGGCGAAACCGGCACCGGCAAGGAGCTGATCGCCAACGCCATCCACTACAACTCGCCGCGCGGCGGCGGACCGTTCGTCAAGATGAACTGCGCCGCGCTGCCGGAAAACCTGCTGGAATCGGAACTCTTCGGCCACGAGAAAGGCGCGTTCACCGGCGCCATCACCCAGCGCAAGGGCCGGTTCGAACAAGCCGACGGCGGCACGCTGTTCCTCGACGAAATCGGCGAAGTCTCGGCCGCATTCCAGGCCAAGCTGTTGAGAATATTGCAGGAAGGCGAACTGGAACGCGTCGGCGGCAACCGCACCCTGAAAGTCGATGTGCGCGTCATCGCCGCCACCCACCGCGATCTGGAAAAAGCCGTCGAGGAAGGCGGTTTCCGCGAAGACTTGTATTACCGTCTGAACGTGATGCCGATCTTCGTTCCGGCCTTGTGCGAGCGCATGGAAGACATCCCGGAAATCGCCCGCCATCTGCTGGAACGCATCGGCAAGGATCAGGGCCGGGAACTGGCCCTGGCCGACAGCGCCGTGCGCGTGCTCCTGGCCCACCACTGGCCCGGCAACGTGCGCGAGCTGCAAAACTGCCTGGAACGCGCTTCGGTCATGAGCGAAACCGGCGAGATCGACCGCGACGTGCTCGCCCTCTGCGGCTTGAGCGACAACCCCGCCGCCCTGCGCCCGGTCAGCATCGATCTCGATGACCCCAACCTGTCCGAGCGCGAGCGCGTGGTGGCGGCACTGGAAATGGCCGGCTGGGTGCAAGCCAAGGCGGCACGGCTCCTGAACATGACGCCGCGGCAGATTGCGTATCGGGTGCAGACGCTGGATATCCCCATGAAGCATATATAAGCGCCCTCGCCCTTCAACCCAAATCCCTCACCACAGAGACACAGAGGAACAGAGAAGAGCGAAAATCAGCCCCTTGTGCGTTGTTATTGATTCGGCCAGTTTTTGTTTGAACTTCGTCACCCCGGCGAAGGCCGGGGTCCAGTGGTTTAAAATGACCTCTTTGCTGGATACCGGCCTACGCCGGTAGGACGGCTCGTTTTTTCTCTGTGTTCTCTGTGCCTCTGTGGTTCAACTGAGGTTTTTAGGGTTCAAGAAAGAGGCCAGGGAAGCCAAACGGCATGTCACAACACCGACAATCCACCCCGCTTTGTTGCAACACTGATTTCACCTCTCGCAGCAACCACTCCTTATCCCGCTGATTCAGCGGGATTTTTTTTGCTCGCGCACTGGCACGCCCCTTGCAAATAGTATGTCAAACACCTGCGGAGCCCCATCGTGTCAGCCCAGATTCTGCCCTTTGCTTCTCCCGCTTCCGCCTGTGGCAGCAGCCACGGCGAATGCCACGATCCTCGCGTTGCAGACCACCCCTGCTACTCGAAGGATGCCCATCACAAGTACGCGCGCCTCCATCTGCCGGTTGCGCCGGCCTGCAATATCCAGTGCAACTACTGCAACCGAAAATACGATTGCAGCAACGAATCGCGCCCCGGCGTGGTCTCGGAAGTACTGAGCCCGGAAGAAGCCGCGCGCAAGGTATTGGCCGTGGCCGATGCCATCCCGCAGCTCTCGGTAGTCGGCATTGCCGGCCCCGGCGACGCGTTCGCCAACTGGCCGCGCACCTCGGCCACGCTGCGCGCAGTCAAGAAAATGCTCCCCGCGCTCAAGCTGTGCCTGTCCTCGAACGGCCTGAACGTGGCGCCTCATGTGGGTGAACTGGCCGAGCTGGGCGTCGATCACGTCACGCTGACGATCAACACGCTGGAACCGGAAATCGCTGCCCGCATCTATCCGTGGGTCTTCTGGGAGCATAAGCGCTGGCGCGGACTGGAAGCCGCCGAGATTCTGATTCGCGAACAATGGCGCGCCGCGGCGGCACTGACCGCCGCCGGGGTGCTGGTCAAGATCAATTCGGTTTACATTCCGGGGCTCAACGACGACGAACTGCCGAAAATCAGCGCCAAGGCCGCCGGAATGGGCGTCGCAATCCACAACATCATGCCGCTGATTTCCGATCCGGCGCACGGCACCCATTTCGGCCTGAGCGGGCAGCGCGCGCCCAGCGAAGAAGAAATCGAATCCGTACGTGCCCGCTGTGCGGCTCATCTGCCGCAAATGGGTCATTGCCACCAGTGCCGGGCCGACGCGGTCGGCATGCTCGGTGAAGACCGCGGCGCAGAATTTGCCCGTGAACATCTGGATAGCCTGACGCTCGACGCCCAAGCCATCGCCGCCCGCCATGCCGCAGTGCAGGCCAGCCTGAAAGCCGGCGGAGGGCAAAGCTGGAAAATCGCCGTCGCCTCCGCCGACGGTCAGCGCATCGACCAGCATTTCGGCCATGCCGAGGCATTCCGCATCTACGAAAGCGATGGTCAAAGCGTCAAGCTCGTCGCCCTGCGCCGCACAGCAGCCTACTGTCAGGGGCCGAGCGATTGCGGCGACGACGATGCCGCGCTCCCCAAACTGGTGCAATCGCTTGCCGACTGCGCGGCCATTCTTGCCGTGCGCATCGGCCACGCTCCCTGGAAGAAACTGGAGCAAGCTGGCATCCAGCCGGTGGTGGAGCACGCTTTTGCCAGCATCGAGGCTTCCGTCCTTGCCGTGGCACAAAAGCTGCTTGAACAAGTTCAAGAAGCGCACACCAAAAGAGCTTGATCATGGCCTTGTCGATCACCGACCGCTGCATTGACTGTTGGGCTTGCATGACTGTTTGCCCCAACGCAGCCATTGCCCACGTCGAAGGACTGTTCGTGATCGACCCGCAGCGCTGCACCGAATGCCTGGGCGACTACGCCGCTCCGCAGTGCGCCAGCATCTGCCCAGCCGAAGGCGCTATCGAAAACGAGTGGGGCGAAGCGCTGAACCCGCCTGGATCGTTGACGCCCGCAATAGCAGGCGCCAAAGAAAGCTGAATGCTGGACATGCACGGATCAACCGGTCCGTCGCCATAAAGGTTTATCCCCTCTGGAACAGGAGGAAGCATCATGAACCTGCCCGTCGCTCTCAACAAGGAATCGCTTGCCGCTTGGCGTCAGGTGTATAAATTGCTGCGTCATTCCGAACTCATGGCGCATTCCGCGGGTTTTCCCAACGATGCGCTGCTGGCCACCATCATCTCCAGCCAGTCGCTGGGGCACAGCTCGCTGCCGCCCGATTTCGGGCTGGGCCAAGCCCGGCTCGCCGCGATGGCACACCGGCACTTCCCCAAGCTCTCATTCATCCTGCCGGAAAGCTGGACGCCCACCGATCCGCTACCGGAGCATCAGGAGCTCGTTAACCTGCTGTTGCGTTACCGCGCCGGTCTGGATGAAAGCGAATACGACATCGCCGTGATCGTCGCCACTGCCTGCCGGGGCAAGGATCACCTCTGGCAGGATCTGGGGCTGAACAACCGCAAGGAGCTGTCCGATCTGTTCCAGCGGAATTTCCCGCGCCTGGCAGCCAAAAACAATCGCGACATGAAATGGAAGAAATTTCTCTACAAGCAATTGTGCGAAGAGGAAGGCATCTACGTCTGCCGCGCCCCGTCCTGCGCCGAGTGCAAGGACCAACCCGAATGCTTCGGGCCGGAACAGTGACAGTGAACATAGCCGAACGCGCCAATGCAGCCATGCTCGGTGTTGCCCTCGGCGATGCGCTGGGAGCGACGCTCGAATTCATGACCCCGGCTGAAATCCGGGCGCAGTTCGGCGTGCACCGCGACATCACGGGAGGCGGCTGGCTGCGCGTCAAACCCGGCCAAATCACAGACGATACCGGCATGATGCTCGCACTTGCCGACGCGATCCATGCCTGCAACGGCAAAATCGAAGCCCACGCCTGTGCCCGCGCCTTCGACACCTGGATGCGCAACAAACCCGTCGACATCGGCAACACGGTGAGGCGCGGAATTTCCAACTTCCGGCTGACCGGCGAGCCGCACGTCAAACACTCGGAAGAAGCGGCGGGCAACGGCGCGCTGATGCGCTGTCTCCCCGTCGCGCTTGCAACCCACGGCGCAGACTTCGACACGGTCATGGCCGGCTGGCGCGCACAGGCGCACGCCACCCACCACAACGATTTGTCCGACCAGTCCGGCGAGCTTTTCATGCGTCTCATGCGCGCGGTGCTGGATGGCGCCAGCAAGCGCCAGTTGCTGCATGAAATCGCCCATCCGTTCGCCAAGACCTATCCGGCCTTCGCTTTTCGCCCCAAGCGGCGCGATTACCCCAGCGGCTACGTGGTCGACACCAGCCAGGCAGTGCTGCAGGCCTTTTTCGATACGGACAGTTTCGAGGAATGTCTGGTAGAAGTGGTCAATCGCGGAGGGGATGCCGACACCACCGGCGCAATCGCCGGCATGCTGGCCGGCGCGCACTACGGGCCGGGAGCGTTGCCTGCGCGCTGGCTGAACTCGCTCGATCCCGCCATCAGGGAAAGATGCTCAAGGGAAGGCGCGGCGCTGCTGCAATTCTCTGCCCAAGCCGAATCGATCTAATTGGCGCCGCTAAAAACAAAAACCCCAGCCTTTTTGGGCTGGGGTTTTCTGAGGGGAAGTCTGGCGATGACCTACTTTCACACGGGAGCTCCGCACTATCATCGGCGCTGAGGCGTTTCACTGTCCTGTTCGGAATGGGAAGGAGTGGGACCGCCTCGCTAAGGTCGCCAGACATAACTGGTTGTGGGCTGTTCTTTGAACAGCACACTGAATCTGGAAGAAGTAACACTAGGTTTGATTGTTCGCTTACGCGTTTCAGATTATAGGATCAAGCCGCACGGGCAATTAGTATCGGTTAGCTTAACGCATTACTGCGCTTCCACACCCGACCTATCAACGTCCTGGTCTCGAACGACCCTTCAGGGGACTTGAAGTCCCAGGGAAA
>NZ_FOVE01000017.1 GCF_900115065.1 Formivibrio citricus | reverse complement strand
CAAGCCAAGCGCATCGAAGTGGCCAAGGAAAACACCACCATCATCGACGGCGCAGGCCAGGAAGACGCCATCAAGACCCGCGTGGCCCTGATCCGCAAGCAGATCGAAGACGCGACCAGCGACTACGACCGCGAAAAGCTGCAAGAGCGCGTAGCCAAGCTGGCTGGCGGTGTGGCCGTGATCAAGGTTGGCGCTGCGACCGAAGTCGAAATGAAGGAAAAGAAGGCCCGCGTTGAAGACGCGCTGCACGCCACCCGCGCTGCAGTGGAAGAAGGCATCGTGGCCGGCGGCGGTGTGGCTCTGCTGCGTGCCCGCTCCGCGATCACCGAACTGAAGGGCATCAACGCCGATCAGGATGCCGGCATCAAGATCGTGCTGAAGGCCATCGAAGCCCCGCTGCGCCAGATCGTGGCAAACTGCGGCGACGAGCCGTCCGTGGTCGTGAACAAGGTGCTGGAAGGCAAGGGCAACTTCGGCTACAACGCTTCGACCTCCGTCTATGGCGACATGGTGGAAATGGGCGTGCTGGACCCGACCAAGGTAACCCGTTCCGCACTGCAGAACGCTGCTTCCGTAGCCGGCCTGATGCTGACCACCGATGCCATGGTGGCCGAACTGCCGAAGGAAGAAAATGCTGCTCCGGATATGGGCGGCATGGGCGGTATGGGCGGTATGGGTGGCATGGGCGGCATGATGTAATTCCGCTTTACCCAAAGCACCTGGCAAAACGCCGTTCCCGCAAGGGACGGCGTTTTGTTTTTCAGTCGACTACTAAAACTTTCGATTATTTCTGCTTCAGCAGTACTCACAAACCAGCTTTTTCTTTCAAGCCCTTGATTGCTGATTTTATGCCTTCTCTGTTTTTCCCAACCCAAAAATCTTCCGAAAAATAATATTTGTACCCGGTAAACGATTCAAGCTGCCACGCCAGAAAATCATTATCACAATGGACGTTATCGAGAGACTCATTTTCATAGTCGATGTGCAATCGCCCAAGCATGACAAAAGTAAGGTCAAGTCCATACTCTTGGTCATCTTCCTCTGCTCCGGTACTAAAATTCAGCCTGATATGTGGCCCGAATTTGTCATTTTTTATTGTTGCTGTTACTTCTTTCAGTTCGATCATTTCCATCGTCACAATCCCTCCGCCCCCTACATGAAGAACCTGATTATTCTCCAAACGCCATTGCCTTCGAGAGATGCAGCAAATTCCATAAAGGAAGGACGCCTAACATGTAGTCAAGTTACGTTTGTTACGTTACTTATTGCGTAGCAATATTTCAAGCAAAACATATAATACATCCATGAAAGTTCACGACGGCAGCGACCAGCGCTTTCGCCACAGACTTATTTAAAATTTAAAAGGAGATCATCATGTTCGGCTTGAATTTCATTGTAGCAGCTTCCTTCGTCCCCCTGACTTCGCTTTTTGTTTTTGCAGTGAAAAAGATGTACAAAGGACAGCCTGAATAACAGGCGCCGCAACGTCACGCAAACAAATTGGAGGAGCGCCTTTAGGCGCTCTTTTCTATTGGCCATCGATGTCAATATTGACAATTAGAGCAATGCGCAAAATCCTTATCTGACCCTGCAAGATATGGCAAGAGCATCACACGCTGCTAAAGTCACAATCGAAATATCAAACCAGCTTGGCATTCAAGAGACCGACTTTGTCTATGCCACATTCAAGCAGATCACCACGGATCACAGTCGAAACCCCTGAAGGTGTCCCCGTAAAAATAAGATCCCCGGCGGAGAGTTTCACCAAGCTTGAAAGATTGGCTATCACCTCAGCCACATTCCACGTCATCTGATCCAGATCCCCGTCCTGTTTGACAATTCCATTTACTGCCAGCCAGATCCTGCCCTTGACAGGATGACCAGTCCGCGTGGCGGGAACAATGGCACTGATAGGGCCACTATGATCAAATCCTTTACTCATCTCCCACGGCCGCCCCTTCGCTTTTGCTTGAGCTTGCAGATCGCGACGCGTTAAATCGATTCCCACCGCATAACCATATACATGATCAAGTGCCGTCTCTACCGGGATATTTGCGCCCCCCATACCGATAGCCACGACCAACTCGACTTCATGTTGCAGGTTTTCAGTCCGCGGAGGATAGGATACGACGCCCCCGTCCGGAACCAGCGCGTCAGTTGGCTTGCTGAAGAATGCGGGCGGCTCTCGCCCATCTCCGCCCAATTCCGCTGCATGCAAGGCATAATTTGCAGCGATGCAATAGACACGACGCACCGGGAAAGTCGCATCTTCGCCAAAGACAGGAAGAGCAACTGGCGAAGCTGGTGGAAAAATGTACTGCATTATTTAGTCTCCTCTAATATTTGTTTGAAATGGACCAAGGGCGTCCGCTAATGGAGGCAAGCCGCACCGGCATTGAAATTTGAAATAAATTACTCGCGCGGCTTGTAACCACACCGCACAAATCCCCACTGCTTGCCACGAATGATGATTGGGCAAGATAGATCGATGATGATTTCACCGGTTGACGGACGTTCAAAGGTCTGCAGCAGGAATGGCCCAGTGTTCTGGCAATGTCTTTGAGTCACACGATCATTCAGGATCAACTTGGTCCGCGCCTTATTTGCAGATATCTGACTTGGCACATACCCTTTTTCGTCGATACATAGCAACGACAAGATGTCAGGACTTGCTGCCATTACCTCTTCTTGAATCGGATTTATTACTCTATCGAAGAAAGAATCAAAGGCTGTTGTATATTTTTGTGGTAAGGTATTTGGTATTTCAACGTAGTTACGAGAAAACAGTTGTTCCATTGACAATGAGCCACTTTCCATTGCCCGCTCTATTGCGTCGATAACCTTGTCTCTGAAATTCATGACAAGTGCCCGCTTTTCGTCGTGGTATGTACCCACACTGAAACGCCCGATAGAAGAGAATATGTTTTCAGCCACTTCGGAGAGCTGCATAAGTGTATTATCGGTTTCCTTCATTTGGCTGCTAACACTATTAGCCATATCGGAAATACAATGAATCCTTCTTGTTATTTCAGCCGTGACCGCGCTTTGCTCTTCTGTTGCCGACGCAATGTGTTCAATCATTTCCTTCGATTCATCTGCCAGGCTCAGGATTTGTGACAGCTCATTGCGGGCCCCTTGTGCTGTATTGACACCGTCAACCACGCGCATATATTCGTTTTGCATTGCCATCAAGGCCTGCTGGCTTTCCTGTTGAATAACCCTGATGATGCCGCTGATCTCGCGTGTCGAGAGCGCCGTTTTAGATGAAAGGCTTTTTACTTCATCGGCAACAACTGCAAAACCTCGCCCATGTTCGCCCGCCCGTGCCGCCTCAATAGCGGCATTTAATGCCAAGAGATTGGTCTGATCCGCAATATCCTTGATCATGTTTGCGATTTCGCCGATCTTGATTGATGAATCAGTCAGGCGACTGACCATACCCTTTGTCACCTCGACACTTTCACGGATCTGCACCATGCATTCGCACGCTTTTTCTACTGCTGCCATGCCTGTGTTGGCGGCCAGATTTACCGTTGCCGCTACTGTGGCTGCGGTGTGCGTGTTATCAGCCACACTGCTTAACGATGAGGTCATCTCCTCTGCCGCCGATGCAACGGCAGCAGCAGCTTCGTTTTGCGTCATCGCAGTCGAAACTGTTGTTCGGGTTGCTTTGCCCATCTCACAAACCTTCACGGCTACGTGACCACCATCCCGATAAAGAAAAGTAACCGTCTCACGTAGCCAGCAGATCAGCATGTTTATTGTGTTTGCCAGCTGGCCAAATTCATCGTTGGCATTTACTTTCAGTTCGCATCTCAAGTCACCGCCCCCCTCGATAATGGCTTGCACACCATTCCGAATGTCGGCCATAGCGCGCGAAATCGAGCGCACCAGAAAAACCAGGAAAATGGCGGCCCCAATGGAGGCGGCTAGCGCACAAATGATCGCTATCTGTGACATTGCCGATGCCTGCTTGTCTGCATCGTTTCGCTGCAAAAAAAGCTGGCTATCCAGAGCCTTGGCTAGAGCCAGTGCTTGTTGCTCCAACTCCCTCTCGGCTGAGGCATGTTTCTGTTGCAAAAGCTTTTTCGCATCATCGACAGCGCCTGAATCGATGAGCCGGACTATTTCCTGATTAAGCAGGGAGTATTCCGTGGTGACCTTCTGTATTCCTGCCGCTTGTTCTTTCAGGCTGTTCCGATTTTTGAGTTGCTCATGAAGCTTTGAAACGTGTGCTGTTAGTACAGTTTCGGATTGCTTTACATGTTCAGGCAGTGATTTGTTCGAGGGGGCAAGTGCCATATCCCGGACGAGTTGTCCATTCCGCGATGATGCGGATTGAATTTTATTGAGCAGCAAAATCGATTCAACTTCGTTAGAAATTGCCAACTCCATCGACATACGATAGCTGTGCAGCCCCCAAAGGCTGATTGCCAAGGCGACGAAAAAAGAGAGCGATGCACCGGAAACAAGCACTGCGATACGGCTTGTGATTTTCAATTTTCTCTCCCTCGATTCGCCAACTTGATCTTGTTCGCCATGGTTGACGGACGCTTGATGTTTTTCCTGGAAGCGGCAACCACAGTTTCGGATTGCGAAAAATTCTTCGTGAAAAAAAACACTACAGCGAGGCAATTGGCGTGTCAACACCGACAGAATCATTTCTTGGTTCGTGCGATTACCAAGCCGATGACCGGCAGCTAGGTCGGGGGGTATGTATCGCGGCGATAGAGCTATGTGGGCACTATCTGCGCTTGGGCGGGATGCGGGCTTGGGGCAACTGGTGTGTAGCAAACATTTTTTCAAGCGTACCATCCCGTTCCATGCTTTCCATGGCTTGGTCAAAATGCCGGGACAGCGACGCATAGTCTTTGTGGCGACTAAAAACCATGTAGCTGACTGTTGTTTCGATGGGAGGGCCGCTTACCTCCACATCGTTCAACCCGTTCAACATTCTGAGATAGTAAAGCCCGACCAGGCGACTACAAATGACGGCATCGACCCGGCCTGCAAGCAGCTTACGGAAAGTCATTGTGTTGTTGCTGGCCGGGTCCAGCTTTTTGAACCTGCCTGCCTGCACGGCGGAATCGAAGCGGTTTCCGTAGGAAGTGGCATGAACTACGCCAATCCGGGCATCGGCCAGTGAGTCAAGACTGCCATTAAAGCGCCACTTCGAATCCTTGCGCACAAAAAACACATAATCTTGATTGATCAGCGCTTTTTTTGGAAACAGCAGGCTACTTTCCCGCTCTGGCGTTTTCTTGATGCTAAAAAAACCATCCGCTTCGCCGTTCAGCACCATGTTCAGTCCACGCGCGAACGGATAAAACTCGAACTTGACCGGTTGGCCAATACGAGAAAAAGCGGTCCTGACGATATCAACCGCAAGCCCTTGGGCACCTTGATCGGTATTGATGATGTAGGGGGGATATTCTTGCGTGGCCAAGATCAATGGCGGCTCCGCTGTCATTCCCGGGGAACAGATAAGCAGTAGAGTCAAAGTCAGAATCAGACGCCGGAATGACATGAGTTCCCCTTCCCTGTGCTTTGCCCGTACTGGCAAAGATTTTCATATCCTGAGGTGTGAGGCGTAACTGGACCAAGTAGTTGGCCCGTTTCCGATAATAGAAACCACCTTGAAAGCGAATTTCAGCCCTGCACTGATGGCCTCTCGCAACAGGTTGAAAACAGGCTCCAAACACCCCAAACATCGGATTGCGAAATATTATTCGCAATAAAAACACTACAATGCGATACTGAACGTGTCAACAACGACATACCAAACACCAGAACGAGCGGGCTATGCGTTTGATGCAGGGCGGGGGGCTGCATTGCTTGCCCTGTAGAAGGTGTGGCCAGCAAAAATTTTGAACTTCTAGCTTTTTGACCAAAAATGCGTTGATAAGGCGGTGATTACCATGGCTCACACATTAGATACTGCAATAACGTTACCGGCTCCGGAAACGGAAGGCGGGAAACCCCTGATGCAAGTGCTGAAGGTCCGCGGCTCTGCACGTGAGTTCAGCTGCGAGCCTCTATCGCGGCAGCTGCTGTCAAACCTGCTATGGGCAGCTACCGGCGTCAATCGCCTCGCTTCCGGAAAACGGACGGCGCCGTCTGCGCGCGACTGGCGCGAAATCGATGTTTATGTGGTGATAGCCGAAGGGGCCTATCTCTATGACGCCCAAACCCATGTTTTGCTTCCCGTCGCGGCAGGAGACCTCCGTCAACTGACCGGTGAGCAGGAATTCGTTTCGACAGTACCCGTGAACTTTGTGTATGTCGCCAACCTTGATCGGATGATTGATGCAGGCGTCGATAGACAGGCTCTCTACAGCGGGACGGATACCGGCTTTATTGCCCAGAATGTCTATCTCTTCTGCGCGTCCTTTGATCTGGCCTGTGTCGTGCGAGGCTCCATAGACCGCAGCGCCATAAGTACAGCCTTACAGCTGAACAAACATCAACGGGTCATTCTTGCACAGTCGGTGGGATATCCTGCAAAGTAAAACCAACAGTAAGCTAATTCTTGCCTGTTTTGACCTTTGGACCTGCAACGCCATTTCGCGCAATGCTCCGCACCTGATGCTAAATGCAGGTGAAGAAACATGTTTCCCCCTCGGCTTATAACCGAGGCTTTGGATCGTCGTCCTTGAGTAAACGCTGGTGACAAATCCCCTTAATCACCAGTTTGGGGCGGCCTAGGCCCGGCCGATACATAATTGCCATCGTTTCTGTCATGTCCAACCTGTTGCAGCAAGTCACTCTTTCCACGCCTTTTTTTATCCTGATCTTCGTGGGATATGCCGCCATGCGATTTTGTCGCTGGCCCAAGAGCATGTCCGAATCGCTTTCGCGTTTCGTCTTCAACATGGCCATACCGGCCATGCTGTTCCATCTCTTGAGCGATTTTTCAAAGCTTCCCGCCGTAGATTCTCGCTTGCTAATTGCCTATTTTGGCGGGTGCTTCATCGTATTTGGCTTGGCACGGTTGGTGGCTTGGAAAGTATTCAAGCTAAGTGGAGCCGCCCAATCGATCTTTGGGTTAGGTGGAATTTTTTCAAACAACGTAATGATAGGCGTCCCAATCGCCAAGCTGATGTTAGGCGATGCCGCCCTGCCCTCAGTGGTACTGGTGCTAGCATTCAACTCCCTAACATTATGGACTTTGGTCACACTCTCCATCGAGTGGTCGATCCATGGCAGCTTTTCCATCAAGGGGCTTGGACAGACAGTTGCGAACATTCTGATTAACCCGATCATCGTCGCCATTGTTCTTGGAACAGCTTTGGGGGTGTCGGGTTTGAAAATGCCATCTGCAGTTGCCGCCACCCTAGGCATGCTTAGCCAGACGGCAGGGCCAATGGCACTGATTACACTTGGATTAGGGCTGGCCGAATACGGAGTAGGCAAGGATCTGCGCCAATCCATAGTCATTGCCCTATTCAAGCTGGTAGCCCATCCATTGGCCGTGCTGGGCATTGCTTGCCTATTGGGATTGCCAAAAATGGAAACTCAAGTTGTGACTCTATTGGCATCGATTTCCACGGCTGTAAATGTTTACCTGATGGCGCGCACATTTCAGACAATGGAAGCACCAATGGCGGGCGGCTTGGTGTTGTCTACAGCTCTCTCAGCCTTGAGCACACCGCTCATTCTGGCTCTTTTGAATTGATAGCCAAGATCCTGTCAGATTTTCTGTCTACCCGAATCGGTTACAAGACCCGTGACCTAACCTCGCAACCGTAGACTCATCCACCTCTACGAGAAGTCGGCTATCCGCTGATTTTTTGTGCAAACACGCTTGGAGCAAAATAGCCAAGGCACAAGTGGAGCCATATGCACATTGAATTTTGTGCCAGGCAGTTGAATCGCCCGCGGTGTGGGCGGCCAAGTGATTTTGATTTTTTACTAGCCTGCCAAGATAGCACTCAGCCTCCGGGCGGGCGTTCAAAACCAGTAAACCCTGGCCTCTCGTCAGGATCAGATTTTTTCAACTTGGACCACGCCTGCATTTTCTGTTCGATGTATTCAGCCAAACCATTGGGTTCGGTCTCAGCCATGTCCGCCTTCGTTGGCTCGCTCGTAACATCAACGGGCGCAAGTGCCATCTCTTGTTCACGCTTCACCACTGCCGTCATGGAGGGCTCAAGGCTTACATTCGACACGACCTGCTGCTCGACACCCTCGACGGCTGGCGTACTACCACTTGGGCAGAGCGCCTCCACCCGTGCGGCTTCAAGCTGCTGCGCCCGATATTCACGCGTCGGCAAGTGTTTGCGCTTCTTATCCGGCGTCTGACACCGCGCCAAGCCAAACTCAAGCGAAACGTTCTCGAAATAATCATCTTGCCAATCCACATAGCCAGCCCTCTCCACCTCTTTGCGCCCAGCCCCACGATGTTGGCGATCCAACCCCATCAACGCCCACATCCGAGCACCAGGGTACTTCATAGGCAAAACACCTTCAGCGCCTCGCGGGATAGTCTGGGCCGCCAGCGGCATTCGGGAGATGCTGCATAACCCCCGTTACACCGGAACAATCATCTATGGCCAGCATCGAAACACTTACAAGAAAGGCCGCGCCAAGCTTCGTGAAGCGCAGGACGAGGCTAACTGGGTGCAGATTCAGCGCCCAGAACTGCGGATTGTGGATGAGCAGTTGTGGTCGGCTGTACAAACACGTTTGGCAGCAGAGGCCGAGGCTTATTCCAGTCAGTCGGCGGGGTTGATCGACAGGCAGCGTCACTCGCAGTATTTACTGTCAGGGCTGATGGTATGCGGCGTGTGTGAGCACCGCATGGTGGCCATTCGCAATAGTTATGGCGGGGGAAGTACGCGTTGTTCGATCGTGTCTTATATGTGTGGGGGCTACAAGAAATCCGGGCAGACCCGATGCAGCAACTCGGTTCGCAAGCCTGCCGAGATGTTCGAAACGGAAATCCTGCGGATTCTGAAAACGGAATTCCTGTCACCTTTTGCTATTGAGGCGTTGACGCGGGAAATCGGGGAGCTTTTACAGCAGGAAAGCGCGCCGCAGCAACAAGTGCGCGACAATTTGCGTGAAGAGCTCAAAAAAATCGATCGCGAAATGGAGAATCTGTGGGCGTTGGCTGCGGAAGGTGCGCCGGCGGGTTTGGCTTCTCGAATCAAGTCGCGCGAAGAGCGTAAAGAAACCTTGGAACAACAACTGGCTGAACTGGAAAATCAAACGCAAATCGACCCCAAGCAGATTGAGCACTTGAAAATCAGCATCAAGGCTTCGCTGGAAGATCTGGGCAACGTTCTGAAAGAAGGGGGAGATCAGGCAAGAAAGGTGCTGCGGGAGTTTTTGGGTGACCAGCCAATTCGCTGTGAACCCATGGTGGAGGGGCGCAAAAAAAGCTATCGCCTATCCATTCCATTTTCGTTTCGGACTGTTGCTCTTGAGCCAACCATCCAAATGTTGGCGTCCCCACGGGGAATCGAACCCCGGCCGCCGCCGTGAAAGGGCAGTGTTCTAACCGCTAAACTATAGGGACATCGAACAACATTGCAGAAACTGGCGCGCCCGAAGAGATTCGAACTCCTGACCCTCTGGTTCGTAGCCAGATACTCTATCCAACTGAGCTACGGGCGCGCTGGCACTGCTTTTTAAACTCCTGGCGGAGACGGAGGGATTCGAACCCTCGATAGAGGTTTTGGCCCCTATGCTCCCTTAGCAGGGGAGTGATTTCAGCCACTCATCCACGTCTCCGCGAGGGAAGCGGCATAATACGCGGAGCACCCTGCCCAGTCAAGCCAGCCGGCCAACAAATTAGGCCATTTCCAAACCAAACGCTTTATGCAGCACGCGCACTGCAAGTTCCAGGTATTTTTCTTCGACCACAACAGAAATCTTGATTTCGGAGGTCGAGATCATCTGGATGTTGATACCTTCCTCGGCCAGCGTGCGGAACATGGTCGCCGCCACGCCGACGTGCGAGCGCATGCCAACACCGACGATGGAGACCTTGCAGATCTTGTCGTCGCCCGTGATCGAACGCGCACCGACATGCGCCTGGACATCTTCCAGCACCTTGATGGCGCGCGCCATGTCGTTCTTGGGCACAGTGAACGAGAAGTCGGTCGAGCCATCCTGGCCGACATTCTGGATGATCATGTCGACATCGACATTGGCGTCGGCAACCGGGCCAAGAATCTGGTAGGCGATGCCGGGCTTGTCGGGAACGCCCATGACATTGATGCGAGCTTCGTCACGATTGAAGGCGATGCCGGAGATGACGGGCTTTTCCATGTTGCTTTCTTCCTCGAAAGTGATGAGGGTGCCCTCGCCTTCTTCCTGGAAGCTGGAGAGCACGCGCAATTTGACGTTGTATTTGCCGGCGAATTCGACCGAACGGATCTGAAGCACCTTGGAGCCGAGGCTGGCCATTTCCAGCATTTCCTCGAAGGTGATGGTCTTGAGTTTCCGGGCTTCCGGAACGACGCGCGGGTCAGTCGTATAGACGCCGTCCACGTCGGTATAGATCTGGCATTCGTCGGCCTTGAGCGCTGCAGCGAGCGCCACACCGGTGGTATCCGAGCCGCCGCGACCCAGCGTGGTGATGTTGCCATCGCCGTCCACGCCCTGAAAGCCGGCCACGATCACAACCCGGCCTGCGGCCAGGTCGGCGCGCATGTTGGCGTCGTCGATCTCCTGGATGCGGGCTTTGGTGAAGGCGCTGTCGGTCAGGATCCTGACCTGGCTGCCCGTGTAGCTCACGGCATCGAGACCGATGTCCTTGAGCGCCATGGCCAGGAGGCCGATAGTGACCTGCTCCCCGGTGGAGATGATCACATCGAGTTCGCGCGGATCCGGGTTCGCCTGGATTTCTTTGGCGAGCGCGATCAGGCGGTTGGTTTCGCCGGACATCGCGGAAACCACGACCACAATGTCGTGCCCCTGCGCCTTGAACTTGGCAACGCGGCGGGCAACGTTCTTGATCCGCTCGGGCGTTCCCATCGAGGTACCGCCGTATTTCTGGACAATCAAAGCCATGATTCAACCTGCGGGTTCAAAAGTGAATAGGAATACAGGAAAACGCGTATTGTACCCGAAGACGGGTCTTTTTTTCGAGCCGGGAAGCGGCTCGTTTCTGCCCCGATCAATAGGGCTTATGCACAGATCAATCCACCACAACCGGCACGCGCGACGCAACGGCACACATCAGCTCGTAGCTGATCGTTCCGGCGGCAGCAGCCACCTCGTCGATGGGAAGCTGCGAACCCCAAAGCTCGACAGGGCTACCCACCGCAGCAGTCGGAATGTTGGTCAGATCGACGGCAAGCATGTCCATCGAAACGCGCCCCAGAAGCCGCGTGCGCTGGCCGCACACCACCACCGGCGTACCGGTCGGGGCATGTCGCGGGTAACCATCGGCGTAGCCGCAGGCCACCGTGCCGATGCGCATCGGCCTGTCGGAGCAAAAAGTCATGCCGTACCCCACGCTGGCACCAACGGCGAGTTGTTGCTCGCCGATGATGCGCGAACTCAGTGTCATTGCGGGCTGCAAGCCCAACTCGCTGGCGGAACGGTCTGCAAACGGCGAGGAGCCATACAACATGATGCCGGGGCGCACCCAGTCGCCATGCGTGGCCGGGTAATCGATGATGGCGGCGGAATTGGCCAGACAGACCGGCAACTCCAACCCTGTCACCGCATCGCAAAAACGGCGGTATTGCCAGTCGATGCCCTTGTCCGGCTCGTCGGCGGTGGCAAAATGCGCCATCAGCACCACACCGGCCACATTCGGGCAAGCCTGCAATCTCTGCGCCCATTCCCGCGCCTCTTCGACGACGAAACCGAGGCGATTCATGCCGGTGTTGAGCTTGAGGCAAACGGTCAGCGGCCGGGATAGCGCCGCCTGTTCCAGCCATTGAACCTGTTCCGGGCTGTGCACGGCGACATGCAAGCCGAAATCGGCGCTAACCGGCAGTTCGTCGGGCGAAAACACCCCTTCCAGCAGCAGGATAGGCTGCGCGAAACCCTCTTCCCGCAGACGCACCGCCTGTTCGATCTCCAGCAGCGCAAAACCGTCGGCAGACGCCAGCGCCCGGGCCACCGGCAACAAACCGTGCCCGTAGCCGTTGGCCTTGATGACGGCAAAAGCCAGGCTGTGCGGCGCACAGATTTTGGCCAGACGGTAGTTGTGCGACAAGGCAGCAGAATGAATGGTGGCAAGAATGGGGCGCGTCATGTTCGGGGGCTGCGCGAGGGGAACGAGCCTGGATTATACATTGCAGCGCACCATGCGCCATGCTGCACCGCACATGCATCCGTAAGGCATTTAGTGGTATAAAACACGCTCAGTTCAAGCAACAGGGCTCTACTGTATGAATCTTGGCTTTTTCATCATCCTCGGCTCGCAATTCCTTTCCGCGCTGGCCGACAACGCACTTTTCATTGCCGCCCTCGCCCTGTTAAAGGTCAATCACGCGCCCGAATGGCATCTCTCCATGCTGCTCTGGTGCTTCACGGTCTCCTACGTCGTTCTTGCCCCGTTTGCCGGCACCTTTGCCGATTCCATGCACAAGGGTCAGGCAATGATGATCTGCAACGGCATCAAGCTTGCCGGCTGTCTTGGCATGCTGATCGGCGCACCGCCCATCGTCGCCTATGCATTGGTCGGCTTCGGCGCCGCAGCCTATTCGCCCGCCAAGTACGGCATCATCACGGAATACCTGCCGCACGAGAAACTGGTTGCAGCCAACGGCTGGCTCGAAGGCGCCACGGTCGGTGCCATCATCTTCGGCACGCTATTGGGCGGTTTCCTGTCCGGGCAGTGGGTGGAAGGTCTGCTGCAAGCGCACAGCATCGGCAACCACACACTCCGGCATTACTTCTCTGCACCGGAATTCGCTATCGGCATTATCGTCATCGTTTACCTGCTCGCCGCCTGGCTCAACCTCTACATTCCCAAGCTCAACGTCCGACTGAAGGCGCTGCACCTGAGCCCGCATCATTTGATCAAGGAATTCTGGTGGTGCGTCAAGCGCCTGTGGCGCGATCCGCAGGGCGGCCTCTCTCTGGCCGTGACCACGCTGTTCTGGGGGGCCGGCGCCACGATGCGTCTGGTCGTCATCAACTGGGCGATCATCTGGCTCGCCTATTCCATGGAACAGGCCACTCGTCTTGTCGCCATCGTGGCCTTCGGCGTGGCATTCGGCGCGGTCGTTGCCGGCAAGTGGATTCCGCTCAAGAAAGCCTTTTCGGTTCTCCCCGCCGGCATTGCCATGGGCTTTGTCATCATCACCATGCTGTTCGTACGCGAACTCTGGCTGGCCGCATCGCTGATGTTCTTCGTCGGCTGGCTGTCCGGTTTCTTCGTGGTGCCGCTCAACGCCATGCTGCAACATCGCGGCTGCATGCTCATGGGGGCCGGCCACTCGATCGCGGTCCAGAATTTCAACGAAAACCTCGGCATTCTGCTGATGGTGGGTGCACACGCAATGCTGGTGAAATATCTCAGCACCCCGGTCGACCCGCTGACCATGCCGCAGGTCGTCATCGACAAATTCACCGCCAGCGGCTTGCCGCCGATGCACACCATCATCATCGGGTTCGGCCTGTTCGTTGCACTATCCATGGTCTACATCACCCGTCTCTACAAGGACGGCGTACGCAAGGGAATCATGCATGATTGATCGGCGCCTTGTTTCATCCCTGTTGGTTTGCCTGCCGCTTGTAGCTTGCGGCCCCGCCAAGGAAAAAACGGCAGAAGGCAAACCGGCCAGCGCGCCGGCAGGAAAGGCCGG
This sequence comes from Formivibrio citricus, assembly GCF_900115065.1. Lineage (GTDB taxonomy): Bacteria > Pseudomonadota > Gammaproteobacteria > Burkholderiales > Chitinibacteraceae > Formivibrio > Formivibrio citricus. The sequence goes on along the minus strand of NZ_FOVE01000017.1, from coordinate 70,933 downwards.
TGCAAACAGGGCCAAGCCTGTATTGACCACGCTAACGACCGTTGAATCGGTTCCGCTTGTCCTGGAGGCGCAGGGCAACGTCATTCCGCTGGATCAGGTCGACCTGCGCCCGCAAAAAACCGGCACCATCGCCAGAATCCATTTCAAGGAAGGCGACGAGGTCAAGAAAGGACAACTGCTGTTCTCGCTCGATTCGCGCGACGACGAAAGCAACGTCAGAAAAGCCGAAGCCCGCGTCGTCGGCAGCCGTGCCGCACTGGAAATTGCCAAGCGCGATTACACCCGCTCCGTGGATCTGGCCAAGCGCAACTTCATTTCACCCGCGGGGCTTGATGCAACCAAGTCCAAGCTGGACGCGGCCGAATCCACGCTCGCCCAGGACATCGCCGCACTGGAATCCGCCAGGGTGCAACTCAGTTACGACCGCATCGTCGCGCCGTTCGACGGCCGCGCCGGGCGTATCGACGTACGTACCGGTAGCCTCGTGCTCGCCAACAGCACCATCACCATGGTCAACATCACGCGCCTTGATCCAATCGGCGTCAGCTTCACGCTGCCGGAACGCGACCTCCCCGCGCTGCGCACCGCGATGAAGGAAGGTCCGGTCAGCGTCCAGCTGGCACTCCCGGACGGGCAAAAGGTGGCCGGCAAGGTCATCTTCGTCGAAAACAGCGTGGAACGAACGTCCGGCACCATCGGTGTCAAAGCAGAGCTTCCCAACACCAAGCGCCTGCTTTGGGCGGGGCAATTTGCGCCGGTTCGCGTACACGCCGGAAAAATCAAGGACGCCGTCACCCTGCCCGGCCAGGCCATTGAAAACGGCCCGAACGGGCGCTTCGTCTATGTCGTCAACGAAGACATGACGGTTGCCGCCAAGCCGGTCGAGCTGGTCCGGATGCACGAATCACGCGCCATCGTCAAAGGCATTGAGGGCGGCGTGAAAGTGGTCATGGAAGGCGGCCAGGATCTGCGCCCCGGCAACAAGATCACCGAAGCCGCCTCCGGAACGGCAGCAAGCGGCAAGAAGAAAAACGCCTCCAGCCCCAACAACGGGCCTGAAAAAGCCAGCGCGCCCGGCGCCTGAGCAGGAAATCCGCCATGAACCTTCCCGAACACTGCATACGCCGGCCGGTGGCGACCACGCTGCTGTGGCTGGCAGTCATCGTGGCGGGCGTCGCCGCCTGGTTCCGCCTGCCGATTTCCGCCCTGCCCTCGTTCAACCTGCCCAAGATCAGCGTGAGCGCCACGCTCGACGGCGCCAGCCCGGAAACCATGGCCTCGTCGGTCGCCAACATCCTGGAAAAACAATTTTCCACGATCCCCGGCTTGGCGATGATGACATCGACCAGCACGCTCGGCAGCACCTCGATCACGCTCGAATTCGACACCAAGCGCGACATCGAGGCCGCCGCCGTGGACGTTCAGGCTGCCCTGTTCCGCGCGAGCCGGCGCCTGCCCAAGGACATGACTGTCCCGCCGAGCTACCGCAAGGTCAACCCTGCCGACGACGCCATCCTGATCGTGGGGGTCAACTCACCCTCAATGCCGCTGTCCGAGCTCAACGAATATGCCGACAGCCTGATCTCGCCGATGCTCTCGACCGTCAACGGCGTGGCACAGGTTGAAGCGTTGGGGCAAAAACGTTTCGCGGTACGGGTGCTGATCGACCCTGAGCGCCTTGCCACCCGTGAAATGACCGTCACCGATGTCGCCAACGCGCTCAAGAATGCCAACGCCAACACGCCGGTCGGATCGATCCAGGGCAAGCGGCAGGTACTGATCATCGGCGCCAACGAGCAACTGAAAAACGCCAAGGATTTCGCGCCGCTCATCATTGCGATCAAGAACGGTCAGCCGGTGCGCCTGGCCGATGTGGCCGACATTCAGGACAGCGTGGAAAACAACAAAGTCCTGAGCTGGGTCAACGGCGAAACCTCCATCGTCTTGCGGGTATTCCGCCAGTCCGATGCCAATACCGTGGCCGTGGTCGATGCGATCAAGGAAGCCCTGCCCCGCATCCAGGCGCAGATGCCCGCGTCGGTCGAGGTCAAACTGCTCAACGACCGCTCGCTCTCGGTGCGCGAATCGATCCACGACGTGAACCTGACCATGCTGCTGACGGTGGCACTGGTGATTCTGGTGATCCTGCTGTTCCTGCGCCAGCTCTCGGCCACGCTGATTCCCTCGGTGTCGTTGCCGGTTTCGCTGCTCGGCACCTTCGCCCTGATGCTCTGGTTCGGCTACAGCCTGAACAACATTTCCCTGATGGGGCTGACCGTCGCGGTGGGGCTGGTGGTCGACGATGCGGTGGTGGTACTGGAAAACATCGTCCGGCACATCGAAGACGGCATCCAGCCCTTCCACGCGGCGATCCGCGGCGCGCGCGAGATGGCGTTCACGGTGGTTTCCATTTCGGTTTCGCTGGTCGCCGTGTTTATCCCCATCTTTTTCATGCCGGGAGAAATCGGCCTGCTGTTCCACGAGTTCGCCGCGGTGGTCACATTGGCGATTGCCGTTTCGGCTGTCGCCGCACTCACCATCATCCCGATGCTGTCAGCCCGTTTCATCCGTCACCATCACGATGAACAACCCAAAGCCTGGGGCCTGGTCTTCGAGCGCATGTTCAACCTCATGCTCGCTACCTACAAGCATTCGCTGGCCTGGTCGCTGCATCACAAGTGGGTACTCTGGCTGACCACCTTGCTGACTTTCATCCTGACCGCCGTTCTGTACATCACCATGCCCAAGGGCTTCTTTCCGGATGAAGACATCGGGCAGCTCCGCGGACGCACCGTTGCCGAACAGGATATTTCATCGCCGGCCATGCGCGCCATGCAAAAGGAAGCCATCGCCCGTGTCATGGCTAACCCGAATGTCGCCGCCGTCGTTTCGTCCGCCGGGACCAATAACCGTGGCAACATGTTCATCACGCTCAAGCCGCGCGGCGAACGTGCCCCGATGCCGGAAACCGTCGCCAGCCTGCGCAAGAGCACGGCCAACATGCCCGGCTTCAGGGTCACTTACACCCCGGTGCAGAACTTGGTTATTTCCGGACGCGGAACGATTTCCCGGTACCAGTACACACTGCAATCGGTCAACATGGAAGACCTGAACCTCTGGGCCGACCGGCTGATGCAGAAAATGCAGGAATCCAGTTCGGTCTTCATCGACCTGAATACCGACTCCGAGCGCAACGGTCTGCAAGCCAAGCTGGTCATCGACCGCGACAAGGCAGAAGGTCTGGGCATCGACATGCAATCGCTGCGCGATGCGCTCAATAACGCCTACGGAGAACCGCAAGCCGGCACCATCTACCTGTCGCAGGACAACTTCCCGGTCATCGTTTCGCTCAATGATGACAACCGCGAGAACGAAAACAGCATCGGCCGCCTGCAGGTGCGCAGCAAGACCGGGCAACTGATCCCGATCGGTTCCTTTGCCCGCGTCGAACGCACGCTGGTCAACAACATGATCAACCACCAGGGACAACTCCCGTCGATCACCCTGAGCTTCAATCTGGCGCCGGGCGCCTCGCTGTCAGACGCCGCAACGGAAATGGCCAAGATCAAGGAATCGTTGAACCTCCCGCCTCACGTGTTTGGCGATTTCGCCGGCGATGCGGCATCGTTCATGAAATCGCAGAGCACCCAGCTCTGGCTGGTGCTGATCGCAATCGCGGTGATCTATGTGATTCTGGGGGTACTGTACGAGAGCTGGATTCACCCCGTCACCATCCTGGCCGGCATCCCTTCCGCCGCGGTTGGTGCGCTGATCGCGCTCAAGCTGCTCGGACTGCAGATCACCTTCATCGCCATGGTCGGCATCCTGCTCCTGATCGGCATCGTCAAGAAGAACGCGATCATGATGATCGACTTCGCGCTGGAAGCCGAACGCAAGGAAGGCAAGGCACCGCACGATGCGATTCTGGAAGCCTGTGCGCTGCGTTTCCGCCCGATCATGATGACCACCTTTGCCGCCATCATGGGCGCCCTGCCGCTAGCGCTCGGTCTGGGAGCCGGCGCGGAACTGCGCCAGCCAATGGGCGTGGCAATCGTCGGGGGCCTGATCATTTCGCAGATGGTGACGCTCTACATCACCCCGTCGCTGTACCTGGGCTTCGACGGGCTGCAGCGCCGCTGGCGCAAGTGGCGGGGCACGCCGCCCGACCCGATGCACGGACATGGCAAGACCGCCTGATGCACGTCAAACAAAGAACCCCGCATTTAGCGGGGTTCTTTGTTTGTATCTCTGTGGAGAGAAATTCAGGTTCAAAGGAACGGAAAATCAACCTCTGGTCGGCGTCCGTCGATCAATTCGGCAACAGCCTTGCCCGAGCCGCAGGCTTCGGTCCAGCCCAGCGTGCCGTGACCGGTGTTGAGCCAGAGGTTCTCGAACCGCCCCGCGCGCCCGATGAAGGGCAGGTTGCTCGGCGTCGAGGGACGCAGCCCGGTCCAGAACTCAGCGGCATCGAAATCCCCCGCCAGCGGAAAGATTTCGCGCGTGCGCTCGATCAGCGCCCGGCAGCGCACGGGGTTGAGCTCCAGGTTGTAGCCGTTCATTTCCGCCGTGCCGGCCACGCGCAGCCGGTTCCCCAACCGGGAAAAGACGATCTTGCTGCCATCGTCGGTCATCGCCACGCTCGGCGCGGTATCGCCCTCCCGGACCGGGATCGTCGCGGAATAGCCCTTCGCCGGATACACATCCAGCGTAATGCCCAAGGGGCGCAACAGCAGCGGGCTGTAGCTGCCCATCGAAACCAGTACCGCGTCGGCGCTCAAAACCTGGCGTTCGCGTTCCGGAGCAAGCGGTTCGACCACTACGCCACCGATTCTGTCCCCCTCCCGGGCCAGCCCGAGAATGTCGGTGTCGTAAAGAAAGCGCACACCAGCCTCGCGACATTTCTCCGCCAGCGCTTGGGTAAACTTCATCGCGTCGCCGGATTCGTCGCTGCCCGTATAGGTGCCGCCCACGATCGGGCGACGGGAATGCGCCAGCGCCGGCTCGATCTGCATGCACTCGGCCGGATTCCTGATTTCGCGATCCAGCCCGACTTCACGCATCAGCGCAGCAGCGCGAACCGCAGCGGCGAACTCGGCCTCATCGGTGTAGTAATGCAGGATGCCGCGCGTCAAGGCGTCATACTGGATGCCGGTTTCAGCCCGCAACGCCTGCAAGGCATCCCGGCTGTAGAGCCCAAGCCGCACCAGATCCTGCAGATTCTTTCTGGCTCGCTCCGGCGTGCACTCCAGCAGGAAGCGCAAGCCCCAGCGCCACTGCGCCCAATCGGCCTTGAGGCGAAACAGGAGCGGCGCATCTTCCTCACCCAGCCATTGCAGGATTTTCCACGGCGCTTTCGGCCCTGCCCAAGGCTCGGCATGGCAAACGGATATCTGGCCGCCGTTGGCGAAACTGGTTTCCATTCCGGCGGTGGGCTGGCGCTCCACTACCGTTACATCATGACCGGCGCGCGCCAGATACCAGGCCGAGCTGACTCCCACCACGCCCGCGCCCAAAACAACGATACGCATGCAAAAACCCCTCAAAACAACCGGCGCATTATGCCGGATCGAACCTTTCAACGCTTCAGACAGAAACTGCTTGCTGAACGAGATCAAGCTGCGCTGTTGTAGCCACCATCAACTGCGCCTAAACTACGACCATCCCCATTTGCGCAGATCCCCATGAAATTATCGTTGAGGTCCGCTGCCGTCCTGGCCATTCTCTTCGGGCTCCTGCTACCCGCCTGCCTGGGCGGCTACCTGAGCATCAAGCGCGAATCCCAAAGGATCGAGGCGGACTTGGCCAACGACCAGCGACGCGCGGCCGACATCCTGGCGCTCGGCATGCAGGAACCCTTGTGGAACCTCTCGCCCGACGCGGGGAAGCCGCTGCTCGATTCATTGATGAGCGACCGGCGCATCGTGCGCGTCATCGTCACGGATGCCTCCCTGGGCACTTTCCTCTCGCTCAACCGCCCCGAACGCCGTCAGGGGCACCTGCATACGGTTTCCCGCCAGGTCAACAAGCAGGGCAACGTAATCGGCACGGTCACGGTGGAAATGGACGATGGACAGAATACCGCCTATATCCAGAGCCTATACCGGCAATATTTCACGACGGTCGCCAGCCAGACGGCCATCAGCCTGCTGCTGACACTTCTGCTTCTTTATTCGCGCGTGCTGCGCCCCCTCGAAATGCTGCTTGACCAGTCGGGAAGGCTTTCGCGCAACGAGCTCGACACCCCCTTCTCGTGGCCGCGGGACGATGAACTCGGGACGCTCGGACAGAACCTGGAAAAAACGCGCAACGCCATCAAGGAATACCAGGGCATGCTGGAGCAGAAGAGCCTGCAACTGGAAACCGATCTGCTCAGCCGCAGGCAAGTCGAAGCAGCGCTGCGCGCCGGCCAGGAGCGCTATCGCTGCCTTGTCGAAGACACCCCTTTCATTCCCTGGGAGGCCGCCCCCAGCGAGTGGCGATTCACCTACGTCGGCCCGCAATCCGAAGCCTTGCTGGGCTACCCTCCCTCGGTCTGGTACAGCGACAATTTCCTGCCCAGCTACCTGCATCCGGACGACCGCCATCTCGCCTACCAGCTCTTCAGCAACATCCAGTGCAGCCAGACCCAGTTCGAATGCCGCCTGCTGGCCAGAGACGGCCGTGAAGTATGGGTTTTGCTCTCATCCCGCGCACAAATCAGCGAGCACGAACAGTCGAGACTGCACGGGTTCATGATCGACATCACTGAACGCAAGCAGCACGAACTGGAACTGGAAAAATACCGCGCCCGCCTGGAAGAAGTCGTAGACAGCCGAACGCGCGATCTTGCCGTTGCCAATCACGAACTGGAATCCTTCTCCTATTCGGTTTCACACGATCTGCGCACGCCGTTGCGTGCGATCGAAGGCTACAGCCAGGTTCTGCAGGACGATTACAGCAACCAGCTCGACTCGAACGGCCGTCATTACCTGCAACGCATACGCAGCGCCACCAGCAGCATGCTGGAGCTGATCGACGACATTCTCAACCTCTACAAACTGTCGCGTGCCGAACTGCGCCGCCAGTCCGTCAACCTATCGACCATGGCGCAGGACTTGGCCGAAGAACTCAATGCATTGCAACAGGAACGTCAGGTCGAAGTGGAAATCGCTCCAGACCTGTATGCCAATGCCGATCCCAAGCAGATACGCATCGTGCTGTACAACCTGCTCGACAACGCCTGGAAATTCACGCTGTATGCCCAACCATCCAAGGTACGTTTCGGCTCCACCGAGGTCAATGGCCAACTGGTGTACTTTGTCTCCGACAATGGCATCGGCTTTGACATGAAGGACAGCAACAAGCTGTTCAGCCCCTTCCAGCGACTGCACTCTGCAGCCGAGTTCCAGGACAGCGGCAATGGCATCGGGCTGGCGATTGTCCAGCGCATCATCAACCGCCACGACGGACACGTCTGGGCCAAATCGGCACTCAACGAAGGCGCCACCTTCTACTTCACCCTGCCCGTCCCGAAAAAAACTGATTAAGCCCTTTTCTTTTGCAGAACGATTGTTCTATACTCGGCATTATTCATCACCACTGCCCGGAATTTGACAACCATGGATGAAAACAAGAGCAAGGCCCTGGCGGCTGCACTGGCCCAGATCGAACGGCAATTCGGCAAGGGCGCCATCATGAAGATGGGCGAAGCCCAGATCGAAAACGACCTGCAAGTGGTTTCCACCGGTTCGCTCGGCCTTGACCTCGGGCTTGGCGTCGGCGGCCTGCCGCGCGGGCGCGTGGTGGAAATCTTCGGCCCGGAATCTTCCGGCAAGACCACACTCTGCCTGCATGTCGTGGCCCAGATCCAGAAGGCCGGTGGCGTCGCCGCCTATATCGACGCCGAAAACGCGCTCGACCCGATCTATGCACAGAAACTCGGTGTCAATGTTTCAGAGATGCTGATTTCCCAACCCGACACTGGCGAACAGGGTCTGGAAATCGCCGACATGCTGGTGCGCTCCGGTGGCGTTGACCTGATCGTCATCGACTCGGTCGCAGCACTGACGCCGAAGGCCGAAATCGAAGGTGAAATGGGCGACCAGCTCCCCGGCCTGCAGGCCCGCCTGATGAGCCAGGCGCTACGCAAGCTCACCGCCAACATCAAACGCACCAACACGCTGGTCATCTTCATCAACCAGTTGCGCATGAAGATCGGCGCCATGATGCCCGGCCAGAGCCCGGAAACCACCACCGGCGGCAATGCGCTCAAGTTCTACGCCTCCGTGCGCCTCGACATCCGCCGCATCGGCGCAGTCAAGAAAGGCGAGGAAATCATCGGCAACCAGACCAAGGTCAAGATCGCCAAGAACAAGGTCGCCCCGCCGTTCCGCGTCGTCACCTTCGACATTCTCTACGGCGAAGGCATCTCGCACGAAGGCGAACTCATCGAACATGGCGTCGCGCAGAAGATCATCGAAAAATCCGGTGCCTGGTACGCCTACAACGGCGGCAAGATCGGTCAGGGCATGGAAAATTCCCGCCAGTACCTGAAAGACAACCCGGAAGTCGCCGCCGAGATCGAACAGAAGATCCGTGCCAAGGTCGGCATCTCCGCCGTGCCGATCGAATCCGGCGGATCGCTGGCCGATGACGACGCCGAAGCCTGATCTTCGCACCCGCGCCCTGCAGTTCCTTGCCCGCCGCGATCATGCGCGGGCGGAACTGCAGCAGAAACTGCAACCCCATGCCGAGTCGGCAGAAGAAATCGAAGCGCTGCTGAATGATTTTGCCGCGCGCGGCTGGCTCTCGGATAGCCGCTTCGCCGAACAGTGGACCCACCAGCGCGGAACGCGCTACGGTTCGCTGCGCCTCAAACAGGAACTGCGCATGAAAGGCGTGGGCGACGAAACCATCGCCACCGCCCTCGAAGAAATCGCCGAAAGCGAAGAAGACCGGGCGCGCGCTGTCTGGCAAAAGAAATTCGGTTCACCGGCCACCACGCCCAATGAACGCGCCAAACAGGCGCGTTTTCTGGCTGCACGCGGCTTTCCGCTCGATATTGTCTACAGAATCATTTCCGGCGGCGAAGAGCCGTACGAATAGAGCCTGCTCACGACCGTGAGCCTCAATCTCTTACCACAGAGACACAGCGCATAGGTCGGATAAGCCGTAGGCGCCATCCGACGCATAAACCACAACCGTCGGAAGGCGCTTCGCTTTTCCGACCCGCTCGCCTTCGCCGCCCTTCGCGGATTACATCCGCTCCCACATATCCTCGCCATGGCAGACGACTTTTTTATCCCCTCAGCCAGCGCCGAGGAAGCGGAGCGAGACCCGGGCTCGCGACCGACCGAGGGCAGCCCGGAGGGCCGCAAGGCGGGGTCGCCTTCTTTTGTTTTCTTTTCTTGGCGAAGCAAGAAAAGAAACTCGCCCGCCGGGGCGAACTCCCGGCATCAAGCACGACGCGCCACAGGCGCTTAAATAGAATCAAGCCGCTCATGCCTCGACAAACTCAGCACGAACAGCTTGTTTTTTACTTGTACTCTCTGTGCCTCTGAGGTTAAGCAGGGGCTTTTAGCGCAGTGCGTCCTGCCCGACCAGATTCAGCTTCTTCATCTTGTCGTGCAGCGTCGTCTTGGGAATCTGCAACGCCTGGCTGGCCTGGGTAAGGTTGCCGCCGTGACGGCGCAAGGCATCCACGATCAGTGAGCGCTCGAAGGCCTCGACGGCCTGCGGCAAAGCCAGCGGCGCCACGCCCGCGCCATCGCAGAAAGGCGGAAATCCTGCCTCGATCCCGAGCACGCAACGATCCGCTACGTTGCGCAATTCACGCACGTTGCCAGGCCACGGGTGCGACATCAACTGGCGCATTTTGGCCGGGCCGATTTCCGGCGCCGGTCGCCCGTGGTTGGCGCTCGCCTGCATCAGGAAGTGCTCGAACAGCAGGGGAATGTCCTCTCGCCGACCGCGCAACGGCGGCAGCAAAACCGTAGCCACGCTCAAACGATAATAAAGGTCCGCGCGGAAGCGGCCGGCATCGGACATGGCCAGCAAGTCTTCCTTGGTCGCAGCAACGATTCGGCAATCCACCGGAATCGGCGCATTGCCCCCCAAACGCTCAAGGGTGCGCTCCTGCAGTACGCGCAAGAGTTTGACCTGAACCGAAATCGGCATGCTCTCGATCTCGTCGAGAAACAGCGTTCCGCCGTTGGCATACTCGATCTTGCCGATGCGACGTTTGTTGGCGCCGGTAAACGCGCCGGCCTCGTGACCGAAAAGCTCGCTTTCGACCAGTGTTTCCGGCAAGCCACCGCAGTTGATCGCGACGAAGTTGCCGTCCCGCCGCGCACTGGCATCGTGCAGGCAGCGCGCAACCAGTTCCTTGCCGGTACCGGTTTCGCCGAAAATCAGGAGAGAGGCATTGGTGTCCGCCAGTTCGCTGACCATGCGCCGCACATGCTCCATGCTGTGCGACATGCCGATGATGCGCGCATCGAGCGGCCCTTTGCTTTTGAGCTGTGCCCTCAGCGCACGGATCTCCAGTACCAGCGTGCGTTTGTCAAGCGCACGGCGCGCCACTTCCACCAGGAATTCGGGGGAAAAGGGTTTCTCGATAAAATCGTAGGCGCCCGATTTCATGGCCTGCACTGCAACCGAAACATCGCCATGTCCGGTAATCAGGATAACGGGCAATTCGGGATCGATCTCTTGCAGCTCCTTGAGCAGGCTAATGCCATCCTTACCCGGCAGGCGGATGTCGCTGATCACGACAGCAGGGCACTCGGAGCGGACCAGCTTGAGCGCCTGCTCGGCGGACGAAACGCCCTCCGTGGCAATTCCTTCAAGCTGCAAAGCCTGCTCACATCCCAACAATACATTCGAGTCGTCTTCAACGATGAGCACTCTAAGCTGGCGCGGCATTTCTCTCACTTTCTTTGGAAATCGGAATCGTCAATGCGAATATGGCTCCGCCGTCAGGGGCATTCCAGGCAGTCAATTCCCCACCAAAGTCCCGGACGATCCCGGCAGAGATGGGCAAGCCCAATCCCAATCCTACTCCAGGAGCCTTGGTAGTAAAAAACGGTTCGAACAAATGGGCCAGGATTTCTTCGCTCAAACCCGGGCCATGATCGCGCACCTGCAACCTGGCCATGCCTTCGCTCTCGCTCGCTTGCAGTTCAATGCGCGGTTCGGCCGCATGCTCCATCGCGTCGATCGCATTGCCGATCAGATTGACCAGTACCTGCTCCAGCCGGTTCGGATCGCACCAGACCCGCAGCTCTTTTTCCGGAAAATCGATCTTCACACTCACCCGGCCCCGCAGCAGCCTTTGTTCCTGCAGGAAGAGCGCATTGTCCACGGATCTGCTCAATACCACCAGACGCGCCTCACCCGAAGACTTGCGCGCAAACCCCTTGAGCTGTCCCGTCATCAACCCCATGCGCTCGACCAGCGGGCCGATCCGCGCCAGATTGGAGCTGGCCATCTCGACATTGCCCCGCGCCAGAAACTTGACGGCATTTCCGGAAAGCGTACTCAAGGCAGCAAGCGGCTGGTTCAATTCATGTGCAAGCCCGGCAGACAGCTGGCCGATAACCGCCAGCTTGCTGGCCTGAACCAAACCATCCTGCGCTTCGCGCAGAACCTGCTCGGCCCGGCTTCTTTCTTCGACCTCCTGCTGCAACCTGGTATTGGCGGCAGAAAGATCCGCAGTCCGCTCGACAACCTTGCGTTCCAGTTCGTCATTGGCGCGCTGCAAGGCTTCACGCGCCTGCAGGATTTCACGCATATGCCTTTGGCGCCACATGAACACAAGTCCCATGCCCAGCATCAGGGCCGTGATCAGCACCGCAAGCGTGGCACGGATCTTGGCCTGGTCGTCCGCCTTTTTCAGATCGGAAAACACCGTCAGATGCCACGGTGTTCCGCTCATCATCCGAGTCTGCGTCAAGAACAAGCCATCGGTAGAGAAAAGGTGGTTGGCATCGTTCCGCCCGACAGCAGGAAGGCTCACGATACTGCTGCCGTCATTGAGCACCCGGCGCACCTTCATACCCAAGGGGGCAAGTGCATAGCCGTTGTATTGCTGGGAAACGATGATCTGGTGCCGCGTCGCCTCGTCCAGGGGCTTGAGCGTGGCATATTTCCACGCAGGCACAGACGAGAGCACGACAACGCCATGCCCCTCGGAAAGAAGCGCCGGCGATTCGGCGGATGACCAGGACTTTTCCAGCTGTTCCAGGCTGACCTTGACCACCGCAGTGCCGATAATCCGGCTCCCGTCGTGAACCGCCGTCGAAAGGAAATAACCAGGCTCATTGTTGGTCGTGCCGATGCCGTAAAAGCGCTCGACACGATCAATGCCCACATTCTGATAATACGGGCGGTACGAAAGATCGCGGCCGACAAAGCTGTCCTTGCGGTTCCAGTTGCTCGAAGCCACGACTGTTCCTGAGTTATCGAGCAGGAAGAGCGCAAGCGATCCGACTCGCCGGTTGAGCCTTTCCAGAAACCGGTTGGATCTCAACTTCAATTCAGGGTTTTTCGTATCCGCCAGGTATTCCTTGAGCTGGGCATCGAGCCCGACCACGTAGGGGAAATTGGCATACTTGTCGATCTCACGCTCAAGACTGCTGGCATAGGTTTCCAAGCGGTAATGGGCCTGGCTTTGAATCTCCTCCAGCATGTCTTCGAAGGTCAGGCGGTAGACATGCCAGCCGCTGGCAGCCGTCAACAGCAGCGCCAACACAGATAAGACGCTGATACGCACCTGGCGTATCCAGTCGGGTCTGGAAGGGGAATCTCGCCCTGAATTCGGTGCAGTTTGCACTCCCGCCTCCTGAAAACTGAAACACACGGCCGAACAAATCGGAAGACCGTCTGCGGCGGGCATAGTTCCTCGCGAAGCACGCAAGATCGCGATCAACAAACAAAAACGCCGTTGTCCCTTCGAAGCGCATATTGCAACCAGGCAGATTCGGGGAAACGGCGATTATTTGGAGCCGGCAGATAATCTTGCCGGATTAAAACAATATTGCACTTACACTGTCAATATCAGTAGTCAGTCACGCAGGTTTGCATGCCTGACTACCAGATCAGCCAGCTTGGCGCTTGAAATAATGAGCGGAATCTCCCCACTGGTTGCGCAACACCCGTCGACCGACCGAATGAATCCGCCCCTCCAGGCAGGTCGCGCACTGTTCGGCGTTGTCGTCGAGGCATGGCTTACCGTCGTAGAGTGTGTACATGCGGCGCACGCGCGGCGGCGTGACCTGCGGCATGATCACGTTGGCACCGAAACGCAAACCCTGTTCGCGCCCGTCTTCCTGCAAGGCTTGCAAGGCCGTGGTGGCGGCGATGTTGACATCGCGCAGCAGCAGGCGGGTCGCGGCAATCATCTTGAGCGCGAGCTGCATGCGGGTTTCGGTATCCGGGAACGCCGGATTGCCCGGCAGCAAGGCTTGCTCGTGGGGGATGTACGGCCCCATGCCGATCATGTCCACGCCCAAGTCGCGGAAAAACAGCACATCATTCACCAGATCGTCGAGCGTCTGGCCCGGCAAACCGATCATGACCCCGGTTCCCACCTGGTAGCCCAGCTCCTTCAGGCTTTTCAGACAGGCCACGCGCGCGGCATGGCTCTGCTCGGCGGGATGCAGCGCGGCGAACAGTGCCGGGGAGGAGCTTTCCATGCGCAGCAGATAGCGATGAGCGCCCGCCTCGTACCATTCGGCATAGGTTTCGGGCGATTGCTCGCCCAAGCACAGCGTCATGCCCACGCCATCGGGCAACTCGGCCGTACGGGTTTCCTGCTTGATCGCCTTGATTGCCTCCGTCACCAGCTTGGTGAACTTGGCATCGCGGCGCTCACCCGATTGCAGCACCACCGAACCGTAACCTTTCTGCCCGCACCACTTGGCCGTTTCAACAATCTCGTCGAGTTCCAGCGTGTACCGGTCCACCGCACGATTGCTGCGGCGGATACCGCAGTAGTAGCAATCGGATACGCAACGGTTGGAGAACTCGATCAGGCCGCGCAGGCGCACCGTGTCGCCGCAATGTTCGAGCAGCGTCCGCTCAGCAGCGGCGCGGATCACTTCAAGCTCCTCGGCCTCGGTCGTGGCCAGAATCCGGTGCAGCATGGCGCGGTCGGGTATTTCCTTCGCCAGTCGGTCCGCGAGTTCCTGCGCGTTGGCGCTCAGCGCCACAGATTCGTTCTGCCGTTTTGGCGATTTCATCCACTCGATTTTCACTGCCTGGGTGGTCATGCTTTCTCTCCTGCCGCGGCGCGGCGATAGGCTTGCTGCGCTGCGGGGAAACATTCGAGCGTGCGGTCGAGCACGCCCTGGACAACGGAAATGGCCATGCCGTAATTGGTCATCGGCACGCCCTGGCGTTCGGCGCGATACTGGCGAACCAGCATCTGCTTGCGCGTGGCGGTGCAACCGCCGCACTGGACGACCAGCGCATACGGCGTCAGGTCTTCCGGGAAATCCTTGCCGGCGCGCACGTCGACTTCCAGATTGCCGCCGGCGAACTGGCGCAACCAGCGCGGAATCTTCACGCGCCCGATGTCGTCGGCCAGCGAATGGTGCGAGCAGGTTTCGGCGATCAGAACCCGGTCGCCCGGTTGCAGACGCGAAATGGCCCCTGCCCCTTCGGCGAGCTTGAGCATGTCGCCCTTGAAACGCGACATCAGGATCGAGAACGTCGTCATGCGCACGTCGGGCGGCGTATCGGCAGCTACCTTGAGCACTACCTGCGAATCGCAGACCACGAGTTTGGGTTTGTTTTTCAGTTGCTCAAGCGCGTTGGAAAGCTCGCGCTCCTTGACGATCATGCTCACGGCATCGCTGTCGAGGATGTCGCGCATGGTCTGCACTTGGGGCAGGATCAGTCGGCCCTTGGGCGCGCCGAGGTCGATCGGCACCACCAGCACCACCATGTCGCCGGGGCCGATCAGGTCGCCGATCAGGCGTGCGTCTTCGATTCCGCCTTCCGGTGCCTGGCGGAACAGCGCCTCCTTGACCGCGCCGATGCCCGACAGTTGCGCCGCCGAGATCGTGACCACCTCCAGCCCGTCGCGCTTGAACGCCTGCACCGCATCGGGAGCAGGCGTGACGAGATCGGATTTGTTGAACACGACGACAAACGGCGTGCCTTTTTCGCGCAGCGTGGCGATCAGGTCCGTTTCAAACGATCCCAGCCCCTCCGCTCCGACGACCACGATGCCAAGGTCCACGCGCTCCAGCACTTCGCGGGTCTTCTTTACGCGCATCTCGCCGAGCACGCCCTCGTCGTCGAGGCCCGCCGTATCGATAAACACCACCGCGCCGAGCGGCGAGAGTTCAAACGTTTTTTCCACCGGGTCGGTGGTGGTTCCGGGCTGGTCGGAAACGATCGACACCGATTGGCCGATCAGCGCATTCATCAGCGTCGATTTGCCGCTATTGCGGCGCCCGAAGATACCGATGTGCAGCCGCAAGCCCTTGGGCGTATCCAGCATGTTCAATCCTTCACATTCAATTTCGGCAGGGATTCCCTGCGGTAACCCAAAGCGGTCATGGCATCCGCCGACAACAAGCGATCCAGCACTTGCTCGGCAAGCAACCCTCGCGCCAGCACCACGTTGCGGACCGTCTGCCCCGTCTGCTGGGCTTCTTTCGCCACGTCGGCTGCCAGTTCGTAGCCCAGAGCCGGCACCAGCGCGGTCACCAGGGCATGGGAGCCTTCCAGCAGTTCGTTGCAGCGCTCCGCGTTGGCCTCAATGCCTTCGATGCAGCGCTCGCGGAAAATGTCGCAGGCCCGTTCCAGCAAGCCGAGATTCCCGAGCAGCGCATGCGCCACCAGCGGCAGGAAAGCGTTGAGCTCAAGCTGGCCGGACTGCGCGGCGAGCGTCACGGCCATGTCCTGACTCATGACCTGCAGCGCAGACTGCCCCACGGCCTCGCAGATCACCGGATTGACCTTGCCCGGCATCACGCTGGAACCCACCTGCATCGCCGGCAAGCGCAGTTCGCCAATACCCGCGTGCGGGCCGGAAGCCAGCAGGCGCAAGTCGGAGGAAATCTTGAACAGGTTGACCGCATGCGCCTTGAGGATGCCTGAGACCTCGACAAACACGTCGGCGTTCTGCGTGGCATCGACGAGGTTTTCCGCGCGCGACAACCCGAGGCGAGTGACTTCGCGCAGCTTGTCGGTCACCTGGAAAATGTAGTCGCGCGGCGCAGTCAGCCCGGTTCCGATTGCGGTGCCACCGAGGTTGACGACGCGCAGCCGCTCCTCGCACTTGAACACACGCCAGCGGTCGCGTCCCAGCGCTTCGGCCCAAGCCGAAAACTCGGCGCCTACGGTCATCGGGCAGGCGTCCTGCAACTGCGTGCGCCCGACCTTCACGATGTTGGCAAACGCCTGCTCCTTGGCCTGGAAAGCCGTCTGCAAGGCAGCAATGGCCTTTTCCAGTCGGCGTAGTCCTTCGATGGCGGCAATCTTCAGCGCAGTCGGGAAAACATCGTTGGTCGACTGGTGCAGGTTAACGTGGTGCAGCGGATGAACGAGACGGTACTCGCCACGCTGTCCGCCGAGAATTTCCTCGGCCCGGTTTGCCAGCACCTCGTTGACGTTCATGTTGAGCGAAGTGCCCGCCCCGCCCTGCAGGGCATCGACGACAACCTCGCCTGTCAGCGCGCCATTGGCGAGTTCACCGCATGCCTGAGCGATGGCATTGGCCAGCGCCGCATCGAGAAAACCCAATTCGGCATTGGTCCGCGCACAGGCAAGTTTGACCTGTGCCATGCCCCGGATCAATCCGGGCGAACAGGGCTGGCCGGAGAGCGGGAAATTAGCCAGGGCGCGTGCCGTATGAATGCCATACAGCGCGCGCTCCGGCACCTGGAATTCACCCAGGGAATCCGATTCGATACGCATTGTTTTGCTCCGTCATCCTTCACGCCATTCCACGTCCGGATCATTTGTGACACGAAGACGAGCCGCAGACAGTACAAGTAGTACGGCAAGGCGAAGTCGACACAGTCACAGATGATCCGGGGGTGGAATCAGCAGAACACGTCCCGCTTGCCGGAGCGAATCTTGATCAGCATCTTCTCCGAAGACTTGCGCGCCTTCTCGCCCATGCAGTCCAGTTCCTTGTTGATAGCCTGTTCGCCGGTTGCGCGCGCGGTGTCGGACGCAAAATCGAGCAGGTATTCCTGGAACGTGGTCACGGCGTTCGGGTCGCACTTCAGCTTGATCAGGCCAGGCTTGGCCAGATCCATGAAGTCCTGACCGGTACGGCCCAGTCGGTAGCAGGCGGTGCAGAACGAGGGAATGAAGCCCATGCTCGCGAGTTCGGCGACGACTTCTTCCAGCGAGCGGTGATCGCCCAACTGGAACTGGCCTGCCTCCGTTTCGCCTTCGCTGTAGCCGCCCGGATTGGTACGGCTGCCCGCGGAAATTTGCGAGACGCCCAAGGCGTAGCATTCGCGGCGGATCGCGGCGGATTCGCGCGTCGAGAGGATGATGCCGGTATACGGCACGGCCAAGCGCAGGATGGCGATGATTTTCTTGAAATCGTCGTCCGACACCGGCGCGGACGGCGCAAGCGAGTAGGCCGAACCATCGGCAGGCTCCATGCGCGGCACGCTGATGGTGTGGCAGCCCACGCCGAATTTGTCTTCCAGATGCCTGATGTGCTGCATCAGGCTCAGAATTTCAAAACGCCAGTCGTGCAGGCCAAACAGGATACCCATGCCGACATCGTCAATGCCAGCTTCCATGGCGCGATCCAATGCCGAGGCGCGCCAGTCGAAATCACGCTTCTTGCCGCTGAGGTGGACAGACGCATAGGTGTCGCGATGATAGGTTTCCTGGAACAACTGGAACGTCCCGATGCCGGCTTCCTTGAGCAGGCGGAATTCGTCAACGTGCAACGGAGCAAGGTTGACGTTGACGCGACGGATATTGCCGACCTTTTCAGTCACTTCATAGATCGAAGCAATCGCATCAAGAACATACTGGAAGCCGCCGCGCGAAGCGGCATAGCCTTCGCCGGCCACCATCAGCAGACGTTTATGGCCCTGCTCGATCAATTCGGAGGTATCGCGCTTGATGGCTTCCATATCAAGCGCAGTCCGCTTCAGGCTCTTGTTGGAGCTGCTGAAAGCGCAATAACTGCACTCGTTGCCGCAGACATTGGAAATATACAGCGGAGCAAACAGCACCATGCGGTGGCCGTAGATCTGCTCCTTGACGTAGCGCGCCGTATCGAACAACGCTTCGGTCAATTCTGGCGAGGAGATATGGCACAGGGTCGCCACTTCCTCCATGTTCAAGCCTTTCAGCTCGCGTGATTTTTGCAGGATTTCGCGAATCCTGCCTTCATCATCCGAGGCGGAATGAAGCACATTCTCAACTTCAGCCGCCACCAGCCAGTCATTTACTTGGTAATCCGTCATTTTCGTGCTCCATTCCATGGCAATGTCTCTCATGTTTACTGTCCCATTCGAGTACTTGCCGCAAGCTGATCAAGACACTTCGGGCCATGCCGCGAGGATAACACACCCTTTTGACACGGCCCGGAGCATCATTTTCCCCCGCCCCATGAGCGAGGGGGATCCGGATACAGCCCGGAATCCGGGCTGTCCAGAAAGCTACTACTTGTCTCCGCCCTGCTCATGCAACTCGTGCCAGGCCTGCTCCATGTCCGCCGGAACACCGAACGGACGCGAGCAGTACTCGGTGTGCAGCAGATCGTGCGACTTGTGGGAGTACGGTGCCTCCAGATAGTCGGCGTACAACTTCTGCACTTGCGTGTTGTTGTGCGACTGGCGGGCCTTGGTCTGACGGTCCACGTTGAAGAGCGTTTCACGACGCTTCATCGCCAGCGGGATGTAGGCCTTCTTGGAACGCAGCGTACCGCCGCCATCGACGCAACCGCCCGGGCAGGCCATGACTTCGATGAAGTCGAAATCCACCTTGCCGGCCTTCACGGCTTCGACGATATCCCGCGTGCCCTTGAGACCATGACACAAAGCTACCTTGATCTCGCCGAACTCGCCGCCCAGGTTGATGTTGGCCGTGCGCACATTGTCGAAACCGCGCAACTGCGAAATTTCGACGTGCTCCAGCTCCTTGCCGTTGATCACGTAGTACAGGGTACGGGCAGCCGCTTCCATCACGCCACCGGTGGTGCCGAAGATGGCGCCAGCGCCCGTATACTCGCTCATGTGCGGATCGTCGTAAGCCGAAGGCTGGATTTCCTTGAGGTCGATACCCTCGCGGCGCAGCAGGCGAGCGAATTCACGTACCGTCAGCACGACGTCGACATCCGGCACGCCGTTCTTGCCGAGAACCGGACGCGCGGCCTCTTCTTTCTTGGCGGTACACGGCATGATCGAGACCACGCGCATCTTCTTCGGATCAATGTTGCGCTTTTCCGCCAGGTAGGTCTTGGCCAGCGATCCCAGCACGGCTTGCGGCGAACGGGTCGACGACAGCATCGGCAGGATTTCCGGGTAGTGCTTCTCGGCGAAGTTGATCCAGGCCGGGCAGCAGGAGGTGAAGGTCGGACGCTTCTTCTCCTTCAGGTGCCCCAGCAACTCGGTACCCTCTTCCATGATGACCACGTCAGCAGCGAAGTTGGTATCGAGAATGATGTCGGCACCGATCTTGCGCAGCGCGGCAATGATCTGGCCTTCGACGTTGGTGCCGGTCGGCATGCCGAATTCTTCGCCGAAGCCAACACGCACCGCCGGCGCCATCTGGAATACCGTGGTGATTTCCGGATCGGCCAGGAAGTTCAAGACCTCGTCAGTCTGATCGCGTTCTGCCAGCGCACCTGTCGGGCACACCATGACGCATTGGCCGCAAGTGATACAGGGAGAAGCATCGACTGAACCGCCCTTGAGGCGTACGCCCGCGGTGCTGCCCCAGCCGGTCATTTCCAGTGCATCGACGTTCTGCACCTTGCGGCAGACGGCCACGCAGCGCTGGCAGCGGATACAGCGGCTGCGGTCATACACGATCGGCTGCTTGCCGTGATCCGGCTCCAGGTCTTCCCAGCCTTGCGTGTAGTGGAAGCGAACCTGCTTGAGGCCGACCGAATTGGCGACCGGCAGCAGTTCGCAATTCCCCACGCGCGGGCAGGAAGCGCAATCCTGATGGTGATCCGCCATGGTCATTTCCATCTGCAGCCGGCGCATCTCCATCACTTGCGGGGTGCGGGTCTGTACTTTCAAGCCATCCGCCATGGGGGTGTCGCAGGCCGTGACGTACTGCGGCTCGGTGGAATCGCCCTGCTGGACTTCGACCAGACATACACGGCAGGTGCCCGGTGCATGGTCGATGTCGTGCAGCTCGCAGAGCGTGGGGATGTATACCCCGTTTTTCCGGGCCACATCGAGGATGGTTTCATTGGGCTCGAATGCGAGCTCTTTACCGTTGATATAGGCTTTCATGGACTTTTACCCTGCAATGGTGGATGTTTTTTGGCCCGGCTTGAGCGACTTTTCGGTGACGACCGAATAGAGGCGGTAGCAGCGCAGGCAGCGCGTGGCTTCTTCGTAAGCGACTTCCTTCGAAATCACGCCATCCACTTCGTCAAACGTCTTGATCCGCTCGATGGCATCGAGCTCAGGCACGCGGGCGCGTTCCTTGCGAACCGGCTGGGTCTGCAGGCATTCGCCGGAGAACAGCTTGTTCTTGGCCAGCAGGTTCTGCATGCGGCGTTGCGGCGTGATGTGGGCCGAGCCGTCCAGCAGGTAGTCGCGGATCGCATAAGCGGCGCGCTCGCCATGATCCAGGGCGTTGACCAGCGTCAACGGGCCCAGTACGCAGTCGCCGCCGGCGAATACGCCCTTGCGCGAGGTTTCCAGCGTGTCCGGGTTGACGGTGATGCAGTGCCAGCGGTCGCGCTCGATGCCTTCTTCGGCCTTGAGGGTGTCCTGTTCAACCACCTGACCGATGGCGGCAATCACCAGATCGCACTTGAGCACATGCTCGGAGCCCGGTACGGCTTCGACGTTGCGGCGGCCCTTGGCGTCCTTTTCGGTCTGGCGCATTTCCAGCAATTCCACACCGACCACCTTGCCGTTTTCGACAACGAGGCTCGACGGGTTGGTCAGACAGTGGAAGATGATGCCTTCGTGCTCGGAGGCAACGATTTCTTCGTGGTCGGCCGGCATGTCGTCGATGGTGCGACGATAGATCAGGTGCACGGACTTGGCGCCCATGCGCTTGGCGGAGCGTACGCAGTCCATGGCCACGTTGCCGCCGCCGACGACAACGACGTCGCCCTTGACTTCGAACGGCTCGCCGTATTCGACGTGCTTGTGGACCTTGAGCAGGAAGTCGACGCCGGAATCGTAGCCGTCGAGGCTCGGGTCTTCGTTCTTGACACCGAGCAGCGAGCCCTTGTGGGCGCCGTAGCCGAGGAAGACGGCATCGTAACCCTTGGCGAACAGATCATCGACCGTGAAGTCACGGCCAAGTTTCTGTTCATAGAAGAAGTTGCCACCCTGTTCGCGGATCAGGTCTTCGGTTTCGGCCTTGAGCACGTCCTTGGGCAAGCGATAGCTGGGAATGCCAACCGAGGCCATGCCGCCGGAGGCTTTGTGCATGTCGTACACGTCGACTTGAATGCCGGCTTGCAGCAGCTTGTAGGCGCAGGTGATGCCGGCCGGGCCGGCGCCGATGACGGCGACGCGCTGCTTGTGTTGCACCAGGCTCTTCTTGAGGTGCAAGCGGTTGTTGAGCAACGCCTGGTCGGCGGCATAGCGCTTGAGCATGCGGATGCCGACGGCGGAGCCTTCAGCTTGGGTACGACGGCATGCAGCTTCGCACAGACGCACGCAGACACGACCGCAGGACGCAGCCATGGAGTACTTGTCCATGACGACGCCGAGCGCGTAGTCGAACTTGCCACCCTTGACGCCGTCGATGTACTTGGGTACGTCGATCTTGGACGGGCAGGCTTCAACGCACGGTGCGGTGGTGTAGACGAAGCTGTGCTGTTCGGCGGTGCCGGCGCCGGCCTTGAATTCGTCGCGGAAGTGCTTCAGCGCGTCGCCCAGACTCTTGGCGCAGGATTGCCCCAGACCGCACAGCGAGGAGCTGGTGGTTTGCTCGGCCAGTACGGCCAAATCGTTCAGGCAGGCTTCCCTGGCGGTACCATTGGCATAGGCTGCCAGCAGGTCGCGCATGCGTTGAGTGCCCACGCGGCACGGCGTGCAACGGCCGCAGGATTCCTTGGCGGCTTGCGCCATGTACTGGCTGAAGGCTTCAACCAGGTTCGTGTCACGATCAAAAATCAGGAAACCGCGGTCGGCGATGAACGCCTTCGTCGCGTTGTCCGGAGCAAAGCCCTCCAGGCCCGCCACCAGCGCTTCCTGTTCACCAGCTTGGGTCTGACGGTAATCGTGTACCTTGCCGTCCCAGACCCCATAGATCAAATTTGCCATTTAATTCCCCCTAAAACCCCGTATTACACAATTCGTCAGTAGCGGTGTCCCAAGAAAAGGTGGGCGCAGAGGAAACCCACTCTGCGCCCTGTCTTGCTACACCGATCTAACGCCAGCTATCAAGCGTAGTCAGGCTTATCAACAGCAGGCACGTATTGCTTGTACTCGGGTTCCCAAATCGCGGCCTTGATCTTTTCTTCGATCTGGGCATCGGTCAGGTTCTCGGTCAGACCTTCGGCGCGAGCCTGCTTGGCCGTTGCAATTGCCACCTGATAAGAGACCTTGCGCATGTCGGCAAGTTCCGGCAGCAGCTTGCCATTCGGGTTGCTGATCGCCGGCGACATGGCTGCAACCGCCTTGGAGGCTGCGATGAACATGGTGTCGGTGATGCGGCGGGCGCGTACAGCAATCGCGGCCAGACCTACGCCCGGGAACACGTAGGAGTTGTTGCACTGGGCGAAGTAGTGGGTCTTGCCCTTGTACTCGAACGGCTCGAACGGGCTGCCGGTACCGACGATGGCGTTGCCGTCGGTCCACTGGATGATGTCGGACGGCTGGGCTTCCACGCAGGAGGTCGGGTTGGACATCGGGAAGATGATCGGGCGGGCAGTGTGCTTGGCCATTTCACGGATGATGTCTTCCGTGAAGGAGCCGGCCACACCGGACACGCCTACCAGTACGGTCGGCTTGGCATTGCGAATGACGTCGAGCAGGCTGACGGTGCCGGCCTTGTCGAGTTGCCAGTTTTCCTTTTCCGGGCGCTTGCTGTCCTGGCAGTACGGCTTCTGGAAGGCTTCCAGGTTGCCGGTCTGCTCGGTCACCATGCCGTGACGACCGACGATGTAGAAGCGGCTGCGAGCCTCTTCTTCGGACAGGCCTTCCTGCACCATGGTGCACTTGATCAGGTCGGCAATACCGATACCGGCGGAGCCGCCACCCAGAATCGCAACGCGTTGATCTTTCAGCGGCACGCCGGTCAGGTTGATGGCGGCCATGAGGGCGCCCACGGCGATGGAGGCAGTGCCTTGCACGTCGTCGTTGAAGGTACACAGACGATCGCGATATTTTTCCAGCAGACGGCTGGCGTTGTTCTTGTGGAAGTCTTCCCACTGCAGCAGCACATTCGGCCAGCGCTTCATGACGGCGACCACGAAAGCTTCGATAAAGTCGTCATATTCCTGACCGCGAACGCGTTCGTGCTTCCAGCCCAGATACAGCGGATCGGCTTGGCGCTCTTCGTTGTTGGTGCCGGTGTCAAGGGTGATGGCCAGTGTGGTTTCCGGTGCAATCCCGCCGCAGCCGGTGTAGATGGCCAGCTTGCCGATAGGAATGCCCATGCCGCCAGCGCCTTGGTCGCCCAGACCCAGGATACGTTCGCCATCGGTCACGACGATACATTCGATGTTGTCGAAGCGCGGGTTGGCGAAGATTTCGTCGAACTTGTCTTTTTGCTCGGCAGTGATGAACAGGCCGCGCGGACGACGGAACAGGTGGCTGAACTGCTGGCAGCCGGCGCCCACGGTCGGGGTGTAGATCATCGGCAGGATGCCGTACAGATCTTGTGCGATCACAGCGTAGTGCAGGGTTTCGTTGGTGTCTTGCAGGTCGCGCAGGTAAACGTAGCGGTCGAGCTGGGTCGGCAGAGCCTTCAGCGTTTCGACGCAGCGGGCCACCTGGTCTTGCAGGGTTTCAATCTTCGGGGGCAGCAGGCCGTTCAGGGCGAATGCATCGCGCTCTTCCTGAGTGAAAGCGGTACCCTTGTTCAGAATCGGGTTTTCCAGCAATTCATAACCGGATACGCCAGCCGGAATTTCAACAGTATTAACTGCCTTGGTCATTTCAAACCTCTCTCTTTTCCATGGTTGATTAAAGTTGCCTTCTTGCTGCTTTTACCCTCGACGCCCACTACCAGTCGAGCGAACCGCCCTACCAATACCAAACGACGGGGGCTTTACCTGATGCTTTTGAATTCCAGCCCTCAAAAACTTTCCCACCACGGACTTCGCCTACCCCGAGAAGGACTTCACCGCTCGATGTCGTTGAAATCCGTGGCAGAAAGTTTTCGATCAAATCAAGGATTCAACCTCAATTGAACATCTTGATCGAGAACACGGCGAACACGATCATCGATGCGCCACCGATACGGGTGGAGATCTGGGCGAACGGCATCAGGCCCATACGATCGCAAGCGGACAGAATCGCCACGTCGCCGGTACCACCCAGACCACTGTGGCAAGCCGTCACAATGGCGGATTCAACCGGGTACATATTCAGGTACTTGGCGACGAACCAACCCGAAGACACCATCGTCAGCACTGCAATGCCACAGATGCAGAAATAGCCGAAGGTAAAGGCACTGATCAGGTCATGCCAAGGCACATACAGCACGCCCAGACCGGCCAGCAGCGGGAATGTCAGGTTGGAAGACACGAACTTGTACATCTGATAAGCGCCCTGCTCCATGCGAGCCGGAACGATCTGCAGAACCTTGGCTGCTGCTGCGCCCAGAATCATCAGAATCGGACCAGGGATACCGACATACGGGGACAGGATGCGGCCCAAGATCCAGAAGCTGCAAGCCAGCAACATGCCACAGCCCATAAGCTGCAGATCGATCGGCTTGTCAGTGCTCATTTCCTTCAGCAGCTCGTTGTCATCACCGGAGCGCACCAGCAAGCCCTTGCCGCTGTGCTGCTCATGCTTGTCACCGAGGCGCTTGAGCGAAGCGGCCGAGATAATCGCAACCACGTTACCGATCAAGGCGGCCGGGATCATCAGCGCAATCAGTTCGCCCTGAGTCTTGCCAAGGATACCCATTTCCGCATAGGCCATGGACAAGGGCAGAATGCCTTCACCCACACCGCCACCCATGATCGGAATCAGGATGAAGAAGAAGGTGTGATACGGGCTATAGCCGAACAACAGCCCCATACCAATACCCGCGACAGTTGCGCAAATGGTACCGATCATCAGGGGCACGAACATCCGCATAAAGCCCTGCACCAGCACCTTGCGGTTCATCCCCAGCAAACTACCGGCCACCAGGCACGAAATGTAGAAGTACAGGAAGTTGGAGGTCTTCATGATGGCGACCGTGGCATTCTTCATCGCCGGGTTGAACACCCCATAAGCCAGCAGCGCCGACGGCACGAACAGCGCCATGATGGCCGGTCCGCCAATATTTTTGAGCACCGGGATCTTGCCGCCAATGTGGCCCAGCAACCAGCCAAACACAATGATCAGGGCAAAGCCACCAATCATGTCTGCCGGCAAAGCGGAAGACAGCTTGCCAGTACCATGATCCTTGATTTGAACATACGCCGAGGCGATGACAACAAAGGCAAGAATCAAATATACCGGCAGCGGCATCGCACCGATCTTGTAGTTCACAAATTTGTCAAACAGACTCGCCGACTCTGGCAGCTTTTCTTCTTCAACCGTTGAGTGACCCATACTAACTTCTCCTCGTAAGCGCCCGACATGCACCGGGCTAAAGTGGAACAGGCAACTACTATTTCAGCGGGGTTGCCAGCCTTGCCATTCAAGCCAAGCCAGCAAGCGCGTTGAAATACGCACCCCTGCAACGACTTCCGAACCACCCCCTTGTTAGGGAGCTTTCAGATCCACCTCCTGCCACGATTTCTGCCGCAACAGGAAAAATGTAGTTAGATTCATCGCGCTACATATTAAGCACGACCCGTGCCAGAACATAAAAAACACGCATCATATTGATTTAAATGTAATTAACTTATTCAACACCCAACAGACCATCCAGCCTTCCGGATATGCCGCATCTTTTTCATCCGAAAATCCGAACGTTCAATTACGTAAATTTCACCAATCCTTTCCAGCTCAGTAAATAAAACCAATAAAAAACGGCCGGGATTTCCCGGCCGTTCACTACTCAACGCGGACTCAGTTGCGCTCCACCAGCAACGCCACCCCCATCCCTCCACCGATACACAGTGTAGCCAAGCCCTTCTTGGCATCGCGACGCACCATTTCATGCAACAGCGTTACCAGCACGCGACAACCGGACGCGCCGATCGGGTGACCGATCGCAATAGCACCGCCATTGACGTTGACCTTGTCCCAGTCCCACTTCAACTCGCGCGCCACGCCCAATGCCTGGGCAGCAAAAGCTTCGTTGGCCTCGATCAGGTCCACGTCTGCCAATTGCCATCCAGCGCGAGCCAGGGCTTTTTGCGTAGCAGGTACCGGCCCCATGCCCATGATGGACGGATCCACGCCAGCGGAAGCCGCTGCCTTCACCGTCGCCATCGGCTTGAGCCCCAGGGCTTTAGCCTTTTCCGCCGTCATCAGCATGACTGCCGCGGCACTGTCGTTGATGCCGGAGGCATTGCCGGCTGTAACCGTACCTTCCTTGTCAAAAGCGGGGCGCAGCTTGGCCAAGCCTTCTGCCGAGGCATCCGTCTTGATGTACTCATCCGTATCAAATGCCAACGGATCGCCCTTCTTCTGGGGAATCATCACGGGCACGATTTCATCTTTGAACTTGCCAGCAGCGCGGGCTGCCGCCGCCTTTTGCTGGGAAGCCAGCGCCAGATCATCCTGTTCCTGGCGGGTAATGCCATATTTCTTGGCAATGTTCTCTGCCGTCACACCCATGTGATATTTGCTGTACACATCGGTCAGTCCGTCATAGACCATGCTGTCCACCAGCGTGGCATTGCCCATGCGGAACCCGTCACGGCTACCGCTCAGGACGTGCGGGGACAGGCTCATGTTTTCCTGCCCGCCAGCAATGACAATCTCGCTTTCACCGGACAGGATGGCCTGCATACCCAGCGCCACGGCCTTCAGGCCGGAACCACAGACCTGATTGATGGTCAGCGCCGGTGTTTCATCCGGCAAGCCGGCCTTGCGCAATGACTGACGCGCAGGGTTTTGCCCCAGACCAGCGGTCAGCACATTGCCCATAATCACTTCACTCACAGCTTCTGGCGCCACGCCTGTTTTTTCCAGCAGCGCCTTGATGACAGTCGCCCCCAACTCGGGAGCAGGCACCTTGGCCAGGGAACCACCAAAACTACCGACAGCAGTACGGCAAGCAGCAACAATTACAATTTCCTTCATGGTGCGTTTCCTCTCTAAGGTTTTTATGATGTGACATGCTCTTTCTGTGTAAGCAACGAAAATAAAAAAGGCAAGGCGAAATGCCTTGCCTTTGCTTATGGACAAGCTTGCAGATCAGGCCAAACGCTCCTTGACATAACGCCCCGGCGCCGGCTCTATCGCCTTGAAGCTTGCGTTGCCGTGCGTCTTGGGCGCAGCGACTTGCTTGCCCGATTGCGGCGCCAACCATTGAACCCAGTCCTGCCACCAGCTGCCGGGACGGGACTCTGCCGACTCGAACCAGGAGTCCGCATCCACCGAAATATCCTCGTTCACCCAGTAATTGCGCTTGTTGCTGGATACCGGATTGATTGCGCCGGCGATATGCCCGGACGCACCAAGGACGAAGCGCACTGGCCCGCGGAGGATTTTGGTAGTCTGGAATGCGGACTTCCATGGCACGATATGATCCTCGCGCGCAGCAAACAGGTATGTCGGCAGGTCAACCTTGGTCAAATCAATCGGCACGCCGCACAGCGAGAACGAATTGGGTTTGATCAGGTTGTTTTCCAGATACATGTTGCGCAGGAAGAAGGTGTGCATCGGCAGCGCAAGATTCGCCGGATCGTTGTTCCAGTACAGCAGATCGAACGGCGCCGGGGTCTTGCCCTTCAGGTAATTGTTGACCACATAGTTCCAGATCAGGTCATTGGAGCGCAACGCAGCAAATACGCGAGCAAGCTCCTTGCCGGAAATGATGCCGCCCTCTTCCAGTTGGGCCTCGCGGCTTTTCACTACATTGGGATCGACAAAATGCTTGATATCGCCCGGATCGGAGTGATCCAGCATGACGGTCATCAGCGTGATGGATTCGAACCAGTCAAGCCCGCGTGCTTTCATCACGGGAATCGTGGTCGAAACGATCTCGCCGCCGATGCAGAATGACAGTACGTTCATCTTTTCACGCTTGCTGATCTTGCGGACCACTTCTGCCGCAACCAGCACGCCCTGCTCGATATAGTCATCCCATTGCAGCTTGCTGATCTCCGGCGTTACGGACTTCCAGGAAATCAGGAATGTCGTGAACCCCTGGCTGACGATATAAGCCATCATGGAGTTGTTGGGCTGCAAATCCATGATGTAGTACTTGTTCACGCACGGCGGCACCACCAGAAGCGGTGTTTCGTAGACCTTGTCGGTCGAAGGCGTGTACTGGATCAGCTGGAACAGATCGTTTTCAAAGATGACCTGTCCCGGCGTGATAGCCAAGTTCTTGCCCACTTCAAACTGGGTTTCGTCGGTCATGGTGATGGTACCGCGACGCATGTCCTCAGCCAGCTTCTTCATGCCCTCGGTCAGACTCTCACCCTTGGTTTCCATGGCAAGCTTCAGCACTTCCGGGTTGGTAAAAGCAAAGTTGGCCGGGCTGATCGCATCCACGAACTGCCGGGTAAAGAAGGCAGCTTTTTCTTTGGTGGCTTCATCGGCATTGGTCGAGTCGACCAGTTTCATCATCCAGTGCGAAGTGAGCAGATAATTCTTGCGAATGTAATCGAAAATTGGTTCCTGCCATTCCGGCGCATTGAAACGCCGGTCGCTCCTGTCCATTTCTACCGCTGCGGCCCCTTTTTCTTTGGCGCCGATAAAACCCATCCACAGTTCCAGATGCTGGCGGTAATACTCGCCGTGATGCTCCAGCCAATCAGCATGGTTCTGCATCATGTCCTGCATCGATTTGTGCAGCACCGTCATGTGCTCGCCGGGACCTGCGGCAGGATTCATGGAATTGACCCAGCCCTGCACCCACTGGCGATTGGCTTCGGTCAACTGCTGAAAAAACGATTCAATGGTGGGGTTTTGCAACACGATCAAGCTCCAGATAAACAAACAAGGTTCTGCACACCTGGCCGATGCTCTGCCCAGAGGCGCTAACATACGATACGGTAATTCTTGGCGGAAATTGTTGCAAGAGCGTTGCAAGAAAGACGCAAATCTTAATGGCAATTATTGAAATATCTTCGTACCCATTGATTTACATGACATTTCGCGGCACGGCGCGTAGAATACCGTATGCCAATGGTGTAGATATACCCCTCCCGCCGGAGAAAAGAATGCGCAACCCCATGATTTATTTATGCTCCATTGCCACTGCCGTCATGTTGCTCACCAGCACGGCAACCTCGGCAGCCACCACGGCAAAACAACAAAAAACCGTAAAAACCTCCTCGGCCAAGAAAAAAGCCGTACACAAGAAGGTCGCGCAAAAGAAAGGGGCAAAAAGCTCCGTCTCCAAACGCGCCACAGCCCACGCGCGCCGCAGCATTCAGGTTTCCCGCGTTTCGGCAGCCCCGACGACGCTGGCGCACCCCGGCTTGCAATCCGGCAGTGCACTGGTCATGAACGGGCTTACGGGCGAAATCATTTATGCAAAACACCCGGATACGCTGACGCCCATTGCATCCATTACCAAGCTGATGACCGCCATGGTCGTGCTGGATGCCCAGCAACCGCTCTCCGAGTTGATTTCCATTTCGCACGACGATATCGACACACTCAAAGGGACACGTTCCCGCCTCACCCCCGGCTTGACCCTCACGCGCGGAGAAATGCTGCTGCTGGCACTGATGTCATCCGAAAACCGGGCAGCTTCCGCACTGGCCCGACACTATCCGGGCGGGCGCGATGCCTTCATCGCCAAAATGAACGAAAAAGCCGCCTCGCTTGGAATGAAGAGCACACGCTTCCTGGATTCGACCGGCCTCAACCCGGGCAACGTATCCACGCCTCGTGAACTGGCGCTGATGGTACAGGCCGCACATCGCTACTCCACCATTCAGCAATACTCCACATCGGTGGAATACTCGTTCATTTCCAACATGAACAAAAGACCGCTTGTTTTTCACAATACCAACCCGCTGGTCAAGAGCGACAAGTGGGAAATCGGCGTATCCAAGACCGGCTACATCAGCGAAGCTGGCCGTTGCCTGGTCATGCAGACAACCATCGGCAACGCACCTGTAGTGATGGTTTTGATGGACTCCAACGGCAAAAATACGCGGGTCGGCGATGCATCGCGCATCCGCAAATGGCTGGAAGCCCATTCAACAAGCAAAACACGCGAAGGATAATTTCCCGTGTTTCAATAGCCCGACGCCAGTCGGGCTTTTTTTATCTTCCGGATTCCTGAGAAAATAACAGCGCCAGATTAGATCAACGGATAAAAGATGACCGATTCGCTCGTGCCCGCCATGCGTCAGGCAGCCGCCGACGCCACAGCCCTGCTGAAAGCCCTCGCAAACGAAGACCGACTCCTGCTGCTTTGCCAAATGGTCGACGGCGAAAAATGCGTATCGGATTTTGAGCGTTTGTTAGATATCCGCCAGCCGACACTTTCGCAACAGCTGGGGGTATTGCGCAACGAAGGACTGGTTTCGACCCGCCGCAGCGGCAAACACATCTACTACAGCCTTGCCAGCCCGGCCGCCCTGCAAATCCTGCAAACCCTGTATGGACTCTATTGCCCCGCCCCGGCAGAAACACCGAAAAAATGAATTGAGCAGCTTGTTGCAGCAATGAAAAAGCCCCGCAATGCGGGGCTTTTTACAGAATCCAATTGCAATCAGGCAGCGAGCGCCTTGATAGCAGCAGACAGGCGGCTCTTGTGGCGAGCGGCCTTGTTCTTGTGGAAAATCTTCTTGTCGGCGATGCCGTCAATCACGCTGACGGATTGCTGGTATACCGCTTGAGCGGCAGCCTTGTCACCAGCTTCAATTGCCTTCAGCACCTTCTTGACGGCGGTGCGGAATGCGGAACGCTGGCCGGCATTGTGCTGGCGAGCGGCTTCGGCCTGGCGGGCACGCTTGCGAGCTTGGGCGCTGTTAGCCATCTTTCATTAACTCCTGAGAGGATCGTTATCTGACCGGAAAATCCAGTCACGCAAATTCGGAAACCGCGGATGATAGCGCCTCTTCCAGCCTTTGGCAAGCTCGACTATGATCCTGCTCTTCTGCAAGCAAACCACACCATCAGGCTATCCGGCATGAATCTTCTCAAAACGCTTGCCCAGGTCAGTTCCATGACGCTGGTCTCCCGCATACTGGGCTTTGCACGCGATGCCATCGTTGCGCGCGTATTCGGCGCGGGCTTTGCCACCGACGCATTCTTTGTGGCCTTCAAACTCCCCAACCTTTTGCGCAGGATATTTGCCGAAGGCGCATTTTCTCAAGCGTTCGTTCCCATTCTGTCGGAATACCGCTCTCAACAAGGGGAAGAGGCTACTCGCGGCTTTGTCGCCGATGTTGCCGGCTTGCTCGGGCTGATTCTGTTGGTCGTCAGTGCACTGGGCATGCTCGCGGCGCCCGCCATCATCTGGATTTCCGCCCCCGGCTTTGCCGCCACTACTGAAAAATTTGCCCTGACGGTCGAGCTCCTGCGCATTACCTTTCCCTACATACTCTTCATCTCGCTTGCCTCGCTGGCGGGGTCGATCCTGAATGCCTGGAACAGGTTTTCGATTCCGGCATTCGTCCCGACACTTCTGAACATCTCCTTCATTGGCTTCGCCCTATTCTTGGCCCCCTATTTCCACCCGCCAGTACTGGCACTGGCATGGGCTGTCGCCGCCGGCGGAGTAGCACAACTTCTTTTCCAGTTACCTCACCTGAGAAAGATCGGCATGCTGGTATGGCCGCGGATCAACCTGAAAGACGCGGGTGTCTGGCGCGTGGTAAAACAAATGGGGCCGGCCATTCTCGGCGTATCCGTTGCCCAGATCTCCCTCATCATCAACACGATCTTTGCCTCGTATCTGGATTCGGGCAGCGTATCGTGGATGTATTACGCTGATCGCCTGATGGAATTTCCCACGGGCGTCCTGGGTGTGGCACTGGGCACGATCCTGTTGCCCTCCCTCTCGCGCAGCCATGCCAGCAGCGACCATGACGAATACTCCCGGCTACTGGACTGGGGGCTGCGCCTCTGTCTCCTCCTGGCATTGCCTTCCGCCGCAGCCTTGGCTGTGCTGGCCGAGCCGCTGGTAGTCTCGCTGTTCCAATATGGCAAGTTCAGCGCACACGACGCCTTGATGACCCAGCAGGCGCTGATCGCCTATGCTGCGGGGCTGGTCGGACTGATCCTGGTGAAAGTGCTGGCACCGGGCTTCTACGCCAGACAAAACATCAAGACGCCGGTCAAGATCGCGCTATTCACGCTCGCGGCGACCCAATTGATGAACCTTACCTTCATCTGGCACCTGAAACACGCCGGTCTGGCGCTGGCCATCGGACTGGGCGCCTGCACCAATGCCTTGCTGCTGTACTACCAGCTGCGCCGGCATGACATCTTCCGTCCACTGCCCGGCTGGGGAAAATTTGTGTGGCAACTGGCCGCAGCCGTCATCGTCATGGTCGCGGTGCTGTGGGGACTGATGCAATGGCTGCCTGCCTGGAGCGTCGGCGGCATGGTCGAACGATGCTTGCGACTCGCATTGCTGATTATTGCGGGAGCCACAAGCTACTTCGGGACTTTGGCGCTTTTTGGCTTCCGCCCCAAACATTTTTCCAAGCGCATTGTCAAATCGTGATTTTCAGCAAGGCCATACCCGTGTAAAATTGGCGGTGCTTATGAATTTAATTAATTAAATCACCCGACTACATCATGCATCCACTCGCCCTACAATTGAACGCCACGCTTGAACAGGAAGGCCGTCCCGTCCTGGACATGCTTTCGGCTCTTGGCCGTGCCATTTACTTCCCCAAGGAAGGCATCCTGTCGCAATCCGCCGAAGCCGGACAGAAAGCCAAGCGCTTCAATGCCTCGATCGGCATCGCAACGGAAAAGGGCGCGCCGATGCACCTGAGTCTGATTCAGGAAACCCTCTCGTCTTATGCGCCGAAGGATCTGTATCCCTATGCGCCGCCGGCAGGCAAACCGGAATTGCGTGCGGCCTGGCGCGAGAAAATGCTCAAGGACAACCCCAGCCTGAACAGCAAGAGCTTTGGCACCCCCATTGTGACCAATGCCCTGACTCACGGCATCAGCATCATTTCCGATCTTTTCGCCGAGGCGGGAACGCCGGTTCTGACACCGGACAAGTTCTGGGAAAACTACGAACTCACCTACGGCGTATGTCGCGGGGCAGAAATGGTGCATTTCCCGCTCTACGACGAGCGCCGCAAGTTCAACAGCGAAGGTTTGAAAACCGCGCTGCTGGCCCAGCTTGCCGCCGGCAAGAGGCAGGCCATCGTGTTGCTCAACTTCCCGAACAACCCGACCGGCTACACCCCGTCCGAAGCCGAAGGCAACGAAATCGTTGCCGCACTCAAGACTGTCGCCGATGCTGGACTCAATATCGTCGCCGTGGCCGACGACGCCTATTTCGGTCTTTTCTTCGAGGATAGTCTGCGCGAATCAATCTTCGGCAAGCTGGCCAATGTCTCGCCCAATATCCTGGCCGTGAAGGTCGACGGCGCAACCAAGGAAGAATACGCCTGGGGCTTCCGCATCGGCTTCATCACCTTTGCCCATCAGTCCGCCAAGGTGCTCGCCGCACTGGAACAAAAGGTCATGGGCATCATCCGTGCGACCATCTCCAATTGCTCGCACCCGAGCCAGACCTTCGTGCTACGTGCACTGCAGGATTCACGCTTCGACGCCCAGTGCGCCGAGAAGTATGAAATCATGAAAGCCCGCGCCACCCGGGTCAAAGCCTTGCTGGATTCCGGCAAGTACGACAGCGCCTGGGATTACTACCCGTTCAATTCCGGCTACTTCATGTGCCTGAAGCTCAAGAATGCCTGTGCGGAAGCCGTACGCCAGCGTTTGCTGAACGAATACCAGATCGGCGTCATTGCGCTGGGTGAATCCGATCTGCGCGTGGCATTCTCCTGTCTGGAAGTCGAACATCTCGAAGAGTTGTACGACACCCTGTACAAGGCTGTGACGGAAGTTCAGGCTGGCGCCTGATATTTACACCAGAAAATAAAAAACGGGAGCGTAACCGCTCCCGTTTTTTATTGGGCACCAAGCCACTCAATGGCCTTTTACGGCCCCCTTGACGGCGGCTTCTCCGGGCTTTTCGCCGCTTTCCGCTGCAGGAGCCGCCTTCTTTTCCGCGCTACCAACCGGCTTGCCTTGCTTCAGACATTCCTTCCAATTGCTGCTGCTTCCGCCAGCGACCAGGGTACACGATGAATTGCCGAAGCGGACATAGCCCTTGGGAGGCGACTCGGACTTCGTTCGTGCGCCGGGCTTCGCGGCGGCTGTTTGCGTTGTGGTCTGCTCTGCCGCGAGCGCCTGGGCCGCGGCCTGCTCGAAACATTCGAGTTTTTCCTGCATCCTGGCGATCAGCTGATTCTTGCTTTCTTCACTTTCCTTGAGCATCTTCATGCTGCCGGAAATGCCTTCAAGCTTGACTTCCAGCACCTTCTGCTCGCTCACTGCGCTTTCCGCCTGTTTTTTTGCCGTAGCAATCCGCTCCTCGTACTGCTTGATGTCCGAACTCCGCTTGGCCGAACCGATCCAGATGCCGATCAGCAAAAACACGATGGCCGCGAGCACACCGCCAACGATCATGAGCGGCAAGCGAAGTTTCTTCAGGAGCAAGGCGCGCCCGCTCCCGGCAGCTTCCTCTGCGCGCGTTGTATCCTGTTGTTGCTCCGCTTCCTGCATGTCCCCTCCTCAAACTTTCAAACGCATTGATAGGTCTACAGCAACGACATCCTTGGTCAGCTTGCCGATGGATATCCGGTCAACACCCGTCTCGGCAATGGCCCGCACCGAAATCAGATCCACGCCGCCGGAAGCCTCCAACTCCGCTTGACCGCGCGAACGCGCCACAGCCTCGCGCATGTCGCCATTGCTCATGTTGTCGAGCAATACCGACGTAGCGCCCGCGGCCAAGGCCTCGTCCAACTCGGTCAGGTTTTCCACTTCGATCTGAATCGGCACATGGCTTGGCGCCAGCTCTTGCGCGGCTTCCAGCGCGGCCCGAATTGATCCGGCTGCAAGGATGTGGTTTTCCTTGATCAGGATTCCGGCATACAGCCCCATGCGCTGGTTGTCTCCTCCGCCGACAAGCACCGCATATTTCTGTGCCCGGCGCAGCCCCGGCAACGTCTTGCGGGTATCCAGCACGCGGGCTGAAGTTCCCTGCACTATGTCCACATAGCGGCGCGTTTCCGTCGCCACGGCGGAGAGCGTTTGCAGAAAGTTCAGCGCACTGCGCTCTGCGGTCAGCAGGCTGCGCGCCGCGCCGCTGATTTCGCACAACACAGCCCCAGGCTCCACAGCGTCACCTTCGGCAACCCGCCAGGCGATTTGCACCTGCGGATCAACCTGACGAAACACTTCATCGAACCACGCCTGGCCACAGATAACTGCGGCTTGGCGCGAAATCACGGTGGCCGAGCCCGTCCGCGCTTCGGGGACCAGCATGGCGGTCCAGTCAGCTTCGCCGATGTCTTCGGCCAGTGCTGCCGCCACATTGGCTGCGATGACGTGATAGGGAGGAAGGTTCATGCTCATTCTTCATTCCAGTCGGGAAAGGGAAGCGGCACAATCGCGGCCGCGAGTTCGTTACGGATGCGCGCAAGCGCCTGCCTGTCGTCGGCTTCGATGCGCAATGTCAGCACCGGCGTGGTATTGGACGCGCGGATCAGGCCGAACCCGTCCGGATACTCGACCCGTAAGCCGTCGACCGTAAAAACATGCGCTGCGCTCGGAAAGTCGGCATTCTCTGCGATGTACCCGACAACAGCGCGACCGTCTTCGGACAGTTTAACCTGTAGTTCGGGTGAAGCAAGAACTTGCGGGTAGCGCGCCAGCTCGGCATCCAGATCGGCTCCGCCTGCCAAGATTTGCAGCAGCTTGGCCCCTGCGTACAAGGCATCGTCCACGTCCCAGCCCGCAAAAGCGAAATGCCCGGACAACTCGCCGGCCAGCAATGCATTCTGCGCCTTCAGCGCCCGCTTCATGTGCGAATGGCCGGTCGGAATTGCCGCGCTGCACCCGCCGTATTGCGCCGCCATGCGCGCCACGAGACGGCTGGATTTGACATCGTAGAGCACCAGTCCGGGCCGCCGGGCGAGTTCGGCTTGGGCGAACAGCACCAGCAACTGGTCTCCGGGCACGATCCGCCCCTGCCGGGTCACCACACCCAGACGATCGCCGTCGCCATCGAAAGCCAGGCCGACGTCTGCGCCATGCTCAATCACGGCATACTGCAAATCGGCCAGATTGGCCGCCACCTGCGGATCGGGATGGTGATGCGGGAAGCGGCCATCCACCTCGCAGTACAGCGCCACGACTTCGCAACCAAGACGTCGGTAGAGCTCCGGCGCCACCGCACCGGGCGCACCGTTGCCGCAATCGATCACCACCTTGAGCGGGCGAAGCACGGGAAGCGCCACGCGTACGGCCTCAAGATACTGCGCGGCCACCTCCAGCGGCACAATCTCGCCAGTCCCGGTCACAAAGTCATCGGCTTCGATCCGGGCACGCAAGGACTGCAAGGAGATGCCATCGACGGCATCTCCTCCGAGCATCAGCTTGATGCCGTTGTAGTCGGGCGGATTGTGGCTGCCGGTCACCATCGCACCGCAGCCATCCGCCTGGCGCAAAGCGGCGAAATACAGCAGCGGCGTCGCAGCCAGTCCGATTTCCAGCACGGTCATTCCGCAGTCGGTAAGCCCGGCGCTCAATTCCGCAGCCAAGGCAGGACTCGACAGGCGGCCATCGCGCCCCACGGCGATGCGCGAGAAACCGCGTTCGCGCGCAAGACTACCCATGGCCCGACCGATCAATCGCGCAGCTTCCGGCGTCAGCCGGTCCACGGTGGAACGCACATCGTAGGCTTTGAAAATGGAGGGATCGATACCGGACATGCCGCTCAAGCCAACAAGGCTTCAACCTGGCGGCACCCCTCCGGGGTGGCCATCAGTACCAGGACTTGACCCGGGGAAATCATGGAATCCCCGTCAGGATTGAAACGCCAGCCAGATTTTTCGCGGATGCCGACCAGAATGTAATCCGGGCTTTGCAGATCAAGACTCCGCAGGCTTCTGGGCTGGAAATTGGCCGGAACAGGAACCTCTTCCATGCGGACACCGCGCTCGCTGCGCATCATGTCATCGAGAATGCTCAAGACCTGGGGACGCACCATCATTGAGACGATCCGCATGCCGCCGGTGAAATCCGGCAAAACCACGGCATCCGCACCGGCCTTGCGAATCTTGACCGAGTTCTGGACTTCGTGGCCGCGCGCCACTACGCGCACTTGCGCGTTAAGCTGCTTGGCTGTCAAGGAAACCATCAGGTTCTTGGCATCGTCGCTGATCACGGCAAATACGCCGGCGGCACGCTCGATACCGGCCAGCATCAATACGTCGTCATCCGCCGCATCGCCATGCAGCCAGAGCATGCCAGGCTCCGAAGCGGAATGCTCCTCGATAACCTGCATGTTGGTGTCGATGACCACGAACTTCCGCCCGGTTACCGCCAGTTCGCTGACCACGTTGCGCCCGACACGGCCGAAGCCGCAGACAATGTAATGGCCATTCAGCTTGTCAATTTGCTTTTGCATGCGCCGCCTCCGCAGGCTGAGATCCAGATCGGCTTCCAGGAAGAACACCGAGAGACTGGTAAAAAGAAAAGTCAGGGTACCGAACCCGCACATGGCAATAAGTCCGACGAACAGACGCGCGCCGATGCTGTCCACCCGCACGATCTCACCGTACCCTACCGTGGTGATGGTGATGATGGTCATGTACAGCGCGTCGGAAAGGCTTTTCTTGTCATCAAGCCAATAGAACCCGACCGTTCCGACCAAATGCACGCCGAGCAACACCCAGCCCGCGATCGAGATGCGGTGCAGGATCAGCGAAAGCTGCCCCGGCACCGCCATCTGGAAACGGTAGCTGGCAATTTTGTGAAAAACGTCGCTCAGGCCACTCTTCATGAAAGTTATGTTCTTTTTGCCGATACCCTGATCATAACAAACAGGGGCGTCTGTGCGCCCCTGTGCTTTGTATGGATAAGCCGAATTTATTCCAATCCGCGGCTTTCCAGATATTCCTCGTACCCGCCGGTGTAGTACTCGTAGGTTCCGTCGCCGTTGAGCTCCAGCACCTGGGTTGCCAGCGAGCTGACGAACTGGCGGTCGTGAGAGACGAAAATCAGCGTACCCTTGAACAATTCCAGCGCCAGGTTCAGGGATTCGATCGATTCCATGTCCATGTGGTTGGTCGGCTCGTCCATGACCAGCACATTCGGGCGCTGCAGGATCAGCTTGCCGTAGAGCATGCGGCCCTTCTCGCCACCGGAAAGCACCTTCACCGATTTCTTCACGTCATCCCCGGAGAAGAGCAAGCGCCCGAGGATGCCGCGGATGACCTGATCGTCGTCGCCCGGCTGGCCCCACTGCTTCATCCAGTCAAACAGCGTGATGTCTTCTTCGAAGTCTTCCTCGTGGTCCTGGGCAAAGTAGCCAATCTGCGCCTTTTCCGCCCACTTCACCGAACCGCTGTCCGGTTTGAGCACATCCACCAGCATCTTGACCAGTGTCGATTTGCCCACGCCGTTGCCGCCGATCACGGCCAGCTTCTGGTTGGCTTCCAGAATCAGATTCAAACTCTGGATCAATGGCTTGTCGAAAGACTTGGAAAGATTGGTCAGCTCGAAAGCCTGGCGGTGCAGCTTCTGCTTCTCGTCGTAGTCGAAACGGATATACGGATTCTGGCGCGAAGACGGTTTCACTTCGACCATGTTTTCCTTGATCTTGTCCGCAAGCTTCAGACGCGAAGTAGCCTGGCGCGACTTTGATTTGTTGGCAGCAAAACGCTGGGCGAACGCATGCAGTTCGGCAACCTTGTCCTTGGCGCGCGCATTGTCGGACAGCAGCCGCTCACGCGCCTGGGTCGAGGCCAGCATGTAGTCATCGTAGTTGCCGGGATAGATCTGGATCGTGCTGTAATCGACGTCGGCGATGTGCGTACAAACCTGGTTCAGGAAGTGGCGGTCGTGCGAGATGATGATCATGGTGGAATTGCGCTCATTGAGCGAATTCTCCAGCCAGCGGATCGTGTTGATGTCGAGGTTGTTGGTCGGTTCATCGAGCAGCAGCACATCCGGATCGGAGAACAGCGCCTGAGCCAGCAGTACGCGCAGCTTCCAGCCCGGCGCCACTTCGCTCATCGGGCCATTGTGCTGTTCGGTCGGAATGCCAACACCAAGGAGCAGCGCACCGGCACGCGCCTCGGCGGTGTAACCGTCATATTCCGCGACCTTGCCTTCGAGCTCGGCCGCGTGCATGTAGTCGTCCTCGGTCGCCTCCGGGTTGGCGTAGATCGCATCGCGCTCATGAATCGCAGCCCACAGCTCGGCATGCCCCTGCATGACCACGTCGATCACGCGCAGCTCTTCGTAGGCGAACTGGTCCTGTTTGAGCTTGCCCAGCCGCACGCCAGGGTCGAGGCTGACATTGCCTGCGGTCGGCTCGAGATCGCCGCCGAGAATCTTCATGAAAGTGGATTTACCGCAGCCGTTGGCGCCAATCAGGCCATAGCGGTTGCCGTCACCGAACTTGACCGAAACCTTTTCGAACAAAGGCTTCGCGCCGAACTGCATGGTAATGTTGTTAGAGCTGATCATATTGCTTCATTTCATCCTGAAACTGCTGCCACATTGGAAGAACGAAACCGGGCAGCTAAACTCATGGATTCTATCACAAACCACGCCCGCCCCATGATGACGCCCGCCGCCCGGATTGCCCAGATTGAACCCTTCCACGTCATGCGCATCCTTGAGGAAGCCAAGCAAATGGAAGCCGCCGGGCGCGAGCTCATCCACCTGGAAGTGGGCGAGCCCGACTTCCCGACGCCCCCCTTGGTCATCGAGGCCGGAATGCGGGCGCTTGCGGAGCGGCGCACTTTCTACACCGGTGCAGCTGGATTGCCGCAATTGCGCGAAGCCATTGCCGGCTTTTACCGCGACCGCTTCGGTGTTACGGTCGATCCGGCGCGCATCATCGTCACGCCCGGCGCATCGGGTGCCTTGCAACTCATCCTCGCGCTACTGGTCGGGCGCGACGACGAAGTACTGCTGACCGACCCTGGCTACCCCTGCAACCGCCATCTGGTCAGTCTGTTCGAAGGTCGGCCGGTCAACATTCCCGTCGGAGCGGATACGCGCTTTCAGCTCACACCGGCAGATATCGCAAAACACTGGTCGGAAAAAACCGTTGCCGCTCTCGTCGCCAGTCCCGCCAACCCGACCGGCACCGTGCTCGAATTGGCAGAAATCTCCGCATTGGCAACCGCCTGCAGCCAGCGCGGTGGTGCCTTGATCGTTGACGAGATTTATCAGGGACTGGTATACGGACGAGCGCACGAGACAGCGCTTTCAGTCGCCGACGACATTTTCGTGGTGAACAGTTTTTCCAAATTCTTCCAGATGACCGGCTGGCGCCTGGGCTGGCTCGTTGCTCCGGAGGAACACATTCCGGCCTTGGAAAAACTCGCGCAAAACCTGTTTCTGGCCGCCCCGACACCGGCCCAATACGCCGCCTTGGCCGCATTTCATCCCGAAACACTGGCCTTGCTGGAAGAACGCCGGCAAACGCTGGATTCGCGCCGGCAATATCTGTCCGGATTGCTGATCCAACAGGGATTCGTTCTTCCCGCACAAGCCGAAGGCGCGTTCTATCTTTGGGCTGATACACACAAGCTTACCGACAACGCCCCACTGCTTGCCGAAAGACTGTTACGGGAGCAAGCGGTCGCCGTCACGCCCGGTCTCGATTTCGGTGTAAGCGATGCCCGCAATCGTTTCTTGCGCTTTGCCTACACTCAAGATCTGACTGCTCTGGAGCAAGCATCAACCCGAATTTCGGCCCTGCTGGAAACCCATTGCGATTAAATGGGCTTTACCTTATTCTTTTCGGGTTTGAAATAATTCATCCAGAGCCGCCATGTTCGATATCGCAGGATTGATCAGCTCGCTGTTCGGAAGGGATACAGCTGAGAACGGGGTGCACAATTACCGCTCTGCGACACGAATGCTTCAAGCCCTGCCGGAAAGCGACATGCTCATGGCGCAGGTCGAGATCGTCAAGGCGCTGCAGCAACTCAATCAGAACAACAAAACCAGCGCAAACGAACGCTTCAAAACCATCCCCTATCTGGACGAAAAAGCCCGCGCATTGCAGATGCATTTGGTGGGGGTTTACCACGGTAAAATCCTCGACCAAGGGGCGCCACTTCCTCAGGTACTGCTGACCATCACTTCTTTCTGGCTTGAAATGGGTAACGCTTACCAGATTTGCCTGAAGCAAGCGATGCAATCCTCAAGTCAAGGCAAGGGAAAACCGCTGGCGCTGTTTACTTTGCGCAGCATGGCTTACTACTTTGAGCACGCCAGGTGGAATTACTCGCGCTACATGGAGATGGACAGCAAAGCTTGGCGCCATATCAATCGGATGTACCTTTTTGCCGAGCAACAAGGTTTTGCTTCGACGCCGCTACAGCCTTACGCAGATACAGCAACAACCACCATCGGGCGCGAATACCTGAAAATCCTCATGCTGTCGCTGACCCAGCCGGAAAAAATTCAGCCCGACCAGATAGAGCTGACCGTGCGCTGGTTGGAGCAATGGGTTGACCAAATCGAACTGGAAACCATCTTCCGCCCGCATCGCCAGCTTTTCTCCATCAACCTGGCGGGGTCTTCCGGCCCAAAACGTTTGCGCCGCGACATGGTTGGCGAAAACTGGCGCTACTGGTTCACGGACGCCCTGACCCAACACATACGCGACATACATACCCAACTGGCAAACGGCACACCACCAGCAACACTCGGACTTCCCGAAGAAAGCCGGCTCCCGGCCAACCTCGCTCTTTTGCAGAAACTGGGCAACCTGTGGTCACGCGACGTTCCTGCCCCTTCGCGCAGGCATGAAAGGCGCGCGACGAAGAAATCGATCCATGTCATTCGCGGACTGGAATCCGTCATAAAGTTTTTGCAAAAACATCCGCAGAAAAATGCGAACCCCGACTTGCCAGCCCCGGATCCCGGCTCGCGCCCTCAATTCCCGACAACGCAGTGGAATGTGGAAAACGAAAGCGCCAACGGCCTTGGCGTGCAATTCCACTGCACCAGCGATTTGAAACTGCGCGCAGGAGATGTGGTAGGCGTTCAAGCCGAAGATCAGAGCCAGCCGCTGTCGATAGGCATTGTCCGACGCATCTGCA
This sequence comes from Formivibrio citricus, assembly GCF_900115065.1. GTDB lineage: Bacteria > Pseudomonadota > Gammaproteobacteria > Burkholderiales > Chitinibacteraceae > Formivibrio > Formivibrio citricus. The sequence continues at coordinate 28,179 of NZ_FOVE01000017.1, read as the reverse complement.
ACAGGAAGGACGGCAAAGTCAGCGCCGGCATCGAAACGATCTCAACGGCCCCCATTCTGGTCGAACTGAGATCGGCAGACATGAATCATTTCCGCGCCATTTTCGCGCCGGAAAATCCTGCAAAAAACCAGGGCCGTTTCCTGTTGATACCGCAGCACAGCTTTGAAGAAAACCGCGAATACCTGATGTCGGCACAAAACAGAAACTACCGCATCCGTCTTGCTCCGGCCAGAGAACATGCAGCCAACGCGACGCTGGCCGGCTTCTCCGTTCTGGCAAAACTCGCAAGCTGAACTCCAACAGGCGCGACAAACTCCTTCAGGCGAAATCTGGACGCCCAAGCATTGGCACGCTAATATGCGTGCCTGCACAGGAAGCGTGGCTGAGTGGTTTAAGGCAGCGGTCTTGAAAACCGTCGGGGATTTACGTCCCCCGTGAGTTCGAATCTCACCGCTTCCGCCAGAAACGACAAGACCCTGATTTATCAGGGCTTTTTGCTTTTTGCCCCTGTTTTACAGGAAAAGGGACGGGGCAGCACCTCCATCTTTACGCCGCGGCGGTGCGTATTGCACAAATTTGACCTTCCTGTCCTACCTGCAAGCCAACTGCACGCCCCGCAAAAAACTTGTTGTCACCATGAATACCAATCGCACTGATCTGCTTGTACTGCTTCACAGAAACATTGATGAGCGCGTCCAATCCATCCGGGACACCCATTCCGATTGGCTGTGCGGCAAAGGTTGCGATGGATGTTGCCGACGCTTGGCAGAGGTCCCCCTGCTGACCGAAGCAGAATGGCTATTGCTGCGCGAGGGGCTGGCGCAGCTATCCGGTGAAGATCAGACCGCTATTGCGCTACGGGTTGCGGCGCTTGCAGATCAGACTGCACGGCCTTTGACCTGCCCCATGCTGGATGAGCGCACCAATGCCTGCCCGGTCTATCCGCAGCGCCCGGTTGCCTGTCGCACCTATGGCTTTTATGTACAACGCGACCTTGGCCTGTATTGCCGTGAAATCGAATCTCGGGTGGCTGCCGGCGAATTGGCCAACGTGATCTGGGGCAACCACGATGTCATTAATCAACGGCTGTCGGGCCTTGGCCTGCGCCGAACATTGATCGAATGGTTTGCTTCGTCGAAGCCATAGCTTCGCAAACACTGAATCGGTAGCGCCTGTCTTCCAATTCCGGTTGCGTTGCCCCTCTTCGCAATAGCTACGGCTAACGTTTTGGATCATCGCCTCGCTTTGCCGGTCAAATGCCTGATAGCGATTCTGACCACTGCGGTCCGCTCGAACATTCCCGCAATGTATTTTTGCCCCTGGGGGATATGGTCAGGCGAGTACTTCTCAAGAATCTTCAGCAAGGCCTCCTGCTTTTCATCACCATGAATTTCCTCGGCGGCACCGAAAACGACCGCGCTTTCATATTCTGTCGAGAACTTGCCCGGCAAGGTTTTGACATGCCCGACGACACAAAATGAAACAGCCGGGTTGGCCTGGATGTTGTCGAGTTTTTGCCCTTCAGGGGCGCAATGAAAATAGATGTTGCCGGCATGGAATACATAACTCAGCGGGACGGCGTAGGGCTGCCCGTCTGCGGAAGTTGTCGCAAGGACTCCATATAGGCAGCCAGCCAGCAGGCTTTCCGCCTCTTCCGCGCCTGTTTCCCTGTCCTGTCTCCTGACCGGTTTATGCATTTTCCCCAGCTCCGAACACACTGTTTTACAAAGCCGGATAGCTTGCTCCGATAAACGGCACCCGGCAAGCATGGCCCGGGAAAGAAAAACTCATTTGCGACACAGACAATTTATAGCAAATCGGTCTAATATATTGTAATGAACCCGAACCCGGAGCTTCCCCGTCGTCCGCGCGGCCGTCCTGCACGCAGCGGGCTTGAGTATGCCGATACCCGTGCACTGCTGATCCGTTGCGGGGTCGAAATTCTCACGCAGCAGGGAATAAGCGCGACCGTCATCGATGACGTGCTCAAGCAGGTGAAGGTACCCAAGGGCTCGTTCTATCACTATTTCGAGAGCAAGGATGCGTTTGTAACAGCGGCAATCGAGGCTTATGCCGGGTATTTCGCACGCAAGCTAACCAAGCATTTCTGCAACGCCTCCCTGTCACCCCTGGCGCGATTGAAGGCATTCGTCGACGAAGCTCGTGACGGCGTCGAGCGCCACGACTTCGCACGCGGTTGTCTGGTCGGCAATCTGGGCCAGGAAGTCAGTTGCATCTCCCCCGCAATGCGGATTCGCCTGGAAGAGATCTTTGCCGACTGGGAGCAACGGCTTGCGGATTGCCTCCGGGAAGCAGTCGCAGCAAGAGAGCTTGCTGCGGAAGCAGACTGTTCGCTACTGGCACATGCGTTCTGGATCGGCTGGGAGGGCGCAGTGCTTCGGGCACGTCTATCCCGTACGACCAAGCCGATGCGCATATTTCTGGATCTGTTCCTGCAGGCCTTGCCCAAGGCTTGATTTTTTTCGCCAATTTATAGTCAATCAGTCTAATTACGAAAGGAAACAACATGTTCAAAGGCATTTTGATCAACAAGGATGACGCCGGCTACCATGCCCATTACCAGGAGATCGACGAGAGCGTTCTGCAGGAAGGGGACGTCACCGTGCGGGTCGAATGGTCGACGCTCAATTACAAAGATGGACTCGCCATCACCGGAAAATCTCCGGTCGTGCGCCGTTTCCCGATGGTGGCCGGGATCGATTTTGCGGGCACCGTTCTTGAAAGCAGCCATCCAGGCTGGCGAGCGGGCGAAAAGGTATTGCTGAACGGGTGGGGCGTAGGCGAAACGCATTGCGGCGGGCTGGCACAGATCGCCCGTGTAAACGGAGACTGGCTGGTCGCCTTGCCTGCCGCATTAACCGCACGGCAAGCCATGGCGATTGGCACCGCCGGCTACACCGCCATGCTGTGCGTGCAGGCCATTGAAAAACACGGCATCAAGCCGTCCGATGGCCCGATTCTGGTTACAGGCGCAAATGGCGGGGTCGGCAGCATCGCCGTCGCACTGCTATCCAAGTTGGGATACACCGTAGTGGCGTCTACCGGTCGCACGAGCGAGGCGGAATACCTCAAGGCGCTAGGGGTTTCGGAAATCATCGATCGCACCGAATTGGCCGCGCCGGGAAAGCCACTGGCCAGGGAGCGCTGGGCCGGTGCGATTGATACGGTGGGGAGCCACACACTCGCCAACGCCTGTGCCGGCACGCGCTACGGAGGCGCTGTCGCGGCCTGCGGGCTCGCTCAAGGCATGGATTTCCCGTCCACAGTCATGCCATTCATCCTGCGCGGCATCACGCTGTATGGCATTGACAGTGTCATGGCCCCCAAAGCCGTGCGCGAAGCCGCTTGGGATCGTCTGGCAAGAGACATCGACACTGCAAAACTGGAGACCCTGACCACTGAAATCGGCCTTGACGAGGCAATTGCCGTTGCCGCAGATTTGCTGGCCGGCAAGGTACGCGGGCGAGTGGTCATCGATATGAATCGTTAAACGGCCAGCAGCATCGGGGGCGTGGCGCTTCACTGCCTGGCCCCCGATTCTTATTTCCTGACCAGCCTCAGCCCGTTGGCGATCACCAGCAGGCTGGCGCCCACATCAGCGAAAACCGCCATCCACATGGTTCCTGCCCCTGCCATGGTCAGGGCAAGAAACACAGTCTTGATGCCCAAGGCCAGAACAATGTTTTGCACGAGGATGGCATGGGTTTCGCGAGAAAGCCGGATAAAACGCGGCAATTTGCGCAAATCGTCATCCATCAGCGCCACATCCGCCGTCTCCATAGCCGTATCGGAGCCGGCTGCCCCCATGGCAAATCCGATGTCAGCCCGTGCAAGCGCCGGGGCATCGTTGATTCCGTCTCCAACCATCCCGATCAGCTGCCCATCGCCCTGCAGACTCTCAACTGCCTGCAACTTGTCTTCAGGCAACAGTTCTCCGCGCACCTCGTCAATGCCGACCTGAGTAGCTATCGCTTTGGCGGTATGGATATTGTCACCTGTCAACATGACGGTATGGATGCCCAACTCATGCAATTCCGCGACAGCCTGGCGACTGCTGTCCTTGACCGTGTCAGCCACGGCCATCACGGCAAGCACCTGTTCGGTATCGGCAAGGATGATCGTTGTCTTTCCCTGCGTTTCCAGTACCGCCAATTGCGATTCAAGCGCATCGGAACACAGCCCGAGATCATGGATCAGGCGATGTTTGCCCAGCGTATAGCGCGTCCTTTCGATTTCCCCCTGCGTACCCAGCCCCGGCAGCGCCCTGAAATGCGAAACTTCCTCAAGTGCACCGCCATAGATTGCGGCAAGGCCGCTCAGCGCGCGGGATACGGGGTGGTCAGAATGAATGGCGAGGCTCGCGACCAGCGTGCGCACCCTGGCTTCCGATAGGCCAGCCAGCACGACGAAATCCGTCAATACCGGCTTGCCATGGGTAATCGTGCCGGTCTTGTCGAGCGCGATATGGGCCAGCTTGCGGCCTATTTCCAGATGGGAGCCACCTTTGACAAGAAGTCCGTGACGCGCTGCGGCCGCCAGACCGCTGACGATGGTCACCGGAGTTGAAATCACCAAGGCACAAGGACAGGCGATCACTAGCAGGACTAACGCCTTGTACAACCAGGCCAGCCATTCACCTTGCCACAGCAAGGGTGGAACAATGGCAACAGCCAATGCAAGAATGAATACCGTGGGTGTATACACACGGGCGAATCGGTCGATAAAGCGCTGCATTGGCGCCCGCGAGCCTTGGGCAGCCTCCACAGCATGGATGATGCGTGCAAGGGTACTGTTCCGGGCGCTGGCTGTAACTTCGAACGTCATCGAACCGGATTCGTTGATCGTTCCGGCATACACCGGATCGCCCGCTTCTTTTTCAACCGGCAAGCTTTCACCCGTGATTGGTGCCTGATTAACCGTGGAATGCCCGCCGGTTACGCGACCGTCCAGCGCAATGCGCTCTCCCGGCTTGACGCGAACGATGCAGCCTGGAACGACCTCCCGCGCAGGCTGGTCGCACCAACTCCCATCCGCTTGCTGTACGGTTGCGGTCTCGGGAGACTGACTCATCAGCGTCCGGATTGCTTGGCGCGCACGATCCAGCGAAAAGGATTCGATCCGTTCGGCCAGCGTGAAAAGCACCATCACCATCGCCGCCTCGGGCCATTGCCCGATGGCCATTGCACCGCTGACTGCGATGCTCATCAATGCGTTGATATTGAGATTGCCATGGCGCAGGGCTAGCCAGCCTTTCCTGTACGTCGAAGTGCCACAAGCCAGCACGGCCATGATGGCAAGCATGGCAGAAAGCCAGCCCGGCGCATCCAGCCAATGAGCCGCCTCGGCTCCCGCAGCTGCGCCCGCGGCCAGCACGAGCGGCCTCCAGGTTTCCGGCGACACGGCATCTCCAGAGCCACAACAGGACGAAGTGCAAGCAGAATCCAATGACGGATGGCAGCAAGAATCTCCGCCGGCATGGCAATCGCTGGCTTGCCTTTGGCGCGGGACTTGGTTTTGCTGATGAGACACGGTCAAACTCCGGGCGGGAATACGTAGTAGACTTATTTCACACCCTAAAGTAACTATAGAGTCAAACCGGCAGTCAATCGCACAGGTTTGCGAGAACGACGCGGGCCGAACATGGCAGAATCTGTGTGACTGACGACTAATTCGGAGCGCATCATGCGAATCGGCGAACTTGCTCGACTGGCGCAATGCTCGGTCGAAACCGTACGTTATTACGAGGCAGAAGGACTGCTACCCGCAGCAGGCCGTAGCGCGGGCAATTACCGTGAATATGGGCCCGGGCATTTTGATCGTTTGCGCTTTATCCGCAACTGTCGGGCCCTGGACATGAGTCATGAAGAAATACGCACCCTGCTCGCCCTGGCAAACGGGAAGGCGGAAAGCTGCAAGGCGGTCAATTCAGTTTTTGATCTGCACATCGCCCATGTGGACGAGCGTATTCGTGAACTCTCCCTTCTCAGGGAGCAACTGACGGAATTGCGCCAACGCTGCGAGTCGGAGCAATCCGTGAAAACTTGCGGCATCCTCAAGGGGCTGAGCGACATGCAGACACAAGTCGGGCACGAACGTCACACTCATTTGTGATTCTGTGGGGGAGCTGGACATACAAAAGGCGCCAAGGCACCCGGTAAGGATGCTCCGTCGAGGCATCCAGGCAAAAGCGAGGATCGGCTCTCAGAACCTGTTCACGATCAGTCGTGAGAAACCGTCAGCGGGGTGAAGAGCAGCGCAAAAACCGGAGTGTACAAGTTGTACATGAGGATTTTGAGCAGCACATGAGCCCCGATCAAGGCTTCGCAGCAAGATCGTAAACTGGTTCTCAGGCGGTTTCGTTGATTTCCTTGATTACGCCAAGCAAGGCCGCAACGCGGTTGGGATATTGCTTTTCTGTGGCTGCGTAGATATTTCTGAGACTGAGATAAAGATTTTTGGCGTTCTTGCATTCGCCGATCTCGTCCACATACGACTGTGACTGCGTGCCAAAAGTATCCACGCAGAAATCCACGAGCAGGAACTTGGCTTCGGACAGGATGATGTCGTCGCTGAGCTGGAAATTACCGCCACCGGAAGCCCCGCCCGCAGCTGCTTGCGCTTCTGAAGGCTTTGCTGCGGGCGCCCCGCCCGGAACGTCGCCGCTGGCAGTCAGGAATCCATCCCGAATCAAGCTGTTGATTTCTTCCAGAATCTCGTCTTTATGAAAAACCGATTTCTGAATTACATATTCAACAGTTTGCGGTTTTTCGAGAAGGATAAGAACACTTCTCTTTCTGATGCTAAGCTTGTAAACCCGATTTTTTACTTCGTCCACCCCTTTCGGGGTGATATGCAAGCCAGCCGACAAATTCATCTTGAGCCTCAATTATCCATTGACAAAGGAATCAATTTCAAAAAATACCTTAGCGATGTTGCACTACCCCGTCACGACTTGAAACGGGATACGGACTTCCCAAGTATATCCGCTGTTTTACCAAGTTTCTTGATGGTTCGAAGCAAATCTGCCAAATCATCCTCAGACTTCGTTTCCGCGTAGGTCTTGGCTGCAGCATCAAAGATCTGGACTTGGCCATCCAGTGTCGATGCGTTTTCCTGAATGGCAGACGTAATGTTCTTCAATTTCATCTGCATCAATTTCAAAGAGGCCATCAGACTGGTGCTGTCATCTTTTTCCAGGATGATTTCCACACCCAAGTCACCATTGGCAATTTTTTTCATGCACTCCGCAGCATCCTGCGGCTCGCCGCCCAGTTGCTGCAAGATGACACTGCGCATCCGCAAAACAAGGCCAGCCAGCAGCACCAGCAAGCCACCACCTACGGCGAGGAACATGACGGACTGCTTCCAGAAGCGGGTATCGATATCATCCACGAAGAAGCCGATCCCGTACATCCAGCCCCACGGGTCGAATTTGGCCACGCCGTTCATCTTGGGCAACAACTTCTGATGACCCGCTCGCGGAGAAAGCGCCAGGCTGACAAAGCGGTTATTGCCACTGGAGGTCAATCCATCCCGATACTGCTGCACCAAAGTTCTGCCATCAGGCATTTTGCCACCATCGTCCACTTTCCCGATCCGGCTGGCCAGCGGGTGCACGATCATGGTGTCGTCCGCAGAGCGCACGAAATAATAGATGCTGCCATCAGGTGAGCGCTGGGCTGCAATCGCGGCCTTGGCTTTTGCCTGGGCTTCCTCTGCACTCAGCTTGCCGCTCACTTCAAGTCCATGGAAATGGCGCATCTGCGACTCTGCAAAATCCAGCAATTGCACAATCTGCGCCCGGCGCTCTTCCAGCATGCTCTGACGCATGTTGTACAGCCCCAAGAGCCCCATCACGACCAGCCCCAGCAACGAGGCCACAATGATGATCAAAACACGGGTTTTAAGTCGCACAGCGGGTTTCTCCGTCAAAATCATGCGAAACAGACAATGTCATTCCAAATTCCGTCAACGCGGCAGGCCCAGGCATTACAACTTGAACCGCGACACCGACTTGCCGAGTATTTCCACGGTCCGGCTCAGTTTCTTCACCGCACGAAGCAGATCGGAAAGCTGCTCTTCCGATTTTGTTTCGGCATACGATTTGGCAGCGTCATCGAAACTGCGCACCTGTTCGTTCAAAGTTGCAGAATTATCCTGAATCGTCGACGTGATATTCTTCAGTTTCATCTGCATGACCTTCAGGAAGGCAATCAGGCTGCTGTTGTCATTACTCGCCAGCTTGATTTCGATCCCCAGATCACCATTGGCGATCTTCCTCATGCTGTCGGCTGCTTCCTGCGGCTCGCCGCCCAATTGGTTCAGGATGGAGCCCCGCATCCGCAGAACCAGTACGGTCAGCACCACAAGCAGCGCTGCAGCAACGACAATGAAGAAACTTGCCTGTTTCCAAAAACGCGCCTCAATGTCATCCACAAAGAAACCGATCACCACAATCCAGTTCCACGGCTGGAACGTCGCGGCGCCACTCAGTTTGGTGTAAAGCTTTTTATCAGGAGTATTGGGGCGCACAGCCCCCAAGGTCACGAAGCCCTTGCCCGTTCCGCTTTTGGCAATGGCTTCCTTGTACGCGTCCATGACCGGTCGGCCATCGAGCGTTTTCCCGCCAGCATCCACCTTGCCAACCCGGGCGGCAGTGGCATGAACCAAAAGAACATTGTCCTGAATGGAGCGAACCACGAAATAGTCATTGCCACGACGTTGCGCGGAAAGCGCCTCCCGCGCCTGCGCTTGGGCTTCTTCCCGGCTCAGTTTCCCGGTCTTTTCCAGGCCGTGGAAATACTTCAACTGCGCATCGGCGAAATCGAGCAATTGGGAAATCTGTGCTTTCCGCTCTTCAAGCATGCCTTGCCGCATGCTGTATAGCCCGAAAGCCCCCATAACCAGCAGCCCCAGCACCGAGGCGATAATGATGATCCAAACTCGGGTTTTAAGTCGCACAGCCATTTACTCCGTCAGGAACACGCACCCATTATCATATTACAAAAATGACGCAAAATAAGCGCAGACCGCCCATAAAACAATAAACATAACTTACAAGGAATAAAACCGGGCGCGACAGTCCGCGCACGGATAAAAAAACACCGTCCGGATCAACAGACGGTGTTTGTGAGCTGCGCCCGAATCAGGCTTGCTTGCCTTGCTCGGCCAGATACAGCCAGGTTTCCACCACCGTATCCGGATTCAGCGAAATGGTTTCGATCCCTTCGGACAACAGCCATTGGGCAAAATCCGGATGGTCGGACGGCCCTTGACCGCAGATGCCGATATACTTGCCTTGCTTGCGGCACGCCCTGATGGCGAGCGACAGCATGGCCTTCACCGCCTCATTGCGCTCGTCAAACGAGCCTGCAATCGGGCCGCCGGAATCCCGGTCGATCCCCAGCGTCAGCTGGGTCATGTCATTGGAGCCAATCGAGAAGCCGTCGAAGTATTCGAGGAAGCTTTCCGCGAGCACGGCGTTCGACGGTATCTCGCACATCATGATGACCCGCAGCCCGTTCTCGCCGCGCTTGAGGCCATTCTGCTGCAGCAATTCCACGACCTTGCGCGCCTCGTTGAGGGTACGGACGAACGGGATCATGACTTCCACGTTGGTCAGCCCCATCACGTCACGCACCTTCTTGATGGCGCGGCATTCCAGCTCGAAGCAATCGCGGAAATTCTCGTCGATATACCGGGCCGCCCCGCGGAAACCCAGCATGGGGTTTTCCTCGTGCGGCTCGTAATCGCGCCCGCCCATCAGGTTGCCATACTCGTGCGACTTGAAGTCGGACAGGCGCACGATCACCTTTTTCGGCCAGAAAGCGGCAGCAAGCGTCGCCACGCCTTCTGCAAGTTTGTCGACGTAGAAATCGACCGCAGAAGGATAGCCGGCGATGCGCGCATCGATCTGGCTGCGCAATTCATCCGGAACCTGCGGATGTGCCAGGATCGCCTTGGGGTGAACACCGATCACGCGGTTGATCAGGAACTCAAGCCGTGCCAGACCCACGCCCTCGTTGGGCAACTGGCAGAACTCGAAAGCAAGCTCGGGGTTGCCCACGTTCATCATCAGTTTGACAGGCAATGCCGGGAGTTCGGCCTGCCCCAAGTCGATGCGTTCGAACGGTACTTCACCGGCATACACCCGCCCCATTTCGCCCTCGGCACAGGAAACGGTCACGATATCGCCGTCACGCAGACGCTTGGTGGCATCGCCGCAGCCCACCACGGCCGGCACGCCCAGCTCGCGGGCAATAATGGCCGCATGGCAGGTCCGCCCGCCGCGATTGGTCACGATCGCGGACGCGCGTTTCATGACCGGCTCCCAATCCGGATCGGTGATATCGGTCACCAGCACGTCGCCGGGCTGGACACGTTCCATTTCGCTGTGGTTGCGCACGAGACGGACATGCCCTGCTCCGATCTTCTGGCCGATGGAACGCCCTTCCACCAGCAGCTCACCCGTGCCCTTGATGCGATAGCGCACCAGACGCTCGGAGCGTGTTTCCTGCGATTTCACGGTCTCGGGGCGCGCCTGCAAAATGTAAAGCAGGCCGTCTTCGCCGTCCTTGCCCCACTCGATATCCATCGGACGGGCATAATGCTCCTCGATGATCAGCGCGTAGCGCGCCAATTCCATGACATCGGAATCGGTCAGCGAAAATTGCTGGCGTAGCGCCGCCGGCGTGTCTTCGCTTTTCACCGAACGGCCGGCCACGGCTTGCGTGTCGTAAACCATGCGCGAAGCCTTGCTGCCCAGTTGCCGGCGCACGATGGCTTGGCGGCCAGCCTGCAACATGGGCTTGTGCACGTAGAACTCATCCGGATTGACGAGCCCCTGCACCACCGATTCGCCCAAGCCCCACGAAGAAGTAACGAATACCACCTGGTCGAAACCGGTTTCGGTATCCAGCGTGAACATGACGCCGGCAGCACCGGTATCCGAGCGCACCATGCGCTGAATGGTGGCCGAAAGCGCTACGAGCTTGTGGTCGTAGCCCTGATGCACGCGATAGGAAATTGCGCGGTCCGTGTAGAGCGAGGCGAACACGCGGCGGATTGCATCCAGCACGTTGGCCAAGCCCTTGATGTTGAGATAGGTTTCCTGCTGACCGGCAAACGACGCGTCGGGCAAATCTTCGGCTGTAGCGGAAGAGCGCACCGCGACCGTCACTTCGTCACCCAGAGCAGCATAGCTTTGTGCGATGACCTTCTCCAGCGATTCCGGCAGCGGGGTTTCCATGATCCATTGCCGAATCTGGCGACCTGCGGCAGCCAGCGCCTGCAGATCCGAGACATCCAGTTCGGCCAGCACAGCATCGATCCGGTCAGCCAGCCCCAGATGGGACAGGAACAACTGCCATGCCTCGGAAGTGGTGGCAAAACCGCCAGGAACGCGCACACCCTTGTCGGAAAGCTGAGAAATCATTTCTCCGAGCGAGGCGTTTTTACCCCCGACGCGCGGCACATCCTGCATCCGCAGTTCAGCCAGATCGATAACGAGAAGGTCAGACACGGGCAACTCCCATTTTTGCGAACAAAATTGTTTTAATTCTAGCGTGCGCGCAGCACGCCCCACAAGGAAAAACTTGTGCACCCGCAACAAAAACCGGAAGAAAATTTGTGGCGCATGCAATAAAAGAGAAAACGGTTGCGAGCAAAAACAGATTTGCTTTAGCCTGAATCCGGTATCCGGCGCAGGCATTCTTGCTCAACAATTACAAAAAAACACAAGCACGCCCGTGCTTTATATTTAATCAGGCCCGGACCTGCCCCACCCCGTTACTCTAGGGGTTATCCGCAACATTTCGCAAGCGATGTTGCACGGCAAAAAGCCGGACGGGAATTCATGGCCAGCAAACATGCGGAGTTGACACATGCGTACAGTTTTTTTTGTTTCTGACGGAACCGGCCTCACGGCTGAAATGCTGGGGCATTCCCTGCTGGCACAGTTTGCCGGCATCGAATTCAAGCGGGTCACGCTGCCCTTCATCAACACACCGGAAAAAGCGGCCGGCGCGCTGGAAACCATCCACGCCCAAGCCGAAAAGGACAAGAACCGCCCCATCGTGTTCTGCACGCTGGTCGACCCGGCGGTCAAACCCTATTTCCGCACCAACGAAGCGCTGATACTCGACCCCTGCGATGCCTTCGTCAGCCTGATGGAAAGCGAATTGGGCACGCCGTCCTCGCACCGTGTCGGCGCTGCCCACGCCATCGAGGACCTGCGCGTCTACATGGGCCGCATTGCCGCCGTGAACTTCGCCATGGCACATGACGACGGCGTCCTGCCGCGCGACTTGGCCGAAGCCGACCTGATTCTGGTCGGCGTATCCCGCTCGGGGAAAACCCCCACCTGTCTGTATCTCGCTCTGCACTTCGGCATCAAGGTCGCCAATTACCCGCTCACCCCCGAGGACTTCGGCTCGCAAGGACTGCCCAAACTTCTGGCACCCTGGAGGGAAAAGCTGTTCGGTCTGACGATCGCCCCGGAACGTCTGGCAGAGATCCGCGGCGAGCGCACGCCCAACAGCCGCTATGCGGCGGCCGACAATTGCCGCTTCGAAGTCGAAGAGGCCGAGGCCCTGATGCGCCGCTGCAACATTCCCTACCTCAACACCACCCGACTTTCGATCGAGGAACTGGCCACCACCATCCTCCACCGGACCGGATTGACTCGCTTTGGCGGCGGGGCGGGCTGACTCCACCACTTCAAAACGGGTGGAAGGCTTGCGCGCCTTCCACCCGCCTCTCCGAAACGGTAAACTCGCACTTTCCCCACTTTCCGGTTACAGCCGCATGGCCTTGATCGCCCCGCCAGACAACAGCGCCAGCCCTTTCGAATTTCGCAGCGCCGAGTTGCGCCTTGTGGCCTTTGCTCCGGCCACGCTCGATCCTGTACGCCTGGAAGCTGGTCTGCGCAACAAGCTCGGTGGAGGGGAGCACTTTCTGACCGGCGAACAAATCGCGCTGGATTTCGGCAGCCTGCCGGAAACACCCGATGCGGTGGAAGTGGCTGCGTTGGCAGCACTGCTGCGCCGCTACAGCCTGAATCTGGTTGCGGCCCGCGGCGGCAACAAGGATCAACTCGCCGCAGCTCGCGAAGCCGGCTTGATCGTTCTCTCCGACGAGGGGATGGCCCCCGCAGCACCGGCACCGCAAACGGCCACCACCGAACGCACGCCCACGCTGATCATCTCGCGCCCGGTGCGCACCGGCCAGCAGATCTACGCCCGCGGCGGCGATCTCGTCGTTCTGGCGCTGGTTTCGGCCGGCGCGGAAGTCATCGCCGACGGGGACATCCACATCTATGCCCCGCTGCGTGGCCGCGCCTTGGCCGGCGCGCGCGGCGACACCAGCGCACGCATCTACACCACCTGCATGGAAGCCGAAATCATTTCGGTCGGCGGGGTTTATCGCACACTCGACGAAACGCTGCCCGCCTCGCTCAAAAGCAAGCCGGCACAGGTTTATCTCGACCAGGAGCGCCTTGTAATCGAGGCGCTTTCAGACATCAACTAAGCAACTGATAGAGGAATCAAGTGGCCAAGATCATCGTTGTCACTTCAGGCAAGGGCGGGGTCGGAAAAACCACCACCAGCGCCAGTTTCGCCTCCGGGCTCGCCCTGCGCGGCTACAAGACCGTCGTCATCGATTTCGACGTCGGTCTGCGCAATCTCGACCTCATCATGGGTTGCGAGCGGCGCGTCGTGTACGACTTCGTCAACGTCATCCAGGGCGAAGCCCAGTTGCGCCAAGCGCTGATCAAGGACAAGCACTGCGACAACCTCTATGTGCTTCCCGCCTCGCAGACCCGCGACAAGGATGCCCTGACGCGCGAAGGCGTGAGCAAGGTCATCGACGAGCTGATCCACGACGGCTTCGAGTACATCGTCTGCGACAGCCCGGCCGGCATCGAAACCGGCGCCCTGATGGCGCTCTACTTCGCCGACGAAGCGATCGTCGTCACCAACCCGGAAGTCTCCTCGGTACGCGACTCCGACCGCATCATCGGCATTCTCGATGCCAAGTCGAAAAAGGCCGAAGCCGGCGAAAGCGTCAAGACCCATCTTCTGATCACGCGCTACAACCCCAAGCGCGTCGAAGGCGGCGACATGCTCTCGCTCGACGACGTGCAGCACTTGCTGCGCATCCCGCTGATCGGCGTCATCCCGGAATCCGAAACCGTGCTGCAAGCTTCCAACGATGGCACACCGGCCATCCACCTGCACAACACCGACGTTTCCGAAGCCTACAAGGACGTGGTCAGCCGCCTGCTCGGCGAACAGAAACCGCTGCGTTTCATCGAAGTTCCCAAGCAGCCGTTCTGGAAACGTCTGTTCGGGGGTTAAGCCATGTCGATCATCGAATACCTGTTCGGCACGCGAAAAAAAACCGCCAATGTCGCCCGCGAACGCCTGCAGATCATCCTTGCGCATGAGCGCGCCGGTCGCACCGGCCCGGATTATCTGCCGCAACTGCAGAAAGAGCTGGTCGAAGTGATTTCCAAATATGTCGCCGTGAACCCGGACGACATCAAGGTCCAGCTCGACCGCAAGGACGAACTGGAAGTGCTGGAAGTCAACATCGTCCTGCCGGAACACACCCGCCGCTAACCCGTCGCCGGCGCAGCGAATGCTGCGTCGTGCCGGCACAACCAGCCCGCCTGGATAGCCCCATGAGCATCGTCATCAAAACCGCCGAAGACATTGAAAAAATGCGCATCGCCTGCCGCCTGGCGGCCGAAGTGCTCGACTACGTCGCGCCGTTCGTCAAACCGGGCGTCGCGACCGAGGAGCTGGATCGTCTTTGCCACGATTACATGGTCAATGCTCAGGGCAGCATCCCCGCACCGCTCAACTACGCGCCACCAGGCTATACCCCTTACCCGAAGTCGATCTGCACCTCTATCAACCAGGTCATCTGCCACGGTGTGCCCAACGACAAACCGCTGAAAAACGGCGACATCGTCAACATCGACATCACCGTCATTAAGGATGGCTACCACGGCGACACCAGCCGCATGTTTCTCGTCGGCGACAACGTTCCGTCGCACGCCAAACGTCTGAACCAGGTCACTTTCGAGTGTATGTGGGTTGGCATCGACCAAGTCAGGCCCGGCGGGCATTTCGGCGACATCGGCGCCGCGATTCAGCGCTATGCCGAAAAAGCCGGTTATTCGGTGGTGCGGGAATTCTGCGGCCACGGCATCGGCCGCGGTTTCCACGAAGACCCGCAGGTGCTGCATTACGGCCGCGCCGGGACGGGGGCCGAATTCAAGCCCGGCATGATCTTCACCATCGAGCCGATGATCAACGCCGGCAAGAAGGAGATCAAGGCACTCAACGACGGCTGGACCATCGTCACCAAGGATCGCAGCCTGTCTGCACAGTGGGAGCACACCGTCCTCGTTACGGAAACCGGCGTCGAGGTGCTAACGCTCTCCGCCGGCAATCCGGCACGCCCGGAAAAATGGCTCCTGGATTGAGGCATTTACTCCCATGCGCTCCACCGCCGAAATCCGCCAGGACTGGACCGCTTCGCGCAATGCGCTGAAATCGCGCTACCCCGATCCGCGTTACGCCTCTCCGGTCCTGCATCAATTGACTGCGCTTTCCGACCGGATCCTACGGGAACTCTGGTCGCAACACGATTTTCCGCAAGACCTGCTGCTGGTCGCAGTCGGCGGCTATGGACGCTGCGAGCACTATCCCTTCTCCGACACCGATCTGCTGATCCTGCTCCCCGACGAGCTGCCGCCGCCCGTCCTGGAAAAGCTCGAAGCCTTCATCGGCCGGCTGTGGGACGTCGGCATGGACATCGGGCACAGCGTGCGCACGCTGGCCGAATGCATCGACGAGGCCGGCAAGGATGTCACCGTCCAGACCGCGCTACTGGAAAACCATCTTCTGGCAGGCGACCCGACCCGCTTTGCCGCTTTCCGGGACACTGTCCACCGGCACCTCGACCCCAAGGAATTCTTCGAAGCCAAGCTGCTTGAGCAACAGGCGCGTTACGGCAAGTTCCAGAATGCGCCCTACAAACTGGAACCCAACATCAAGGAAGCGCCGGGCGGTCTGCGGGACCTGCAGCTCATCGGCTGGATCACCAACAGTCTGGGCTTGGGCAGGAGCTGGCGCTCGCTGTCCAGCATGGGGCTGCTCACCCAGGAAGAGCACCGGAAACTGCGGCAGGCCGAACGCGTGCTGCGCTGCTGCCGCATCCAGTTGCACTGGCGCGCCAACCGCCACGAAGACCGCATCCTGTTCGATTACCAGAACCAGCTCGCCGCCGACTTCGGCTTCTCCGAAAGCGATCAAGGGCCTTTGACGTTGCGCGCCAGCGAAGCGCTGATGGCGGAATACTATCTGGCAGCCCGCGTCGTCATGCAGCTCACGCCGCTGTTGCTGCAAGCCTTGAGAACCCGGATTTTTTCGCCGCTCGGCGTCACCGTCTCCCCGATCAACGAGCGCTTCCAGTTGCGCGGCGACCTGCTGGAAATCACGGCGCCCGATGTGTTCGAGCGCGAACCTTCGGCCATCCTGGAAGCGTTTTTGCTGACGGAACGGCTGGCGGAAGCCAGCGACATCGCTCCATCTACCTTGCGCGCGCTGTGGAACGCCCGCCCCTTGATCGACGACACCTTCCGTGAAGATCCGAAAAACCGCCAACTGTTCATCGACCTCTTCCGCGAACCACGCGGCTTGACCAGCACCCTGCGGCGCATGAACCAGTACGGCGTGCTGGGGCGCTACATCCCGGAATTCGGTCACATCGTCGGCCGCATGCAACACGACCTGTTCCACGTCTACACCGTGGACGAGCACACCCTCATGGTGCTGCGTAATCTGCGCCGCTTCGCCCGCCCGGCCTTCACGCACGAATACCCGCTGTGCTCGCGCCTGATCGCCGAATTTCCGCACCCGGAAGCGCTGTACCTCGCCGCACTGTTCCACGACATCGGCAAGGGGCGCGGGGGGGACCATTCACGGATCGGCGCGGAAATAGCCCGCAAGTGGTGCGAAGAACAGCCGCTGCCAACCAAGGATCGCGAACTGATTCCCTGGCTGGTCGAACATCATCTCACCATGTCGCAGATCTCGCAGAAAGAGGACATCTACGATCCCGAGACCGTGGCCCGCTTTGCCGGGCTGGTCGGCGACCAGACCCGCCTGTGCGCGCTCTACCTGCTGACCGTCGCCGACATCCGCGGCACCAGCCCCAAGGTCTGGAACGCCTGGAAAGCCAAGCTGCTGGAAGACCTCTTTGGTGCTACCAGCCGCCTGTTGACCAGCCAGAACATCACCCATGAATCCTGGGTGGAAGAGCGGCTGGACGAGGCCAAGCGCCTGCTGCAACTGTACGGCTTCCGCCCCGATGCGCACGAAGCGTTCTGGAACGATCTCGACACCGTATATTTTCTGCGCCACGATGCACGTGAGATCGCCTGGCATACCCGTACGCTGTTTTCCCGCATCCAGTCCGATCACCCCATCGTTCGCGCACGGCTGTCCGAATCGGGCGAAGTGCTGCAGGTGCTGATCTACGCCCGGGACCAGCCCGATCTCTTTGCGCGCATCTGCATTTTCTTTGAGCGCGCCGGCTTCAGCATCTTCGATGCCAAGATTCACACCACCCGGCGCGGCTATGCGCTCGACAGCTTTTATGTTTACGCCAGCCAGCGCAGCGAGTCCTACCGCGAACTGATCAGCTATGTCGAATACGAGCTGGCCCAGCGCATCTCTGCCCAAGCCACGCTGCCACCACCGCACAAGGGGCGAATTTCCCGCCAGTTGCGCCACTTTCCCGTCGCTCCGCACATCGCCATACGCCCGGACGAACGCAACGGGAAATTCCATGTGCTGTCAGTCGTTGCGGGCGACCGGCCCGGTCTGCTTTCCACGATAGCGCGGGTACTCTCGGCTAATTGCATCAATCTGGAATCGGCAAAAATCATGACACTGGGTGAACGGGCCGAAGACACTTTTCTGATTTCCGGAAAGCTGCTTGACGACGAAAAAGCAGTAGTCCAGCTGGAAACGGATCTGTTGCAGGCTTTGCAGGAATAGGTGCTGTTGAAGTTACTCGGTAGCGCGCGATGCTGTCTGGCCACGCACCCTTGCCCCCGTAGCAGACGCTCGCTCGCCGCCCAAGCCGGATTTCTGCCCAGCGGACTGGTAGGCATGGTAATAGCGGCTGACCGCCAGCACATAATCAACCATGCGTTTGCCCGCAGTCTCGCGAGCCACTTTTTCCACGTTACCTGTCCAGCGATTGGGATCCAGTCCCTGCGCCGCTGCTTTGGCGCGCAGGCTCTTGAGGCGCCCCTCTCCCGCGTTGTAGGCAGCGAGCATGAAATAGAGCTGGTCCTCCGCGGTAATTTCCGGGGAGGCAAACTGCTCGCGCAGGTAGCTGAGATAACGTGCAGCGGCAGTCACGTTCTGCGTGGTATCGTGCGGATTCTTGACCCCCATGCTGCGAGCGGTCACCGGGTCGACCTGCATCACGCCTGTCGGCCCGCGCTTGCGGACCACCTCCGTCAAACCGGATTCACGCTGCCCGATAGCTGCCAGCAACAGCCAGTCCAGACCGTTGGCCTTGGCTGCGAACTGCATCACCGGGGCAAAGAACGCCAGTTTGTCGAGCGGGTCGAGAACCCTGGATGCCTTTCCCACGCCATCGGGATGCAGGTAACGGCGAGTAAGGTCCACACCTTGCCGCACAAAGGAGTTCTTTTTCGCTGCGATAAAACGGTTGAGCGCCGCCAACACTGCCGTTTTTTCCTTGTGCACGGCCCATGCAACCGGCACCGGTTTTTCCAGGCAAAAATCGGTAGTCGTCTTGCTGAACACTCCGCCCCAGAGCGCCCCCAGGAACTGGCTGGACAGAAGATACCGGGAAGGATCCTTGTTGGCATCCGCAAGCAGTTTTTCCTGCGTCACGCCTCCGCCCGGGGAGTCGTGAGCAACTTCCGCCTTGCCCTCCCGACGGCGCGCCTCGTTCAAGTCGAGCAGCAAGCGGCGGGCATAACCAGCCGTAGTCAGCTTTACCCCTGCTTCGGCGAGCTGGTCCATGTCCGGCAAGGCCTTGCCGCTGCGATTGCGCATCACGCACCAGCGATCTTGGATGAAGGGCTCGGTAAACGCCACCAGATGACGCGCCCCTTCCGATACGGGCAACAATCCTGCCGCCATATCGCCTTTTCCGTCGAAAAGCGCCGGGATCAATTCAGTGGGCTCCAGGGGGATGAACTGCAGACTGGTGCGCGATTTGCCGCGCCCCTGGTTGACGAATTTCTCGAACTCCAGCAGCCAGGCATATTCGACGCCATGCACCCGCCCATCCCGGAAAAAATAACTGGATGGCCCCATCGCTACGAGAACCCGTATTTGCGCAGGCAGCGCGGAGCCCCCCGTTCCCTCGGCCACGGCAGAGGCGGGCGGTTTTGCCGCGTGACCCAGGCCGGTCAGGCACAGCAACAAAATTGAAGTAACCAGCGGTTTCATCAGGGTTTTTTCTAATCGGACAAACCGAATATTATGTGCAATCGCGCCTGGTTACAAATTCACGCCCCATTTTCATCCACTCCCGGATGCACCATCTTCAGGCCAATCCGCGCCCGCGCTTGGCGCAAAGCCATAGCCGCCCGTCGGAATAGGCTCTTATAATCCCGGCTGACTTCCATTTGCGATCCCGCCATGCCGCTCCTGCTCGTTGAAAACGCCCACCTTGCCTTTGGCCACTGGCCGCTGCTCGATGCAGCCACCTTTTCGCTTGAACCTGGAGAGCGGGTCGGCCTGATCGGGCGCAATGGCGCGGGCAAATCGTCCTTGCTCAAGGCCATTGCCGGCGTCGCCAGGCTGGACGACGGAGAGATACGCATTGAGGACAACGCGCGCGTTGCCTTCGTTCCGCAGGAACCCGCATTCGATGCGCAACACACAGTCTTTGAAGCCGTAGCGGAAGGCCTCGGCGAAATCCGCCAACTTTTGCTTGAGTACCACGCAGCGACGCACGCGCTGGACGCTTCCGAAGCCAGCCTGGCCCGCCTTACCGAATTGCAGCACGAACTGGAAAACCGCGACGGTTGGAGGCTGGACTCGCTGATTTCCACTACCCTCTCGCATCTCGACCTCCCCGCGGACTCCAAGGTAGGAGAACTCTCAGGCGGCTGGAAAAAACGCGTGGCCCTGGCGCGCGCGCTGGTCGCCGAACCGCAACTCCTGCTGCTCGACGAACCGACCAACCACCTCGACGTCGCGGCCATCGAATGGCTGGAAGGCCTCCTGAAAAACTTTGCCGGCAGCGTACTGTTCATCACCCATGACCGGCGTTTTCTCGACAACGTTTCCACCCGCATCATCGAACTCGACCGCGGCAAACTCACAAGCTTTCCCGGCAACTTCAGCGAGTACCAAACCCGCAAGGCCGAGCAACTGGCGCAGGAGGACGTGGTCAACCGCAAGTTCGACAAGTTCCTCGCCCAGGAAGAAGTCTGGATTCGCAAGGGAATCGAAGCACGTCGCACCCGCAACGAAGGTCGCGTGCGCCGGCTGGAACAACTGCGCCGCGACCGGACGGCACGGCGCGAGCGCGTCGGCAATGTGGGCTTCCAGCTCGATGCAGGCGAGCGCTCCGGGAAACTCGTTGCCGAGCTTGAGCATGTAAACAAGGCTTACGGCGACAAGGTACTCATCAAGGATTTCACCACACGCCTGTTGCGCGGCGACCGCATCGGCCTGATCGGCCCCAACGGTGCCGGCAAGACCACGCTTCTTAAACTCATCCTCGGCGAGATCGAGCCCGACAGCGGCACAGTGAAGCGCGGAACGAACCTGCAGATCGCCTACTTCGACCAGTTCCGCGAGGAGCTGGACGAGGAAGAATCCGTGTTCGACACGGTCGGCCAAGGCAACGACTACGTGGAAATAGGCGGTGCACGCAAACACGTCATCGGCTACCTCGAAGAATTCCTGTTCCCCGCCGAGCGAGCCAGAAGCCCGGTCAAATCACTTTCCGGAGGGGAGCGCAACCGGCTCTTGCTCGCACGGCTGTTCACCCGCCCGGCCAACGTACTGGTGCTCGACGAGCCGACCAACGACCTCGACATCGACACGCTGGAATTGCTCGAACAACTGCTGGCCGACTACCCCGGCACCGTGTTTCTGGTCAGCCATGACCGGGCCTTCCTCGATAACGTCGTCACGCAAGTGATCGCCTTCGAGGGCACAGGAAAACTGTTTGAAAACGCTGGCGGCTACGCCGACTGGATCGAAGCTCGTAATCGCATGACCGCGGCCCAACCCGCCGAAAAGGAAAAAAAGTCCGCTCCGCAACCCGAACGCAAGCCGGCAGAGCGGACGCGCAAGCCAAAATTGAGTTGGAACGAGGAAAAAGAGCTCGCACGGCTGCCCGACGAAATCGCCGAACTGGAACAGGAAATCGGCCAGTTGCAGCAGGCTTTGACCGATCCGGCCCTTTACCGCGAGTCCCCGATGAAAGCGCGGGAAATGCAGTCTAGAATTGACGAAGCAGAAACCCTGTTGCAACTCAAGTTCGAGCGCTGGGAAGCGCTTGAGGAGAAACTGGCCGCCTCGAGATGACAGAGGAAAACATTCAGCAGCTTTCCGACTGGCCTGCCAGCCAGCGAGACAAACCGCTCCTGCGCTCCCTGCGCCAGAGCGTGGTGCTGCTTTACGCGGTTTCTCTCGTCATCATGGTGGGCCACATCGCTTGGTCCACCTACCAGGACTATCAGCGCAGGATCCGCGAAAACCAGGCCATGACGCTATCGCTGGCCCGCCTGCTGGACGAACACCTGACACGCTCCCTGGTCTCCGTCATACAGGCCATGGAAAACATCGGCGAAGATCTGGAACGCGAAGGCGGCATCGGCAAGGTCAATGAACGCTGGGGGCACACACGACTCAGGGAAAAAATCCAGCTCACGCCCCAGATCCGCGGCATCATCGCGATCGACGCCAACGGCATCCTGCGCATGCACGGCTTGGAATATCCCACACGGAAAGTCGACCTTTCCGACCGCGAATATTTCCCTTTCCATCGCGACAACCCCAGCAAACAAGGTCGAATCGGCGAACCAGTCATCAGCCGCACCGACTACAAATGGCTGATTCCGCTCACCATGCGCCTGACGCTCAAAAACGGTGTTTTTGGCGGACTGCTGCTGGCTGGCGTCGAACCCGGTTATTTCCTGCAATTTTACAATTCGCTGCACCTGCCGCCAGGCACCCGTATCCAGATACTGCGCCAGGATGGCATAACCGTTCTCAATCACCCCCACGAGCCAGCCATGCTCGGGCGCAACGTTCGCGAGCAAAACCCCGCGCTGTTCGACAGCCAGCTTCAAAGGGACGCGCTCTTTTATGATGCTGTCGATGCCTATGGCGCCAAAGAGCTTGTTACCCAGCTCAAAGGTCAAGGCAACTCAGCCCTGATCGTGCGCATCGCCACCCGCAAGGAAAGCGTGCTGGCCAGTTTCTGGCAGGACACGCTCGCGCGCCTGGCCTATGCCGTCATCGTATCGGCCTTTGTCAGCGCCATGCTCTATCTGCTGATGCGCCAAATCAGGCGCGTTGAGGATACGGAAGCCAGGCTACACCTGACCCAATTCACGGTCGACGAATCCCCCGACATGATTTTCTGGTGCGACGAAACCGGCCAAATCAATTATGCCAACAGGCAATTGTCGGATGTAACAGCGCTCCCCCGTACGGAATTGCTGCAGATGCATGCCTCCGATCTGCTGCATATCGGAGAAGGCGAGTGGACACACCTGCGTGACGATCTGCAGCACAACCAACGGTTTGTACGCGAAACGCATCTGCGCACCGGACTGGACTCGCAACTTCCCGTTGAAATCACCTTGGCGCCTGTCAGGCAGGACGAGCAGGGATTCCTTTGCGTTACCGTGCGGGATATCAGCAAACGCCAGGAGGCGGAGCGGGAAATTCGCCGCCACCGCGACCATCTGCAGGAAATGGTTCAGGAACGAACCGCCGAAATACGCGCCGTGCTCGATGCCAGCCCGCTCGCCATCGCCCTGACCGTAAAAAGCCACATCCGCCTCGTCAACCCCGCCTTCGAAACACTGTTCGGTTACACCAGCGACAACATCACTGGCAAGCCCGAATATATCATCTACGAATCAAATGGCCGCTACCAGAAAACGATCGACGCCATCCAGGAGCGTATTGATCTTGGCGCCGTCTATCGGGGCGAGGTCGAGCTGAAATGCAGGGATGGCCGAGCATTCTGGGCGATGCTGTTTGCCAAGGCACTGGAACCGGATGACCCCGAACTGGGAGTCATCCTGATCATTGAGGACGTCACCGCCCAACGGATTGCAGCCCAGGCTGTGCGACAATCCGAACGCCTCAAGCGCACCATCATCGACACCACCGCCGATGGCTTCGCACTGATCGATGCCGAACGCCGAATCGTCGACATCAACCCGGCATTCTGCAATCTGCTCGGAGTCCGGAGCGAAAAACTGCTTGGTTTTTCCCCGGAACAGATCTGGGGAGAAGAGCTTGGCAAACGCATCTTTCCGCTCACTGCCCCCCCGCCTGGAGAACATCGATTTGAGGAAATCGAACTGCCAGCAGCCGCCGGCATCAACCGACCTTTCCTGACCACTTCCGGGCCAATTCTGGATGAATACGGACACATCGAATACGTTTTTGCCTTCATCACCGACATCTCACTGCAAAAAGAAAACGAACACTCACTGCTTGCCGCCAAGGAAGCGGCCGAGTTCGCCAACCAGGCAAAATCCGCATTCCTGGCCAACATGTCGCACGAATTGCGTACGCCGATGCATGCCATTCTCTCGTTCTCCGAAATGGGCATGCAGAAAGCCAACCTCACGGATCTGAGCAATCTTATCCGCTACTTCCAGCGCATTCATGCCAGCGGCAAGCGGCTCTTGGTCCTGCTCAATGACTTGCTCGACATGTCGCGGCTCGAAGCCAGCAAAATGACTTACGAAAAATCGCGCCATGTCCTGCAAAATACCGTGCGCAATGCCACTGCGGAAATATCCTCCCTGCTCGCCGACAAGCAGATCCAACTGGAAATGGACGAATCCACCCCCAAAATCATCGCGGTCTATGACAAGACCCGAATGATCCAGGTCATCGTCAACCTGCTTTCCAACGCGATCAAGTTCTCCCCGGAAAACGGTCGCATCTGCATCAGCTTCATCAGCGATGCAAAGCTGCTGGATACATCTCCGGCCGTCGGCGTCAAAGTGCGGGATGTCGGCCCCGGCATCCCGGAACAGGATCTGGAGTGCATCTTCGACAAGTTCCAGCAAAGCCGGCAGGTATCCACATCCGGAGGCTCCGGGCTGGGGCTCTCCATTTGCCGGCAAATCATGCTCGACCACGGCGGCGAGATCTTTGCGGAAAACCATCCCGATGGCGGCGCCGTCTTTACGGTTCTTCTGCCTGCGCCGCTCCGTGCAGAGCCAGCCCATAACAAAACATCCTGAATTCGCGTAAAATTCCGCGTTTCCCTTCAAGCTGTAGATCACCATGTCAGACATCGTCCGCGAAGTGGGCCGTCGCCGCACTTTTGCCATTATTTCCCACCCTGACGCAGGTAAAACCACACTGACCGAAAAGCTGCTGCTGTTTTCAGGCGCAATCCAGCTCGCCGGCGCGGTGAAAGCCAAGAAAGGCGGCAAGTCGGCGACCTCTGACTGGATGGAAATCGAAAAGCAACGCGGCATTTCTGTGGCCTCGTCGGTCATGCAGTTCGACTACCGCGACCACGTCGTCAACCTGCTCGACACCCCCGGCCACCAAGATTTTTCGGAAGATACCTACCGCGTGCTGACCGCAGTCGATTCGGCGCTGATGGTGATCGATGCGGCCAAAGGCGTCGAAGAACAGACGATCAAGCTGCTGAACGTATGCCGCCTGCGCAACACGCCGATCGTGACCTTCATGAACAAGTACGACCGCGAGGTCCGAGACAGCCTGGAGTTGCTCGACGAGGTCGAATCGGTGCTGAAAATTCGCTGCGCGCCGGTCACCTGGCCAATCGGCATGGGCAAGACCTTCCGTGGCGTCTACCACATCCTGAAGGACGAAATCCTGTTGTTCGGCGCCGGCGAGAACAAAGCCGGCCAATTGGTCGACGAAGTCATCCAGGGGCTCGACAATCCGCGTCTCGACGAACTCTTCCCGCTCGAAATCGAGCAGACCCGCATGGAGCTGGAACTCGTCAAGGGCGCGAGCCACCCGTTCGTGCTCGAAGAGTTCCTCGCCGGCGAACTGACTCCGGTATTCTTCGGTTCGGCGATCAACAACTTCGGTGTGCGCGAAATTCTCAATGCGCTCGTCGATTGGGCTCCGTCTCCAGGCGAACGTGATGCCACCGTGCGCATGGTCAATCCGACTGAAGAGAAATTCTCTGCCTTCGTGTTCAAGATCCAGGCCAACATGGACCCGAAGCACCGCGACCGCATCGCTTTCCTGCGCGTGTGCTCCGGCGAATTCACTCGCGGCATGAAGTTCAAGCATCTGAGACTGGGACGCGACATCGCAGCCAACTCGGTCGTTACTTTCATGGCGCAAGGCCGGGAGCAGGTCGAGGAAGCCTATGCCGGCGACATCATTGGCTTGCCCAACCACGGCAACATCCAGATCGGCGATTCGTTCACCGAAGGCGAGGCGCTGTCGTTTACCGGCATCCCGTACTTCGCTCCGGAACTTTTCCGTATCGTACGCATCCGCAATCCGCTCAAGATCAAGCAGTTGCAAAAAGGCTTGCAGCAATTGGGCGAGGAAGGCGCGGTACAGGTCTTCCGCCCGCTCAACGGCGCCGACATCATCCTGGGTGCGGTGGGCGTACTGCAATTCGAAGTTGTGGCCAGCCGGCTCGCCAACGAATACGGCGTAGAGGCCATCTTCGAGTCGACCAACACGCATACCGCACGCTGGGTCACCTGCGACGATCCAAAGATGCTCGCCGATTTTGAAAAGCAGCTCGTCAACAACCTCGCTCGCGACGCGGCAGATAGCTTGGCTTACTTGGCAACCAGTCGCGTCAATCTGGAATTGACGCAGGAGCGCTGGCCCAAGATTGTCTTCCACTCCACACGCGAGCACGCGGTCAGCCTCTAAGAACCCGCCTACGCTCTTGCGGCGAGGCTTTGATCGGGGCTCATGCGCTGCTCTTCACCCCGCTGGCGGCTTCTCGCGACAGAGCGTAAACAGGCCCTAAAGATCGGGGACGCTCCGCATCCACACGGAAGCGTCCCCATTCAATCCATGGTGTAATTCCTTGCAGCCGGCTAGAATTGAAACAAATACCGGCCCAGCCAAGGAAACAGCATGAGCGACTTCAACGCCAACGACCCCTTCGCCTTCTTCAATCAGTTCTGGAAAGGCGGCAGCAATGCCAACCCCTTCATGCCTCCACTGACGGAAGAAGAAATCGATCGCAAGATCATCGAGTGCCGCACGGTCGAGCAGTGGCTCACCATGCAGATCGGCATGCTGCAGATGACCGCCAAGACCCTGGAGCTGCAAAAGGCCGGCCTGCAAGCCTTCAAGCAGGGCATTGAGCCCAAGGCGGACGGCACGCCTTGAAAGGGTCGTTCCCGCACAAAAAACTGCTTTCCGCCGCGGTTGCCTTAGTACTGGCATCATGCGCCTTGCCGCCCACACAGCAATACGTGCGCTATCAGGCTGTGGGGTGGAACGATTTGCCGGACTGGCCCGGAGACGACCTAGCCGCCAGTTACAAAGCTTGGTACGCCGGCTGCTCAAGGCTCAAGGCCAATGTCATATGGCAGGATATATGTGCAGCGGCGCCCAAGGATGCCTCGGCCGAGACGATCCGCCATTTCATTGAGAACAGTTTGCAGCCGGTACGGCTGGTCAATCCGGATGGCTCCGGCAACGGTCTCATCACCGGCTATTTTGAGCCAGTCTATTCCGGAAGCCTGACCCAGACTGAAACAGCCCGTTACCCACTCCACGCCCGCCCGCGCGACCTCGTCACGGTCGAGCTTGAATCGCTGTACCCCGAACTTAAGGGCAAACGAATCCGCGGCAAACTCGTCGGACAGAGACTCATCCCCTACCCGGATCGGGCAGGAATCGCCCGACATGGCGTGGACGCGCCAGTTCTGGCCTGGCTGGAAGACCCGCTGGATGTCCAGTTCCTGCAAATCCAGGGATCTGGACGCATCAAGCTTGATAACGGCAATGAGCTTCGCCTCGGCTATGCCGACCAGAACGGACACCCTTACCGCCCCATCGGCCGTTGGCTGGTCCAGCAAGGCGAATTGACCGCCTCCGAAGTTTCCATGCAATCGATCCGTTCATGGGCAAAAGCCAACCCAGGGAGCATTGAAGCACTGTTGAACAGCAATCCCAGTTATGTATTCTTCCGCAGACTGCCCGCAGGCAACGACGGCCCGCCGGGTTCGTTGGGGCAAGCCTTGACCGCTGAACGCAGCATCGCTGTAGACCCTTCTACCATACCGCTTGGGAGTCTGGTCTACCTCTCCACTTCTCGCCCAGACAATGCCGCGCCGATACGGCGGCTGGTAGCCGCACAAGACACGGGCGGCGCAATCAGGGGTTCGGTACGGGCAGATTTTTTCTGGGGCACCGGACAAACCGCCGGAGAACTGGCTGGGAAGATGAAACAGTCAGGAAACCTTTGGCTGTTGTGGCCCAAACACAAGGCATTGCCGCAGTAATCGGCGCAGCAAGATGCTCTCTGAGCCGATCTAATCTGCGCCACAAAATTGGCACCGCTAAAAGCAAAACCCCCAGCCACGTTTGTAGCTGGGGGTTTTCTGAGGGGAAGTCTGGCGATGACCTACTTTCACACGGGAGCTCCGCACTATCATCGGCGCTGAGGCGTTTCACTGTCCTGTTCGGAATGGGAAGGAGTGGGACCGCCTCGCTAAGGTCGCCAGACATAACTGGTTGTGGGCTGTTCTTTGAACAGCACACTGAATCTGGAAGAAGTAACACTAGGTTTGATTGTTCGCTTACGCGTTTCAGATTATAGGATCAAGCCGCACGGGCAATTAGTATCGGTTAGCTTAACGCATTACTGCGCTTCCACACCCGACCTATCAACGTCCTGGTCTCGAACGACCCT
>NZ_FOVE01000044.1 GCF_900115065.1 Formivibrio citricus | reverse complement strand
CCGGCAACGTCGAACGCATCGCCCAGATGGTCGAAGAATCCGACGCCGCCGTGCAGGCTGCGCACGACCAGGTGCGCCAGCTCGATGAACTGGCGCGTGAGCTTAATCAGGTGGCGGCGAGGTTCAGACTTTGAACGTTGGAAAGACAATAAACCGGCCTTGTGCCGGTTTTTTTATGAGCAAAACATCTGTGTCAGTAGTGTGTAATTGCGAAGGGGGTGTGCTGCGGTAGACTCCACCGGTTTAGCAAATGCTAATACTTAAAAAAACAAAGAGTGTTTATGTAGTTGCATCTATAAAACAAGACATAAATACATGAAGTTTGGAGGAGTGGTTGCCATGAATTTACGAACCCGGATCTTGATTATCGTCGTTGCCGCACTGATCGGCATGGTGGTGATGGCCGCTGGCGGCTTGCTGCAGTTGCGCCAGAGCATGTACGAAGAGCGCGAGTCGCAGATTGCCCAGCATCTTATTTTTGCCAAGGCCAAGATGAAATATTTCCAAGCGCAGGAAGCTGCAGGAAAGATGACGCGCGAAGAGGCGCAGAAACGGGCCGTGGAAGTGATTGCCGCCCAGAATACCAAGGAAGACTACTTCATCATCCGGGCGCTCGCGGACAACATGCTGTTGTCGCATGGCGATGTCAAGCGGATCGGCAAGCCCGATGCCGGCGGCAAGACGCCCGATGGCCGGCCGGTGCTCGAGGTCTACAAGGAAAACATTGCCAAGAGCCAGAAAGGGGTTGGGTTTATCACGTTGATGGCCGTGCGTCCCGGTTCCGGCGACAAGACCCAGTACAAGAAAATCAATGGCGCGACGGTTTTCGAGCCGTGGAACTGGATGATCGCCTATGGTGCGTTCGTCGACGATGTAGATAGCGCCTTCTGGCAGGATGCCGCCAGGATGCTGGTCATCGGTGTGGCATTGATCGGCATCGTCGCCTTCCTCGCCATCCGCACCATGCGCAGCATCCTCGGCCAGCTCGGGGGCGAGCCGCAATA
>NZ_FOVE01000013.1 GCF_900115065.1 Formivibrio citricus | reverse complement strand
GGGTCGTTCGAGACCAGGACGTTGATAGGTCGGGTGTGGAAGCGCAGTAATGCGTTAAGCTAACCGATACTAATTGCCCGTGCGGCTTGATCCTATAATCTGAAACGCGTAAGCGAACAATCAAACCTAGTGTTACTTCTTCCAGATTCAGTGTGCTGTTCAAAGAACAGCCCACAACCAGTTATGTCTGGCGACCTTAGCGAGGCGGTCCCACTCCTTCCCATTCCGAACAGGACAGTGAAACGCCTCAGCGCCGATGATAGTGCGGAGCTCCCGTGTGAAAGTAGGTCATCGCCAGACTTCCCCTCAGAAAACCCCCAGCTACAAACGTGGCTGGGGGTTTTGCTTTTCAAGATGCGGCTACGATTTGTGTGCCAGAAAGCCGTTGAATAGTTCTCGTACTTCACTGGCGGTTTCCATTCCAAGAGCATGCCGCGCCAGTTTTTCACATTCGGCCTTGCTGAGTTTGCGGATGAGTGCCTTGGTTGTAGCGATGCTCGGTATGCTAACTGAAAGTTCGTCCACTCCAAGCCCGATCAGCAGAGGGACAGCCAGCGGATCCGATGCCATGCCTCCGCAAATGCCAACCCATTTGCCATGCTTGTGAGCTCCTGCGGTTGTGATCGCGATCAATTGAAGGACGCTGGGATGAAAAGCGTCGGCGCTTGCGGCCAGCTTGGGGTGCCCTCGATCCATTGCCAACGTATATTGAGTCAGGTCGTTGGTGCCGATTGAGAAGAAATCCGCTTCCTTGGCAAATTTTTCTGCCATGAGCGCGGCTGATGGCACCTCAATCATGAGGCCGACATTGACTGGCATATGGCTGCCGAGCTGTTTTTTTTCTTCCTCTACGAGTTTGCGTGCTTCCCGGAGTTCTTCAAGCGTAGCAACCATTGGGAACATCAGATGCAGGCGCGTAAAGCTGGCTGCCTGCAAAGCTGCGCGGATCTGTGTGCGCAGTATCTCGGGCTCTACTGCAAGTAATCTGATGCCGCGGATGCCGAGGTAAGGGTTTTCTTCTGCCGGCAAAGGCAAGTAGGCCAAAGGTTTGTCTCCACCCACATCCAGCGTTCGCAAGACCAGAATGTTTTTGGGTCCGAGCGTCTTGGCAATCGCACAATAGTTGGCTGCCTGCTCGGCTTCGCTGGGAGGCGTCGTGCGCTCCAGATATAAAAATTCCGTGCGTAGCAGCCCGACACCCTCCCCGCCTTGGGCAATTGCATCGAAGGCTTCGGTTACGCTGCCAATATTGGCCACCACCTCGATTCGCTGATCATCAAGGGTCGAAGCGTGCTCTTGCGCGTGTTCCATCGCATTGGCGTGTTGACGCAAGACACGGGCTTGCTGTGATCGGGCCTTGGCAATGGCTAGCGGAGGCGGATTGAGCGACAACGTGCCGCTGTATCCATCCAGAATGGCGGGTGTCCCGTTCTCAACCCGTAGGGCACGTTCCTCAATGCCACAAATAGCAGGCAGGCCAAGTGATCTGGCCAGGATAGCGACGTGACTGGTTGCGCCGCCCCCTGTTGTGCAAAAACCGAGTACTTTGTCCCGATCAAGGTGAGCGGTTTCCGAAGGAGTCATGTCTTCCGCAATGAGGATGGCATTATCAGGCAGTGCTGGGACCTCTTCTGTCACTCCCGCCAGAAGTTTCAGAACCCGTCGGCTGACATCCCGGATGTCATTGGCGCGCCCGGCAAGAACCTCATCTTTGAGCGCTGCGAGTTGGTTGGCATAGGCTTTGCAGGCGGCTTGCCATGCATACGCGGCGCTTTGACCATGGCTGATTCCGGATACAACCAGATCCAGCAATTCCGGATCGCTGAGAAGCTCTTCGTGGGCGGCGAAGATGGCGGCCTTGTCTGGGTCGGCAATGGTGGCGTGCAGCGCCTCCAATTGTATGGCAGCTTCCCGTAATGCCTCGTCGAGTTGCTGGCGTTCGAGCAGGGGGTCTTCACCCCGTTCCTTGACGACGATTTCTTCTTGCCGGACTTGAACGATGACACCGACTGCCATTCCAGGTGCCGAGGGAATGCCATTCAGTGCACAGGACAAAGCGATGTTTTTTTCTGCTGGAATTGCCGAGGGCATCGGGGGCAGTGTCGATTCGGCCTCTCCTTCTCCACACCCCGTTGCAATCAGTTCGGCCAGTTTCTGTACTGCTTCTCGGGCGTCGGGGCCGATAGCGGAAAGCAGGACCGAGTCCCCCTGCTTGACACCCAGACTCATGATCGAGACCAGAGATTTGGCATTTACATCCCGGTTGCCACGGCGCAAGCGGATTTCGGACGAATAGGCTTTGGCTGCATTGACCAGCGACGCAGCAGGGCGAGCATGCAAACCTACGGAGTTGGGAACCACGACGGGATCGGAAATCGCAGTTTCACTGCTGAGTTGCGAGGCAGGGTCTCCGGAAAGCGGGGCGGCGATATTTTGTTGTTGCTGTAAATGAGGAGGGTGGCTCATGATCGGCTCGCATCGTATGTTGCTTTTTTTTATCTTAGATGACCATCCACTGCGCCGCCGCCCGGACTGCTTTGGATTAGCGGTGGCGCGTGTTTTTGGGTAAGGTTAGGGCTCTTTTGTGACAGGATTTGCTATGCCCACAGCCAATTGGAGGCAACTTCTTCTGACCCGCCGCATGTTGGTCTGCACCTTGACCGGCTTTAGTTCCGGATTGCCGCTCTATCTGCTGCTCAACCTGGTGCCTGCCTGGCTCAAGACGGAGGGCCTGAGCCTCAAGATGATCGGTGCTTTTGCCCTGATCCAATTCCCCTACACCTGGAAATTTGTCTGGTCGCCCTTGCTGGATCGTTATGCCTTGCCGTTGCTTGGTCGCCGCCGTAGCTGGATGCTTGTCACACAGATTCTGCTGGTTGGCGCGATTGCTGCGCTTGGTCAGATCGCACCTTCAGTGCAAATTGAAGTGGTCCTGCTGTTGACCGCTGCCATTGCTTTTCTTTCTGCGACGCAAGATATCGTTCTGGATGCGTTCCGCCGCGAATTGCTCCCGGAAATCGAGTTGGGCCTGGGCAACGCCATCCATGTGAATGCGTACAAGATTGCCGGTTTGGTTCCTGGAGCCATCTCCCTGATCCTTGCCGATCATTTGCCATGGAACGCGGTTTTCATCATCACCGCCTTGTTCATGCTGCCTGGCGTGGCGATGACCTTGTGGGTGGCCGAACCAGCAGGTATGTTTGGCTCGCCCCGGACACTGCGCCAAGCGGTGGTAGAGCCGTTTCATGAATTTTTCAATCGGCAAGGAATTCAGTCGGCCCTGCTGGTTCTTGTTTTCATCCTGCTCTACAAGCTGGGCGATTCGCTGTGTACTGCGCTTGCCACGCCGTTCTACCTCGATATGGGATTCTCGAAAACTGAAATCGGCATTGTTGCCAAGAACGCCGGTCTGTGGCCGAGCGTGATTGCGGGTCTGGTTGGTGGAGTGTGGATGGTCAGACTGGGAATCAATCGGGCCTTATGGGTATTCGGTTTTTTGCAGTGGGCGGCCATTCTGGGATTTGCCTGGCTGGCTTGGCGCGGTCCCGCTCCATCCGATGCTCCGCGCCTCGCGATCCTGGCTGTCGTGATCGCAGCCGAAGCGGTTGGTGTTGGTCTGGGAACGACGGCGTTCGTTGCCTGGATGGCGCGAATGACGCACCCGGCCTATACGGCCACCCAACTTGCGTTGTTTACCAGCCTGATGGCGGTACCGCGCACCTTCATCAATGCCAGCGCGGGCTGGCTGGTCGAGTATCTTGGCTGGTTCAATTTTTTTGTGTTGTGTACAGTGTTGGCTGTGCCGGGGATGACTCTGCTGTTGAAAGTGGCGCCATGGAATGAGCCGGCAATCGATACTCAACCCGGCCAGTCGTAATCCACGATCAACGGCGCATGGTCCGAGAATTTTTCTCCTTTGTAGACCTGCGCGGATTGGGCAGCAGCTGCTATGCCGGGTGTGGCAATGTGGTAGTCGATGCGCCAGCCGACATTCTTGGCATAAGCCTGCCCGCGGTTAGACCACCAAGTGTAGCCGGGATCTTCGGGGTGGAGTGTGCGCCAGATATCGACGTACCCCAGTCCGTCAAACAGTTGGCCGATCCAGGCGCGCTCTTCGGGTAAAAAACCGGAATTTTTCTGGTTGCCTTTCCAGTTTTTCAGATCGATTTCGCGATGGGCAATGTTCCAGTCGCCAACGAGGACGACTTCGCGCTGGCTGGCGATGAGGTTCTCCAGATGCGGGTGAAAATGGTCCATAAAGGTGAATTTGGCTTGCTGGCGCTCTTCCGAACTGGAGCCCGAGGGTAGATAGAGCGAGACCACGGACAGGTTGCCGAACCGGGCCTCCAGGTAGCGGCCTTCTGAATCGATATCGGGGATACCCAACCCCTCAATGACCCGGTCCGGCTCGCGGCGGCAATAAAGCCCGACCCCGCTGTAGCCTTTTTTCTCCGCGTAGTGGAAGTAACCGTGAAATCCGTGTGGATTGCGCAATGCCTGCGCGATATCCGCTTCCTGGGCTTTCAGTTCCTGAACGGCCACGATGTCGGCATCCTGTGCGGCGAGCCAGTCAAAAAAACCCTTGTTGTTCGCAGAACGAATGCCGTTGAGGTTGGCTCCGATGATACGCATGAATGAACTTGCTCCTGAAAATTGCTATCCTTGGGGTCTGTACGCAATCAGACAAGACACAGGAATTCTGCATGAGCGATTTTCGCCGCAATTTTATTGCCTTTGCCGTTGAACAGAATGTGCTGCGTTTCGGCGAGTTTATCACCAAGGCCGGGCGAGCTTCCCCGTACTTTTTCAATGCCGGCTTGTTCTACACCGGTACGGCGCTGGGTTCGCTGTCGCGTTTTTACGCCAAGGCAATCCAGGCATCGGATGTTCAGTTCGATGTGCTGTTCGGCCCGGCCTACAAGGGCATTACGCTGGCAGCAGCTACGGCAGTTGCTTTGGCCGATAGCGGACGAGAAACACCGTTCTGTTACAACCGCAAAGAGGCCAAAGATCACGGCGAAGGCGGCGTTCTGGTTGGCGCGCCACTCAAGGGGCGGGTGCTGATCATCGACGATGTCATTTCGGCCGGAACCTCGGTGCGTGAATCGGTGGAAATGATCCGTGCCGCAGGCGCCGAGCCGGCGGGGGTGGTGATTGCGTTGGACCGGCGCGAGCGCGGGCAGGGTGAATTGTCGGCGGTGCAGGAAGTCGAGCGCGACTATGGCATCCCGGTCATCAGCATCGCTTCGCTCGACGATTTGCTGGCTTATCTTGCGGATCGACCGGAAATGGTCGAAAACGAGAAAAGAGTCGGGGCTTATCGAGCCCAATACGGAATCTGAAATCTCAGAGCACCTCATGAAAAAGACAGGCATTTTCTTCGTGACAACCTTGCTGGCAATCGCTTCGCTGGCTGCAGAAGCTCGCCTGTACAAATGGGTGGACGAGAACGGCCGCGTGCAATTCAGCGACAAGCCCCCGCCTGCCGGAGCCAAAGGCGTATCGGAGCTGGACCAGCGCGGCGTGGTCCGCAAGACGCCGGCCAAAGCGGCCTCGGCGGGTGATGCGGCTCTGCGCGCCGAGGAACAACAGAAACTGATTGAGCAGAAACGCCGTGACAACGCACTGCGACAGTCTTTTTCCAAGCCCGAGGAAATCGATTTCCTGCGTGACCGGCAGATTGAGGCAGTGCGGGCCCGATTGCAGACCAACAAGCTGCAACAGCAATCCGTGGGCGAAAAGAGCAGCCGGTTGAATACTCAGGCCGAAACCCTGTCTGCCGCCGGTAAACCTGTGCCCGACTCCATCAAGAGCAATCTGGATGCTGCCCGCAAGGAACTGGCAACGCTGGAAGCGGAAGCGCGCAAGATGGACGAAGAAATTGCCGCCATTACGGCGCGGGCTGAAGCGGACAAGCGGCGTCTCATTGAGTTGCAAGGACCGGTGCGGCGCTGATGGAAGTGTCATCCGTATGCCCCGACCGGACTCTCCCGGCGTTCGGCACGGTATTGGGGATCGATATCGGAGGCTCCGGTATCAAGGGCGCGCTGGTGGATGTCTCGACCGGCGCTTTGCTGTCGGAACGGGCCCATCTGGCAACGCCGCAGCCTGCCACCCCGGAAGCCGTCGCGCAGGCGGTTCGCGAGCTTGCGGACCGCTTCGAATTCTCCGGTCTTGTCGGCTGCACTTTTCCCGCAATCGTCCAGCATGGCGTCACCCGTTCGGCTTCCAACGTGGACAAGAGCTGGATCGACGCGCCGGCCCAAGACATCCTTTCCCTTGCGCTGGAACGCCCCGTCGTGTTGCTCAACGATGCCGATGCGGCAGGGCTTGCCGAGACCGTTTTCGGCGCAGCCAAGGGCGTGGCGGGTACAGTGATCGTGCTGACGCTCGGCACGGGGATCGGCAGTGCCCTGATCGTGGATGGCCGGCTGGTTTCCAATACCGAGCTGGGCCATTTGCAGTTCAAGGGCGATATCGCCGAAAAATATTGCTCGGCCAAGGCCAAGGAGCGGCACTCGCTGGGGTGGCGCACTTACAGCAAACGCTTGAATGAATACTTGGCCCACCTTGAACTGCTCTTTTCCCCCGATCTTTTCATTCTGGGAGGGGGGATCAGCCGCAAGCACGAGCGCTTCATTCCGGAACTCAAGCTGCGGACGCCGGTTCTGCCGGCCGCATTGCGCAACCAGGCCGGAATCGTGGGAGCGGCCCTCGTGGCCGCGTGGGCTGACGCAAGCCACTGATTGGGCGTAAAATACCTGCCCTTTTCTCCCGGATGCGAGCACGTCTGATGCTATATCCCACTCGCTATGACGTCGTCGTGATCGGCGGCGGCCATGCCGGTACCGAAGCCGCGTTGGCCGCGGCCCGCATGGGCTGCAAAACACTGCTTCTGACCCACAATATCGAAACGCTCGGCCAGATGTCGTGCAACCCTTCGATCGGCGGGATCGGCAAGGGCCATCTGGTGCGCGAAGTCGATGCCCTGGGGGGCGCGATGGCGCTGGCCACCGATATGGGCGGCATTCAGTTCCGCACGCTCAACTCCAGCAAGGGGCCGGCCGTGCGCGCAACACGCGCCCAGGCCGACCGCGTCCTGTACAAAGCCGCGATTCGCAGCATGCTGGAAAACCAGGAAAACCTCGATATTTTCCAGCAACAGGCGGATGACCTGATCATGCAAGGCGAACGGGTGGCTGGCGTAGTGACGCAGGCAGGCATCCGTTTCGATAGCAAAACCGTGGTGCTGACGGCCGGGACGTTTCTCTCGGGCAAGATACACATCGGTCTGGAAAACTATGTGGGCGGGCGCGCGGGCGATCCGGCAGCTACGACACTGGGCGTGCGGCTGCGCGAACTGCATCTGCCTGCTGGGCGCCTGAAAACCGGAACGCCGCCGCGTATCGATGGCCGGACAATCGATTTTTCCGTGCTGGAGGCCCAGCCCGGAGACGATCCCGAACCGGTGTTTTCGGTGCGCGGCTCGCGCGCCATGCATCCGAAGCAGTTGCCGTGCTGGGTGACGCATACCAACTTGCGTACCCACGAGATCATCCGTTCCGGTTTCGACCGCAGCCCGATGTTCACGGGCAAGATCGAGGGCGTTGGGCCGCGCTATTGTCCGTCGATCGAGGACAAGATCAACCGCTTCGCCGACCGGGAAAGTCACCAGATTTTCCTGGAGCCGGAAGGCCTGACCACGCACGAGTTCTACCCGAACGGGGTGTCGACCAGTCTGCCGTTCGATATTCAGTTGGCGGCCATCCGCTCGATGAAAGGGCTGGAGAATGCCTTTATCCTGCGCCCCGGCTATGCGATCGAGTATGACTATTTCGACCCGCGTAACCTGAAAGCTTCGTTCGAAACCAAGTCGATCGACGGCTTGTTTTTTGCTGGTCAGATCAACGGCACGACGGGTTATGAAGAAGCTGCCGCGCAAGGACTGCATGCCGGCCTGAATGCGGCGCTGCAGGCGCAGGGCAAGGAAGCCTGGTGCCCCGGTCGCGACGAAGCGTATCTCGGCGTGCTGGTGGACGACCTGATTACCAAGGGCGTGACCGAACCTTACCGCATGTTCACCAGCCGGGCCGAGTTCCGTCTGCAGTTGCGCGAAGACAACGCCGATCTGCGTCTGACCGATGCCGGCCGCAAACTGGGCCTGATCGGAGATGAGCAATGGGCAAGGTTCTGCCGCAAACGCGATGCGATCGAGGCGGAAAAGCAGCGACTGCAATCGACATGGGTCAATCCGCGTATTCTGGATGCTGCCGAGGCCGAACGCCTGCTCGGCAAGCAGATTGAGCGCGAATTCACGCTGGCCGATTTGCTGCGCCGTCCGGAAGTGGACTACGCCGGATTGATGACGCTGTCCCTGGCCGGGCCGGGTGTCGCGGAACCGGAAGTGGCCGAGCAGGTGGAAATCCAGCTCAAATATCAGGGTTATATCGAGCGCCAGCAGAACGAGGTGGCCCGACGCGACAATATGGAGCATGTGACGCTGCCTGCCGATTTCGATTACAGCCAGGTTTCCGGGCTGTCGAAGGAAATACAGCAAAAGCTCGGTAAACAGCGGCCGGAAACCCTTGGCCAGGCTTCGCGTATTTCCGGGGTTACTCCGGCGGCCATCGCGTTGTTGCTGGTGTTTCTGAAGAAAAAACAGCTTGCCGATGCGGCAGGCAAGGTGGAATGAATGACGCAGAATCTGGCCGCGCAACTGGCGACGGGACAGGAAACGATGGGACTGGCGCTGGATGCCGGGCAACAGGAAAAGCTGCTCGCCTACGTGGCGCTTCTGGCCAAGTGGAACAAGGTCTACAGCCTGACGGCGATCCGCGAACCGGAGCGCATGGTTTCCCATCATCTGCTTGATTCGCTGGCGCCGTTGCCGGTGTTTGAAGGGGATGACCTGCATATCCTGGATGTCGGTTCGGGGTTCGGTACGCCGGGTATTCCGCTGGCGATTGCACGTCCCGACTGGCAAGTGACCTTGCTCGACAGCAACCACAAGAAAACCACTTTCCTGCGCCAGGCCGTGCTGGAGTTGAAGCTGGATAACGTCAGGGTGGTGACCGAGCGCGTCGAGCACTATCGCCCGGAGACGCCTTTCCATATCATTACCTCCCGGGCCTTTGCCGATTTGTCGGAATTCGTGAAACTGACTCGGCATCTACTGGCGGAGGACGGGAGCTGGATGGCGCTGAAGGGCGTCTATCCGCATGAAGAGATTGCGCTGCTGCCTGCGGATGTCAAAGTCGCGGGCGTGGATCATCTCAAGGTGCCCGGCATCGAAGCCGAGCGTCATCTGGTGCGTGTCGTACCGGCTTGATCTGGAGAAACTGATGCGGGTGCTGGCCATTGCGAATCAGAAAGGGGGCGTGGGCAAAACCACGACCGCGGTCAATCTTGCCGCGAGCCTTGCTCATCTTGGCAAACGGGTGCTGTTGGTGGACCTCGACCCGCAAGGGAATGCCACCATGGGCAGCGGCGTGGACAAAACGCACCTCAAGCATTCGATCTACACGCTGTTGATCGGTGAGTCTTCCGTGCACCAGGTCGTCCAGGCGTCGGAAACCGGCGGCTACGGGCTGCTGCCGGCGTGCCGCGATCTGGCTGGGGCTGAAGTCGAACTGGTGCAGGCCGAGCAGCGCGAATCCCGTCTCAAGCAGGCGCTGGCGGAATTGGCGGCGGACTATGACTATGTCCTGATCGATTGCCCGCCGGCGCTCAATCTCCTGACGCTCAACGGTCTGGTGGCGGCCGATGCGGTAATGATCCCGATGCAATGCGAGTATTTCGCTCTGGAAGGGTTGACCGATCTGGTCAATACCCTCAAGCGCATCAAGCAATCGCTGAACCGCAAGATTGAAATAGAAGGGTTGCTGCGCACGATGTATGACCCGCGCAGCACACTTTCCCAGCAAGTGTCCGATCAACTGGTGCGGCATTTCACATCCAAGCTTTACCACACCGTCATACCGCGCAATATCCGCCTGGCAGAGGCCCCCAGCTATGGCCGCCCCATTCTGGCGTATGACAAATCATCCAAAGGGGCGCAAGCCTATCTGCAGTTGGCGGAAGAATTGCTGGCCCGCCGCAACGCTCAGGAAGCCGTGACAGCATGAACAAAAAATTCAAGGGATTGGGGCGGGGGCTGGATGCCCTGATGGGCGAAAATACCTCCGAGTCGCTGCAGATATTGCCGATTGCCGCATTGCAGCCTGGCAAATACCAACCACGGACGCAGATGAATCCGGAGGCGCTGGAGGATCTGGCTGCTTCGATCCGGGCACAAGGGTTGATGCAGCCGGTGCTGGTGCGCCCAGTCGGTGATGACCGTTACGAAATCGTCGCCGGCGAGCGTCGCTGGCGGGCATCCGAACTGGCCGGCTTGACCGAGATCCCGACGCTGGTGCGCGAGATTCCCGACGAGGCCGCACTGGCGATGGCCCTGATCGAGAACATCCAGCGCGAGAACCTCAATCCGCTGGAAGAAGCAATCGGTATCCAGCGCTTGATCGACGAATTCGACATGACGCATGAGGTGGCAGCGGATGCAGTGGGCAAATCGCGCACGACCGTCACCAATCTGCTTCGCCTGCTCAATCTGACCGAGCCGGTGCGCGACATGCTGATGAACGGACAGCTCGACATGGGGCATGCCCGCGCCCTTCTGCCGCTGGATGCGCTCAAGCAACTGGAAGCGGCCAAGACCGTAGCGCTCAAGGGGCTCTCCGTGCGTGAAACCGAAGCCCTGGTCAAGCGCATTCAAAAGCCTGCGGAGAGCAAGCTGAATCGCGAGGTTGACCCCGATGTGCGCCGGCTTCAGGAAGAGGTTTCCGAGCGAATCGGTGCGCGTGTGACTATTGCGCCGGGGCACCGGGGCGCGGGCAAGCTGGTGATCGATTATGCCAGCCTTGAGCAGCTTGACGGCTTGTTGTCAATGCTCAAATAACCGCTGACTCAAACAGCTGTCAGCGCTTGACGGCGTAAGTTTGTGTGGCGCACAATCGATTCGCTTCACCGCTTTTATTGCCTTTATTGGCTTTATTGAGGGCAGGGTTGAATGTGGCTGCAAGGACTCCCATACGGGCAGTGGTCAGGATTCAGTGCTGGATCGCACTGATTTTTTTTCTGCTACTCATGCCGAAAGGCTGGGCCTCAGCACTTTCCGGATTGCTGGGAGCTGGGATCGCAATTGCTGGAGGCTTGCTGTATTTCGTGGCCCTGCGCAAGATCAATGAAGGCGACTTCAGCTCGACGGCAATTTTGTACTTGCTCTTTGTTGCCGAGTTGGCGAAGCTGGCAGGAATCGCTGCCGCACTGGTGGTGGTGCTGTTTTTTTTCCGGCAAGCAGAATGGTTTCTTGTTGTAGGCGGTTGCCTTGCTGCCTATAGTGCTTACTGGTTTGGACTCTTGATAAAAAACTGACGGTTGAATCATGTCTGGACAACACGCATACGTACCTGCCAATCCTACCGAATACATCCAGCATCACCTGAAATTCTGGAAGGTGGGCGATGGCTTCTGGTCTTTTCACCTGGATACTTTCTGGGTGGCGCTGCTGACGGGTTTTGTTTTCCTGGCGCTGTTTGCCTATGTCGCGCGCCGGGCGACTTCTGGAGTTCCCGGTCGCTTGCAGAATGTCATCGAAATGATCGTCGACATGGTTGACAGCCAAGTCAAGGGGGCCTTCCATGGCAGGGGGTCGAATCTGGTCGGGCCACTTTCACTGACTGTTTTCATGTGGGTTGTCCTGATGAACTCGATGGACTTCCTGCCGGTCGATCTGCTGCCCAAGCTGGCGCAGTGGTTCGCCATGACCTTCTTCCATGCCGATCCACATCATGTATATCTGCGAGTTGTTCCGACCGCTGACATCAACCAGACGCTGGCCATGTCGATTTCCGTGGTGCTGTGCACCGTAGCCTTGGGTATTGCGGCCAAGGGGCCTGCCGGCTTCCTCAAAGAGCTGTTTACCGCGCCTTTCCATGCCCACAATCCGGTGATGATTCTGTTGCTGGCTCCGGTCAACTTCTTCATGCAGCTGGTTGAATACTTTTCCAAGATGCTGTCGCTCGCAATGCGGTTGATGGGCAATATGTTCGCCGGCGAGCTGGTTTTCATGCTGATCGCACTGATGCCTTGGTGGGCGCAGTGGGTGGGCGGAGCGCCGTGGGCGATCTTCCACATCCTGATCGTGATCCTGCAAGCATATATTTTCATGATGTTGACGATTGTTTATTGCAGTTTGGCCGTTGAAGAGCATTGATCGGCTGTTTGTTCAACCTTGTTGTAAACGTATTACCCGTCTTTCATTTAGGAGAAAACACATGGAATTTCTGGCTCAAGTTCAATCGGTAACCGTGATTGCCATTGGTGTAATGATCGGTCTGGCTGCGATCGGTGCGGCGATCGGCGTGGCACTGGTCGGTTCCCGTTTCCTTGAATCTGCTGCCCGTCAGCCGGAAATGATGAACGCCCTGCAGCCGAAGCTGTTCGTGATCGCCGGTCTGGTGGACGCCATCTTCATTATCACCGTTGCCGTCGGCCTGATGTTTGCGTTTGCCAACCCGCTGCTCGCCGTTATCAAGTAATTTTCCGGCTGGACGACTTGGGTTGTTCAGTCAGTAACCGGGGAACGCACTCATGGATATCAACGCATCCCTCATCGGGCAGGCGATTACTTTCGCCATCCTGGTGTGGTTCACCATGAAATTTGTCTGGCCGCCGCTGGTCAAGGCCATGGATGAACGAGCCGCAAAGATCGCCGAGGGGCTGTCTGCAGCGGATCGCGCCAAACAGGATCTGGAGTTGGCCGAGAAACGCGCTGCCGAACGGCTGCGCGAAGCCAAGCAGCATGCTGCCGAGATTGTCGCGCAAGCAGAGAAGCGTGCAGCGCAAATTGTCGATGAAGCCAAGGACGACGCAAAGCAGGAAGGCAATCGCCTGATTGCCGGTGCCCAGGCCGAAATCGAACAACAAGTCCAGCATGCGAAGGAAACTCTTCGTCAGCAGGTGGCCGAACTGGCCGTTGCCGGCGCGGAAAAAATCCTGCAGCGCGAAGTCGATCAGAACAAGCACGCCGACATTCTGGCGTCGATCAAAGCGGGGCTGTAACGCAAATGGCAGAACTCACTACCGTTGCACGCCCTTATGCCGAGGCGGTATTTCGGCTGGCCAAGGAGTCCGGCTCGCTTGATGCCTGGTCTGAATCTCTCGCCAAGCTGGCGCTGATCGCCGGCAACAAGGAGGCACAGGCGGTGGTTGCCGATCCACAGTTTTCTGTGGCGCAAACCAAAGCACTGCTTCTGGAGTTGCTTGGCAAGGATGTCATGCCGGAGGTGAGCAATTTCATCTCGACCATACTGGAAAATCGGCGCTTCTTGGTGCTGTCTTCCATTGCGACCTTGTTTGAGGAACTGAAAGCAGCCAGCGAAGGCCAAGTTGACGCATTGATCGAGTCGGCGTACGCGCTGACCGACGCGCAACTGGCCGATTTGACTACGACGCTGTCCCGGCAACTCAATCGCAAGGTCAATGCCTCAGTGACTGTCGACTCAGCCCTGATCGGGGGCGTCAAGGTGACTGTTGGCGATCTGGTGGTCGATGCGTCCGTGCGTGGCAAGCTGTCCGCACTGGCCGCGAGCCTGAAGAATTAGGAGAAAACATGCAACTCAATCCGTCTGAAATCAGCGAGCTGATTAAGGCCCGGATCCAGAATCTGGCCGAAGGCGCCCAGACGCGCACCACAGGTACCGTGGTTTCCGTGACCGACGGTATTGTCCGCGTTCACGGCCTGTCGGACGTGATGCAGGGCGAAATGCTGGAATTCCCGGGTAATACGTTTGGTCTGGCGCTCAATCTTGAGCGTGATTCGGTGGGCGCGGTGGTGCTGGGCGACTACAAGCACATTACCGAAGGCGACGAAGTCAAATGTACCGGCCGCATCCTGGAAGTGCCGGTCGGTCGCGAATTGATTGGCCGCGTGGTCGATGCACTGGGCCAGCCGATCGATGGCAAGGGGCCGCTGAATACCAAGCAAACCAGCCCGATCGAGAAGATCGCTCCGGGCGTGATTTCCCGCCAATCGGTTTCCCAGCCGCTGCAAACCGGTATCAAGGCCATCGACACCATGGTGCCGATCGGTCGCGGCCAGCGCGAGCTGATCATCGGCGATCGCCAGACCGGCAAGACCGCCGTGGCGATTGATGCCATCATTAACCAGAAAGGCAAGAACTGCACCTGTATCTATGTGGCGATTGGCCAGAAGGCCTCTTCGATTGCCAACGTGGTACGCAAGCTCGAAGAGCATGGTGCAATGGATCACACCATCATCGTGGCTGCCGCAGCGGCGGAATCTGCAGCAATGCAGTTCATCGCGGCTTACTCCGGTTGCGCGATGGGCGAATACTTCCGGGATCGTGGCGAAGACGCACTGATCGTTTATGACGATCTTTCCAAGCAAGCCGTTGCCTATCGCCAGATTTCGCTGTTGCTGCGTCGTCCGCCGGGCCGTGAAGCCTTCCCGGGCGATGTGTTCTATCTCCACTCCCGTCTGCTGGAGCGCGCTGCCCGCGTGAATCCGGAATACGTAGAACGTCTGACCAACGGCGAAGTAAAGGGCCAGACTGGCTCCCTGACCGCGCTGCCGATCATCGAAACCCAAGCTGGCGACGTGTCCGCTTTCGTTCCGACCAACGTGATTTCGATTACCGACGGCCAGATCTTCCTGGAAACCGACTTGTTCAACGCGGGTATCCGTCCTGCCATGAACGCCGGTATTTCGGTGTCCCGCGTCGGCGGTGCTGCACAGACCAAGGTCATCAAGAAACTCGGCGGCGGCGTGCGTCTGGCGCTGGCTCAGTACCGCGAACTGGCTGCATTCGCCCAGTTTGCATCGGACCTCGACGAAGCCACTCGCAAGCAGCTCGACCGCGGTCGCATGGTGACCGAGCTCATGAAGCAGGCGCAGTATTCGCCGCTGCAGGTTTCCGAACTCGCCATTACTCTGTTGCTCATC
This sequence comes from Formivibrio citricus, assembly GCF_900115065.1. Taxonomy (GTDB): domain Bacteria; phylum Pseudomonadota; class Gammaproteobacteria; order Burkholderiales; family Chitinibacteraceae; genus Formivibrio; species Formivibrio citricus. The sequence continues at coordinate 85,905 of NZ_FOVE01000013.1, read as the reverse complement.
AACAAGGGCTGCTATGACGACGTCAAAGTGGATCGTGCGCTTGCTTTTGAAGCTGCATTCCTTTCCCACCTCAAGACGGCGCATGCAGAGGTACTGGCCCGGATCGACGAGAAAGGCGACATGGCTGCAGACGACGAAGCTACCATCCTCAAAGCGGTGGATTCGTTCAAGGCTGGCGCTGCCTACTGATTTGAGACGATAAAACAAGGATCAAATCATGGCAGGCGGAAAAGAAATTCGGACCAAGATCAAAAGCGTCAGGAATACGCAGAAGATCACCCGCGCCATGGAGATGGTCGCCACGTCGAAGATGCGCAAGGCCCAGGATCGCATGAAAGCTGCGCGTCCCTACGGCCAGAAAATCCGCAACGTGGCGGCTCACCTCAGCAAGGCGTTGGTGGAATATCCGCATCCGTATTTGCTGGCGCGCGAAAACGTCAGGCGCGTGGGGTTGATTGTGGTGACCTCCGACAAGGGCTTGTGTGGGGGTCTTAATACCAATTCGCTGCGTTTGGCCGTCAACCGCATGAAGGGCTGGCGCGATGCCGGCGTGGAAACCGTGGTTACGGCAATCGGCAACAAGGGGTTGGGTTTCATGAGCCGCAATGGCGCCAAGGTGGTTTCTTCGGCGCATGGCTTGGGAGATACCCCGCACCTTGAACAACTGATTGGCCCGATCAAGGCCATGGTTGATGCCTACATCGCGGGCGATGTGGATGAGGTGCACATGGTCTATACGAGCTTCGTGAACACCATGAAGCAAGAGCCCGTGTGCGAACAATTGTTGCCATTGTCTGGCGAGGCTTTTGGTCAGCCCGAACATGGTTACAACTGGGAATATCTCTACGAGCCGGCCGCCAAGACCGTGATCGACGACTTGATGAATCGCTATCTCGAAGCGCTTATTTATCAGGCCGTGGCGGAAAACATGGCGTCGGAACAGGCGGCGCGCATGGTGGCCATGAAGTCGGCGACCGACAATGCCGAAAAAGTGATTGGCAACTTGCAGCTCTTGTATAACAAGACTCGCCAGGCAGCCATTACCAAGGAACTTTCTGAAATCGTGTCCGGCGCGGCCGCGGTTTAACGGAATGCAGAATCAACTGGATTAGGAACTGCAATGAGCCAAGGGAAAATCGTTCAAATCATCGGCCCGGTCGTTGACGTGGAATTTCCGCGCGAGGCCCTGCCCAAGGTGTATGACGCGTTGAAGCTCGTCGAGGGCGAGCTGACGCTGGAAGTGCAACAACAACTCGGTGATGGCATTGTTCGTACGATTGCGATGGGTTCGACCGATGGCTTGAAGCGCGGCCTCGGTGTGCTCAACACCGGTGCGCCGATCTCGGTGCCGGTCGGCAAAGCCACTCTCGGTCGTATCATGGATGTGCTGGGTTCGCCGGTGGATGAAGCTGGCCCGGTCGAAAGCGAGACCGTGCGCTCGATTCACCAGCCAGCACCGAAGTTCGACGAGCTGAACCAGACCATCGATCTTCTGGAAACCGGCATCAAGGTGATTGACCTGATGTGTCCGTTTGCCAAGGGCGGCAAGGTGGGCCTGTTCGGCGGCGCGGGTGTGGGCAAGACCGTGAACATGATGGAGCTCATCAACAACATCGCCAAGGCGCACTCGGGTCTGTCCGTGTTTGCCGGCGTAGGGGAGCGTACCCGCGAAGGGAACGACTTCTATCACGAAATGAAGGATTCGAACGTGCTCGACAAGGTGGCCATGGTCTATGGCCAGATGAACGAGCCGCCGGGCAACCGTCTGCGTGTGGCGCTGACCGGCCTGACCATGGCTGAATACTTCCGCGACGAAGGCCGCGACATCCTGTTCTTCGTCGACAACATCTATCGCTACACGCTGGCCGGTACCGAAGTATCCGCCTTGCTGGGCCGGATGCCGTCCGCCGTGGGCTATCAGCCGACGCTGGCCGAAGAAATGGGCGTACTGCAAGAACGCATTACCTCCACCAAGACCGGTTCGATCACTTCCATCCAGGCCGTGTACGTGCCTGCCGATGACTTGACCGATCCGTCGCCGGCGACGACCTTCGCCCACCTGGATGCAACCGTGGTGCTGTCGCGCGATATCGCCGCGCTGGGTATCTACCCCGCAGTGGACCCGCTCGATTCCACTTCGCGCCAGCTTGATCCGCAAGTGGTGGGTGATGAGCACTACACCGTGGCGCGTGGCGTGCAGGCCACCCTGCAACGTTACAAGGAACTGCAGGACATCATCGCCATTCTGGGTATGGACGAACTTTCGGCCGAAGACAAACTGGCCGTGGCGCGGGCTCGCAAGATCCAGCGTTTCCTGTCGCAGCCGTTCCACGTGGCCGAAGTGTTCACCGGTTCGCCAGGCAAATACGTTCCGCTCAAGGAAACCCTCAAGGGTTTCAAGGGCATTCTCGACGGTGACTACGATCACCTTCCCGAGCAGGCGTTCTACATGGTTGGCGGCATCGAAGAGGCTGTCGAAAAGGCCAAGACGCTGCAATGATGTCAGGTGTGAGGTGCGGGGGGTGGGGTGAAACTCCGCTCCTCACGCCTTTTTCCTCACTCCTCACGAGGTTTCAGATATGGCAATGACAATGCACGTGGACGTAGTCAGCGCGGAAGAGCTGATCTACTCCGGAACTGCCGAGTTCCTGTCCGCCCCGGCTGAAAAGGGTGAAGTGGGTATCCTGCCCCGCCACGCGCCGCTTCTGACCCGCATCCGCCCGGGCGCTGTCCGGATCAAGGTCGCCAATACCGACAATGAAGAGGTTGTCCTTTTCGTTTCGGGTGGCTTGCTTGAGGTGCAGCCCCATGTGGTGACCATTTTGGCGGATACCGCCATTCGCGGGGCAGATATCGACGAGGCCAAGGCGTTGGATGCCAAGCGGCGTGCCGAAGAGGCCATTCGCAATCGCGCCAGTGCCATGGACTTTGCGCTGGCCCAAGCCGAACTGGCCGAGGCTATCGCCAAACTGGGCGTGATCGACAAACTCAAGAAGCGCGCGCACTGAGCGTTTGGCAGGTATTTGAAAACAAGGGGGCGGCCGGCAGGCTGCCTCTTTGTTTTTGTGATCGGCAAATCGGTTAAAATTCGCAGATCAACCCAAAGGAAATTCAGCATGTCTCTGCAAGTGATCGTTCTTGCCGCCGGGCAAGGCAAGCGCATGTATTCGAAGCGCCCCAAGGTTCTGCACAAAATCGCGGGCCAACCTTTGCTGGGGCACGTGCTGGATACGGCGCGCAGTCTGAGCCCGGACAAGCTGGTCGTGGTCTACGGGCATGGAGGCGACCAGGTGCGCGCCGAATTTGCCGGGCAGGACGATCTGGTCTGGGCGCATCAAGCCGAGCAACTGGGAACTGGTCATGCCGTGAAACAGGCCATGTCGCACGTGCAGGGAGGCGTCACGCTGATCCTGTACGGTGACGTGCCCCTGACGCGCAAAGCCACGCTGGAGCGTTTACTGGATGCGACAGGGCACTGCACCGCCGTCGGGCTGCTGACCGATTTCCTGGCGGATCCGACTGGCTATGGCCGAATCGTGCGCAACGCGGCGCACAAGGTGGTCCGCATCGTAGAGCACAAAGATGCCAGTGAGGCGGAGCGCGCGGTCAAGGAAATCAATACCGGCATGATGGCGGTGCCGACCGCGCGGCTGGATGGCTGGCTGGCCGAGCTGCGCAATGACAATGCGCAAGCCGAGTATTACCTGACTGACATCATCGCCCTGGCTGTGCGGGACGGATTGGCCGTCAACGCCGTGCAGCCGGATGAGCACTGGGAAGCAGAAGGCATCAATAACAAACTGCAACTGGCGCAGCTGGAGCGCATCCATCAGCAGAATGTGGCGTGCAAGCTGCTGGAGGCCGGCGTGACCTTGGCCGATCCGGCTCGCATCGATGTGCGCGGTATGCTGCACCATGGACAGGATGTATGCATCGATGTGAATTGCGTGTTCGAGGGGAGGGTTGAACTCGGCAACAATGTCAGCATCGGCGCCAATTGCGTACTGAAGAATGTCAAGGTGGCCGATAACGTCGTGATTCATCCGTTCTGTCATCTCGAAGAAGCGGAAGTCGGTGCGGGAAGCCTGATCGGACCTTATGCGCGCCTGCGTCCCGGCGCGCAACTCGCGGAAAACGTCCACATCGGCAACTTCGTCGAAATCAAGAAGGCGGAAGTTGGCGTCGGCTCCAAGGTCAATCATCTGACCTATGTCGGCGATGCCACGATCGGTCGCGGTGTGAATGTCGGGGCGGGTACGATTACCTGCAATTACGATGGTGTGAACAAGTTCCGCACCGTGATCGGGGATAACGCCTTCATCGGCTCGAATACCAGCCTGGTTGCTCCGGTTGAAGTCGGGGCGGGGGCAACGACTGGCGCGGGGTCGGTGATTACCAAGAATGCGCCCCCGGACAAGCTGACGCTTTCTCGCGCCAAGCAACTCACTGTCGAAGGCTGGGCAAGGCCGGTGAAATTGCAGAAAAAATGATTGGGGAGAGGAGAGCAGACAACGCCAATCCCTTGCTTCTCCGTGGAGAATGGCAATGGCGGTTGCTCAGTCGCCGTGGTGGCCGGCAAAGGCCCGCGCGCGATTGATGAGTACGTTGACTAGCTTGATGACATCCTTGCGGGCTTCCAGATTGTCCACCCGGTCGAAATTCTTCGACAGTGCGTCGTGAATTTCACAAGCCAAGTGGAATAACAAGGTCTTTTCCTTGGGGGTTGCCCGGATCAGGTAACCGTTGATCGTATCAACGATATGATCCGACAACTCTTCGGGAGCGGTGGCCTGCGCAGTCAGGATGCAGTCGTACAGTCGCACGCCAATGACGCCGAGCGCGAGCAGCTGGTCAGACATGATAGGCATTCCTATTAAGGTCATAATTCAATTTAGACTCCTGATATGCGGGATGTAAGGCCGCTTGTCGGAGAAAAACGGGCGTTTTTCATGGTGCAATGCGGGGTGGGTCGGTATAGTTTCACCCGTTGCCAACAAGGGGATTGAGAATGTGCGGAATTGTCGGTGCGATAGCCCAGCGTAACGTGGTGCCTGTCCTGGTCGAAGGGCTCAAACGCCTGGAATACCGGGGTTATGATTCGGCGGGGGTCGCCGTGCATACCGGTTCCGCGATCACGCGTGTGCGCCGCGTTGGCCGCGTAGCTGAAATGGAAAATGCCGCCGCCGAGATCAATTTGACAGGCCAGCTTGGCATCGGCCATACCCGCTGGGCCACGCACGGTGGCGTGACCGAATACAACGCGCATCCGCACGTCTCGCACGGCCAGATCGCGGTAGTCCACAACGGCATCATCGAGAACCACGACGAGCAGCGCGAACGATTGAAACAGCTCGGCTACGTTTTCGAATCGCAGACCGATACCGAGGTGATCGCCCATCTGGTGCATCACTACTACAAGAATGGCGGCCTCGACCTGGTTGAAGCTGTGCGCGTTGCCTCGCGCGAACTGAGCGGCGCGTATGCCATTGCCGTGATTGCACTCGACCAACCAGACGTGATGGCCTGCGCACGCAAAGGTTGTCCGCTGCTGGTGGGGCTGGGCGAAGGCGAGAACTTTATCGCCTCCGACGTTTCAGCCATCATTTCGTCGACCCGCAAGGTGATCTTCCTTGAAGAAGGCGACATCGCCGAAGTGCGCCGCGAAGGTGTCAAGCTGACCGATCAGCAAGGCCAGCCCATCGAACGCAAGATCCATTTCTCGGATGTTTCCCTCGCTTCGCTTGAGCTCGGCCCGTACAGCCATTTCATGCAGAAGGAAATCCACGAACAGCCCAAGGCGCTGGCCGATACCATCGAGCAGGTGCTGCACGACGGCTTTTTGCCAGCGCTGTTTGGCGCCGGAGCCAGCGAAATTCTCAGCCAGATTGATGGCGTGCAGATCCTGGCCTGCGGCACCAGCTACTATGCCGGCCTGACCGCACGCTACTGGCTGGAAGCAATTGCCGGTATCCCGTGCAGCGTCGAAGTCGCGAGCGAATACCGCTACCGCGATGCAGTCGCCCGCCCGAACACGCTGATCGTCACCATTTCGCAATCGGGCGAGACGCTCGACACGATGGAAGCGCTCAAATATGCGAAATCGCTGGGCCACAAATGGGCCTTGTCGATCTGCAATGTCAAGGAAAGCGCCATCCCGCGCGCTTCGGATCTGGTGATCTATACCCGTGCCGGAGCCGAGATCGGAGTGGCTTCGACCAAGGCGTTCACCACCCAACTGATCGCACTGTTCGCCCTGACCTGTACGCTGGCCAAGTTGCGCGGCAAGCTGACGGCAGCGCGGGAAACCGAATACCTCGACGCTCTGCGCCAATTGCCGGGCAGCGTGCAACATGCGCTCAACCTGGAGCCGCAGATCCGTGTCTGGGCCGAAAGATTCGCCGGCAAGGACCACGCCCTGTTCCTGGGCCGCGGCGTGCATTATCCCATCGCCCTGGAAGGCGCGCTCAAGCTCAAGGAAATCACCTACATCCATGCCGAAGCCTATCCCGCTGGCGAACTCAAGCACGGGCCGCTGGCGCTGGTCGATGAAAACATGCCGGTCGTGGTGATCGCGCCCAACGATGCCTTGCTGGAAAAGGTGAAATCAAATATTCAGGAAGTGCGCGCCCGCGGTGGAGAAATGTTCGTCTTCGCCGATCTGGATAGCCACTTCAGCGAGTCCGAGGCTGTGCACGTGATCCGCACCCCGCGGCATGTAGGCGTGCTTTCGCCGGTGGTGCATGCAATTCCGGTTCAATTGCTGGCTTACCACTCCGCGCTGATGCGCGGGACCGATGTGGACAAGCCGCGCAACTTGGCCAAGTCGGTTACTGTCGAATAAGAGGTTTCTGGTTTTTCTCGCATACGGAGTGCTGATATGAAACGACTGTTCCTTGGTGTGTTGCTGTGCGCCGCCCTGCCAGCCGCCGCCGAAACTGTCGGCGCGGTTTCTACGGCCTTCAAACTGTTGGGAGCCAACCACAAGGTCGTAGTGGAGGTGTTCGACGACCCCCGCGTCAATGGCGTGAGCTGTTATCTTTCCAGAGCCAAAACAGGCGGGATTTCTGGCTCTCTGGGGCTGGCCGAAGACAAGGCCGAGGCGTCTGTCGCATGCCGGCAGGTGGGGGAGATCGGTTTCACTGGCCCGCTGCCGCAGCAGGAAGAAGTCTTCAGCGAGAAAGCTTCGCTTGTGTTCAAGCATATTCGCGTTGTTCGCATGGTTGACGTTAAGCGCAACACGCTGGCCTATCTGGTCTACTCAGACCGTTTGGTTGACGGCAGCCCCAAGAACAGTGTGACCGCCGTTCCGGTGCCGCCGCACCTCAAGGTGCCCATGCGTTGAGTTCCTGCGGAAGGGAAGGTTCCTTCGCCCTTGCCGGTAGAAAAGCTGGAATTCTACGGGGCATCCCGGTATGGCAGTCGCGTCGAGAGCAATGCGCCTGACTATGCAGTTTAAATATGCAAAGTCCCTCGTCCTCTTGCCATGAAAATTCTACTAAGACCTCGAGATCGACGCCTGTTCTGAATTGATCTGACAATCCGGTGCCGTCAAAATGGGGGACTGTCAGATCAAGTCGAAACTTCTACACTTTATTTGGGATATTTAGCCATCAACGTTGCAAAAGGGGGCTTGCTCAGGCTTTTAAGTCCCTCTGCACGATCATCGTCCTTCAACGCATCAATAAGTGATCGCCCCTTTCTTACATCGTCACGGGCGCGATCCATGTCGTTCATATGATCATAAGATAGCGCGCGATACAGATAGGCCCATGCGTAATCGGGCTGATAGGTCAATCCTTCTGAAAATGCTTCAGCGGCTTCAGGCCATTGTTCAAGTGCAACCAAGGTCATGCCGAGGTGATAATAGCTTGGCATCCCTGGTGTAGTTCCTTTGCCGCTTACCCCCAAATGATCCTTCAGCATCTGCCTGAGGGCGCCAAGAGCACGTTCTGGTTGCCCACTCTGTCGATAAAGAGACGCCAGCGTTATTACGTCCCAAGCAGTACGAGCAGGGACCAGTCGTAAAGATTCTTCGCAATCACTAATAGCCTTTCCATAATCACCCAGTTGCGCATAGGCTGTGCTGCGAAGTTTAAAAATGGCAGCGCGCGCTTTGCTGGGCGCTCGAGTGTTGGAGGCATTGCATGCGGAAAGCACATCTATTGCCAATTGTGGGTTCTCGAAATTGGTTCCATCTGCGTTAAGTTTCAGTGGCTTGATTTGGGCGCAAGGGTCTTGCCCCTTGGCTGCAACATCGCTAGTCATCACCTTGCTTTGCGCCCCTGCGCACCCCGAAAGCAAAACAACACAAATAACTGCAAATTGACGGACTGATATCATTGTGGGTACTCCGAAGAAAGCAAATCTGGCCGCAACCTTTTCAGCAGCGGGGCTGTAATTGATCCTTGAATTGAGCAATAAACGGTCGTCACGGATGGCGACTCGCCCTCAACAATAAGGGCGCGCTCGACGCTTCCTCGTGGGGTTACTGTCCCCGATATACCGCCGGCATGCCAAGTGTCGATAGCGTCTCCGATTGAACGAACCTCTGAACGAACCCATTCTTTCCCGGTGTGCACCAGCTTTCGGGTGTCAGGAAGCAGTGAATTGATTTTCTTTGCGACTGATGTCGGATCACCATCAACCTTAAAGCCCCAGTAGAGAAAACCGCCCATGTCGACATCGTATGATACTTCGTTGTGCCACGCGACCAACCGCAGATCGTTGATCTGCGGGGGATGGGAGAAATACTGCTCGTTCCCTTTTTTTGACAAGGGATTTGCAACCACGATTGTGGCCGCCGAGCCGCGATTCGCGACGTGCACGGAAGGGCCAAACGTATTGGGGTGTTTTTTCAATGTATTAAAAAACGATGCATCGCATTGGGCAAAATGGCGCAACGCCTCAGTCCCCGAGTTTTGCGGGGGTGTTTCTTGTCCCGCCGATAGAGCCGAGTTTGCAACTAGTAGTGGTACCAAAATAGCGGAAGCGTGTTTGTACATATTGATCCTCAAGAATTTTAGGTGTTATGGGTGGTCACTATAACTGGCCCCATGGGGACGGCTGGTTGTCCAGTACGTCCATGAAGAAGTGTTCTTGACGTCGAGCTTGGTTGATAGGCGAAGCCATGCCCTTCGATTGGTTTGTGCCGAATCATCTGATCCATTTGTTGCCGTCCTTGATCTGGATTTCGCCGTGAACACTTGCACTCTCGGGGGTGGATGGGTAGGCACTGGATCGTCGCCAAAAAAGCGCTTCAGGCCGAAGCGGTATTTCCTCTTCGGTTGCGTGCCTGATCTGGCGAACTTGTTATTAAATTGGAAAGGGTAAGTCTTTGATGGCACGACATGAATATGAAAGAAAATATGAAATAAATATTATACTTTAAGTAATATGTATTGAGCTGGGTGTGTGGAAAATGCACAAGAAACCGGGAGAGGTGGTAATGCCGCTTACTTGAAACTGCGCACGGTGGTAGGTGCACGCAGATTGATATCTAGGGTAAGAAGAACAGATTGCTGGATGCGTTTTGGTGGCTGTCGCGAGCGAGGTTTTGTTATTGGCTGTGAGGGGGGGGCTATTTCACCGCGAGCAAAACGTGGGCGCTAGGGAATACAGGGTGAGAAGGGAGGGATGGTTCAAGCTTCGCGTATCGTGTCGGCTCAAAAAATTTGAACCGGGAATAGACCGGGTTGCCGGACTTGTTTGGTTTTTGTCCCGCAGAAAACAAAAACGCCAACCACATGGGTCGGCGTTTTTGCTTAAAACTTTTGGTGGCCAGTCGCGGAATCGAACCACGGACACGCGGATTTTCAATCCGCTGCTCTACCAACTGAGCTAACTGGCCAAGAGAGGCCGAATTAAACCGGATTTCGTTGCGCGTGTCAACCTCTTTGCGAAATTCAGTTCAACTCCGGGGCGATGTTTTCCGCGTAGTCGTAGAGCGCGCCGAGAATTTCTTCGCCGCGCTCGTCCGCCGTTTCGGAAAGGGCGTCGATGTTTTCGAAATAGCTCGCCAAGTCGCGGGCACTGTTCTTTCCTTCGTGCAGGCGTTCCGTGCAGTGTTGCTGCCAGCGGGCGGCTTCTTCTTCGCTCAGGGTGAGCGGGAAATTGCGTGCGCGGAAGCGGAAGAGCAGCTCGTCGAGCCGTGCATCGTCAAAGCTTGGGCGGGCGGCGGCGAGTTGTTCGGGGTTCAGTCCGCGCAGGCGGTTGAGTGTGCGCCGGTCGTTGTTGCCGATGAATCCGCCGTAAAGGTCGCCGTCCACGTCCGGCGTGCCGTCGTTGCCGGCGGGACGCTGGAATACTTCGGCCCACAGGCCGCCTTGCTCCGGGGCTTGGGCGGCGGTTGCGGCGTGGCGCTCCACTGTGGCCATGTCGACGCCCCATTTCTCCGCCATTTGCGGGCTGAGCGTTTTCAGGTTGCCGATGACGATGGGGGACTTGTTGATGTGGATGCTTTTGACGGGCAGGCGGGTCATGCCTTCCGGGAGCTCGTCGCTGCGGGTGAACAGGCGCTGACGCACGGTGGCGGCGTCGAGAGCGAAAAGCTCGGCTGGATCGTGCGCCAGATCCCAGACGATGATTTCGTTCTTGTTGGTGGGGTGGCAGGCCAGCGGCCAGACGACGGCGAGGCAGCCCCTTTCCGGCGCGAACATGCCGGAGATGTGCAGGAACGGCTTGCGTTGCGGCAGGCCTATTTCGGCTTGGACGGCATCTTTCTTGCGCAGCTTCAGGCAGAAGTCGAACAGCTTGGGATTATTTTGCCGGATCAGGCGTGCGAGCGCGATGGTGGCGCGCACGTCGGACAGTGCATCGTGCGCGGCTTCGTGAACGAGGCCGTTGGCGGCGGTCAGGTGTTCCAGGCGAAAGCTCGGTTTGCCGTCGTCGTTGGTTGGCCAGACGATGCCTTCCGGGCGCAGGGCGTAGGCGCAACGCACCACGTCGAGCAGATCCCAGCGTCCGCAATCGTTCTGCCATTCGCGGGCGTACGGGTCGATGAGGTTGCGCCAGAACAGGTGGCGCGTGAATTCGTCGTCGAAGCGGATGGTGTTGTAGCCCACACCGATGGTGCCGGGGGCCGCGAGTTCCTTTTCGATGGCCGCGGCGAATTCGTTTTCCGGCAAGCCGCGCTCCTGGCACAGTTGCGGCGTGATGCCGGTGATGAGGCAGGACTGCGGATCGGGCAGGTAGTCCGGAGCCGGCTGGCAGTAGCACATCAGCGGCTCGCCGATTTCGTTGAGCTCGGCATCGGTACGGATGCCGGCGAACTGGGCGGGCCGGTCACGACGCGGGTCGATGCCGAAGGTTTCGTAGTCGTGCCAGAAAAAGGTCAGGTCGGCCATGGTGCTGTCGTGCGGGAAGGAATGGCGCCATTGTACGGAATGGCGGGGTCAAAAGGAAAAACCCGCCGATCTTGCGATCAGGCGGGCTTTTTGATGCAGGGGGCCTGTGGTCATGCTCTCGCGGCCACGCCCACTGACCGCGCCCGCAGCGCTTCATACAACTGTGCAGGTCCTAGCAGGGTATCTTTCAGCCCTTCGCGGATACGTTCAGAACTTAGCGCTTGGGTGCTCATGGAGGTGTGAGCTTCCAGTGCATCCATGATGGCATGCAAGATCGCTTGCGAGAGGTCGGGCGAATTGCCGAACTGTTCCTTGGTGTTGTTGGCCGCCTGCTGAACCAAGGTCTCGTTCTCTAGCAGCTTCCCTTTTAGGACACCATTCACGTAGACGAGTTGGTCGTCGTCGGAGAGCTCGCCTTCAAATAACCCATTCACCTTCTCGATGATTTCGGCGAGGTAGGCCTGCTGCTTTTCCTGAACTGCGCCGCTGCCCACCGCGTCCATCGGTTGCAGCTTGTAGCTACCGTCCTGGTTCAGGTTCAGCGATTGTTTGCCACGGTTCTTCAGGTTGTGGTGGGTAAGCACAACCTTGCTGAGGTCCACGGTGTCGCGTTCGCGGCCGAATTCCAGCAGCGGGATGAGGCGTTTGTAGAACAGGAAGCGCTTCTCGATGTCGGTGTTGCCGTAGTCGAAAATCTGGCTCAGGAAGGCATACAGGCGCACATAGGCTCCCATGTCGTTCTTGAACAGGATGAGGGCATCCAGTGTGTCCTTGGCGACCTTGGCTGTTTTTTCATCACCATTTGCCTCAGCCGCGGCTTTGTCCTGCTGGGCGCTCTTGTAGCGCTTGAGCAGGCGGTCGGCCACCGGGGCGATGGCGGCATCTAGCTGTTTCTGCGTGCCGTTCGGGTCGAGGTCGACCTTGGCGACGCGCTCCACTTCGAAGTCGTCGTAGTAGCCGGTTGCATCCAGCTTGGCGCGCAGGTCATACACCGCATGCGGGTCGGTCGTGGCCTCCAGCTCGGCTGTTTCGTGGTAGGTCTTGAAGGCCTTGAGCACTTCCGCCGGCTCGTTCACGAAGTCGAGGATGTAGGTCGTGTCCTTGCCCGGATGCGCACGGTTCAGGCGCGAGAGCGTCTGCACGGCCTGGATGCCGCCCAGCATCTTGTCGACGTACATGCCGCACAACAGCGGCTGGTCGAAACCGGTCTGGAACTTGTTGGCCACCAGCAACAGGTGGAAATCCGGCTCCTTGAATACTTCGCGGATGTCGCGCCCCTTGAGGCCGGGGTTGAGCTGGGCATTCGTTTCGGCGACCGGCTCGGGGAAGTTCTCGGGGTCGTTTACCTCACCCGAAAACGCCACCAGCACGCCCAGCGGGTAGTTCTGCTTGGCGATGTAGGCGCGGATGGCCTTCTGCCAGCGCACGGCTTCTTTACGACTACCCACCACTACCATGGCCTTGGCCCGGCCTCGGAGAAGCGGCTGCACGTTCTCGCGGTAGTGCTCGACCACCACCTGCACCTTCTGCGCGATGTTGTAGGGGTGCAGGCGCACCCACTGCATGATTCCCTTCATCGCCGTACTGCGCTCAACGGCCTTCTCGTCGTATTCCTGGCCATCGTGGGCCAGCTTGAAAGCCAGTTTGTAGCTCGTGTAGTTCTTCAGCACATCGAGGATGAAACCTTCCTCGATAGCCTGGCGCATGGAGTAAACATGGAAAGGCTGGGGCAACCCGTCTTCGCCCTTGCGACCGAAGAGTTCCAGCGTCTTGCTCTTGGGCGTGGCGGTGAAGGCAATGTAGGTCAGGCCCTTCGATGCGCCAGCTTTCGCCTCCATCTGCGCCGCGAGCAGCGCTTCGGTATCCACCTCACCGCCGTCCTGCAGCTCGGCCCATTCTTCGGCGGACAAAAGCTGCTTCAGCTTGGCGGCGGCTTCGCCGGTCTGCGAGCTGTGTGCCTCGTCGGCAATCACCGCAAAGCGCTTGCCCTCGGTGGCTGCCAGCTCCTGCACGGCTTGCAGGGCAAAGGGGAAGGTCTGGATGGTGCAGACGATGATTTTTTTGCCGTCCTTGAGCGCCTGACCAAGCTGGGCGCTCTTGCTGCCGTGCTCGTTCGTGATGCTGGCCACCACGCCCGTGGTGCGCTCGAAGTCGAATATGGCCTCCTGCAACTGAGCATCGAGCACGTTGCGGTCGCTTACCACCAGCACGCTATCGAAGAGCTTGTTGTGCTGCGCGTCGTGCAGGTCGGCGAGGAAGTGCGCCGTCCAGGCAATCGAGTTGGTCTTGCCCGAGCCCGCCGAGTGCTGAATCAGATAGCGCTCGCCCGCACCGTTTTGCAGCACATCGCCCACCAGCTTCCGCGTGGCATCGAGCTGGTGGTAACGCGGGAAGATGAAACTCTTGAGCTGCTTCTTGTCATCGCGCTTGCCGATGAGATAGCGGTGCAGGATGTCCAGCCAGCTCTCTCGCGCCCACACCTCTTCCCACAGGTAGGCAGTGGCAAATCCATCCGGATTCGGCGCATTGCCCGCGCCGCCCGCGTTGCCACGGTTGAAAGGCAGGAAGAAGGTTTCCTTGCCGGCGAGTTTGGTCGTCATCATCACTTCGGACTGGCTCACCGCGAAGTGCACCAGCGCCCCGCCGGGGAAGCCCAGCAAGGGCTCCAGCACGCCGCCCTTGGGCTGCGGATGGCGGTCGTAGCGGTACTGGTCGACAGCATCCTGCACGCTCTGCGTGAAGTTACTCTTCAGCTCGACCGTGGCCACGGCGATGCCGTTGAGGAAGAGCACCAGGTCCAGCTCTTCCTTCGGATTGTTGGGCGAATGGCAAACCTGGCGAACAACGCGCAGGCGGTTCGCTGCGTAGTTCTTCGCAATGGCAGGGTTCAGCGCCAGAGCGGGCTTGAACTGCGCCAGCATCAACGGCTCCTTGAGCCCCAGCATTTCCACGCCCCGACGCAGCACATCCAGCGTGCCCCGGTCTGGCAGGTTCAGGCTTTTGCGCACGCGCTCCGCCAGCACTTGGGGCAGCGCCGCACCGTGGTTTTTGGTCAGGCGCTGAAAGCTATCCGGCTGCGACTCTTCCACCCACGCCAGGAGGTCGGGTAGAAACAGGCCATTCGCGCGGTCATACTTTGCCGCGTCGCCTTCGGCGTACAGCCAGCCATTGGCCGCAAGGTGGGCGCAGATTTCGGATTCGAAGTGGATTTCCTGATGTAGTGCCATCGCTCAGCCAGCCATTTCAGTATGTGTGTAGGGGGTCATCGGCTCATTTGCTCCATGCGTGCCATGACCTCACTTGCTCGCTCCGGTTCTGCAATCAGGCCGGGCAGTACGTTGTGGAAATCTGGATTTTTCAGCAACGTGGAAAAGGTTTGTGCCACAAGGTTCCTCAGCGCTTCCGGTGCAGTGCGCATTTCTTCAACAAGCTCGTCGCGACCATCCACCACGTTCAGCACATCTTCCAGGTCGTGGCTGGTCCAAAAGTCGCCTTTGCCTCGGCTGGTAAACGCTTCCAGCTTGGTGGCTACGAAGGCCACGGCGCTGAGCAGGCGGATATGCACGCCCTCCGAAATTTCCACGGATTCGGCTGTTTTGACTGCGTAGGAATACCAGGGATTTGTGAACCCGAGCACGGCGTCGTCCACTGGCATAAGATCGAACAGCAGGCCGGATTCGCGATGCACCCAGCGGCAAATCACCTCGCTGTGCATGTCGCGCACGAAACCACGCTCAGCCAGCTCATTTTCCAGTTGATGAAAGGCGGCGCGGCCAGCTTCAACGATGGCATCCACGTCCGTAGTCGCCCGCACGCCCTCGGCCAATGGGTCCGTCAGCAGCAAGCCCGCCACCGAGCCGCCGACGAACACGACTTGCTCTCGCAGTTCGCCCAGCGCCCCGGCGATGCGCCGCAGTTGTGGCAGGTTCGGGTCATTGGGGTTCATGGCTGTCGCCTCCCAGTGCCGTCTTCAACAGCTCTGAGGCCATTGCCCGTTCGCGAGCCCGGCCCATGCGTACTGCATCGAGCAAGGCCAGCAGGCGATGCAAGGCCGGGTCGGCCAGTGCGGCTTGCGGCGCCGTGCGATAGAGCGGGGAGAGTGTCGGCCCCTTGGCGCTGCCCTTGGCGTGCGCCCACACCGGCGCTTCGCCGGGAGCGGCATTCAGTAGACTGGCCAGAGGTTCGGCACCAAAGGCGGTCGGCACCCCGCGCTTGGCTGGGCCGGTGATGGCCGGCCACACATAACGCGCACCGTGTAGCATGAATTCCAGCAAAGCCGGGCGCACCGGCTGCCAGCCTTCACGCCCTAGCGACACGGCCAGCCCGGCGGCAATCGCCCGCTTCACGCAGGCGTGGGTTTCCGAGGCGCTCATGGCCAAAGCCTCGCCCAGCGCGGCATAAGTCCAGCGCTGCGGCGGATTGGCTGCCACCTTCAGCAGCACCAGCAAGTCTTGGGGTTTGAGTTCCATTTTTTTGCCTTATTCGCTATTCGCGAATTGCGAATATGCCTGTGCGACAAGGGTTTGGCAAGTCAATCAACCCCTAAAAAACCGGCCAACCTGCAGCCGGGCTACAGGCTAGCGGATCAGTGCCCCCCGGACAAATCCGTCCCGCCCTGCCGCTTCAGTGCATCCAGTGTCTTGCCCTCGGCCGATTTCCATTCGACCCAGCCATTGGCCGTGCGGCCCAGCAGTGCAACGGCAGCAGCGCTGGGGGATGCGAACAGATGATCTTTCAGGAACTCGATGCTCTCGGCCTTGACCTGGACGACACCGCTGTCGCGCAGCTTGTTGCGCAAATGCTCAGCCCAAGTGCCGGCAATAGATGGCGCATCAGCTTGGTGGCCAAGCGAACCCTTGAGCACCACAAAGCCTTCCGGCGTGTAGAGCCCCTTCCCCTCGATGCCCGAACGCTTGCAGTGGAACAATTCGGCCGGTTTGCCCGCTTCCGTGGGCTTTGCCACCGGCTCGAACACCGGGTAGCCCAGTGTTGCCAGCAAAGTCTGTCCGGTCTCGAAAATCTCCAGGCAATCAGCCTCCAGCGGCGCCGGCGTATGGGGCTTGCTGCCGCCGTTCTTGTTCTCACTCAGGTCGTAGCGCTCGGCCTGCTTTGCCCGCTGCAGGCTGTACCACTCCAGAAACAACGCATGAGTC
Source organism: Formivibrio citricus (assembly GCF_900115065.1). GTDB lineage: Bacteria > Pseudomonadota > Gammaproteobacteria > Burkholderiales > Chitinibacteraceae > Formivibrio > Formivibrio citricus. The sequence goes on along the minus strand of NZ_FOVE01000013.1, from coordinate 69,410 downwards.
TGGGTCAAACTGTTGGTACGCGAAATCAGTACCAGCGCACGCTCCCAGAACGCCTTTTCTTTATTGTGCTTCGCCAGTCTTGCGGGCAAATCACCCGTCTGGCCTATGTACACACGTCGTTCCGCGCCATCTTCTGCCTCGCCCACCAAGAAGTACAAGGCAACCTGTGCACTCTCTGGCATCTTCAGAAATTCCGGCAGAAGCGCACGCGGAACTTCGATCAATTGCACGATTCGCGTCGTAATCTCTGCCACGCGAATACCCTGCGGATCACCGCCGGGCAGGAAGATCTGGATCGTCTTGGCTCTGGTGTTCATGTATCAGCCTTTCCTGTAGCTTCACGCACATCAATCTGGCCGGTGACGGCGGCGGCTATGAGGGCGGAGCGGCGTTCTTTCAAAAGGGTGATTGCGAGTTCGGCCTCTGTATCAAGTTCATCTAGCTTGACTGTTTCTGCATCGAGGAATGTACTGATTTCTTCTTGCTCGCGGGGAGGAGGTTCCGTCAAAACATAATTCCTGATGGTTCCAACGTTGACGTGCGGCGAAGTGGCGCCGACGGTATCTATCTGTCCCTGTCGATATGTACTTTGCGCATTTAGCTGCCACATAAGGAAGCGTGGGTACATCCCTGCTGCTGCACGGAACTGCATCATTCTCTGACCCAAGCAGAAGATGTCATTTTCTGGAACTTGGGCCGCGAACCCCCATCGCTCTCCCTCACGCCCATACACGATGTCATCCTTTTCTAGGGGCATGCGTCGTATGCGTTGCATAAACTCTTGCTGAGTGACGGAATACATTCCTTCCCGGCGCAGCCTCCCCTCGCTAACGTCAGCAGTACGAATCACCCGATACGACCCCGTGTCGTCGTACGCTGGCGTTTCATGGGGACAATCGACGATAGCGTTGGTGGCGTACTTAAGCCGAGTCACCCCCCAATGTGCCGGCACCTCCCCCAGCCACGCCACGCCGGAATCCTGCATCGGTGCAGCCGGGTTGAGGCCGCGGGTGACGGCGTGGGAGATGGTGGCCTGGCGCTTTTCGGCCAGCAGGGCGATGAGCTTTTCCTGCTCGGCAATCAGACCATCGATTTTCGCCGTTTCGTGGTCGAGGAAGGCGGCGATGGCGGTTTGTTCTTCTACTGATGGAAGAGCAAATGCAGCTCCACGAATCAGTTCCTGATTTAAGAGTTTTGCCCCATATATGTTTTCCGACGCGTTCTGTACGAGAAATAACGGAAAAGCATAGTAGGCAAATGGCAGAGCCAGCAGGTCAGAGCCTCTAAACGTTGCAATTGCCTCATTGGTAAACATGTCAGCACCTGCAAACGAAACCTGTCCTATCGACAGCTTGAAGCTGAACAGTAGGCTCCCTTTGGGAGATAGTTCGATGCCGGACTGCACAGCAGCTTCATCACTGATTCGTTTGGCAGTGTCAGCAATAGTCCTTGCTCCAAGGTCTGAAATATTTGCCCAGAGATTGCTGCCCTCATATGCAGCAGAGTTCCCTGTGGGCGGGGTCCATCCCGTGGAGAAAGAACAAACGTGCTTCGTCTTCGTGACCCGCCAATGAGAAGGCACTTGACCGAGCCAACTTAACCCGCTGTCCTTGTACTCCGGATACCTCGGCAAGCTCATTCCGCCAGCCCCTCCAGCATCTTCATGATGTTGGCCGAGACGGTCTTCAGCTCTTCGTCGATGGCGTGCAGGCTGCGCGGCGGCTCGAAGACGTAGAAGTGGCGGTTGACCGGGATTTCATAGCCGACCTTGCTCTTTTCTTCGTCCATCCAGGCATCCGGCGCGTGCGGCAATACTTCGCGCTTGAAGTAGGCGGCAATGTCTTCACTGAGCGGCACATTCTCGGTATCGCGCAGGGTGCTATCAGCCTGCGGCTTGCCCTTTTGCTTGCCTTTTACGCCTAGCACCACCTGCCCGGCTTCGTCCTTGAGCGGGCGCTCGACGGTGATGGTGGTGTAGCCGAAGTCTTCGTTGTTGAAGATGCGGGCAATGGGCACGCGCTTGAGGCGGCCACCTTCGGGTGCCGTAGGCGGCGTGTCGGTATTGGTCACGAGTTGCGGCTCGCCGACTTGCTGGCCGGCCGCGTCAAACACGGTGATGTATTCTGCCTCGGTGAAGCCGCCAAACAGCCGGGTAACGGTGGCGATGTGCTCGTCGCTCATCTCCTTGCGCTTGGAGCCGAGGCTTTTGCGCATCTTCTGCCAGAAGCTGCTGGCGTCGATAAGCTGCACCAAGCCCTTGCGGTCATCTGTCTTGCGGTTGGAGAGAATCCAGACGTAGGTGGCAATGCCGGTGTTGTAGAACATGTCGGTGGGCAGGCCGATGATGGCTTCCACGAGGTCGTTCTCCAGCACGTAGCGGCGGATTTCGGATTCGCCGCTGCCGGCGCCGCCAGTGAAGAGCGGCGAGCCGTTGAGGACGATGCCGAAGCGGCTGCCGCCATCCTGCGCTGGGCGCATCTTGGAGAGCAGATGCATCAGGAAGAGCATGGAGCCATCTGACACGCGCGGCAGGCCGGGGCCGAAGCGGCCGTCGAAACCTTTTTGCTCGTGCTCCTGGCGCACGACCTTTTCGACCCTCTTCCACTCCACGCCGAAAGGCGGATTGGAGAGCATGTAGTCGAACTTGCGGCCGTTGTGTCCGTCGTCGGACAGCGTGTTGCCGGCCACGATGTTGCCCACGTCCTGCCCCTTGATGAGCATGTCGGCCTTGCAGATGGCATAGGACTCGTCGTTGAGCTCCTGGCCGAACATCGTGAGCCGTGCCTGCGGGTTGTGCTCCAGCAGGTATTCGCCTGCCACTGAGAGCATGCCGCCGGTGCCGGCAGTGGGATCGTAGATGGTGCGCACGACGGCATTGCCGGGGGTGAGCACGTCGTCGTCCTCGATGAACAGCAGGTTCACCATCAGACGGATGACTTCACGCGGGGTGAAATGCTCCCCCGCCGTCTCGTTCGAGATTTCGGCAAACTTGCGAATCAGCTCCTCGAACATCAGGCCCATCTGGGCGTTATCCACCACCTGCGGGTGCAGGTCGATGTTGGCGAACTTTTCGGTGACCAGGTACAGCAAGTTGGCCTTGGCGAGCCGTTCGATCTGCGCATAGAAATCAAAGCGCTCGAAGATGTCGCGCGCCGCTGGCGAGAAGGCCTGCACATAGGCGTAGAGGTTCTGGCGGATGTGGTCCTGGTCGCCCAAGAGCTTCACGAGGTCTAGCGGGGAGGTGTTGTAGAAGCCGAGATTTCCCGTTTTACGCTGAAGAAATGGGTCCGGATTCAAACCAGCCTTGGTCTTGGCTTCCAGCTCCGCCAGCACGGCGGGCTTGGTGGCTTCGAGGACGCAGTCCAGACGGCGCAGCATGGTGAAGGGCAGGATGACCTTGCCGTACTCAGACTGCCTGTAATCGCCACGAAGAAGGTCGGCAACCGACCAGATGAAGGATGAAAGGGCTTGGTGGTTCATTTTTTGATTTCTGGCGAAGGCCGGAAGGAGGCCGCCATCAAGTTGCGGTTATTGGTTACGGCAAATTGTACGCCAAGAACCTAACCCGCCTGAATCTGTAAAACCATATTTTGAATGGGATGCGTATTACACCTGAGGGTGCAGGTGAAGGAGGGCAAGTCTGCAATTTGAAGTTGCTTGGTGTTGCCGGGAAAAAGCAACATGGTGGCTACATGAACGCTAGTGGTCTGCTTCGCAAATGAACGAACCGATAAAGCTTGTCTTCGACCCCCTGGCCGCGTTGCTCATCCTCGCAATAGCTACGGCTATTGCTGTGGTTCGCGCCTTGCCAGAAACTCGAATCCCACGCTTTCTCGTATCCGCTATTTACGAAGCAGACCACTAGAAAGCAAAAAGCCCAACCGTGAAGGCTGGGCTAAGTGCTTGTGTTACTTGGGGTGGATGATGGGACTCGAACCCACGACGACAGGAATCACAATCCTGGACTCTACCAACTGAGCTACATCCACCGCCGAAACGGTTTGTTGAAGCGCTGCTTCAACGATAAATCTTGCCGGGCCGGGGTTCAATCTTGCCGTGGGCTGGCACGCCCGACAGGAATCGAACCTGTAACCTACGGCTTAGAAGGCCGTTGCTCTATCCAGTTGAGCTACGGGCGCCCGGAAACGGATGCAATAGCGTTCTGGAAGGCTTTGGTCGGGGCGGCGGGATTCGAACTCGCGACCCTCTGCTCCCAAAGCAGATGCGCTACCAGGCTGCGCTACGCCCCGATGAGAGGGCGAAATATACGCGCGATAGCGTCGCGCGTCAAGCCGTGCTTCGGCTGCCATTGAGGGTAACGCGGATCGGTGCGAAAATACGCGGCTTTTTTCAAAAAATTCGATATTTCAAGGCAGGGGTGTACGCGGATGGCTGCGCAGATTCTGGATGGCAAGCTGATTTCCCAGGAAATCATCGGTGATGTTCGTGCCAGGGTGGATGCCTGTGTTGCGGCGGGTAAGCGCGCGCCTAGCCTGGCCGTGATCCTGGTAGGCGATAATCCGGCGTCGCAAGTGTACGTCGGCAACAAGAAGCGCCAGTGTGCCAATGCCGGCATCCAGTCGGTAGCGTATGACCTGCCGGAGACCGTGACTGAGGCCGAGCTGCTGGCTCTGGTGGCGCGTCTGAATGCCGACGACAGTGTGGACGGTATTCTGGTGCAGTTGCCGCTGCCCAAGCATATCGACGCCGAAGCCATCATCGAGATGATCGATCCGGCCAAGGATGTGGATGGCTTTCACCCCTACAACATGGGCCGGCTGGCGTTGCGCCTGCCTACCCTGCGGTCCTGCACGCCGCGCGGCGTGATGACGCTGTTGCAGCGCACCGGTATCCAGATCAAGGGGGCGGATGCGGTGATCGTGGGCGCATCCAATATCGTGGGCCGCCCGATGGCGCTGGAATTGCTGCTGGCCGGGGCGACCGTGACGGTGTGCCACCGCTTTTCCAAAGACAGTGCCGCCAAGGCGCGCGAGGCCGACATCGTCGTGGCCGGGGCCGGTGTTCCGGGGCTGGTCAAGGGCGACTGGATCAAGCCGGGAGCGGTGGTCATCGACGTGGGTATCAATCGTTTGCCAAATGGCAAGCTGTGCGGCGACGTGGAATTCGAAGCGGCGAGCGAGCGCGCCTCCTGGATCACTCCGGTGCCGGGCGGCGTGGGGCTGATGACGGTTGCCACGCTCATGCAAAATACTTTTGACGCATACCTCAAGCGCAACGCTTGATTCTCTTCAAGTCGATACTGGAATAACCGATGCTGTACCGATTGCTGCGCCCGTTTCTTTTCATGATCGACCCGGAACAAGCCCACAAGCTGTCGCTTCGGGGGCTGGACCTGCTGGAAAACCTGGGGCTCCTGAAATGGTTGATGCCCAAGCCGGTCCGCGCGCCGGTCACGGTGATGGGGATCGAGTTTCCCAATGCCGTCGGGCTGGCCGCGGGGATGGACAAGAATGGCGACCACATCATGGCGCTGTCGCGTTTCGGTTTCGGGCACATCGAGATCGGCACCGTCACGCCGCGTCCGCAGCCAGGCAACCCCAAGCCGCGCATGTTCCGCCTGCCGGCCGCAGAAGGCATCATCAACCGCATGGGCTTCAACAACGACGGCGTGGACAAGCTGGTGCAGAACGTGCGCAACAGCGGCTACCGGGGCGTTCTCGGTATCAACATCGGCAAGAATTTCGACACGCCGATCGAGCAGGCCGTCAACGATTACCTGATCTGCCTGGACAAGGTTTATCCGCTGGCGAGCTACGTCGCAGTCAATATTTCTTCGCCCAACACCAAAAATCTGCGTCAGTTGCAGGAATCGGAAGAGCTGGAAAAGCTGCTCTCCGCACTCAAGAGTCGGCAGACGGAGCTCGCGCGCGAGCATGACCGCTATGTACCGCTGGCGCTCAAGATCGCGCCCGATCTTGACCCCGTTCAGATTCGCGATATCGCCGAGCGCGTGATTCGCCACCACTTCGACGCGGTCATTGCCACCAATACCACCATTTCCCGTGCGGGAGTCGAGCATCTGCCGCATGGCGGGGAAATGGGCGGTCTGTCCGGAGCACCGGTGTGCGCGCGTGCCACTTCGGTGATCCGCGAGCTGGCCGGCATCCTGCATGGCAGCGGTATTCCGGTCATTGGCGTGGGCGGCATTCTCGATGGCGAAGGTGCCGTGGAAAAAACGCTGGCCGGAGCCCAGCTGGTGCAGGTCTACAGCGGGCTGGTCTATCGCGGTCCCGATCTGGTTCGGGATTGCGCCGCCGCCCTTCAGCAACAACGGGCGAATCATATATAGCCAAATCAGCTATATACATGCCGCGATTGTGGTTGAAACGCCATAAGGGCGGGCGGATAATCCGCAATAGTTTTCAATAGACAACGAGCGGGGCGCAGGCCCCGCTTGCCACTGGTGAAGCCATGGATCTTCAACATTACCTGCTGCTGTTGCTTGGCGCCGTGCTGGTCAACAACGTGGTGCTGGTGCGCATTCTCGGCCTGTGTCCGTTCATGGGGGTTTCCAAGAAGCTGGAAGCCTCCGTGGGCATGGGTATTGCCACGACCTTCGTGCTGACGCTGGGGTGCGGTACGTCCTGGTTGCTGGATCAGTTGCTGGTGGCTTGGAATATCGAATACCTGCGTACGCTGGGTTTCATCGTGGTGATTGCCGGCATCGTGCAGTTCACCGAAATGTTTATCCACAAGACCAGCCCGGTGCTGTATCAGGTGCTGGGCATTTACCTGCCGCTGATTACTACCAATTGCGCGGTGCTGGGCGTGCCGCTTCTCAACGTGTCGATGAAGCACAACCTGCTGGAATCGCTGGTGTTCGGTTTTGGCAGCGCTTTCGGGTTTTCGCTCGTGCTGATCCTGTTTGCCTCAATTCGCGAACGTCTGGAGGGCGCGGATATTCCGTCGCTTTTCCGTGGAACCCCGATTGCATTCATGACGGCCGGCCTGATGAGCCTGGCTTTCATGGGCTTTTCCGGCTTGGTGAAGTGAGGCAGACATGATCGCTTTTCTTGAAGCCATTCTCATCATGGTCGTGCTGGCTGTCGTACTCGGCGCAGTGCTCGGTTTCGCTGCGATCAAGTACAAGGTGGATGACGACCCGCTGGTCGACAAGATCGACGAAATCTTGCCGCAGACCCAGTGCGGGCAGTGCGGCTATCCGGGCTGCAAGCCGTATGCCACGGCGCTGGCGGCGGGCGAGGCCGAAATCAATCTGTGTGTTCCCGGTGGCGAAGACGGGGTACGCAAGCTTGCCGATCTTCTGGGCAAGGATTTCGTTCCCATGTCGGCGGAAGTGCAGGTCGAGAAGCCCAAATCGTATGCAGTCATCGATGAGAACCTCTGCATCGGTTGCACCCTGTGCCTGCAAGCCTGTCCGGTCGATGCCATCGTCGGCAGCGCCAAACACCTGCATACCGTGCTGGTCAAGGAATGCACGGGCTGTGAACTGTGCGTGGCCCCTTGCCCGGTCAATTGCATTTCGATGAAGCCGGTTCCGGAAAACCTGACCAGCTGGAAATGGCATTACCCGGTGATTCCGCTGAAGGTGAAAAAGCAAGCATGAACTCCAGAACCATTTTCCCCTTCCACGGCGGCGTACATCCGCCGGAATTCAAGGATCTTTCGAGCGGTGCGCCGATTGCGGCAGCGCCTTTGCCGTCGAAGCTGGTCGTGCCGCTGCTGCAAAGCGTCGGCAATTGTGCCCGCCCGCTGGTGCAGGTGGGTGAGCGGGTTCTGAAAGGTCAGAAGATCGGCGCGCCGGATGGTGCGTTGTCGGTGGCCGTGCATGCGCCGACTTCCGGCATCGTGACGGCGATCGGACCGGCCATGCTGGCGCACCCGTCCGGGCTGTCCGAACCGGCGATCACGATCGAGCCGGATGGCGAAGACCGCTGGATCGACCGGCAGCCGCTGGACTGGCGCAACGTCGAGCCGCGCATCGTGCGCGAACACCTGCGCGACATGGGCATCGTCGGCCTGGGCGGGGCGATTTTTCCGTCGCACCTCAAGATCGTCGAAAAGGGCAAGGTCAAGACGCTGATCGTCAACGGCGCCGAATGCGAGCCCTACATCACCTGTGACGACCGCCTGATGCGCGAGCGCGCCGAAGGCATCCTCGCCGGCGCGGCCATCGTGCGCGAGTTGCTGGGCGCGCAACAGATTCTGGTCGGCATCGAGGACAACAAGCCCGAAGCCGTGGCAATCATGCGTGAGGCGATCCGCGCCAGCGGCCTGCCGGCCGACGTCGGCGTGGTGCCGACGCTGTACCCTTCGGGCGCGGCCAAGCAGTTGATCAAGCTCCTGACCAACATCGAAGTGCCGTCCGGCGTGCGCTCCACCGATCTGGGCGTTCAATGCTTCAACGTCGGCACGCTGTACACGATCTGGCGCGCGATTGAATTCGGCGAGCCGGCGATTTCGCGCGTGGTGACGCTGACTGGCAACGTCGAGCGTCCCGGCAACTACGAAGCGCTGATCGGTACGCCGTTGAACGAACTGCTGCAACTGGCCGGCGTGCGCCCGCAGGCGACGGGTTACGTCTATGGCGGCCCGATGATGGGTTTCGAACTGGCGAACCTCGACATTGGCCTGTCCAAGGCCGGCAATTGCATCATCGTGCGCGATGCGGTGCATTTCCCGCCGCGACCGCTGGAGATGCCCTGCATTCGTTGCGGCAAGTGCGCCGATGCCTGCCCGATCGAATTGCAGCCGATGGATTTCTACTGGTTCACGCGCAGCAAGCGCTACGACAAGCTCGAACAATGGCAGCTTTTCGACTGCATCGAATGCGGCGCGTGCGCATATGTCTGCCCGTCGCATATCCGGCTGGTCGATTATTTCCGCTACGCCAAGTCCGAGATCTGGGCCGACGAGCGGCAGATGAAGGCGGCCGATCATGCGCGCCAGCGGCACGAATTCCGCCAGTTCCGCGAGGAGCGCGAAAAACGCGAGAAGGCCGAACGCCTGGCCGCGCGCGCCGCGCCCAAGGCCGTCGAGGCGAACTCCGAGGCCGCGCCGGTCGATGCGGCGGACGCCGAGCGTGCGGCCCGCATCAAGGCGGCGATGGAGCGGGCTGCGGCCAAGAATGCCGCGCTGAACGTTGAATCCGCTCCGCTGGTCGAGCCCCCGGCCGCCCCGACCGAGCCAGCGCTGGACGAGGAAAAAGCCGCCCGCATCCGCGCCGCGATGCAGAAGCGCGAGGAAGAAAAGGCCCGCCTGGCGGCGATGAGCCCCGAAGAGCGCGCCGCGCTCGACGCCGAAAAGGCCGCGCGCATTGCCGCCGCCAAGGAAAAAGCCGCTGCCAAAAAGGCGGCACAGGAACAAGACAAGGCAGAATGACGATGATGACCTCTCCGTTCGTGGCCCAGCCGATGCCGCTCAACCGCCTGATGTACCGGGTGATCGGGGCATTGCTTCCGGGCATGGCCGTGGCGACTTGGGCCTTCGGCATTGGGGTGCTGGTGCAGGTGGCGCTGGCCGTGGCCGTGGCGCTGGCCACCGAAGCCTGGTGCCTGAACCTGCGCCGCTACCCGGTGCGCCCCTATCTGGCCGACGGTTCGGCGGTGCTGACCGCTTGCCTGCTGGCGTTGTCGATCCCCCCGCTGGCGCCGTGGTGGCTGGTGGTGCTGGGCACGTTCATCGCCGTGGGGTTCGTGAAACACCTGTTCGGCGGCTTGGGGCAGAATCCGTTCAACCCGGCCATGATCGGGTTTGCCGCGCTGATCGTGTCTTTCCCGGCGCAGATGTCGCGCTGGGCGGCGCCGCTGGCGCTGGCTCCGGCCGATCTCGACGCCGTGGCGCAAATCGGCCTGATCTTCACCGGGCATCTGTCTTCCGGAGCCGGTTTCGATGCCGTCGCCTCGGCCACGCCGCTGGACGCGATCCGGACCGGGCTGCTGCAACGCATTCCGCTGGCCGATATTCTCGGCACTCCCAAGTTTGGCGCGCTGGGCGGCGCGGCCCAGCAATGGATTGCGCTTGGCTACCTGCTGGGCGGGCTGTTCCTGTGGCAACAGCGGGTGATCCAGTGGCGTCTGCCGGTGGTGTTTCTGGGCAGCGTGTTCCTGACCGCGACGCTGTTTTATTGGGCGAACCCGGCCCACTATGCCTCGCCGCTACTCCATCTTTTTGCCGGCGGCACCATGCTGGGCGCGTTCTTTATCGTGACCGATCCGGTGACCTCGCCCACTACGCCGCTGGGGCAGATCATTTTCGCCGGGTTGGCCGGGGTGCTGGCCTACCTCATCCGCGTATTGGGTAATTTCCCGGACGGGGTGGCGTTTTCCGTGATCATCATGAACATCGTGGTGCCGTTCCTCGATCAATACACCCAGCCGGCCGTGTTCGGGCGCAAGAAGGGGGGCAGGGCATGAAGGCCATGATCTCCAATGGTGTGCGCGGTGCGGGCATCCTGGCGGCGTTTACGGTGGTTTTTACGGCCTTGATGGCGGGCGCCTACAGCCTGACGCGCGAGATCGTGCTCAAGAATGAAGAACAGGCACGTACCCAACTGATCGCCCAGACCTTGCCGGCGGGCAGCTACGACAACAATCTGCTGGCCGATACGCGCCTGCTTTCTGCCGAAGATTCCCGGCGCTTGGGCAACGACAAGCCCGCTTCGATCTATCTGGCGAAAAAGGGCGGCAAGACGGTTGCGGCCGTGCTCGAAGCCGTGGCGCCGGATGGCTACGCCGGCAAGATCCAGTTGCTGGTTGCCGTTGCCGCGAACGGCAATGTGCTTGGCGTGCGGGTGGTCACCCAGCAGGAAACCCCGGGGCTGGGCGACTACATCGATGCGGCAAAATCGAACTGGATTCGCCAGTTCGAGGGCAAATCGCTGGCATCGCCCGAGGTCGAGCGCTGGAAGGTCAGGAAGGACGGCGGCGTGTTCGATTCCAACGCCGGGGCGACCATCTCGCCGCGCGCCGTGGTCGGCGCCGTGAAAAGAACGCTGGAATATGTGGTGGTGAACCGCACCACGATTTTCGAGTGAGCGCCACGCGGCGCCGCTTGCAGGAGCAAACATGATAACGGCAGAAGAATCCCGGAAAATCACCCTGAACGGGGTCTGGAAGCAGAATCCGGGGGTCGTGCAGATACTGGGCATGTGCCCGACGCTGGCCATGACCTCGACGGTCGTCAACGGCGTCAGCCTCGGCGTGGCGACCGCGCTGGTCATGCTGGTATCCGGCATGGCCGTGGCCAGCCTGCGCCAGTATGTGCCCAACGAACTGCGCAACCCGGTCTATATCCTGATCATCGCCGCACTGGTCACGGTGCTGGATCTCCTGATGAATGCCTACCTGCGCGATCTCTATCTGGTGCTGGGTATTTTCATTCCGCTGATTACCACCAACTGCATCGTGCTGGCCCGCGCGGAAGCCTTTGCCTCCAAGAACGGCGTGCTGCAATCGGGGCTGGATGGCCTCATGATGGGCATCGGCGCCACCGTGGTACTGGCGGTGCTGGGCGCGGCGCGCGAAGTGCTGGGCAAGGGAACGCTGTTCGCCGGCCTCGATCTGGTCCTGGGGCCGCAGGCCGCCCACTGGATCCTGCATATCGTTCCGCCCGAATACAATTATCAGTTCCTGCTGGCGATCCTGCCGCCGGGCGCGTTCATCGGCTTCGGCTTCCTTGTCGCCGGCAAAGCCTGGCTCGACAAGCGCGCATCCGCCCCCGAGGCGTCCTGCGCCACCGGCCACGCCAAGGGGTGAAAATGCTGGTGGTCCGCTTCGCAAATGAACGAACCGACAAAGCTTGTCTTCGAGTCCCTGACTGCGTTGCTCATCCTCGCAATAGCTACGGCTATTGCTGCGATTCGCGCCTTGCCAGAAACTCGAATCCTTCGCTTTTTCATGTCCGCTATTTACGAAGCAGATCACTCGCCCGACAGGTTTCATTGTCAGCGGACAGACCGGGATGAATCGATATTTGCTGCGCCTGTTGCAAACCGTGCATTTCTTGCTGGCGGCAGCAGGCATGATCTGGGCGTATCATCTGAAAGATCCCCATTTGCTGGATTCACGGACGCGCGAGACGCCTGCTCTCGTGATCCTCGCGCTTTCCGGCTCGGCCCTGACCTGGTTTTTCCTTCGCCGCAGAAAAAATCTGCGGCTTTTCTTTTTTGTCCTCTGGTTTTCCGTGCTGGCCCTGACAGGTTTCGGCGAATACCGTTTTTTGCACCAGAAAGAGACTGTTCTAACGGCAGATGGCGATAATGACCGTCGCTTGAACCGTCTGGGTGCGCATCTGGTTGTGGGGTACCACCATGTGGACGACATTCGGGAATTGGTTCGGCGGGGATACGTCGGCGGCGTGTTCGTGACTCGCCGCAACGTCGAAGGGAAGACCTTCGAGCAGGTGCGTGACGAACTTTCAGGTTTGCAGGCCCTGAGACGGCAGGCCGGGTTGCCGCCGTTGATGATTGCCAGCGATCAGGAAGGCGGAATGGTCTCGCGATTGTCGCCGCCCCTGCCCAGGCAGCCAGCGCTTGCTTCCGTGCTGGTGCCCGGATTGCCCCGTGCCGAGCTTGATGCGCGCGTTGCGGAGTATGCCCGCCAACAAGGGAGCGGCATGGCCGCGCTGGGCGTCAACGTCAATTTCAGCCCGGTTCTTGATCTGAAACCGGAGCGGGCCAAGGGAGTGCTGGATTTCCATACCCGCATCGCGGAACGCGCCATTGCTTCCGATCCGGAAACGGTAAGCCGGGTTGCGCTGGTGTACAACCGCGCCTTGTTGGCCAAAGGGGTACTGCCGACGGCCAAGCATTTCCCCGGTCTGGGCAGCGTGACGGATGATACCCATCATTTCAGCGCCCATCTGACCTTGCCGCTGGATGCCCTGAACGCACGGGATTGGGTTCCCTTTCGAGTAGCGTTGGCCCAGACACCCGCCATGCTGATGGTGGGGCATGTGTTCGTGGACGCCGTCGATCGGGAGCTGCCAGCCAGTTTGTCCGCCAAGTTGCTGACCGGCATTGTCCGGGAGGACTGGAAGCACGAGGGTGTCCTGGTCAGCGACGACATGACCATGGCCGCGGTCTACAACCGGGGACTGTGCCAATCTTCAACCCAGGCGCTGAATGCAGGCATGGATTTGCTGCTGGTGTCCTACGACTGGGAAAAAATTTATCCAGTGCTGGCGTGCCTGCTGAATGCCGACCGGTCCGGGCAACTCCGTTCGCTGGAGGCCAGTAGGCAGCGATTGAAGCATTTGCCATGGATCAGCGAGCCAGAGAGATCCCGATGAACAAAGTATCCCGTCACGAGTTTTTCCGGCGGCTGGCCGAACTGGATCCGCATCCGGTCACCGAACTCCAGTATTCCTCGCCGTTCGAGCTGCTGGTCGCAGTGCTGCTTTCGGCGCAGGCCACCGATGCCAGCGTGAACAAGGCCACGCCGCGGCTGTTTGCGGTGGCGAACACGCCGGAAAATATGCTGGCGCTGGGGCAGGACGGGCTGGAATCGTACATCGCCACGATTGGTCTTTATCGCAGCAAGGCCAGGCATCTCTTGCAAACCTGCCGCATCCTGATCGACCGGCATCAGGGCCAGGTGCCACCCAGCCGCGAGGCGCTCGAAGCGCTGCCCGGCGTCGGGCGCAAGACGGCCAACGTCATCCTCAACATCGTGTTCGGCGAGCCGACCATCGCGGTCGATACGCACATTTTTCGCCTCGCCAACCGCACCGGCCTCGCCCCCGGCAAGGATGTCGAAGCCGTGGAGCAGAAGCTGCTCAAGGTGGTTCCCGCCGAATTCCGCCAGCACGCGCACCACTGGCTGATCCTGCATGGCCGTTATGTCTGCAAGGCGCGGCGGCCCGAATGCTGGAACTGCGTGGTCAACGATTTGTGCGATTACAAGGCCAAGGAGCTGGTTCCTCCCAAAGGGCGTTGATCTCGCCAGATCGACTGGCTCGGGCCATACTGGCAAATATCAGCCTTTAAGCCCCGAAGGAGTCGACCGCCATGCAGACCGAAAAGATTACCGTGCGCCAACCTGAAAGCGGTAAAACCCTGGAGGTCGTGGTGCTCAGCAAGCGCGCCGACCATATCGAGGTGGTGATCGGCGAAGGCGTGCACAGCGTCAAATGCGATCTGTCGCCCTCCCGTAACGGGCTGCTTTATGTCGGGAAAGTGATGGGGCGGGAAATCATCTACGAGCGCAGCCGCGAGCAGGTTCAGGCCGATATCGACCGCTTGAATCCGCTGCTGAGAGAATCAAAGCGGCGTTGATGGCTCTCTGGGCATCGGCATGATCCAGCAGCCGTTTTTTACTCCCGCAATCCTTCTGGTGTTGTTTGCCATTCCACTGGCGCTGGGCTGGGTTCCGCGCAACCGTTTCTACGGAATCCGTACGCGCCGGGCGCTGGCGGACGATGCCGCCTGGTACCGCATCAACCGCTCCGGGGCCTGGTGCCTGATCGTGTCCGGCCTGTTTTATCTCGCGGTGGCATGGGTCGTTCCGATGTCCGGCCCGCAGGACGTCAATTTCCGGCTCTGGCTGCTGCACCTCTTCGCTTTCGTCTTGCCTTTGCTGCTGGGCCTCGTCCGCATCCGCCACCTGTCTCGTCAGGATTGAGTCGGTTATGATGACGGCTATTGTCGATTTTCAGGATTGCCCATGAGCCACGCCCCAGAAAAATTGCCCGATTGGGATACCTATTACATGGGCATCGCTTTCGCGGTGCGGGAGAAAGCCAATTGCACCGGCAACCGCGTCGGCGCGGTGATCGTCAAGGATAACCGCGTGATTTCGACCGGCTACAACGGGGTGCCGGAAGGCATGCCCAATTGTCTGGACGGCGGCTGCCTGCGTTGCCGGAATCCGGGCGGGCAGTTCAAGTCGGGAACCGGTTACGACCTGTGCATCTGCGTGCATGCCGAACAGAATGCGCTGCTCTCGGCGGCGCGTTTCGGCATCGCGGTCGAGGGCGCGACGCTCTATACCACCATGCAGCCGTGCTTCGGCTGCGCCAAGGAAATGCTGCAAGCCCAGATCGCGCGCGTGGTCTACCTGCACCCGTGGATTCCTTCCGACCCCGATCCGGTCATGGATACAGCCAAGAAAGCCGAATACGAACGCCTGATCAGCCATTTGCAGGTTGACCGGCTCGACATGCACGACCCGCGCGCGACCTGGGCGGTGACGACCTTGCGTGCCAAGGGATAACGGCCGGTCGATGAAGCGGCTTCGACGCATGGCGCTGATCCTGATGCTGACCTATCTGGCGCTATGCGGAATCATGTACTGGACGCAGCGGTCTTTCCTGTACTTCCCGCAACCGGCAACCGGCTCCAGCGGACCGGAGAGAATCCTGGACCTGCGGGTGGACGACGTCCGCGTCAGGGTGTCGGTCCGGAATCGGGAAGGTGCCGATGCGCTGGTGTATTTCGGGGGCAATGCCGAAGACGTAACCCGCAGCCTGGACGATTATGCGCAGGCGTTCCCCGATCATGCCATTTACATGCTGCATTACCGTGGATACGGCGGAAGCACGGGAGCCCCGTCTGAAGCCGCTTTGCACCGGGATGCCAAGGTGTTGCTGGATCTCGTCAAAAGCAGGCACTCCAGAGTGATGCTGGTCGGGCGCAGTCTGGGAAGCGGCGTGGCGGTCAGGCTGGCTGCGGAAAACCCCGTGGAACGCCTGGTTCTGATCACCCCGTATGACAGCATCGTCAATGTCGGTCGGGAGCAGTTTCCGTGGTTGCCGGTGGGCTGGCTGCTCAAGGACCGGTTCGAATCGGTGCGCTGGGCGCCTGCAGTCAAGGCCCGGACCCTGATCCTGATGGCTGAACGCGACGAGATCATCGCTGCCGAGCGAACGCGGGCCTTGCATCGGACATTTGCCAGCGGCGTGGCGAGTCTGGAAGTCGTTCCCGGCGCTGACCATAACTCGATCATGGGCAGTACCGGGGTGTTTGGCCGGATGCGCTGAGAAGCCGCCGACGGCCTTTGAACGCAGTATGCGAAGGCATCGTTTTTTCTCCCTCCCCCTTGATGGGGGAGGGCTGGGGAGAGGGTGAAATGGGTCAAGATCAGCGCATGGTTGATACATTTTCCCCTCACCCCTGCCCCTCTCCCGCAAGGGGCGAGGGGAAACCCGGGATAGTGCGATTGCCCTGCGTTGATCAGCGACCCGCCGGCATGTCCAGCGGCAGCGCCATTTCCACGCCAAAGCCCCCTTCGTTGCGGTTGAAGGCGCGGATGCTGCCGCCGTGGGCTTCCAGCACCCGGCGGGCGATGGCGAGCCCCAGGCCGTGGCCGTCCGCGCCGGCGCTTTTCCCCCCGCGGTTGAAGGGTTCGAAGATGGCTTCGAGTTCGGATTCCGCGACTCCGCAGCCTTGGTCCAGCACGGTCAGGAACAGCTTTCCGGCGGCCTTGTCGATGCGCGTTTCCACGGTCACGCATCCCCCCTGCGGGGTGTAGCGGATGGCGTTGCGGACCACGTTTTCCAGCGCACGGTGCAGCAATTCCGCCTGTCCGGTGATGGTCGCATCGGCCAGTTGCCCGGCCTGAACCTGTTTGCCCAGCACTTCGGCTTCGAAGTGCGCGTCTTCGACCACGTCTTCGACCAGTTGCTTCATGGAAACCTCTTCCGGCCTGGCGCAGCCCACGCCGGCTTCAAGGCGCGAGAGCGTGAGGAGTTCGCCCACCAGCTTGTCCATGCGCTCGCTTTCGCGTTCCAGTCGCTGCATGGTTTCCTCGAATTTTCCCGGTTGCAGCCGCGCCAGCCCGATGGCGACCTGCAGGCGCGCGAGCGGCGAGCGCATTTCATGCGAAACGTCGTGCAGCAGGCGGCGCTGGCCATCCACCAGGCTTTGCAGGCGCGAAGCCATCTGGTCGAAATCCTTGCCCAGATCGTTCAACTCATCCCGGCGGTGCCCCATGGCCGATGCCACGCGCGCTCCCAGGTTGCCTTTGGCCAGCGCATCGAATGCCGTGCGCAGATTGCGGATCGGCTTGGCGAAATACCACGCCAGCAGCACGGCGAAGATCAGGCTGGCAACGAGGGTCGCCGTGGCCGGAATCAGGGGCAGAAAGCTTTCGTCCTGCGGGCGGGGGTGTGGGCCGGGCATGCCCGGTGGCGGCGGTTTCATGCCTGGCAACGGGCGGGCTTCCCGGGCGACAAACAGCAGAAAACGGGCGCCGGCAGTATCCTGGGCTTCGCGGATTGCCTGCGAGCCGGAGTTCGATGCGAGGGCCTGTCTGGCCCGGGCCAGCGTGGCCGGATCGACGGGCCGGTTCAGCAGTTCGCGCCCCTGCGCATCGATGGCCAGCACCGGATGCCGGCCGTCTCTTTCCAGTAGCGGCTTCAGTGCTTCCACGCCTTCGTACTGGAGCGTTTTGGCCGCCAGTTCGACGCTGATGGTGGCGGGCGGGCTGGCATCGATCATGGCCTGCTGCATGTCCCGGTTGCGATCCCGCCACCAGAACGTGGCGCCGATGCCCAGCGTGGCGGTGAGCTGCGCCAGCCAGATGAAAAAGAAGAATTTCCAGAACAGCCGGCCCATCAGGCTTGTTCGTCCCGGATGAACTGGTAGCCCTGCCGGTAGACGGTCTGGATGTAGGAGCGCCCGTCGGGCAGCGTGCCGAGCTTGTGGCGGATGCTGGACAGGTGCACGTCGATACTGCGGTCGAAGCGCGCCAGCGGCCGGCCCAGCCCCTGTTCCGAAAGCACGGCCTTGTTGACGGGGCGCCCCGCGTTACGGGCCAGTATCTCAAGCAAGTTGAATTCCGTACTGGTCAGATCCAGCGGTTTCCCATCCCATTCCGCGCGGCGTTGTTCGGGGCGAATGGTCAACGCGCCGACGATGATCGGGGCAGTCGGCGCATTGTCGGGTTCGGTATTCTGGGTGCGGCGCAGGATGGCGCGGATGCGCGCAGTCAGTTCGCGCGGCGTGCAGGGTTTGGGCACGTAGTCGTCCGCGCCCAGTTCCAGCCCGACGATGCGGTCGGTATCGTCGCCGCGCGCGGTCAGCATCAGGACCGGCATCGTGCTTTTGGTGCGGATGCGCCGCAAGGCCTCGATGCCGTTCATGTTCGGCATCATGACATCCAGAACGGCAATCGCATATTGCCCGGAGAGCGCTTCTTGTGCGCCGGATTCGCCATCGTGCATCACGGTGACGCTGAAGCCTTCCTGTTCCAGATAATCCTTGAGCATGCCGGCAAGCTCAACGTCGTCATCGGCCAGCAGAACGTGGGTCATTTCACTGCATTCCATCTTGTCTCGTCCACGGGATGATAACGAATCATCGGGCCGGATTCACTGTAGAAAGGGCTGTTTTTACATGGCTTTACAGCTTGCCTGAAACCCGTCGCGGGCTTTTCCGAACTTTACCGGGCGTTAACTGCAATTAACCCTGCCGCGGTCAAGAATGGCTTCGTCGCGAATGTCGTGTCAACGAGAGGGAAAAACCATGAAGCCGATCAATTCCATCATCAAGTCGCTGCTGCTCGCCGGTGCGCTGGCCGGGCCGCTGGCCATGCCAGCCCAGGCCGGAGAAAAAATGCCCGCGCCATCCCGGCAGATGGCGGAGCCGCCCGGCTCACCGGCATCGGACATGCTGCGCGGGCTGCATCTCAATGAAGTCCAGCGTGACGAGGTGTTCAATATCCTGCACGAACAGGCCCCGACCATTCGCCAGAAAATGAAGTCGCTCCATGCAAACCGGGATGCCTTGCGCGCCCTTGCGCTGTCCAGCCGTTTCGACGAGGCCAGGGCGCGGGCGTTGTCAGAAGCGATGGCAAGGGATACCGCGGAGCTGGCCCTGCTGCGCGCGCGTGCCGACCAGATGATTTATGCGCTTCTGACTGCCGAGCAGCGCGAGCAACTGGAGAAATCGAAGACGGAACTGAAGCCGCCCGCGCTGCCCCACGAATGCTTCGGCGCGCCTGCGGTGTCGATGCCTCGATCCGGACCGCGATGACGGCAATCTTTGCCGCCAACCATGGCCCAATTCTGGGGTGGTGCTGTTCAGTACAGGGCAGTAAAGAGACAAAGTTCATGAATATCAACGAGTTGGCGTTGTTGTTTGAAATGGCAAAAACCGTTTTTGCAGTTTTTGCTTGGGCAATTATTTGCCGAGGGTTGGCCCGGCTGACCCCGGCAGGGCGTGCAAAAACGGTTTTCGTCCCGGGAGAAAGTCGCAAGGGAGGTCTGTGACGCTCTTGATCGCGTTTCCCTTAACAAACTTTTACCTCGCTTAACCGGTCTTGCCGGGAAGTTATTGCGAATCAGGACGATAACTTGCTTATGGCGTGTTGCCGCATGTGGGGTATGGGTCTGTTTGCAATCGGGCGCGCAAGCCCGGTTCGCAGGACAGGTTGCCGGCCCGACATGCATACGGTGTTGGCGGAGGCGGATTTCGCTTCGTCATCGGGACAAATTTTTCATGAAGGAGCCAATCATGGTCAGCAGTATTGGTAGTTCGACCTCATCGTGGGCGATGCAACGCCCCGATCCCTCGCAGATGGTCAGCAATCTTTTTTCCAAACTCGATACCAACAACCAGGGTTATCTCGAAATAAGCGATCTGGAAACCGCGTTCGGCCAGATTTCTTCTTCGGACAGCAGCAGTAGCAGCAGTACCAGCATCAGCGATATTTTTTCCACGCTCGACAGCGACAGCGACGGCAAGATCACCGAACAGGAAATGACGTCCAGCCTGAAGCAACTGGCCGAGCAACTCGACAGCGGCTTCAACAACATGCGCACCTCGGGCGGGCCGCAGGGCGCCGGCGGAATGCCGCCGCCGCCCCCGCCGCCCGGCGCCGCCGAAGAGGATGAGGGATACACCGCTGACGAATTGACCGCCAAGGCGAGCGAAGTGGCATCGTCGGACAGCAATCTCTCCGCGCTGATGTCCAGCGTCGCGGCCAATTTCGACGCGGCCGATGCCGACGGCGACGGCAAGGTAACGGGCAAGGAGGCCATGGCCTATCAGGAGTCGCAAAAGGTGGCTTCCGCCAGCCAGAGCAGCACCTCCACCGAGACGACCAGCTCGACCAGCAGTGAGGCTGCGGTTCTGAAACGCATCATGCAGCTGATGGATTCCTACCGCGGGTTCGACAGCGAATCCAGCCTGTATGGCGCATCCGGATTGGGCTCGCTGTCCATTACGGCCTGAGCGCTTCCGGTGTCGGCACAACCCCGCACTCTTTCGAGGCGGGGTTTTTCATGCGCGGCAGGCCGCGAGCGCTGCCGATAAAAATCGTTTTTTGGAATCGGGCGGATTTTGTTGGAGATAATCACCAACGTAGAGCTAACCGGCGCTGCGCGGCTTTATCGCGCAGCATCCAGCGACCGAAGGGAGCGAGGTTGAGCGCCGGGTTAGATTGCTTATTAGTCATTGGTGCCAATTGCTTCAATCTTTTTGTCACCGATTTTGCGAAGGCGTTTTTGAATGTCGGCCTTTTCTTGTTCCAGTCGCTCACTTTCCTTTCTTTGATGCCACAGCAAGAACAGTTTCAGAATATTTTCGTAGCTGTTTTTGTTCGCTAG
Organism: Formivibrio citricus; assembly: GCF_900115065.1. Lineage (GTDB taxonomy): Bacteria > Pseudomonadota > Gammaproteobacteria > Burkholderiales > Chitinibacteraceae > Formivibrio > Formivibrio citricus. The sequence goes on along the minus strand of NZ_FOVE01000013.1, from coordinate 48,881 downwards.
GCCGATAAAGGCGGGCAAAAGCTTTTTCACAGATCGAACGTATGTAGTGCCTATGGAGGAGTAGGCGATTTGTTCTGATGCAACACGAGAGGTGAAGAAAAGAGCAAAAACTTCGAGCCTATTTAGTGCTGAAACCAGCGTTGGTGCGATTTCGACAAGTTTGTCTAAATCGCCATCGTTCCACTTATTTTTAACGCGAACACCGGAGTCTTCAACTTCGATTTGTGCGTTGGAAAACACATTGATCGCCTTTTCATCGATTAATTTATCTAGCTCGTTAAGTAGAGGGATAACTTCATGCGCATAACATTTAACCTGCTCAGCAGCAATGCGATATGCCTCTCGCTGAGAAGCAGTACGAGCATTTTGTTTGGCAACGGTGATCTGCTTCAGCGCCAAGAACGCAAAAACAGCCAGTACAGGTCCACCGGTTATGAAATAAAGCAACTCAAGATAAGGACGAAGTGTGTCGATCATGTCGGAAAAATCTAACGTGGTGTAGCCACCATTGGTGGCGTATTCAAATAAAACGTCACTGTCGTTAATCCCACAACAACAGGACACATGACATCCCGATCATCCAGTGTTTCTGTTGCTTGCCGCAGCTATCCCTGTCTTTTAATCCGGGATACGCCGACACGCTGAATCGAAGATTGCGCCAGTCAATCGATGGGTGGAATGACTGTTGCTGGAAAAGAGTAGACCTTTTGCAAACATCGGGTCAACTTCCGCTGGTCAAGTACCAGAAAGGGCAATCAGATCGTTGCCCGATTCCGCATCAGCCGGCCTTCACGTTGCCGGACACGAACAGGCAGCTTCCCCAAGTCAGGGAGTTGGGCAATACCTGCTCGGCCATCCGGGCCATGGCCGAAGCCGAAGGCAGGAAGACGGCCGAATGGAATTGAACGCCGCGCACGGGCAGGGCGGCTAGGGTGGACCGCACTTCCGGCACGGAATGCCAGTGGGCGCCGCAGTAGCTGCTGTTCGGGTCGTCCTGTCCCTTCTCGCGCCACAACAGGCCATGCCTGTTGAGCAAGCCGATCACAAATCTTGAGCGCGTTACCCGGACGATTTCCCGCATGGCGCGGGGCCAGTCTTCGATGAAACACAGGGCGGTCATGGAGAGCGTGCGCTCGAAGCTGTCGTCGGCAAACGGCAGCAGGCAGGCGTCGGCGCAGACGTAATGCCCTTGCGGGTCTCGGGAGCGGGCATGGGCAAGCCAGTTGGCGTTCAGGTCGACGCCTGTCACCTCCAGGCCGGAATGTGTGGAAAACCGGCGCGTGAACCAGCCGGTGCCGCAGCCGGCGTCGAGGATGCTGTCGTTCCGCTGCGCCCCCAGCAGCCGGTGAAGCTGCCGGTATTCGGTGTCGCCGATCCAGCGGCCGCGCGCTGTTTCGTACCAGGCGTCGTAATCTTCCGGAGGCATGCTGCGGCTCATCGCGTCGGGCCTTGATTTGTTTGGGTGCGGGCGGTGCTTATCCGGCGACAGGCTCGGCAGGGGCGGGCGCCTGTGCCGATGCTTGAAGCTGCTCGATGTTGTCGCTGGCGGTGGCGATGCGCAGCGCTTTCCCTTCGAGCAGCGCTTGCGCCACTTTTTTGTGGGCCCTGGCGATGATGTTGCCAAAGGTCTGGCGCGAAACGCCCATCCGGGCTGCGGCATCCGCCTGATAGAGCTCCTCAAGGTCAGCCAGGCGTATCGCCTCAATTTCGTCCAGTTCCAGTTGCACCTCTTCCAGATCGCGCATGGGAATGCCTTGCGGCTTGAAATAGGCCGTTGCGACGTTGCATGCAACCTTGCGGCATTTCATGGGGCGGGCCATTGCATCTCTCTCAATCAGGTTCGGTTCTCGCGCAATTATGAGGCAGTCGGCGCAGGTTGGCATCTTGGGCGGAAAAATTGCCGGCATGCCGACCCGGTAGTTTTTGCGATCGGGGCGTTCCGATGTTCATGGCTGTTGATTGATGGCATATGCCAGTTTAATATGTGGCTTATGCTAGTTAGGCGGGGACGCGATCCGTGCGAGTATGTTTTTCGGTCAATAGTCTGCTGAACCCTGTGCCTTCGCAATCTGCGCATTTTGGCGATTCCGGGGTGTTCTGGGTCTGGGACGAGCGCGTCCGGGATGGAATGGCCTGCCCGGCGCTGCCTTCAACCTGTCGCGGCCCGTGCCGTTGCCATCTTCCGGATGGCTCCGGAATGGCGTTTGACGCGGTGATCTGCCAGGCAATCGGGCATCGGGCGTTGCTGGCTCTGCGCAAACAAGGCATTGCAGTTTTTCAGTCCAAAACTGCGGACATCCAGGAATCGCTGCAACTCTGGCGGGATGGCGCGCTGCCCGGGATCGAGCGCAGCGCGTGCCTGGCGGCACGGCGGGGGCGAGCCGGTTCCGGGCAATCTTCCATACACCATGATACGAAAAGGAGAAATCAATGAAGCTTTGCATGCCGGTCACAGAAAATATTGGCTTGGGTTCCGAACTGGAGCTGCGTCTGCCCCATGCCACGTCGCTGCTGGTATTCGATACCGATACCCGCCAGCATGTCGTTCTTGCCGTGGAGGATGCCCAATCCCTCGACGTGGATGCCATGCTGTGCGGCAGCATCGGCCGTCGCCAGTTCATCGGCCTGCTGAGCCAGGGGATCCAGATTTACGGCACGGATGCGGCAACCGCCGAACAGGCCATTGCCGAATTTGAAAATGGGGCGCTGGAGCCGGTCTCAGCCGCAGCGGGTTGCGGACGGCACGGGCACGGTCACAGCCATCGTCACGAACATGCGCATGGCGGCGGCTGTTGCGGCGGAACGGGGCATGCGGATGATGATCACGAATGCTGCGGAGGGCACGGGCATGAAGAGGGCGAGCACGAGTGCTGCGGCCGGCATGAACGCGGCGATGAGCACGAATGCGGACATGGGCACGGCCACGGTGCCGGGCAGTGCGGCTGCCGCAGTCAGGCATGAAGCCGGCCAGCGACGACAGCAGCAATCCCGCCGTGCCTGAGTGCCCGGCGCCCGGACCGGGGCGGATTTTTCTGCTTTTCATGCATGTCGGGGCAACGGCCTTTGGCATGGGCATGCTGCAAAGCCTGCGCGAAACCCTGCTGAAACGGCGCATGGCCACGGAGCACGAGCTGGCCGAAGGGCTGGCGCTGGTGCAGTTGTATCCCGGCCCGGTCATGGCCAATCTGGCCGCGTATTTCGGCTACCTGCGGGGAGGGATTGTCGGCGCCGTGCTGGCGTTGCTCGGTTTCATCGCGCCCTGCACGGTGTTGATGCTGATCCTGGCCGCGCTGTACCGGAATTACGGCGCAGCGCCCGCGGCCGGAACGATCCTGAGAGGGCTCGATGTCGTGATGGCTGGCGTGATGCTGCATCTCACGCTGGATTTCAGCCGCAGGCAACTGAAGCGCAGACTGGAATGGGGCTTGGCCGCCTGCGTGGCGGCGCTGGCGATCCTGGGCGCCAATTTGAGCTTGCTGGTCCTGGCCGGCGCCGGAATCGGAATGTACCTGCGCCGCAAGGATGAAAACGCAGCCGCAGACAGGCACCGCTTGAACTTCGCCCGATTCCGCGCCGCCTTGCTGATGGCGGCCGGTCTGCTGGCCGGGGCGGGGTTCGCCCTGTTTGTGCCGTCCGATCTTGGTCGCCTGTATCTTGCCTTTGCCCATGTCGGCTCGGTGGCTTTCGGCAACGGCGTGACCATCCTCCCCCTTTTGCGCGATGCCGTGCTCGCCAACGGCTGGCTGACGCCTTCCCAGCTCGGCACCGCCATCGCATTCAGTCAGATCACGCCGGGGCCGATCCTGAATGCGGCCACTTTCACCGGCTATGTCGTTGCCGACTGGAGCGGCGGCCTGATGGCCACGTTCGCCATCTTTGCGCCCAGTTTCGTGATGACGCTCGTGTTTGCAGAGCTGTTCGCGCATATCCGCCACAAAGCCTGGATCAAGGGAGGCATACACGGCGCGATGGTGGTGTTCTGCGGCATGGTCGCCAGCGTGGCGTGGTTCATGGTCGCGAACGGTGTCCGGCAGATTTCCGATGCCGGCGTGGCGGGAATCGTCTGGCTGGCATTGGCCCGGTTCAAATGGCCCATGCATTGGGTTCTTCCGCTGGGCGTCGTGCTGCGGCTGGGGTTGGGCTGGGCAATGGGTTAATTGCAACAGCAACTGTTGCATGGCGCAGCTACTCCGGCCCGGCCTTCAATCTTGAATCCTTCCCCCGTTTTGTCCCTGACATAGTCGATAACGAGCCCCGGCAGATGGGGCAGGTGGCTCGTTTCGACCTGTACGGCCACCTTGCCGAACGAAAGTACGGTGTCGGCGTCCGTTATTTCATCCGCAAATTCCAGCGAGTATGACAACCCCGTGCAGCCCGACGTGTGGATGCACAGGCGGATGTTCCCTTTGCCGCGCTGTTGCAGCGCCAGAATGAAGGCATAACGGGCTGCAGGCGTGATGGTCAGTGACATGAACAATCCCGGAAAAATACATTAAAAAAGCGGAGCGCTAATGTGGCATATGCTACATTCGATGCTGTCTTATGCCAATAAAAATTCAGAGGTGAACGGCATGGGCAGTTCAATCACAGGGCTACGCTATTTCCATGAATGACTACGAATTCCGCTGCATCGATCCCCGCTTTGACCTGAACGAGCGCGAGCAGATCAGGGCGCTGTTGTCCGGTTATGAGCTGGGCTTTGACGAAGGCATCCAGACTTTTGTCATCGCCGCCGAGCAGGGGCAGGTCAAGGCCTGTGCCGGGCTGGACGGCAACGTGGTCAAGTGCGTGGCGCTCGCGCCGGAATTTCGCGGCGAATCGGTCAGCCTCAAGCTGATGACCGAAGTGGTGAACGTGGCCTACGAGCGCGGCCACACGCATCTCTTCCTCTACACCCACCCGAAGAACAAGTTGTTTTTTCAGGGCTGCGGCTTCTATCCGCTGGTGGAAGTGCCCGACTACGTCACCCTGCTGGAAAGCACGCCGTTCGGCATCCGGCGTTACTGCGAGGAATTGCAGCAACTGCGCCAGCCGGGCAGCAAGATCGGCTGCATCGTCATGAACGCCAACCCGTTCACGCTCGGGCATCAATACCTGGTTCGCACCGCCGCCGCGCAGTGCGACTGGCTGCACGTATTTCTGGTGCGCGAAGACGCATCGCAGTTCCCGTTCAGGGAACGCTTCGCGCTGGTCGAAGCCGGGATTGCCGGCATTCCCAAAGTTACGCTGCACAAGGGATCGAAGTACATGATCTCGCGTGCGACCTTCCCGGATTACTTCTTCAAGGAAAAAGGCAAGGTGGGCGCCTGTTTCACCGGCATCGACCTCTTGCTGTTCCGCGAGTACATCGCTCCGGCACTGGGCGTGACGCACCGTTTTGTCGGCAGCGAACCGTTCTGCGAAACCACCTGCCAGTACAACCTCGACATGCGCCACTGGCTGCAGGATGCGCCCTCGCGCAGCCCTGCGCTCGAAGTGGTCGAGCTGCCGCGCACCGAAGCTGGCGGCCGGGCCATTTCCGCCTCGGAAGTGCGGCGGGCGTTGCAGGCCGGGGATGTGGCACGGCTTCGCCAGTTGGTGCCGGAAGCGACGCTGGCTCTGCTGTGCAAAAACTACGGATTGAATTGATTCGACGGGGCGAAGGTTTTGCGGTGGAGGCTAAGAGCCTCTCATGGACTCTTCCCGCTTTTTCCATTCCCGGCAGGCCGCGCGGAATTGTTCTGCGCCCGTAGTCAGGCTTTTTTCGGCATGCCAGGCAATAAAGAAGCGCCTTTCAAGATTGACGTTCCCCAGCGTAATCGTGGCAAATTCACCCGATTCAAGCTCCCTTTGAACGGCCCTGCGTGATGCACATGCAATTCCCGCACCTTGCCTGACGGCTTCCCGGATGGCCTCACCGCTGCCCAGTTCCAGATTGACGTTGAAGCTGCCCAGCGCCGGCAACAGCATGGTTTCAAGCGATTGGCGCACACCCGAGCCTTTTTCCCGCAGTATCCAGGGAGCGCTGGCAAGCTCATGATAACTCGGAGTTTTTCTGGTAAATGGGTGGTCTGCCCGGCAATAGATCACCATTTCATCCCGCAGCCACAATTCGGATGCCAGATGACTATCCACGAGCGAGGATTCGATCAGGCCGATATCGGCACGGCATTCCAGAAGCGAGGCGACCACGGATTGTGAGTTGCCAATGGTGGCCTCATAACGGGCAGCAGGGTTTTCGATCCTGAGTCGCGCCAGCAGTGTAGGCAGAATGTAGTTGCCGATGGTCAGGCTGGCCGCAATCTTGAGCCGGCTCGGTGCGCCGTTGGCGTAAATCAGCTCCAGATCTCCGGCTTGCCGCAGGATGTCCAGCGCCTTGGGCAGGAAATAGCGGCCATGCTCATTCAACAGGACTCGTCGTCCGACTCGGTCAAACAGATTGACGCCCAGGCGGCGCTCAAGCTCGGCAATGGCGCTGCTGGTGGCGGATTGCGACAAGCCCAGTTCCACGCCAGCAGTAGTGATGCCGCCCGTGCGGTGAATCGCCGCGAAAACCTCCAGCTCTCTGAATGTAATTTTCAGCACTGAGCATTCCTTATCGATTTTTTCGATGTGGATAACCAGAAAAATCCATTTTTATTATATAACTTTTATGGATATGGTTATTGCTATTGGGTATATGTGGCGAGGCGTGAGGTGCATTTTTGTAGATCGTTATTGCCAGGTGCCGGTCTTGTTCTGGTATTGACTGTCGTGGCGACATGGCTCGGAAAGATGTTTCCGGCCGCGGGCGGTGCGGTGATTGGCATGTTGCTGGGCATCGCGGTTCGCAGTTTTATCCCGTTACCGCTTCAGTGCCTTCCGGGAGTCCGGTTTTCTTCGAAGCAAGTTTTGCAGTATTCGATCATTGCGCTGGGAGCTTGCCTGCCGATTGCCGAGGTTGCAAGAACCGGCGTGAGTACCCTGTTCGTGACATTGGCGACCATCAGCGCAGCATTTCTAAGCGCTCTGTGTTTCGGGCGATTGCTGAAAATCCCGGCCAAGTTGTGTGTCTTGATCGGAACGGGAACGGCCATCTGCGGCGGCTCGGCCATTTCGGCGATCGTGCCGGTGCTCAAGCCAAGCGAACACGAAATCACCTTCTCGCTCGCAACCATTTTTTTGTTCAATGTCGTAGCCGTGCTGGTGTTCCCGCAATTCGGCCATTTTCTTGGGCTCAGCGATCAGGGATTTGGCCTGTGGGCGGGAACGGCGATCAATGACACCTCGTCTGTTGTGGCTGCAGCCTATTCATGGAGCAGGGATGCCGGCGAATATGCCACCATCGTCAAGCTCACCCGTGCCATGTTGATTGTTCCCGTGACCCTGTTGATCGGAGCGGTTTCCGGGTGGCAGCAACGCAAGAGTGATGGCGATTCCATGCAATCGATCCGTGTGCAGGTGCCATGGTTTATCGTCGGGTTTCTTCTGGCATCAGGAGCCGGCAGTTTTCTTCCGGCGATCATTGTTGAAGTGGCACAAACTGCGGCGCACTTCATGATCACGGGGGCCTTGGCGGCCATCGGGCTGTCCACAGATCTGAGCAAGATGCGGCAAACGGGGATCAAGCCCGTGGTGCTGGGCTTGCTGGTCTGGATTTGCGTGGCCAGCACCAGTTTGGCAGTGCAGTACCACAAAGGATTCTGGTAACCGGAGGCTTTGGATGACGAGCTGTTTCTCGTCTGGCATATCGGCGCTCCTTGAGCGCCGATATGCCTGTCATCAGGGGCCTACAGCCCTTTTTTCTCGAACCAGACGAACAGCGGGATGCTGCCTGCCCAGAAGGCGATCACGATAGCCCAGGGCGAAATGCCGAGCACGTCGGGCAGGCCGATCTTGCCGTAGTCGGCCCAGGCCAGGACGGTGGCCTTGAGGAACGGATACAGTTCCGCGTAGAGCGCCGCCCCGGCAATCATGCCGGCGATGGCAAAGATCGCATGCCAGCGCCCCTCGCCCAGTGCACCCACCGAGGTGCCGGGGCAGAAGCCCATGATTGCCCAGCCGCCGCCGAACAGCGCGCCGCCAAGCAGGATGGCGCCGACGTTCATGGGCTTGTGCGCCAGTGCGATGATCCCGGCGCTGGATAGCGCGATGACACCGATCATGCCGACCAGGATGGCCGAGAGCATGAACTTGATGATTGTCATGTCCTTGAGCAACATGGCCCCGAGCTGCTTGTCGAAGCGCAGTACGCGCCCCTTCTGCAGCAGGAAGCCAAAGCCGATACCGGTCAACAGACCCAACCATTGTGCAGTGCTCATGATTTCCTCCGGTAGACGAGATGGGCGACGAGCATGCCGATGCCAAAGAACAGGCAGAGTGCAACGATGCCGCTGACCGACAGCTGCATCAGTCCGCTCAGGCCATGTCCGCTCGGGCAGCCGTCGGCCAGGCGGGCGCCGAACATGGCGACGATGCCGCCGAGGAATGCGCCGATGGCGCGCTTGCCCACCGACGGGCCAAACCGCTCGGCCCAGGCCGGGGGAACGCTTTCCAGCTTGAAGCTCCTGTCGGCCAGCGAGGCGATCAGCGCGCCGATGAAGATGCCGATGATGAGCAGGAACTGCCAGTCGAGCGCGACCTTTTCCTTGATGAAGTACAGGTTGCTGGCGACGTGCGATTCGGCGAACAGCTTCTCGATGAAGCCCGCCGCGCGCACGAATGTCGTCGAAGCGCCGAGAAAATTGGTTTTCCCCATCAGGATGGTGGTGGCGTAGGCCGATACCACCGCCAGTATTCCGACCAGACCACCCGCGAGATAGGGGCTCCAGCCGCCGTCTTTCGATTCGAGTTTCATGTTGCGCCCTCCTTGCTAGGTTGATGCGGAAACAACTTTAAAGGTAGTCAAACATCACGAAATTTCAGCCCGGTTTATTGTTTTTCCGGGTTGCGCGCGTTCATCAGCACCTTGAGCCCGCCGCCCAGGCTCTTCACGTCGAAGCCGTTTTGCCTGAGCACGCGAGAGGCAAAATAGCTGTTCTTGCCCAAGGCGCACACGGTGACGACCGGGCGGCTGCTGTCGAGTTTGTCCAGATTGCCGCGCAGCATGGGCATCGGGATGTTGATGGCGCCGGGAACCGGGTTGGCATCGGCAAGCGCCTTGCCGCGTACGTCCACGATCTGCACGCTGGAATCGGCCGGCAGTTCGGAGACGGTACTGACCAGCCCGTCGCGCTGGTTGCAGGCGGCAAAGCCGGCGAGGTTGATGATGTCTTTGGCCGAGCCGAAAGGCGGCGCATAGGCCAGCTCCAGATGGCAGAGGTCTTCAACGGTCATTTTGGCGCTGATGGCGGTGGCCAGCACGTCGAGCCGCTTGTCGACGCCTTCATAACCGGCGGCCTGTGCACCGAGCAGCACGCCGGTTTCCGGTTCCCAGAGAATCGATACGGTCAGCGGTTTGGCGCCGGGGAAATAGCTGGCGTGATGAAGATCGTTGACGGTGGTGATGCTGTAAGCGCGACCGGCCGTTTTCAGCCGTTTTTCGGTCCAGCCGGTGGCGCCTGCGGCCACTTCGAATACGCGCACGATGGCGGTGCCGAGCGAGCCCGGATAGGGGCGGGCGCGCTCTTTGAGGAACAGATGATCCGCAGCGACGCGACCTTGCCGGTTGGCCGGTCCGCCGAGCGGTACGGAAACCTGATCGCCGAACACACGATCCGCCGTTTCAATGACATCGCCGGCGGCATAGATATCCGCGTCGGAAGTCTGCATGAAATCGTTGACTACGATATGACCGCGCGCGCCGAGCGCCAAGCCGGCTTCGCGCGCAAGCGGGGAATCCGGCTCGACGCCGATGGACATGACCACGAAATCGGCGTCCAGCTTGCCGCCCGATGCCAGGTGGCAATGCAATACGTCGTCCTGGCCTTCGAAGCGCACGATCTGCTCGTTCAGGTGCAGCTTGATGTCGTGATGCGCCAATTCGTTTCCCAGCAGCATTGCCATCTTCGCATCGATCTGCGACAGCACCTGCGGCCCCGATTGCACGACCTCGACCGTCAATCCCTTGCGGTGCAGTTGTTCCGCCATTTCCAGACCGATGAACCCGGCGCCGACCACCACGGCGCGCATACCGGATTCCGTGGCTGCGGCGATGCGGTCCATGTCGGCCAGGTTGCGAAGCGCATGGATGCGCGAATCCTTGATGCCCGGAATGGCGGGAATGCGGGGTGCAGCGCCCGGTGCCAGCATTAGCTTGTCGTAGGGCAACCATTCGCTTTGTCCGGTTTGCAGGTCATGGACCCGCACGCGCTTGTTTTGCCGGTCGATGCGCACGGCTTCGCTGCGGGTGCGTACGTCGACGTTCAACAGCGCCTTGAGCGAGGCGGGCGTTTGCATGGCCAATACGTCGCGCACCGGAATCTCCCCGCCGATGTGGTAGGGCAGGCCGCAGTTGGCGAACGAAACATCGGGGCCGCGCTCAATGACGGTGATTTGCGCCGATTCGCTCAGTCTGCGCGCGCGGGCGGCAAACGAAGCGCCTGCTGCGACGCCGCCAATGACCAGTACCTGCAATGCTTTCATGTGATCCTCTTTGTGGTTGGCGAGGCATGGGTTCATGCCGTGAAGTTGAATCTCTTGACTTATATTATACATAAAAACATAATATGCAAAAATAATTCGTTGAGCGGTAACCTTATGGAAGATGTGATGCTCGATGTAACGCAGATGCGTGGCGCAGCGCGTGCGGCCACGGCTTTGTTGAAAGCGCTGGCGAATGAAGACCGCCTGCAGATTCTTTGTCAGCTCAGTCAGGGTGAAAAATCGGTGAGCGAGCTGGAGGCGTTGCTGGATGTGCATCAACCGACTTTGTCGCAGCAGCTCGGTGTGTTGCGTACGGAAGAGATGGTGGCCACTCGGCGTGATGGCAAACGAATCTATTATTCCATCGCCGATCAAAAGATACTGGCGATGCTGAAAACCTTGTACGGGCTGTATTGCCCGGTTTGGGAGAGTGAAAAGCAATGATGATCGACTGGAATGGTTTTACCCCGTATTTGTCACTGGCCGGTGGCGGATTGATCGGATTGGCCATCGCCATCCTGTTGCTCACGAACGGGCGAATCGCAGGGATTAGCGGGGTCGTGAGCGGTTTGCTGCAACCGAAGCGTGGCGATGTCTTGTGGCGCGCGGCGTTCGTGCTGGGGTTGTTGCTTGCTCCGATGCTCTACCTTCTGTTCGGCGACCTGCCGGCAAGCCGGATCGAGGCGAGCTGGCCAACGCTGATACTGGCCGGTTTGCTGGTTGGATTCGGTACGCGCTATGGCTCGGGCTGCACCAGCGGCCATGGCGTGTGCGGATTGTCGCGCCTGTCGCCGCGCTCGATGGTGGCAACGGCATCTTTCATGTTCATGGGTTTCGCGACCGTCTTCGCGGTTCGTCATTTTCTGAGGTAAGGATTCCATCATGCCTACGGTTTTTTCGTTGATTGCAGGTTTGCTGTTCGGGATGGGCTTGATTGTTGCCGGCATGGGAGATCCGGCCAAAGTGCTGGCTTTTCTTGACCTGACCGGCCGCTGGGATCCTTCGCTCGCGTTCGTCATGGGCGGCGCGATTCCGGTCAGCGCTGTTGCCTTTGCCTTGGCAAAGCGCAGAGGGGCATCCTTTCTGGGGCATTCCATCCAGTTGCCGAATACGCGCAATCTTGACCAGCGTCTGGTTTTCGGCGGCCTGTTGTTCGGTGCGGGCTGGGGGCTGGCCGGTATCTGTCCGGGACCGGCACTGGTGTTGCTGGGAGCGGGGGCGGGGAAAGTGCTGGTTTTTGTCGCGGCCATGCTGGCGGGCATGGCTCTGTTCGCAAAAATCGAGCCGGCGATTGGCAACGGCAGGAGCCGGTAGTCTTTGGGAGGAAAGAGCGCGTGCGACAGCGCCCGCTCATGGCCGGGTGGCGCGCTCCAGCTGCGTCAGCCAGAGCAGCGCTTCTTCCCGCGAGGTTCCGCACATTTCTTCGGAAGGGTTGAGTCCCGAGCAACAGGCGGGGCGTTCCGCCTGGCCGAAAATGGCGCACAGGTTCGCCGCGGTGAGCTGGATGCAGCGCACGCCGGCGGGTTTGCCGTTTTCCATGCCGGGGATGGGGCTGGAGATGGAGGGCGCAGTGCAGCAGGCGCCGCAGTCGGGGCGGCAGGGAATCGGTGTCGGGTTCATGCCGTCATTGGACCGGATCGATTCCACGGATGCAAGCGCGGCCTGACTCGCGTCCCCGGCCCATCCTGCGTATCATGGCGCCAGATTGATTTTCGGGTATCCAGCATGTCGATTCGCCGCCAGTTCCTTCATTTCGCCGCAGTGGGTCTGTGCGGCACCGCCGTGCAGTATGTGGTGCTGTGGGCCGGGGTGGAATATGCCGGCGCGCCGGCCGCAGCGGCCTCGGCGGTGGGCTATGTGCTGGGGTCGGTGGTCAATTATTTCCTGAATTATTTCTTCACGTTCAAGAGCGGCAAGTCCCATGTCGAAACGGCGAGCAAGTACTACGCGGTGCTCGGCATCGGCTGGTGCATCAACACCGGGCTGATGACCCTCATGGTGCATCACTGGGGCTGGCAATACTTCCTGGCGCAGGTGGTGACGACCGGCATCGGCCTGATCTGGAACTTCGCCGGCAGCCGTTTCTGGGCGTTCAGGAATGCCTGAGGCTGCTTTAAGCGCCTGTGGCGCGTAGTGTTTGATGCCGGGAGTTCTCCCCGGCGGGCGAGTTTCTTTTTTTGCTTCGTCAAGAAAAGAAACCAAAAGAGCGACCCCGCCTTGCGGCCCTCCGGGCTACCCTCGGTCGGTCGCGAGCCCGGGTCTCGCTCCGCTTTCTCGGCGCAGGCCGAGGGGATAAAGAAAGTCGTCTGCCGTGGCGAGAATATGTGGGAGCGGATGTAATCCGCGAAGGGCGGCGAAGGCGAGCAGATCGGAAAAGCAAAGCGCTTTCCGACGATTGTGGTTTATTTGATCTACGCTCTGGGCGTTCAGAAATGCCTACGGCTGTGCATCCAGCAGGCTGACGAAGCCGTCCAATGGCAGCGGCCGGGAGAACAGGAAGCCCTGATAGCGCGGGCAACCGTGTTGCAGCAGGAAGTGCGCTTCCTCCGCGGTTTCCACGCCCTCGGCAATCGGTTCGATGCCAAGACTCTCCGCAATGCCGAGAATGGCGCGCACCAGCGCCGCGTTGCTGTTGTTGCCCGGCAGGCCCGATACGAAGGAACGGTCGATTTTCAGCGTGTCGAACGGGAAGCGGTGCAGGTAGGCAAGGTTGGAATACCCCGAGCCGAAATCGTCCAGCGCCAGCGCGAAGCCGGCTTCGCTCAGGGCATGGATCAGGTCGGTCGTCTGGGCATCGCCGTGCATGAGCAGCGTTTCGGTGACTTCCAGTTCAAGCTGCTCGGTCCTGACGCCATGCTGCTCGCAGAGCGCTTGCAGTCGCTCCACCAGACCGGGCCTGAACTGCTTGGCCGAGAGGTTGAGGGACAGGCGGGGCAGCGACAGTCCTTGCCGGTTCCATTCGCCGACCTGGCGGATGACTTCCTGGGCGATCCATTCTCCGATGAGCAGAATCAGGCCGGTTTCCTCGGCAAAGGGGATGAATTCCGAGGGCGGAACCAGCCCGCGGCGGGGATGTTTCCAGCGCACCAGTGCTTCCGCGCCGACGATCCGGCCGGTCTGCTGGTGGTATTGCGGCTGGTAATGCAGCAGGAATTCGTTGCGTTCCAGCGCGTAGCGCAGCTCTGTGTCCAGCATCACCCTCGCCAGCGAACGCCGGTTCATTTCCGCCGAATAAAACAGGAAATCCTGGCCGCTTTCCCGTGCCCGGTAGAGTGCCACGGCGGATTTGTTGATGAGCGTTTCGGCATCGCGTCCGTCGCCGGGAAATACGGCGGCGCCGACGTGCGATGACAGCAGCACTTCCTGTTTCTTGATGAAGAAGGGGCGCGACAAGGCATCAAGCAGGCGGCGGGCGACGATGGCGGCATCTTCGCGATGACGGATGTCGAAGATCCCGATGAAGAATTCGTCGGCGCTGGAGCGCGCCACGACGTCCGCTTCGCGCAGTACGTCCCGGAGGCGCTGCGCCAGCTCGATCAGCAGGCGGTCTGCTGCCCGGTGGCCGAACGAGTCGTTGATGTGCTTGAAGCCTGCCACATTGAAACAGAGCAGCGCGCCCTTTTTTCCGTGCCGGCGCGATTCCGCAAGCGCCTGTTCCAGCAGCGAAAAAAGCAGCGCCCGGTTGGGCAGGCTGGTGAGCTGGTCGTAATAGGCGAGGCGGTGGATCTGTGCCTCGGCGTTCTTGCGTTCCGTCAGGTCGGAAAAGACGCAGAAATTATGGATGACCTTGCCGGTTTCATTGCGCACCGCGCTGATGATGCCCCAGGCAGGGAAAGCCTCGCCGTCCTTGCGCTTGCTCCACAGCTCGCCTTCCCAGTGACCGGTAGCAGAGAGCGTAGCGACGATTTGCCGCGCTTGTTCGGGGTCCGGTCCTTCTTCGCACAGGAAGCCGGGAACCTGCCCGACCGCCTCTTCGTTGCAAAAGCCCGTGATGCGGCAATAGGCCGGATTGGCGCTGATGATCCTGTTTTCCGGATCGGTGACGATGATGGCGTCGTTGGCGGAATCGAAGATGCGCGTGTAGAGGCGGGCTTTTTCTTCTGCCTGCATGCGGTCGGTGATGTCGCGCAGGAAGCCGACCATGCGCGAGGGGCGGCCCTCGCTGTCCCGCGCCAGCGCGAAATAGATGCTGGCCCAGAAGACCTCGCCGTTTTTCTTGCGGCGGGTGACTTCCATTTCGCCGCGGCCCTGGCGCATGACAGTGTTGAAGAGATCGGCGTCGTCTTCGTTTTCGTCGGCATAGAGCATCAGGATATGCCGCCCCAGCGCCTCTGGTGCGCTGTAACCGAACAATTGTTCGGCACCGGCGTTCCAGCCAGTGATGTAGCCCTGGAGATCGAGCGTGACGATAGAGGCGCCGATTTCGGCCAGCAACTGTTCGCCGTACTGGAGTTCGTTGGAGATCATCGCCCGACCTTTCCGTGAAGCGACAGCGCCCAGGAAACAGCGTCGACCTCGCAATCCATCCAGTGTTCGTGGCTGTCAATCCTGTCGATCATGCGTTCCCCGAGTGCCTGTACGTTGCCGGCTTCGCATGACACCATGCATTCCAGCGCTTCGCCGACTTCGCCTGTGCCGCGCAGAAGACCGTCCTGCAGCCCCTTCGGCAACGGCAGCGAGGCCAGTACCTCGGCCAGGGGCATGCCGAACAGGCGATCCATGAGCGAGAGCATGCCGGCCAGGAAAGCCGTATCTGGTGAGAGCCCCGGAAGCCAGCCGGCCAGCGCCCAGGATTCCATGCGTTTGGCGCGCAATGCGGCGGCCGTGAAAAGAGGGGGCAAAGCAGCTTCTGCGCCGTATTGCTCGGCGTAAAGCAGCAACTGCAGCCAGCGCTGCAGTTGGCGGCGGCCCAGCAGGGCGATGGCCTGGCGCAGGCTTTCGGTATGGCGATGCGAGCTCATGGCGACCGAGTTGACGAGCCGCAGCAGGTTGATCGTGAGCTGGGGTGCCTTGGCGAAAATGCGCTCCAGTTCGGCTACTTCGGCATCGCGCACGATCAGCCCCAGCAATTCCAGCAGGACTGGCTGGGCGGGGTTGGGGGTGGCGCGTGGCAGGGGTGCGGTGATCCAGGGGCCGCAAACCAGGGCATCGCGACCTTGCAGGGTGGACAGCTGGCCCGGATCGCCCAGCCCGGTCAGGATGAAGGGCTGCTCAGGCAGAGGGGCACCGAACGGTACGAGACAGCGCGGCGTATCCGGCGCATCGCAGCCAGCGGGCCCGACCGCTTCCAGCGAGTGAATGGCCGGCAACCCGGGCGGCAGGCTGCCTGCCGGCGCGGGCCAGTAGCAGGGGGCGCCGAACAGCGGTGTTTCCTCCAGCGCCGAGGCGAGACGGGGCAATTCCGCTGCCGGCAGGTGGGCCAGCAGCGCGGAGCAGGTGCCATCGGGGCGCCAGAGCGGCTCGAGCAGAAGCATGACGGTATTCCGGCGGTGAACTCTCTCAGGCTACGTTTAATTTGCCCGGGAAACAAGCTTAGAACCTGTTCACAATCTTGCTGCGAAACCGTGATCGGGGCTCATGCGCTGCTCAAAATCCTCATGTACTCCTTGTACACCCCGGTTTTTGCGCCGCTCTTCACCCCGCTGACGGCTTCTCACGGCCGATCGCGAACAGGTTTTTACGACATGTGTTGCGCCAGATGGTTGGCGAGCGCGACATATTGCGCCACCGTGACGTTTTCCGGGCGGCAGCCCGGATCAATCGCCAGTGTCGCCAGATCGTCGTCCGTCACCACGCCCTTGAGGTTGTTGCGCAGCGTTTTGCGGCGCTGGGCAAAGGCGGTCTGTACGACTTCCTCGAACAGGGCTTCGTCCTGTGCCCGGTGCGGCAGGTTGGGCCAGGGAATCATGCGCACGACTGCGGAATCGACCTTGGGCGGCGGGTTGAATGCGGCGGGCGGGACGTCGAGCACGCGGTCCATGACGAAACGGTATTGCAGCATGATGCCGAGACGCCCGTAATCGGTGGTGCCGGGGGAGGCAACCATGCGGTCGACGACTTCCTTCTGCAGCATGAAGTGCATGTCGTCGATGACGTCGGCGAAGCTCGCCAGATGGAAGAGCAACGGCGTGGAGATGTTGTAGGGCAGGTTGCCGACGAGGCGAATCTTGCCACCCGGCGCGATTTCGCGTGCCAGTGCGCCGAAGTCGAAATTCAGCGCATCGGCGTTGTGAAGGGTCAGGCGTTGCGGCGTGAAGCGTTCGTTCAGGCGTGCCACGATGTCGCGGTCGATTTCCACGGCGTGCAAGTGCGGGACGCGTTCGAGCAGCGGTTGGGTCAGCGCGGCGAGCCCCGGACCGATTTCGACGATGACGTCCGTCGATTCTGGCGAAACGGCATTGAGGATGTCGGCGATGACACCCTGATCCTGCAGGAAGTTCTGGCCGAAGCGTTTGCGGGGGATATGCGATTTCATGATTTTTTCCTTGCGGCGAGCTCTGCGGCCAGCGTGATGGCGGCATGCAGGCTGCCGGGGTCGGCACGGCCGGTGCCGGCCAGGTCGAGCGCGGTGCCGTGGTCGACCGAGGTGCGGATGATGGGCAGGCCGAGCGTGATGTTGATGCCCTGGCCGAAGGTGGCGTATTTCAGCACCGGCAGTCCCTGATCGTGGTACATCGCGAGCACGGCATCGCCCTGTTCCAGTTGGCGCGGCGTGAACAGCGTGTCGGCGGGCAGCGGACCAACGAGGTGCATGCCCTCGGCGCGCAGGTGTTCCAGTACCGGCGCGATGACGTCGATTTCCTCGCGCCCCATGTGTCCGCCTTCGCCGGCATGCGGGTTGAGCCCCGCCACGAGGATGCGCGGCGTAGCGAAGCCGAACTTGTCGCGCAGGTCGGTGTGCAGGATGCGCAAGATGCGGGTCAGCGATTCGGATGTGATCGCCGCCGGGACTTCCTTGAGCGGCAGGTGCGTCGTCGCCAGCGCCACGCGCAGCGTGCCGCCAGCGAGCATCATGACGACCAGGTCGACGCCGCATTTGTCAGCGAGATACTCGGTATGACCGTAGAAATGCCGCTCGGGGAACGCGTCGTTGATCACGCCCTTGTGGATTGGTGCGGTGACCATGGCGTCGAATTCGCCGGCGAGACACCCTTCCGTGGCGCGGTCGAGCAAGGCCAGTACGTAGCCGGCATTGCGCGTATCGAGCTGGCCGGGGCAGGCGGGCACGGTCAGCGGGATGTGCAGGATCGAGACCGGCGCCTCGGTTCCGGGGCGGTAATCGGGCCAGGCTTCTGCCGCATGGCCCGCGCGTTGCCGGATCAAATCGCGGTCGCCCAGCAGAACCAGTCGGGCGGGATAAGCGGTATGGACAAGGAGGGACGCCAGTTCCGGCCCCACGCCGGCAGGTTCGCCGGTGGTGAGGGCCAGAACGGGCCAAGGTCGCTCGGGCATGGGGGTTACTCGTCTTTCAGGCGGATGGAAATATAGGCTTTGTCGCGCAATTGGCGTACCCAGTCTTCATAGCTTTCTTCGGCCTTGCGCTGCTTGAGCTCCAGGCGGACCTTCATGCGCCGGTTCTCCTGCGTGACGTCCTGGTCGCGGCGCTCCAGCACCTGGATCAGGTGGAAGCCGAACGGGCTCTTGACCGGGGGGCTGATCTCGCCCGGCTGGAGGCGGTTCATGGCCTGCTCGAAATCGGGAACGGTTTCGCCTGGCGAGATCCAGCCCAGTTCGCCGCCTTTTGCGGCGCTGGTGTCGTCGGAGTACAGGCGAGCCAGTTCCTCGAATTTTTCGTTGTGCTGCAGGCGGGCGCGGATCTGGGCCAGCTTTTGCTGGGCGTCCGTTTCGGAGACGATCTCGTTGGTACGGATCAGGATGTGCCGGGCATGGGTCTGGCGGATGACCATCTTGTCGGACTGTTCGCGCTTGTCGAGCAGCTTGAAGAGATGCAGGCCGGACGCGCTGCGCACGATGTCGGTCATGCCGCCGGCCGGCATCTGGTCCAGAAGCTCGACGAAGGCCGGCGCCAGGCTGCCGGCGGGGCGCCAGCCCAGCACGCCGCCATTGGCTGCATCGGGGGCATTGGAGTAGATCGCTGCAACTGCGTTGAAATCCTTGCCTTCGGCGAGCTCTTGGCGGGCCGCGAGGATGCGTGCGCGTTTGGCCTGGATTTGCTCGGGGGTCGCGTTTTCCGGCAGGCTGACCATGATCTGCGCCAGACGGTATTCGCGCTGCGGCTTGTTGGCGTTCAGGTGCAGGTAGTCGGCAACCTCGGAGTCGGTCACGATGACCTTGTTGTCGATTTCACGCTCGCGCAGGAAGGCCAGCGTCATTTCTTGGCGAATCTCGGCGCCGAAGCGCTTCCAGTTGATGCCATCCTTTTCCAGTTGCTTGCGCAATTCCGGCAGGGTCAGTTTGTTGTTTTGCGCGATGCGGGCCAGCGCCTGTTCGAGCTGGGTATCGTCGACCTGGATGCCCAATGTCTTGGCCTGCTCCAGCAAAACCTGTTCGGTCACCATGCGGTCCAGCGCTTCCTGCTCAAGAACGCTGGCGGGCGGAGCTTGTGTGCCGCTACGGGCGAGGTTCTGGCGGATCGATTTCACCCGTTCGTCGAGTTCAAGCTTGGTAATGACGCTGCGGTTGACCACTGCGACCACGCGGTCGGCGGTGACGACGGCTGCGCTGGCGAAAAGCGGGATGGCAAGCGCGGCGATGGCGAGGGTGTGTTGCAAAGGCTTCATGTCGGTCTCTCACTCAAAAACGCGGAGGGGCATAGGTGTTGCTGTAGCCCGGAATGGACTGCCGGATGGTATCGAGCGGGTTGCTGCCGATACCCGCGATGCCGCCCAGTTGCAGCAATGCAAAGAAGGACGTCGTGGTGTCAGTGACGCTGGTCACATAACGCTGTGCCGCCAGGCGCAAAGCCCAGCAGCCGGCGTTGTATTCGACGCCGCCCAAGGTTTCCAGTGCGCGGCTGTCCTTGATCGAGTAATTGTAGCGGCCCAG
Source organism: Formivibrio citricus (assembly GCF_900115065.1). Lineage (GTDB taxonomy): Bacteria > Pseudomonadota > Gammaproteobacteria > Burkholderiales > Chitinibacteraceae > Formivibrio > Formivibrio citricus. Next base: position 29,333 of record NZ_FOVE01000013.1, on the reverse strand, counting down.
CGCGTACCAGCCGTTGCCCATCGGCCACTGGCCGGAAATGTCGGCGGAGCGGGTGTCGGAGATGCGGTTGATCGAATAGCGCAGGTTCAGCGTGCGGTAGTCTCCCGGCCGCCAGGTCATGGTCAGGTCGGAACGGCGCAGGCTGGAGTCTGCCTGGTTGTACTGCATGCCGTAGTTGGCGGACAAGTCTTTCCAGAAACGCGCACCCACGGTGAGCAACCAGTCGGAGCGACTCGGGCTTTCAGTATTTTCAGTTGTTGTCAGTGTTACGCGCTGGTTGGCGAAGTAAAGACGCTGGCCGACGGTAACGTTCAGTCGTTCGATGCCGTTATCCGATTCAAACAGTCGGCTGGTGACCGCGAGCGTAACCTGGTTGGCGTCGTTGATGCGGTCCTGTCCGGAGTACTGGTTCTCGCTGAAAAGCTGGGTGAACGAAAGATCGGTTTCGCCCGAATCGAATATGGGCAGGTTCGATTGCTTGCGATAAGGGATGTAGACGTAATAGGCGCGCGGCTCGAAGGTTTGCAGGAAATTGCCGTTGCCGATCTTTAACTCGCGCTCGAAAAACAGGCCGCTGTCGAGGCTGGCGATGGGCAATGTTCGCGTGTAGTTTGCGTTGGCAGCGTTGGTTTGATGCAGATTGTACGACGTCGCATGTACGCCAACCTTGGGCGTGATGAAGCCCCAGGATTCGTTGTAAGGTAGCGCCATGCTGGGATAGGCCCAGCTGCGCAAGCCGCTGATCTTGTCCGGATGGTTGAAGTCGGTCAGTTCTCCGCTGATGTTTGTGGCTAGCCAGGGCTTGATTTGCGGTTGGCCAGTGAAATAGAACTGCGGCATGCGGTCGTAGGGCTTGTCGACCGGGTTGGTGAGCGTGCTGAGCGTCTGGTAGCGCTGCCAGCGCATGAAGCCGTTCCAGGTTTCCTGCGAATAGGTCAGCGTACCTTCGCGTGGTAAATTGCTTTGCGACGAAACAGACAGTCTTTCGCCGAAGTCGGAGAAATAGTTGTTGTCAGAAACCTTCTGGATGTTCAGGCTTAATCCAAGGTTTGGATTGATCTTCTGCGCATGCTGGAACAGTACGCTGGTGCGGCTCTTGTCGTCGATGCGGTCCTGGATGCCTTCAGCGCGGAACACCCCGGTGTAATCCAGATCCAGATAACGGAACTCGCCTCCGACCATCATGCCGCGCCGGCTCATGTAGCGCGGGTAGATCGTGGCATCGTAATTGGGTGCCAGGTTGAGGTAATAGGGTGTCTGGACCTGCAGGCCGTTCTTGCTGTTCATGCCGAGCGACGGCGCGAGGAAGCCGCTCTTGCGCGAGTGGTCGAGCGAGAAATCCAGCCAGGGGTAGTAGAAGATCGGCGTGCCCTTGAACTCGACCCAGCCGTTCCAGGCTTGCCCCCGGTTGGCGTTGTAGTCGAGGTCGAGCGTGCTCGAATGCAGGTACCAGTCGTTGTTGCCCGGCGCGCAGGTGGTCATTCGCCCTTGTTTGATGGCGTAACGGTCCGGGCCTTCGAATAGCAGCTTGACGGCATCGCCGCGTGCCGCGCCTTTTGCCATCTGGAACGTGGGATCGAGCAGGTCGCCCTTGCGCGGCTCGACCAGCATGTCGAGCTTTGTTCCTGTCAGTACGTCGCCATCCTTGTTCATCGTGACTTTGTCGCCGGCGCGCAGGCGGTCGTCCTGGATCGTGTAGTGCGCCCAGTCGCCTTCGACCTTGAGTTTTTCACGCGTGACGACGACGTTGCCGCGCGCTTCGGCGAACTCGCCTTCCCGTGCGCTGGCTTCGTCGGACTGGATGAAGGTGGGGGGCTCCGGCTTTTCCCCGGGATTGGCGAGTACGGGCGCAGACAGGCCTGCCAGCAGCGCGGCCAGCAGGGACAGACGAAAGGGGCAGGGTTTGAACGCAGGCATGGGGCCGCAGCGGCTCACTTGGTACAATGCGCGGATTCTAGCAGCAATTGACCGGATAGAGACATGACCAACCCTGTGAGTTCCCTCCGTTCCCGGCAGATGACGGACTGGTTGAAGCAGATTTTCCCCGCCGGCGTGTCGGCGATCGTTCCGGCTGCGGCGGATGCCAGCGTGCGCAGCTACTGGCGTGTCGCCGTAAAAGGCAAGTCGCATATCGTGATGGACGCGCCTCCAGAAGGGTTCGCATTCAACGCTTTCCTGATGCAGCACCGGCTTCTGGAACGTGCCGGTGCGCCGGTTCCGCAGCTTCTGGACTTCGATGCCGACCAGGGTTTTGCCCTGCTCGAAGACTTGGGCGACAGCATCCTCACGCCGCTGCTGACGGAGGAAGCCGCCGGCAACTGGTACCTGCGGGCGATCGACCTGCTGGTCTCGATGCAGAAGAGCGTCGATTCTCAAGGGATGGCGCCTTACGACGCGGCCTTCCTGCGCCGTGAACTGGACATCTGCCGCGAATGGTATTTCGGCCAGCAACTGGGCATAACGCTGGAGGACGAGGCTTTGGCGGCGTGGGAGCGCAGTTGTGCGCTGATCGTGGCGCGCAACCTTTCGCAACCCGCGGTGTTCGTGCACCGCGACTATCATTCGCGCAACCTGATGGTGAAGGACGGGCGTTTGCGCTTGATCGATTATCAGGATGCGTTGCATGGCCCGATCAGCTACGACCTGGTTTCCCTGTTGCGCGATGCCTACATCGAGTGGGACGAAGCCTTCGTGCTGGATCTGGCGATCCGCTACTGGCAGAAGGCGCGCGAAGCCGGCTTGCCAGTGGCCGACGACTTTGCCGAGTTCTACCGCGATTTCGAGTGGCAGGGCTTGCAGCGCCACCTCAAGGTGCTCGGCATCTTCGCTCGCCTGAAATACCGCGACGGCAAGGAACAGTACCAGGCCGACATCCCGCGCGTACTGGGGTACGTGCGCAAGGTGTGCGAGCGTTATGCCGAGCTCGGTGCCTTGCGAAAACTGCTCGCAGCGGTCCATGACGAACAACTGGCCACGGGGTATACCTTCTGATGCGCGCCATGATCCTTGCTGCGGGGCGCGGCGAACGCATGCGCCCGCTGACCGATGCCTGCCCCAAGCCCTTGCTGGACGTGGCGGGCACCCCGCTGATCGGCTGGCATCTGAAACGGCTGGCCGCAGCGGGCATTCGCGAGATTGTCATCAACCATGCCTGGCTGGGCTTGATGATCGAGGAGGCACTCAAGGGCGGCGAGGATTACGACGTCGAGCTTGCCTATTCCGCCGAGGGCGAGGCGCTGGAAACCGCAGGTGGCATTGCGCGCGCCTTGCCTTTGCTGGGGAGCGAACCGTTTCTCGTGGTCAATGGCGACGTTTTTTGCGACTACGACTTTGGCCGCATCCTGCCGATGGCCGAAGCAATGCAGCGCGATTCTTCCAGACTGGCGCATCTCGTGCTCGTTTCCAACCCGGATCATCACCCCGACGGCGATTTCGTGCTGCGGCAAGACGGCATGGCGGCGATGGAAGGTGAGGACCGGCTGACTTTCAGTGGCATCGGGCTTTATCACCCCGATCTCTTTCTGGGCATTGCTCCCGATCGACCCGCCAAGCTTGGCCCCCTGCTCAGGGCTGCGATGGCATTGGGGCGCGTGAGTGCCGAGCGTTTTGACGGACTGTGGCTGGACGTCGGCACCAGCGAACGGCTGGAGATTGCCCGTAAGCTTGCGGTAACGCTTTGATTTTTCAGCTGGTGCCCCCGTTTCTGGCTGGAATGTGATTTGTTTTTTGACCGCTTGCCGCCTAAGCTGAATATTTCGGGATACATGCATTTTTTACAGAAAGAAACGGGAGGCAAAATGTCGGTCAAACATTTTTTTGAAGAACAGGCGGTGCGCAATGCGTCACTCCAGCACGAATTGCGTCAGGCCTTTGACCCGTTCGGCATGGTTTCCATCTGGTTCAAGGCGCAACAGGCCTGGCTATTGAATCCCGATGCACTGGCTTCCGCCATGGGCCGCTATACCAGCGATGTGGCGCGCTGGCAGCAGTTCGCGATGGATCGTTTTCTCGGGGAGCCGGATACCGACGTCTTCCCGCCCAACCCGGAAGATACCCGTTTTGCCGATCCGGTCTGGGATGAAGTGCCGTTCTGGGATTCGCTCAAGGAATGGTACCTGCTCAACACCCGCTGGCTGCAGGATGCCTTGTACGAAACGCCGGGGCTGTCGGATCAGGAGCGCAGTCGCTCGGCATTCTGGCTGCGGCAATGGCTCAACGCGGTTGCGCCAACCAACTTCTTCTTCAGTAACCCGATGGCGATCGCCAAAGCGCTGTCCAGCAAGGGCGAGAGCCTGTTCGCCGGGTTCAAGAATTTTTCCCAGGATGTCGCCAATGGCGATATCAGCATGACCGACCTTTCCGCGTTCAAGGTCGGCGAGAATCTCGCCACGACGCCGGGTGCGGTGGTCTATCGCGGCAAGCTGCTGGAAGTGATCCATTACGAAGCCACTACGCCAACCGTGCACAAAGTGCCGCTGGTGATCGTTTCTCCGTGGATCAACAAGTTCTACGTGCTTGACCTCAATCCGCAAAAGAGCCTGGTCAAATACCTGACCGATCAGGGATTCTCCGTGTTCATCACGAGCTGGAAGAACCCGGACAGCTCGATGCGCGATATCGGCTTCGATGAATACCTGACCGAAGGCGTGGCGAAGATCGTCGAGGTGGCCAAGGAAATCTCCGGTTCCGACAAGGTCAATCTGGCCGGATACTGCATCGGCGGTACGCTGGTCACGACCTATCTGGCCTGGGCCAACCGCAACGATCCGGACAACGTGCCGGTCAATTCGGCGACCCTGCTGACCACGCTGACCGACTTCAAGCGCCCGGGCGATATTGAGGTGTTCATCGACGAAGAAGGTCTTTCCTTCATTGAAAACCTGATGGCGCGCAAAGGCTACCTGGACGGCAAGGAAATGGCGTCGAGTTTTCGCATGCTGCGTCCCAACAGCCTGATCTGGAACTACTGGATCGGCAACTACCTGCTCGGCGAAACGCCGATGGCGTTCGATATCCTTTTCTGGAACATGGACACCACGCGCATGCCGGAGAAAATGCACCGCTTCTACCTGCGCGAACTGTACTGGAAGAACAAGCTGGTCGAGCCCGATGCGATCAAGGTGGCGGGGCAGTCGATCAATCTGGCCAAGATCAGGCAGCCGATCTACATGGTCAGCGCCGAAGAAGACCACATCGCACCGTGGAAGCAGACCTACTCGCTGGTTCACCGCACGGGCGGTCCGGTCAAGTTCACGCTGTCGTCCTCCGGGCACATCATCGGCATCATCAATCCGCCCGGCCCCAAGTGCAAGCGTACCTACTGGCAGGGCGAGGCCCAGCCGGGCGAGACTGCCGAAGAATGGCTGGAGCGGCAGGAAAACGTGGCCGGATCGTGGTGGCCCAACTGGGTCGAGTGGCTGCGCGGGCTGTCCGGCAACCAGGTCAAGCCGAAGCTTTCCAGCCGGGCTCATCCCAATCAAGGGGCCGCGCCGGGCAAATACGTTGTTGAATAAAATGTTTGTGTAAGACTGATGTGGGGCGAACCTTGGTTCGCCCCTGTTTTTTGTCGGACAGGCATGTTTTACGGTTGTCTTGACCCCGTCGCTTCCCGGATAATGCGCGCTATTTCAGCGGGTTGGAGTTTTCGGCCCGAAATCCACGTTTTCAAAGAAAGGGATAGTCTGTCCATGGTCACGCGAACAGAACTTGCCAACGCCATTCGTGCTCTTGCCATGGATGCGGTTCAGAAAGCCAACTCGGGGCACCCGGGCATGCCGATGGGCATGGCGGAAATCGCCGTTGCGCTGTGGGGCAACAACCACTACCGCCACAATCCGGCCAACCCGAAATGGATCAACCGCGACCGGTTCGTCATTTCCAACGGCCACGGCTCGATGCTGCACTATGCCCTGCTGCACCTGACCGGCTACGACCTTTCGATCGAAGACCTGAAGCAGTTCCGCCAGTTCCACTCGCGTACCCCGGGCCACCCCGAGTACGGCTACACGCCGGGCATCGAAACCACGACCGGCCCGCTGGGGCAGGGCATCGCCAATGCCGTGGGCATGGCGCTCGCGGAAAAACTGCTGGCCAAGGAATTCAACCGCCCCGGTCACGAAATCGTCGATCACCATACCTGGGTGTTCATGGGCGACGGCTGCATGATGGAAGGCATCTCGCATGAAGTCTGTGCGCTGGCCGGTACTTGGGGCTTGGGCAAACTGGTCGCCTTCTGGGACGACAACGGTATTTCCATCGATGGCCACGTCGAAGGATGGTTCACCGACGATACGCCAGCGCGTTTCGAAGCCTACGGCTGGCATGTGGTGCGCAACGTGGACGGTCACGACGTCGATGCACTCAATGCCGCGATCGAGGCCGCCAAGGCCGAAACCAACAAGCCGACCCTGATCTGCTGCCGTACCGTGATCGGTCAGGGCTCGCCCAACAAGGCCGGCGGGCACGACTGCCACGGCGCACCGCTCGGCGATGCCGAAATTGCGGCCACGCGTGCGGCCATCGGCTGGAACCACGAACCGTTCGTGATTCCGGCCGAAGTCTATGCCGGCTGGAGCAAGAAGGCGTTTGGCGCTACCACGGAAGTGGCGTGGAACCAGAAATTCTCTGCTTATGCCGCCGAATTCCCGGAACTCGCTGCCGAATTCAAGCGCCGCATGGCCAATGAACTGCCCGCCAACTTTGCCGAGGTGGCAGAAAAGGCCGTGGCGGAGACCGTAGCCAAGGCCGAAACCGTGGCAACCCGCAAGGCTTCGCAAAATGCCATCAACCTGCTGGCGCCGAACTTGCCCGAATTCCTCGGCGGTTCCGCCGACCTGACCGGCTCCAACCTCACCAACTGGAAGGGCTGTACCCAGTTGACCAAGGACGGCGGCAACTACATTTCCTACGGTGTGCGCGAGTTCGGCATGGCGGCGATCATGAACGGCGTCGGCCTGCACGGCGGCTACCGTCCGTTCGGCGGCACCTTCCTCGTGTTCTCCGAATACGCGCGTAATGCCCTGCGCATGGCAGCGCTGATGAAGGTCAACTCGATCTTCGTCTTTACCCACGATTCGATCGGTCTCGGCGAAGACGGCCCGACGCACCAGCCCATCGAGCAGGTCGCAACCCTGCGCCTCATCCCGAACATGAACGTCTGGCGTCCGGCCGACACCGTGGAAACCATGGCCGCCTGGGCGCATGCCGTTGAGCAGGCGCATACCCCGTCTTCGCTGATCCTGTCGCGACAGAACCTGGCGTTCCAGGCACGCTCTGCCGAGCAGGTGGCCGCGATTGCCAAGGGCGGTTACGTGCTGCGCGATTGCGCCGGTGCGCCGCAACTGGTGCTGATCGCGACCGGTTCCGAAGTCGATCTGGCGGTGAAGGCGGCCGAGCAGCTTGCTGCCGAAGGCGTGCAGGTGCGTGTCGTTTCGATGCCGTGTACCAACGTCTTCGACAAGCAGGATGCCAAATACCGCGATGCCGTGCTGCCCAAGGGCGTCAAGCGTCTGGCGATCGAAGCCGGCGTATCCGACTTCTGGTACAAGTATGTCGGCCTTGAAGGCGGTGTGATCGGTATCGACCGCTTCGGTGAATCCGCCCCGGCCGGCACGCTGTTCAAGCACTTTGGCTTCTCGGTGGAAAACGTCATCGCCCGCGCCAAGTCGCTGCTGTAACCGGAATTAAAGAAACGCCGCCCGCAAGACCGGGCGGCGTTTTTCCAGTCTGATTCTCCCCTAGAAGGAATCCCATCATGGCCTTTCGCAAAATGACCGACATCGCGCTTGCCGGCAAGCGTGTCCTGATTCGTGCTGACCTCAATGTACCGGTGGCCGACGGCAAGATCGGCGACGATACCCGTATCCGCGCCAGCGCTCCGACCATCGAAGCTGCGCTCAAAGCCGGCGCGGCCGTGATCGTGATGTCGCACCTGGGGCGCCCGACTGAAGGCGAATTCAAGCCGGAAGATTCTCTGGTACCGGTAGCTGCGCGCCTGTCCGAAGTGCTGGGCAAGGAAGTCAAGGTCATCGCTGCCTGGGAAGGTTATCAGGCCAAGGTCGGCGAAGTGGTGCTGCTGGAGAACGTGCGCTGCAACAAGGGCGAGAAGAAGAACAGCGACGAACTCGGCCAGAAGTATGCCGCGTTGTGCGATGTATTCCTGAACGATGCCTTCGGCACCGCGCACCGCGCCGAAGCGTCCACCCATGCCGTGGCCAAGTTTGCCAAGGAAGCCGGTGCCGGTCTGCTGATGGCCGCCGAACTCGACGCGCTGGGCAAGGCGCTCAAGGCCCCGGCCAAGCCGCTGGTGGCGATTGTGGCCGGTTCGAAGGTCTCGACCAAGCTCACCATCCTCGAATCGCTGGCCGACAAGGTCGATCAACTGATCGTCGGCGGCGGCATCGCCAACACCTTCCTGCTCGCCGAAGGCCAGCAGGTCGGCAAGTCCCTGGCCGAAGCCGATCTGGTGGGTAATGCCAAGTCGGTCATCGCCAAGATCCGCGCGCGCGGCGGCGACGTGCCGCTGCCGACCGACGTGGTCGTGGGCAAAAAGTTCGCTGCCGATGAGCCGGCCGTGACCAAGCCGCTGGCTGCCGTCGAAGCCGATGACATGATCTTCGACATCGGCCCGGATTCCGCCGCCAAGCTCGCCGAAATCCTCAAGACCGCCGGCACCATTGTCTGGAACGGCCCGGTGGGCGTGTTCGAGTTCGACCAGTTCGGCAAGGGCACGGAAGCGATTGCCCGCGCGATTGCCGCTTCCAGCGGTTTCTCGATTGCCGGCGGCGGAGATACGCTGGCCGCCGTAGCCAAGTATGGCATCACCGAGCAGGTGAGCTACATTTCCACCGGCGGTGGCGCTTTCCTGGAGTTCCTCGAAGGCAAGACCCTGCCGGCTGTCGAGATTCTCGAACAGCGCGCAGTTTGATCTGGGTAAGCAATCGGCGGGGCAGGCGCGAATCTGTCCCGCAGATTCCGGTATAATTTACCGTTCTTGAGTCGAACATAAACCTTCCTTGATTGGAGACTTCCCATGCCTTTGGTGTCCATGCGTCAGGTTCTGGATCACGCCGCCGAAAACGGTTACGGCGTTCCGGCTTTCAACGTCAACAATCTGGAGCAGATCCAGGCCATCCTGCAGGCCGCCGACGCGACCAATAGCCCGGTCATCCTTCAAGCTTCCGCCGGTGCCCGCAAGTATGCCGGCGAGCAGTTCCTCAAGAACCTGATCGAAGGCGCGCTGGCCAGCTACCCGCATCTGCCCATCGTCATGCACCAGGACCACGGCGTTAGCCCGGCGGTGTGCATTTCGGCGATCCGTTTCGGTTTTTCCAGCGTCATGATGGACGGTTCGCTGCGTGAAGACGGCAAGACCCCGTCCGATTTCGACTACAACGTCAATGTCTCGCGCGAAGTGGTCAAGCTGGCGCATGCCTGTGGTGTTTCCGTAGAAGGCGAACTTGGCTGTCTGGGCAGCCTGGAAACCGGCCACGGCGAAGCCGAGGACGGCATCGGCTCCCACCGCGCGCTGAGCCGCGACGAAATGCTGACCGACCCGGCCGAAGCCAAACGCTTCGTCGATGCGACCGGCGTGGATGCCCTGGCGATCGCCATCGGCACCAGCCATGGCGCCTACAAGTTCACCTCGCCGCCCACCGGCGAAGTGCTGGCGATCGACCGCGTGCGCGAGATCCATGAAGCGATTCCGAATACCCACCTCGTGATGCACGGCGCTTCCAGCGTGCCGCAAGACCTGCAGGACATCATTCGCCAGTACGGCGGTGCCCTGAAGCCGACTTGGGGTGTGCCGGTGGAAGAAATGCAACGCGCTATCCAGTTCGGCGTGCGCAAGATCAACATCGATACCGACCTGCGTCTGGCCATGACCGGTGCGATCCGCAAGACGATGGCGGAAAAGCCGTCCGAATTCGATCCGCGCACCTACCTCAAGCCGGCCATTGCCGCGATGCGAGCAGTGTGCGAAGCTCGCTACCTGGCTTTCGGTGCTGCCGGTCAAGCCGACAAGATCAAGGCGATTCCGCTGGAAAAAATGGCGGCGATGTACAAGTAAGAAGCACTCCCCGGTAGAGGGAGGAGGAGAGAGGGCGGTCCGGGGATCCGGGCCGCCCTTTTTACGTTCCGTAGGCGGCTGCTCCTGGATTCCTCCCACCACGCCCACGATGCTTTCGGTCGATTGGCGCGTGCTCTCGGCCAGTTTTCTGACTTCATCGGCTACCACGGCAAAGCCGCGCCCTGCCCCCCGCGCGGGCGGCTTCGATGGTGGCGGAATAGTGAATCGCCTGCCATGAACAATGCCTTTTCATGCGGCAGTGCGGCGCGTATGGCGCCGCATTTTTGCAGACGGGTTAACGTCCGGATGCGGCCTTGAATAAGGCCAAAGCGGCTTGGCGCTGGCTGGCGTGATCGACCAGCGGATGGGGGTAGTCTTGTCCTTGCCGGATGCCGGCGGATTCCAGTTCAAGTGGCGCGGCAAGCCATGGCGCATGGATGGCTGAATCGGGCAGTCTCGCCAGTTCGGGGCAATAGCGGCGAATGAAGTGGCCTGCCGGGTCGAACTTCCGGGACTGGGTGACGGGGTTGAAGATACGGAACCAGGGTTGGGCATCGCAGCCGACCGAGGCTGCCCACTGCCAGCCACCGTTGTTGCTGGCGAGATCGAAATCGAGCAGTTTTTCCGCGAAGTAACGCTCGCCCCGGCGCCAGTCGATCAGCAAATCCTTGACCAGAAAACTGGCGGTGATCATGCGCAGGCGGTTATGCATCCAGCCGGTCTGGTTGAGTTGGCGCATGCCGGCATCGACCAGCGGATAGCCGGTCCGGCCGGCGCACCACGCCGCGAACCAGTCTTCGCGGTTGGGGAAAGGGAGCCGGTCGAACTCGGGACGGAACGTGTGTTCGACAAGATCGGGCCGGTGCCATAGCAGTTGCTGGTAGAACTCGCGCCAGCAGAGTTCCTTCAGCCAGCATTCTGCGCCTTCTCCCGGATTCGCAAGCGCCAGCCGAACGAGCTGGCGGATAGAGACGGTGCCAAAGCGCAGATGGGTTGAAAGGTATGAAGGGCCTTTTCTGGCCGGATAATCGCGCAGGACATGATAGTGTTCGATGCGCCGGGCAAAGTCGGCGAGCAAGGTTGCAGCGCCGCTCTCGCCGACAGTGAGGGTAAAAGGCGTTTCGTCGTTGGGGGCAAAACCCAGTTCTTCAAGCGAAGGCAGTGGTACGGCAGGCAGGCGGGCCAGGTTCCGGCAATAAGGCGTGACCGGATATTCGGCCATGGCGACTGGCGTCAGTTTCTGCAGCCAGCTGCGCCAATAGGGGGTGAATACCTGAAACGGAGTCCCTTGCCGGGAGAGGATTTCATCGCGTTCGAAAATTACCTGGTCCTTGACGTCGACCCACTGGATGCCTTGCCCGGCCAGCGACTGTGCGATGGCCGTGTCGCGTGCAATGGCGGCGGGTTCGTAATCCCGGTTGGCGTAGACTGCCGAAGCCTGAAACTCGTGGGCCAGTCCGGGAATTTCCGTGCGCGGATCGCCAATGCGAACCACCAAGCCGCTGCCATATTCGCGCAACCTGGCCTGGATTTCCTTCAGGCTTTCCAGGATGAAAGCGACTCGCCGGTCCGTGGGCGGCAGTGGATCGAGAATCGTGCGGTCAAAGACAAACACGGGAATCACGCGGCCATGTTCCTGCAGCGCAACGGAAAGCGCGGCATGGTCGGAAAGGCGCAGATCGCGGCGCAGCCAGACGAGAGCGGTAGTCATGGCAGGATATTACAACCGGTGCGCCGGAAGGTGGTATTCGTCTTTTCCTGTGCGATAATCAGGCCATGGACCTGAATCTATCCCGCCATTTTCTCATCGCCATGCCCCATCTCAGTGACCCGATTTTTTCCCGGGCGCTGGCCTTCGTTTGCGAGCACAGCGAACGCGGCGCCATGGGTGTGATTGTTAACCGCCCTTTGGGGATGACGCTTTCCACCCTCTTCGAGCAGATTGATGTGCCTTTGCACCGTCCGGACGTTGCAGATCTGCCGGTCTGTTTCGGTGGCCCGGTGCAAACCGACCGCGGTTTCGTGTTGCACGAACCATTGGGAAACTGGCAATCCACGCTCACGGTATCCGACGAAATGGGGCTGACCACGTCCAAGGACGTGTTGTTGGCGGTGGGCGACGGCGGCGGGCCGCAACGGATGTTCGTCTCGCTGGGCTACGCCGGCTGGGAAGCCGGGCAACTCGAAACCGAGATTTCCCGCAACGACTGGCTGACTGTGGAAGCCGATCCGAAAGTCATTTTCGATCTTCCTCCCGACGAGCGCTACGATGCCGCGCTCAAATTGCTGGGCATCGATCTGGCCATGCTTTCCGAGGAAGCCGGCCACGCATGAGCACGCTGCTCGCTTTCGATTTCGGCGAAGCGCGCATCGGTGTTGCGGTCGGTACGACCGAGCTGGGCATTCCCCATCCGCTGGAAACCATTGCCGCCGAGGGTAACGACAAGCGTTTTGCCCGCATTGGCGAGCTGGTTGCGCAGTGGCAGCCGGGCGCGCTGGTCGTCGGCTTGCCGCTTTCGCCCGATGGCGGAGAGCATGAAATGACCCGGCTGGCACGCAAGTTCGCCAACCGCCTCAACGGGCGCTTCAATTTGCCGGTGCATCTGGTCGATGAACGCTTCACTTCTGCCGCCGCATCCTCCGCGCTCGACGAAGCCGGGCTTAAAGGCCGTCGCCAGAAACCGGCGCTGGATCAGGTTGCGGCGATGCAGATATTGCAGGCTTGGTTCGATTCGCCAGCGGAATGAAAAAGGGCGTAGCACGGATGAAACAACGTGAAATCCGGGGCTTTCGTTGGGGGGCTACAATCCGGGTTTGTTTTTGAGCCCGCGTTCCCGGATTCCGCTGTGCTGCATCCGGGCTACCCGCTTGAATCACTTGCTGCATGAAAAAGGGCGCCCAAGCTGTGGCGCCCTTTTTCTTCACCCGTCTTCCGGTTAAACCTTGATCTCGATGTTGTCGATCAGGCGTGTGTGGCCGATGCGCGCTGCGATCAGGATAACGAGGTCGTGGTCGGTGTGCATCGCCGGTTTCAGGGTGCCGGCATGGCGCACTTCCACATAATCCACCTGCCAGCCGCGCGGCGTCAGGTCGGCTTGCGTTTCCTCGCATAGCTTGGCGAAGTCGCGCTCCCCAGCTTCGATGGCGGCTTTCATGCGGGTCAGGTGTTGGTAGAGGCGCGGCGCCTCGGCGCGCTCGACGGCGGAGAGATAGCCGTTGCGCGACGAGAGCGCCAGTCCGTCGGCTGCACGGCCGGTATCGACCGGAACGATTTCGACCGGCATGTTGAGATCGTCGACCATGCTCTTGATGACGAAGAGCTGCTGGTAATCCTTCTTGCCGAAACAGGCGGCCTCGGCCTGCACGATATTGAAGAGCTTGGTGACGACGGTCGCAACGCCGCCGAAATGTCCGGGACGGAAGGCGCCGCAAAGCTCGTCCTGAATGGCCGGCGGATCGACCTTGTACTGCTGGACCACGCGCGGGTAGAGCTCTTTTTCGTCCGGCGCGAAAACCACTTCTGCGCCTTCCTTTTCCAGCAGCGCGGCGTCAGCCTGCAGCGTGCGCGGGTAGCGGTCGAAATCCTCGCCCTGGCCGAATTGCAGACGGTTGACGAAAATGCTCACGACGACATGATCGGCATGCTTTCGCGCCTCGCGTACCAGCGCCATGTGGCCTTCGTGCAGGTTGCCCATGGTCGGCACGAAAGCAACTTTGCCGACCGTTTTGCGCCAGGCGCGCAGTTCCTCGATGGTATGGATGATCTTCATTGGGGTAATTCGCGTTGGTTCAGAAACAGTGTTCGGCTGCCGGAAATTCGCCACTCTTGACCGCGTTGACGTAAGTCTCGATGGCGGTCTGGATGCAGGAGCTGCCGGTCATGAAGTTGCGCAGGAAACGCTTCTTGCCGGGGCACAGGCCCAGCATGTCGTGCAGCACCAGCACCTGGCCGTCCGTTCCCGCTCCGGCGCCAATGCCGATGGTCGGGATCGAGAGCGCTTCGGTCACGGTCTGTGCGACGGCAGCGGGAACCAGCTCCATCAGCACCATGGCCGCGCCGGCTTCCTGCAGGGCGAGCGCATCGCGGCGCAGCGTTTCGGCCTCGTCTTCGCTCTTGCCCTGAATCTTGTAGCCGCCGTAGACGTTGACCGATTGCGGCTGCAGGCCGATATGGGCGCAGACCGGAATGCCGCGACTGGCAAGGAAGCGCACGGTTTCGATCATGACTTCGCCGCCTTCGATCTTGACCATTTCCGCGCCGGCAGCCATGAGCCGTGCCGCGTTCTCGAAGGTTTTTTCCGGCGAGACCTGCGAACTGCCGAACGGCATGTCGGCCAATACCAGTGCCGGGCCGGCGCCGCGTGCGACGGCGGCGGTGTGGTAGATCATGTCTTCCAGCGTGACGGGCAGGGTCGAGGCATGCCCCTGGACGACGTTGCCGAGCGAATCGCCGATCAGCAGGATGTCGACTCCGGCGGCGGCTTCGATGGCGGCGAACGTGGCGTCATAGCAGGTGAGCATCGCGATCTTCTGCCCGTCGCGCTTCATTTTGTTCAGGGTGGATAGTGTGATTTTCATGGCGGGTAATCCATGGCGTGGTGAAGACGGGGCGCTGGTGGCGCCGTAAAGATTGGCTTGTGACATAAAATCAGGCAATTCGGTGCAGTTGTTGATCGGTGACTCGGGGCAGCAGTTCCTCTGCCCGGCCCTGTCCGGGGATGATGATGTTCGGGGCTATTTCCAGGAGGGGAACCAGCACGAAAGCGCGTTCGCTCATGCGCGGATGGGGAACGGTCAGCGCTTCGTTGTTGATGGCAAGGTTGCTGTACAGGATCAGATCCAGATCGATGGTGCGCGGGCCGTTGGAGAAATGTCGCTCGCGGCCCAGTGCGCTTTCGATGGCGAGCAGGGCTTCCAGCAATCCGTGGGGCGAAAGCTTGGTGGTGATTTCCACGACCGCATTGATAAAGTCGGGTTGGTCCGTGTAGCCCACTGGCGCGGAAGAGTAGAAGCTGGAGCAACTGACGAGCCGGGTGTTGGGCAGCAGGCAGATCAGGGCAATGGCCCTTCTGAGCTGTTTGGCGGGTTGGCCGAGGTTGGCTCCCAGTGCAATGAATGCCTGCACGCTCACCGTTTCATCACTCCTTTTCGGGGGCCGCTTTCTTCCGGTTGGCGGGTTTGCGGCGACGCTTGCGCTTGGCGCCGTTGTCGTCTCCCGGCTTCTGGGCTGCACGCGCTATCAGCGCGGAACGGGAGTCTTCATCGCCATACTGGAACTCGTGCCACCAATGCGCAAGTTCTTTTTCCACGAGACCGCATTCGGCGCGCAGCAACAGGAAATCGTAGGCGGCGCGGAAGCGCTGCTGTTCCAGCAGCCGGTACGGGCGGTTGCCGGCGCGTTGCTCGAAGCGCGGTTGCAGCAGCCAGATTTCCTTCATGGCTGCGCCGTAGCGGTTCGGAATGGCCAGCCGTTTCTCGACCATGGTTTCCACGCTGTTCATGGCGTCGACCAGGGCCGGGACAACATGCTGGCCTGCTGCCTGGCGCGCTTGCCAGTCGGCTTCGACCTCATGCCAGAGCAATGTGGCGAACAGGAAGCCTGCCGAGACGGGCTTGTCTTGCGCCAGACGGGCGTCGGTATTGTCGAGCGCCTGCTTGAGGAATTGGTGCGCATCGGGTTTTGCCAGCAGTTTGTCGAGCATGGGGAACAGCTCGCGGTGCAGGCCGTGGGCGTGCAGTGCCATCACGCAATCCCAGGCGCGCCCGGAAAGCAGCAGTTTCATCATTTCGTCGAACAGGCGTGCCGACGGGATATTGCCGAGCAGCTTGGCCAGGCTGGAGATCGGAGCCTTGGTGGCCGGCGCCAGTGTCAGACCCAGTTTGGCCGAGAGGCGGATGGCGCGCAGCATGCGTACCGGATCTTCGCGGTAGCGCTGTTCCGGATCGCCGAGGATCGCCAGCCGTTTGGCCTTGATGTCGGCCTCTCCGTGATGGAAGTCGAGGATTTCCTCACGGTTCGGGTCGTAATAGAGTGCGTTGATCGTGAAATCGCGGCGCAGCGCGTCTTCTTCCAGCGTGCCGTAAACGTTGTCGCGGATGATGCGACCGGATTCGTCGGTCGGGGCGTCGGAGTTGCCGCGGAAGGTGGTGACCTCAATGATCTCTTCGCCGTGCCTGTCGTAGAACGGCACATGCACGATACGGAAACGCCGGCCGATGATGCGTGAACGGTGGAATACGTGGCGAACCTGTTCCGGCGTGGCGCTGGTGGCGACGTCGAAGTCCTTGGGACTCTTGCCCAGCATCAGGTCGCGTACCGCGCCTCCGACAATATAGGCTTCGAAGCCCGCTTCCTGCAGGCGGTCGCAGACCTTGAGCGCGGCGGAGTGAATCAGCTCGCGGCGAACGCCGTAGTGCTTGGCGTGGAGAATCTGCTTGCCGGGGCGGCGCAATACTTTGCCGATCAATTTGCGAATCATCTGTGGGTGAAAAAGACAGCGTCGAAAAACGCGCATTATACGCCCCCGCGGCGTGCAAATTGCGCTTGATTGTTGCGGTGCTGCAATTTCCTGCCGCGCGGCAGGAGCGAGAACTTATAATCTGACCTTTCCAGTCCAGTTTTTTGCATCAACCATGAATCTGCGCTCCCTGCTTCTTGTCGTCCCCGCCCTGTCCTCGGCCCTGGTTTTTGCCGATGCGCCGCCCATCACGCCGCTGGCAGCCAAATCGTGGCTTCTGCTCGATCACCAGAGCGGGCAGGTGTTGACGGCCCACGATGCCGAAACCCGCATCGAACCCGCTTCGCTGACCAAGCTGATGACGGCCTATCTGACCTTCAAGTCGCTCAAGGAAGGCAAGATCAAACTGGACCAGCAGTTCACTGTTTCGATGAAGGGCTACAAGGTTGGCGGTTCCACCATGTTTCTGGAGCCGGACAGGCCCGCCAGCGTGGACGATTTGATCAAGGGCATGATCGTGGTTTCGGGCAACGATGCCTGTGTGACGCTGGCCGAAGCCGTTGCCGGCAGCGAAGAAATATTCGCGCAGATGATGACGGCCGAGGCCAAGCGCCTGGGTATGGCCAATACCAGTTTCCGCAATAGTTCCGGCATGCCCGATCCCGAGCATTACACCACCGCGGCCGATCTGGCGAAGCTCGCCGCCGCGATCATCCGCGACTTCCCGCAGTTCTACCCGATCTACTCGATGAAGGACTTCACTTACAGCAACGGCCGCAAGACGATCAAGCAGCCCAACCGCAACCTGCTGCTGTACCGCGACGCCTTCGTCGACGGGCTGAAGACCGGCCATACGGCCAGCGCCGGCTACAATCTGATCGCTTCGACCAAGCGCGATAACCGCCGCCTGATTTCCGTCGTGGTCGGCACCGGTGGCGAAGAAGCGCGGGCGAAGGAATCCGCGCGGTTGCTGGGCTGGGGCATCCAGTTCTTCGATGCGCCGAAGATCGCGTCCGCAGGGCAGTCGCTGGCGACGCCGCGTGTCTGGAAGGGCGCTGCCGATCAGGTTCAGGCCGGATTCCTGCAGGATCAGCACGTCACGGTGGGCAAAGGTGAGGCTGCCGGGCTCAAGCAGGAACTGCTCTTCTCCGAGCCGCTGATCGCTCCGATCCAGCAGGGGCAAATCATCGGCAAGATGAAGGTCTCGCTGAACGGCAAGCCGCTGGCCGAATACCCGGTGGTGGCGTTGCAAAGTGTCGAGCAGGGCGGCTTTTTCCGGCGCTTGATCGACGCGATTCGTTTGTGGTTCAGGTAGGTCGGAAAAGCGTAGCGCCTTCCGACGTTTGCATGTCGGATGGCACCTGCAGCTTATCCGACCAACGCCCTTCACCTGTCGGGTGTTGGCAATCTCAGGGCATCACGGGGGGTGTTTCTCTCTGTGCCTCTGTGGTTCAACTGAATTTAGAATAACTGACAAGGAGCATGGCATGCTGATTCCGGATATTACGGGCTATCTCAACGGCCGCTATGCCCCGCTGGCCGAGTTGCAGGTTTCAGTGCTGGACCGCGGATTCCTGTTCGGCGATGGCGTCTATGAGCTGGTCCCGGTGTACGACCGGCGGCCTTTCCGCTTGCGGGAGCACCTCGCGCGTCTTGATCGCAGCCTGAGCGCGGTCGGCATTGCCAATCCGCACACGACCGACGAGTGGGTAACAATCGTCGAAGAAATCGTGGCGCGGCACGAGTTTGGCGATCAGTCGGTCTACCTGCAGGTATCGCGCGGGCCGGCTTGGCCGCGCAACCATGCGTTTCCGCACGAGGTCACGCCGACCGTCTTCGGCTATGCCGAGCCGCTGTTGCCGCCGGCGCAGGAGTTGATCGAGCGCGGCATCAAGGCCGTATCCGCCGCGGATATCCGCTGGGGGCGCTGCAATATCAAATCCTGCTCACTGATTGGAAATGTGCTGCTGAAACAGGTTGCCGCCGAAGCCGGCGCGGCCGAGGTGGTGCTGTTCCGCGACGGCTTCCTGGTCGAGGGCGGAGCGAGCAACGTTTTCGTGGTCAAACGCGGTGCCCTCCTTGCTCCGCCGCCTTCCCACCAGATGCTGACCGGCATCACCTACGACGTGGTGCTGGAGCTCGCTCGCCACCATGGCATGGCACTTGAGGTGCGCGAAATAGAGGAGCGCGAGGCGCGTGGTGCGGATGAAATGTGGATCTCGTCATCAAGCAAGGAAGTGCTCGCCGTGACCGAGCTGGACGGACGGTCGGTTGGAAATGGCGTACCCGGCCCCATCTATCGCCGCATGTACGATTTTTACCAGGTCTTCAAGACCACCGAGATGCGATCCAAATGACGGACACCCCCAAGTTAAAAGATTTGTTGCAATTCCCGGCCCTGGTGCCGATCAAGGCGATCAGCCACAAAGGTGTTGAAGCGGCACAATTCCGCGCCGAACTGCTCGACCTCACCGCCCGCATCGTGCCGGGTTTCGCCGAGCCCCTGATCTCTCTGCGCGCCAGCAGCAGCGGCAATTATCACTCCGCAACGCTGTCGGTCACCTTCCAGAACATCGAGCAGTTCTATGCGCTCGACGAAGCGCTGAAGGCGCATCCGCTGGTGAGGATGTTGCTGTGAATTGCCGGGAGCGGGGTGTGGGGAGTGGGGATTGGAGTTCGGTTGTCCACGAGTTTTCGCAACTTCGCGCTTCGCATTCTTCGCCCTTGATCAAGCCGCAGGGCTTGGTGGATTACGTCCCGACCTGGCAGGCGATGCAAGCTTTTACCGCAGCGCGCAATGAATCCACGCCCGACGAACTCTGGCTGCTGGAGCATCCCCCTGTGTATACGCAGGGCCAGGCCGGCAAGCCCGAGCATGTGCTTAACCCCGGCGCCATCCCCATCGTGCAGATCGACCGTGGCGGGCAGGTCACCTACCACGGCCCCGGCCAGTTGGTTGCCTACCTGCTGCTCGACCTCAAGCGCCGCAAGCTCGGCGTGCGCGATCTGGTGCGGCGCATGGAGCAGAGCGTGATCGACCTTCTGGCCGATTATGGAATCGAGTCGTACGGCAAGGTCGATGCCCCCGGCGTGTACGTGCAGCGCGAGGGCGTCGAGGCCAAGATTGCCGCGCTGGGGCTGCGCATCCGCAACGGGTACAGCTATCACGGCCTGTCGTTCAACGTGAACATGGACCTGGAGCCGTTCAGTCGCATCAACCCCTGCGGTTATGCCGGGCTGGCCGTGACCCAACTGGCCGATTTTGGTCATATTGACGAGACGCCGGCTTCTATTGCGGCTAAACTTTCGATAAAGATTCTCAATAGCATTGAGGCGCAGTGAAATGAGCGATTCCAGCAAGCCGACCGCGGCCCTCCAGGGCGTCAAACTCAAGGGTGAAGCCAAGACCGCACGCATCCCGATCAAGGTGGTGCCGCTGGAACAGAAACTGCGCAAGCCGGAATGGATACGCGTGCAGGCGCCGTCACTCAACGGGCGCTTCTACGAGATCAAGGACATCCTCCGGAACCAGAAGCTGCACACCGTCTGCGAAGAGGCCACCTGCCCGAACATCGGCGAGTGCTTTGGCAAGGGCACGGCGACCTTCATGATCATGGGCGACATCTGCACCCGCCGTTGCCCGTTCTGCGACGTCGGTCATGGCCGGCCCAATCCGCTCGACCCCAACGAACCGCAACACCTCGCCGAAACGGTGGCGGCACTCAAGCTCAAGTACGTGGTCATCACCTCGGTCGACCGCGACGACCTGCGCGACGGCGGCGCACAGCATTTCGTCGACTGCATCAAGAAAATCCGCGAACTCTCCCCGCTGACGCAGATCGAGGTGCTGGTGCCGGATTTTCGCGGCCGAGCAGACCTCGCGCTGGAAATATTCGGCCAGGCGCTGCCGGACGTGATGAACCACAATCTGGAAACCGTGCCGCGCCTCTACAGGCAGGCCCGTCCCGGCGCCGACTACGCGCATTCGCTGCAGCTACTCAAGGATTTCAAGGCGCGTTACCCGCAAGTGCCGACCAAGTCCGGCATCATGGTCGGGCTCGGCGAAACCGACGAGGAAATCTTCGACCTGCTGCGTGACATGCGCGCGCACGACATCGACATGCTCACGCTCGGCCAGTACCTGCAACCCTCCAACGGCCACCTGCCGGTGCTGCGCTACGTGCACCCGGACCAGTTCAAGCGTTTCGAGGAATTCGCCGGCGAGATCGGCTTCAAGCACGCTGCTGTCGGGGCGATGGTGCGCAGTTCGTACCATGCGGATCAGCAGGCGCACAAGGCAGGGGTGGGTGTTAACGAGTAGAAGTTAATGAGACAGTGTTTTTGTAAAAACCATTGTATAACAATAAATTAACTTCGATTTCAGCCCTTATAAAAGGATGAAAATTATTGGCGAGTTGACTGGTTCGGCGATTTGGCCTTCCCGGACCGCTCAATTCGCCGAAAACAACCTTCTTTGCTGCTGCATCTGTCGCGGCTGACTGACGACAGCTTTCTCGATACCCCTGAAATTCTCCTTTCTCCCCAATCGACCTATCCCGCCAAGTTCCAGCGCAAGGTTTGGGTTTCCGTTGGTACCTTGCCGATGCTCCGGATTGGAGACATCTGGCGGAATGGCGTGCTGGTCGACAGCCCCGACTGCCCGTTGGAAGAGTTCTCAAACCTGAATGATCAAGGGTTCCTGCTGCCGATGATGGCGTGCCCGACACCCCCTCCCAAGTGCGCCATGGCGTAAAAGTGTTGTAACTGCATCATAAATTTTCCGGGCTGTTGGTAATAATCACCCTGGTTTCTTTCGTGTAAATTTCGCGCACATCGACAACCTGGGTCATTTTCGTTCCGTGATTCGGGCCTCGCCACACCGTTCGAGGTGCCCCTCTTTTGGGATATGCACTTGATAAACCCTATCATTCAAGCGGTTTGTCGTGGTTTTCCTCCCTGCCCCCAGCGCCTGCCCAAGCTTTATTGGTCAATAATTATGACCAATTATTCCACTTCATCGTTCTGGGTGGTGCGCGCTATTTCTCTTCGGATTTTATTTTAATTCTTACGTTTGTAAATATTAGCCATTGCTAATTCACTTGTTCGTATCGCGCATCCGCACTAAATTCCGCCGCCGTGTAAAAGCCTGTAAATAAAAGATAAACCTAGTAATTTTAACAGGGTGGTAGTGGTGTTTCTTCTGCGGTTACTCAGTCAAGCGTCTCCCTCTTTGTGTGAAAGAAATACAGACCATGCCGGTTTGAGCAAACCGGTTGCGGCAGGGTGTTTGGCGCTAGGCCTGTCAATTTTGTCAGTGTCGTCAGCTTTGGCAGATACCGCCACGCAGGACTCCGAAGAGCAACGCCGCCGCACCCAGCGCGAATTCGAAGAACGCCAGGCTCGCCAAAAGGCCCCCGATGTCCGACTGGAACCTGCGGCCGGCATTGACTCGCACGCACTGGACCTCCCGACCGAAGCTCCGTGCTTCCCGATTGAGCGTCTCCGTCTGGAGGGGGCGCGCACGGAAGAATTTCGCTGGGCACAAGACTACCTGAATCAATATGCCGGTCGCTGCATCGGCCGCAATGGCATCAACCTCATCCATCGCCGGCTCTCCGCCCAGATCCTGGAACGAGGTTACGTCACCACCCGGCTGGGCATCCCCGAACAAAACCTCTCCAGCCGGGAATTTCGTCTCCTGTTGACCGCCGGGACCATCCGCGAAATCCGCTTCGCCGATCCCGCGCTATGGGGCACCTGGCGCACCGCCTTCCCCGCCCGTCCCGGCGACCTGCTGAACATCCGCGACCTGGAACAAGGTCTGGAACAGATGAAACGGGTACCCAGCCAGGACGTGGACATGGAAATCGTCCCTGGCAAGGAGCCCGGCGAAAGCGACGTCGTCATCAAGCTCAAGCGCGACAAGCCCTGGAAAATCACGCTCACCCTTGACGACTCCGGCACCCGCACTACCGGCAAGATGCAGAGCGGGATCAATCTCGCCTACGACAACCTCTTCGGCATCAATGACCTGTTCAACATCGGCCTCAACAGCGACGTCATGCGGGATGGCTCCGAACGGGGAACCAAGGGCAACAGCGTCTATTACTCATTCCCCTGGGAATACTGGACCTTTACCTTTTCGGGAAGCGATAGCCGCTATCGCCAGACCGTCTACGGATCGAACCAGACCTTCGTCTCCAGCGGAGAATCCCAAACCCTGGATTTCAAGATCCAGCGCCTGATCCATCGTGCCCAGAACAACAAGACCTCCGTCCAGGCGCGCATCGCCAAGCGCTTCGGCAAGAGCTATATCAGCGACACCGAAATCGAAGTCCAGCGGCAGAACGTCACCAGCGGTGAATTGGCGCTGATACACCGGCAGTATTTTGGGAAAGCCCAGCTGGACGCCACGCTGGCCTACCGCAAGGGCCTGACCTGGTTCAACGGCCAAAGCGACGTGGCCGGCCAGACCGCAGACAACCCCGCCCGGCAATACCGCCTGCAAACGCTCGATATTGGCCTGATCGTGCCGTTCGCGGTCGCGGGGCAATCAATGCGCTACATCGCCGCATTCCGCGGACAAACCGCCCAGACCCGGCTGTACGGCTCCGAGCAGATCTCGATTGGCGGACGCTACACCGTGCGCGGCTACGACGGCGACAGCCCGCTGAGCGCCGACAAAGGCTGGTACTGGCGCAACGAAGTGGAAATCAGCATTCCCAAGACGCCGCTGTCGGCCTATGTCGGACTCGACCACGGCGAAATTCGTGGCGGCGGCACCGAAACCCAGCCTGCACGGCAATTGACCGGCACCGTGCTCGGGATTCGCGGCGAATACAAAAAAGCCTCGCTCGACGCCTTCGTCGGCTGGGCGCTGCACAAGCCCCAAACCCTCTCGACCAGCCGGCCCGCCGCCGGCTTCCAGTTCTCCTACCAATTCTGATCGATCCGTTCCCCGTCATGAAATCAGTCGACTCTCTTCGCCTCGCCATCAACGAGCCCACCGAAACCCGCGCCCCCTCGTTACTCCAAAAGATCGTTCTGTGGATCACGCTGGTTTCATGCACGGTGCAACCGGTGCTGGCGGCCAGCCCCATCGTGGCGGACCCGAATGCGGGAAGCAAAAAGCCCGGCGTGGAAGCCGCCCTCAACGGTGTACCGGTAGTGCAGATCGTCGCCCCCAACTCGAACGGTGTATCGCACAACCAATACCAGCAATTCAATGTCGAATCGCGCGGCGCGATACTCAACAACAGCCAGGGGATCGTCCAGACCCAGCAGGGCGGCTATATCGCCGGCAACCCGAACCTGACCGGGGGGACGGCCCGGATCATTCTCAACGAAGTCACCTCCAGCAATCCCAGCCTGTTGCAGGGGCATGTCGAAGTCGCCGGCACGCGCGCCGAAGTAGTGCTTGCCAACCCCAACGGTATCACTTGCAATGGCTGCGGCTTCATCAATACCAGCCGGGGCGTATTGACGACCGGTACCCCGGTCTTCGGCGGCGACGGCAGTTTGAACGCCTACCGCGTCACCGGCGGGCAGATTCGCATCGACAACGCCGGCCTTTACGGCAGCAGCACCGACCAGCTCGACCTGATCGCCCGCAGTGTCGCAGTCAACGGCCAGCTCTGGGCCAACCAGCTTAACGTCATCGCCGGCGCTAACCAGGTCAACCATGCCAACCTGAGCACGCAACAGATCGCCGGCATGGGCAATGCCCCGAGCGTCAGCATCGACGTCGGCGCGCTGGGCGGCATGTATGCCAACAAAATCCGCCTGGTCGGCACGGAAGCGGGGGTCGGCGTGGTCAACGCCGGCACGCTGTCGGCGCAGAACGGCGACTTCAGCATCGACAGCCAGGGGCGCATCACGCTCACCGGCAACACCAGCGCCACCGGCGTACTGCAACTGACCGCCAGGGATGGCGTCAGCCATGGGGGGACAACCTATGGTCAACAGGGTGTCCAGGTGACTACGCCGGGCGACGTGCAGAACACCGGCACCTTGGCCGCAGGCAGCGACCTGTCGATCCAGGCCGCCAGCGTCCAGTCGAGCGGCGTACTGGGGGGCGGTGTGCAGCCTGACAGCACGGTCGGGAACAGCGGCAACCTGACGGTCACCACCTCCGGCCAACTGACGGCCAACGGCCAGAACGTGGCGGGCGGCCATATCAGCCTGACCGCCGCCGGCATCAACCTGGCCAACAGCCAAACCAGCGCCAACGGCAACGTGCAACTCGCAGCGCAAAGCGGCGATCTCGATCTCTCCGGTAGCCGGACCAGCGCAGGCGGCGACTTGGCGCTCAATGCAACGGGCGCGGTTAACCATGATAACGGCCAGACACAGGCCGGCCGCATCACCGTCGATGCCGCCAGCCTCTCCAGCCGGAGCGGGACGCTCAGCCAGAGCGGCACCGCCGATACGCGCATTACCGTGACCGGCGCGCTCGACAATACCGCCGGCACCCTTGCCAGCAATGGCAACAACCTGACCGTACAAGCCGGGTCGCTGACCAACAGCCAAGGCCGGATCTCCCACGCCGGGACCGGACAGCTCACCGTCACGACCGGCGCACTGCAAAACGACCAGGGGCTGATCGCTGGCAACGGGCAAGTGGCCGTCACCGCCACCAGCCTCGACAACCGTAGCGGCCAGGTGCTCGCCGCCGGGAATGCCAATCTGCAGGTCTCCGGCCCCGTCGACAACCGGCAAGGCCAGCTCAAAAGCTATGACGGCGACCTGACCCTGAGCACGCAAGGCGCCTTGAACAACGTCGCCGGGCGCATCGAAGCCAATGGCACGACCAGCGCCATGACGGTCAGCGCCAGCGACATCGACAACACCGGTGGCCGCATTGCCAACATTGGCACCCGCAAGACCACGATCAACAGCAGTCAGGGCATCGCCAACAGCAATGCCGGCAATGTGAACGGCATGGGCATGATCGGCGGCAACGGCGAGCTGGAGGTCAACGCCGGCTCCCTGGCCAATACCCAGAACGGCCAGATCGTCTCCGGCGACCGCATGACCCTCAACCTGAGCGGCGCCGCGCAAAACAGCGGCAGCATCACCGCGACCGGCCCCTTGAGCCTGACGTCCGCCAGCCTCGACAACAGCGCCGGCGAAATCGGCACCCAACAGGGAAGCGGCAGCGATCTGCGCCTGCAAACCAGCACCCTGACCAACAGTGCCGGCAAGATCGGCAGCGACCGCAACATCACGCTGTCTGCCGATACCGTGACCGGCGCCGGCCAGATCATCGCAGCGCAGGATGTGAGCCTGAACGTGGCGGGGGACTTCACCAACGGCACGGGCAACCAGATCAAGGCCAACCGCGACATGACGCTGACGGCGGGCGGCACCCTGATCAACCGAGGCCAACTGGAGGCCGTCAATAACCTCAACCTGAATGCAACGCATATCGACAACCAGTCCGGGGCCGGCATCAATGCCAACCAGACCACTCTGGCCGCCACCGGCAACCTGACCAACGCCGGGCGCATCGAAGGCAATACCGTCAACGCCGGCGCCGCCAGCCTCACCAACACCGGCACGGTCATTGGCGGGGATGTGACGGTCACGGCCAACAGCCTGACCAACGACGGTGCTACTGCACTGATCGCCTCGACCGGCAATACCAAGCTCTGGGTGCGCGACACGCTCACCAACCAGAACGGCGCGACCGTTTACAGCATGGGCGATCTGAGCATCGCCGCCAGCAGCCAGCGCGACGGCAACGGGCGCCTGCAAGATCGCACCACCACGATCCTCAACGACTCGTCCACCCTCGAAACCGATGGCAATCTGGAAGTGGCCGTCACCAACCTGACCAACCGTCGCGCCGTCCAGAT
Organism: Formivibrio citricus; assembly: GCF_900115065.1. Lineage (GTDB taxonomy): Bacteria > Pseudomonadota > Gammaproteobacteria > Burkholderiales > Chitinibacteraceae > Formivibrio > Formivibrio citricus. Next base: position 2,949 of record NZ_FOVE01000013.1, on the reverse strand, counting down.
CGGCACCACCGATCTCGGCACAGTTGCCGCCAACAAATCCAACGTCATCCTCTGGGAGTGGGGTTGCACTCGGGACGAGAATGGCCTTCAGGATTGCACCAACACCTGGGTCAACCGCCAGCTCAACATCCGTGGCCAATACACCGCCCCCAAGGTGGTGACCATCGATGCCGGCAATCTCAACACCAACGACACGACGAACAAGGTGCTTACGCTCAAGACCCCCTTGTTCTTCGGCGACTACCAGTTCCACCTCTTCAGCGATGACAACTCCACGCCGCAGACCAAGCCCTGGGAATGGTATGCCGGCACGATCTATTACGAATCGCTGACCCCTATCAACAACGGCACCCAGTACCAGCTGAGCTTCTACCCCGGCATGGGGCCGAACATGATGCGCCCCTCCGAGATCCGTTCCGCCGGCCTCACCGACCGCGGCGAACTGTGGGAAGCCTGGCGCCGCCAGCAAGTCCGTACCCAGGAAGAACAGGTCACGCAGCAGGGCGCCGACTCCAGAATCTTGGCCGGCAACAACATCAAGGTCTCGCTCGGCGGCACCCTGACCAACGAACAGGGACAGATCGCCGCCGGTGCTAATATCGACATCAACGGCAGCACGACCGCCTTGGGGGACGTGACGGGTGGTAGCGTCGTCAACGTCTCGCGCGGACTGGTACGCACCACGACCACCAGCGGCACCTCCGGTTACTGGACCTGGGCCGGCAACGTTCCGCGCTATGCCGAACGGACCGACCCGCTCAGCACACAGACTGCGGTAACCGGCACGGTTGCCGGCAGCATCACTGCCGGGCAATCGATCAACATCAACACGGCTAGCGTCAACAACCAGACCGTCTTCAGCGCCAACGTCCCGGCTGGCGGCAACGGGGGCACGCTGGATGCCGGCCAGAACCACGGTGCCCCCAATGGCGGCGTCACCTCCGCAGCCAGCCAGAGCGCCCCGGCCTTCAACCTGCCGCAAAACGCCCTCTACACCCGACACACCGAACCGGGCGCCCGCTACCTGATCGAAACCGACCCGCGCTTCGCCAACTTCGGCAACTTCATCAGCAGCGACTACATGCTGAGCCGGCTCAACCTCAATCCGGAACAGACCCAGAAACGCCTCGGTGACGGCTTCTACGAACAACGCCTCGTTCTCGACCAGATCGCCCAGCTCACCGGCCGGCGTACCCTCGGCCAATACGCCAGCGCCGAAGACCAGTTCAAGGCGCTCATGGACCAGGGCGTTACCATGGCCCAGCAATACAACCTCACCCCCGGCATCAGCCTCTCCGCCGCCCAGGTCGCCGCCCTGACCAGCGACCTCGTCTGGCTGGAATCGCGCAGCGTCACCCTCCCGGACGGCAGCAACCAGCAAGTTCTCACCCCCGTCGTCTACCTCGCCCGCGTCCACGCCGACGACCTCAAACCCAACGGCGCCCTGATCGCCGCAGCCGACCTCACCCTCCAGACCAGCGGTACGCTCACCAACAGCGGCACCCTGCGCGGCAACTCGCTGACCCTCCAGGGCAACGACGTCATCAACCGTGGCGGCAACATCGACGGCAGCACACAAACCCTGATCGTCGCCAACCAGGACATCGTCAACGAATCGGGCACCGTCAACGGCGGGCGCGTCGCCCTCCTGGCCGGACGCGACCTGCTCAACACCACGCAAGCCATCCAGCTCGCCGACGCCAGCGGCAGCAACACCCTCCTGGGCAGCCGCGGCAATCTCGCCTCGCGCAGCGACCTCGTCATCCAGACCGGCCGCGACCTCACGATCAACGGCGCCAACCTCAACGCAACCGGCGACGCCACCCTGATGGCCGGCCGCAACCTCGACATCGGCGCCCTCGAAACCCGCGCCAGTGCCACCGGCGGCCGCGAAGGACTCAGCAGCAGCGTCACCCGCACCGTCAACGCCACCAGCAGTCTCAACGCCAACAACCTCACCCTGCAAAGCGGCGGCGACACCACCATAAAAGGCGCCGCCCTCAACGCCACCGACAGCCTCACCCTCCAGGCCCAAGGCGACATCAAGCTCCAGGCCGTCAAGGACGACCAGACGCAAAGCTACCAAACCGCCGGTTCCAACTACCGCTATGGCGGCACCCGCCGCGACGAAACCGTCGTCGGCAGCCAGCTGAGCGCCGGTAACGCCATCCACCTCAGCGCCGGCCCCAGCGGCGAAGGCGCAGGACCGACACCGAGCGGCAACCTCCTCCTCGAATCGGCCACCGTCACCTCCAGCAACGGCCAGATCGCCCTCAATGCCGGCAACAACATCACGGTCGCCGAAACCGCCGAGCGGCATGAATCCACCTACAACCTCCAGGAGAGCAAGAAGGGCTTCCTCAACAGCAAGACCACCACGCTCCAGGACCAAAGCAACGGCACTACCGCCGTCGGCAGTACCCTCAGCGGCAACAGCATCGCCCTTACCACCGGCAACAACCTCACGGTGCGTGGCAGCAACGTCGTCGGCACACAGGACGTCCAACTCAACGCCGGCAACAACGTCACCATTCAGGCGGCCACCCACACCTACAGCGAAAGCCACGTCAAGGATGTGAAGGAATCGGGGTTGCTGGGCAACGGAGGCAGCATCGGCTTCACCATCGGCTCGCGCCAGCAGACCGACAAGAACAACCAGGATGGCACCACCCAAAGCCAGAGTCGCAGCCTGATCGGCAGTACCGATGGCAGCCTCACGATCAGCGCCGGCAAGGATGCCACGATCCGCGGCAGCGACCTGGTCGCCGGACAGGATCTCAACGTCAGCGCCCAGCGCATCCTCATCGATCCCGGTCAGGATGTCCGCCGCACCGTCGAAACCCACGAATTCAAGCAAAGCGGCCTCACGGTCGCCGTCAGCTCCCCCGTCCTCAGCGCCGCCCAGACTGCCTACACCATGGGCAAGATGGTTGGCGAAGCCAAGGACGG
>NZ_FOVE01000035.1 GCF_900115065.1 Formivibrio citricus | reverse complement strand
GGGGTTTTCTGAGGGGAAGTCTGGCGATGACCTACTTTCACACGGGAGCTCCGCACTATCATCGGCGCTGAGGCGTTTCACTGTCCTGTTCGGAATGGGAAGGAGTGGGACCGCCTCGCTAAGGTCGCCAGACATAACTGGTTGTGGGCTGTTCTTTGAACAGCACACTGAATCTGGAAGAAGTAACACTAGGTTTGATTGTTCGCTTACGCGTTTCAGATTATAGGATCAAGCCGCACGGGCAATTAGTATCGGTTAGCTTAACGCATTACTGCGCTTCCACACCCGACCTATCAACGTCCTGGTCTCGAACGACCCTTCAGGGGACTTGAAGTCCCAGGGAAATCTCATCTTGAGGCAAGTTTCCCGCTTAGATGCTTTCAGCGGTTATCTCTTCCGCACTTAGCTACCCGGCGATACCACTGGCGTGATAACCGGTACACCAGAGGTGCGTCCACTCCGGTCCTCTCGTACTAGGAGCAGCCCCCCTCAAATTTCCAACGCCCACTGCAGATAGGGACCAAACTGTCTCACGACGTTTTGAACCCAGCTCACGTACCACTTTAAATGGCGAACAGCCATACCCTTGGGACCGGCTACAGCCCCAGGATGTGATGAGCCGACATCGAGGTGCCAAACTCCGCCGTCGATGTGAACTCTTGGGCGGAATCAGCCTGTTATCCCCGGAGTACCTTTTATCCGTTGAGCGATGGCCCTTCCATTCAGAACCACCGGATCACTATGTCCTGCTTTCGCACCTGCTCGACGTGTCAGTCTCGCAGTCAAGCTACCTTGTGCCATTACACTATCAGTACGATGTCCGACCGTACCTAGGTAACCTTCGAGCTCCTCCGTTACACTTTGGGAGGAGACCGCCCCAGTCAAACTGCCTACCATGCACGGTCCCCGATCCGGATGACGGACCAAGGTTAGAACCCCAAACACACCAGGGTGGTATTTCAAGGACGGCTCCACGATGACTAGCGTCACCGCTTCATAGCCTCCCACCTATCCTACACAAGTCTGTTCAAAGTCCAATGCAAAGCTACAGTAAAGGTTCACGGGGTCTTTCCGTCTAGCAGCGGGGAGATTGCATCTTCACAAACACTTCAACTTCGCTGAGTCTCGGGAGGAGACAGTGGGGCCATCGTTACGCCATTCGTGCGGGTCGGAACTTACCCGACAAGGAATTTCGCTACCTTAGGACCGTTATAGTTACGGCCGCCGTTTACTGGGACTTCAATCAAGAGCTTGCACCCCATCATTTAATCTTCCAGCACCGGGCAGGCGTCACACCCTATACGTCGACTTTCGTCTTGGCAGAGTGCTGTGTTTTTGATAAACAGTCGCAGCCCCCATTTCTCTGCGACCCATTTGGGCTCAGTCCGCAGGGACTTCACCTACTCTGGGCACACCTTCTCCCGAAGTTACGGTGTCAATTTGCCGAGTTCCTTCTCCCGAGTTCTCTCAAGCGCCTTAGAATTCTCATCCTGCCCACCTGTGTCGGTTTGCGGTACGGTTCAATGTAAGCTGAAGCTTAGTGGCTTTTCCTGGAAGCAGGGTATCAGTTACTTCAGTCTCTAGGAGACTTCGTCATCACGCCTCAGCGTTAAGGAGATCCGGATTTGCCTAAACCTCCCGCCTACACGCTTAAACCACCTATTCCAACAGATGGCTAACCTAACCTTCTCCGTCCCCACATCGCACTTACACCAAGTACAGGAATATTAACCTGTTTCCCATCGACTACGCTTTTCAGCCTCGCCTTAGGGGCCGACTCACCCTGCGCCGATGAACGTTGCGCAGGAAACCTTGGGCTTTCGGCGAGCGGGCTTTTCACCCGCTTTATCGCTACTCATGTCAGCATTCGCACTTCCGATATCTCCAGCATCCTTTACAAGACACCTTCACAGACCTACGGAACGCTCTCCTACCATATATGCAAAGCATATATCCGCGTCTTCGGTTCATAGTTTGAGCCCCGTTACATCTTCCGCGCAGGACGACTCGACCAGTGAGCTATTACGCTTTCTTTAAATGATGGCTGCTTCTAAGCCAACATCCTGGCTGTCTGTGCCTTCCCACCTCGTTTTCCACTTAACTATGCATTTGGGACCTTAGACGGCGGTCTGGGTTGTTTCCCTCTTGACACAGGACGTTAGCACCCCATGTCTGTCTCCCACGCTCGCACTCTTCGGTATTCGGAGTTTGCCATGGTTTGGTAAGTCGCGATGACCCCCTAGCCATAACAGTGCTCTACCCCCGAAGGTGATACGTGAGGCACTACCTAAATAGTTTTCGGAGAGAACCAGCTATTTCCAAGTTTGTTTAGCCTTTCACCCCTATCCACAGCTCATCCCCTAGTTTTGCAACACTAGTGGGTTCGGACCTCCAGTACCTGTTACGGCACCTTCATCCTGGCCATGGATAGATCACTTGGTTTCGGGTCTACGCCCAGCAACTCAACGCCCTATTCGGACTCGGTTTCCCTACGCCTCCCCTACTCGGTTAAGCTCGCTACTGAACGTAAGTCGCTGACCCATTATACAAAAGGTACGCAGTCACCCCACTAGGAGGCTCCCACTGTTTGTATGCATCCGGTTTCAGGTTCTATTTCACTCCCCTCCCGGGGTTCTTTTCGCCTTTCCCTCACGGTACTGGTTCACTATCGGTCGATGATGAGTATTTAGCCTTGGAGGATGGTCCCCCCATCTTCAGACAGGATTTCTCGTGTCCCGCCCTACTTGTCGTGTGCTTAGTACCACAAATGACTTTTCACATACGGGGCTATCACCCACTATGGCCGGACTTTCCATTCCGTTCTGTTAAGTCTTCTGCTATCACACACAGGCTCTTCCCATTTCGCTCGCCACTACTTTGGGAATCTCGGTTGATTTCTTTTCCTCGGGGTACTTAGATGTTTCAGTTCTCCCGGTTCGCTTCGCATGACCTATGTATTCAGTCATGGATACCCTAAAAGGGTGGGTTTCCCCATTCGGACATCGTGGGATCAATGCTTGGTTGCCAACTCCCCCACGCTTTTCGCAGGCTTTCACGTCCTTCGTCGCCTATCATCGCCAAGGCATCCACCAGATGCACTTATTCGCTTGATCCTATAATCTCAAACACGTAATACGCATTTTCGATCAGTTGAAACTCGCGTTTGCTCGTTACTGCGCTTACAGTAACTTGCGATGCAATCAAACCCAACTTCGTTAACCAGCCACTTTCGCAGCCAGCCAACCTTCGTTGTTTTTGAGTATTACTTCTTCCATTTTTTTAAAGATCGATACAGTCTTACTGATTTAAGCAATCAGAAATAAACATGCTTTTTAAACACGCTTGTTTCTGAGGACTTGGTGGAGGATGACGGGATCGAACCGACGACCCCCTGCTTGCAAAGCAGGTGCTCTCCCAGCTGAGCTAATCCCCCAGTCGTTTCTTTGTTTCGAGCTTCCCTTTGGTCAACGATCATCGAGCGATGCTAGGAGCAGGTGGGCGCCGTGTACATCTTTCAGTACACAAGCCCGCTTGCGACAACGCAGCGCGATGGTGAGCGTTAGACCAAATGGTGGGTCAGATAGGAATCGAACCTATGACCCCCGCCTTATCAAGACGGTGCTCTAACCGACTGAGCTACTGACCCAGCTCTCTGTATCTTTACTCGCAACCGATGAGTGTAGGTACCTGACCAAGCAACCTTTCTCTTGAAAGGAGGTGATCCAGCCGCAGGTTCCCCTACGGCTACCTTGTTACGACTTCACCCCAGTCATGAATCCCGCCGTGGTAACCGTCCTCCCGAAGGTTAGACTAGCTACTTCTGGCGAAACCCACTCCCATGGTGTGACGGGCGGTGTGTACAAGGCCCGGGAACGTATTCACCGCGACATGCTGATCCGCGATTACTAGCGATTCCGACTTCATGCACTCGAGTTGCAGAGTGCAATCCGGACTACGATCGGTTTTATGAGATTGGCACCACCTCGCGGCTTAGCGACCCTCTGTACCGACCATTGTATGACGTGTGAAGCCCTGGTCATAAGGGCCATGAGGACTTGACGTCATCCCCACCTTCCTCCGGTTTGTCACCGGCAGTCCCATTAAAGTGCCCAACTTAATGATGGCAACTAATGGCAAGGGTTGCGCTCGTTGCGGGACTTAACCCAACATCTCACGACACGAGCTGACGACAGCCATGCAGCACCTGTGTTACGGCTCCCGAAGGCACTCTTCTATCTCTAAAAGATTCCGTACATGTCAAGACCAGGTAAGGTTTTTCGCGTTGCATCGAATTAATCCACATCATCCACCGCTTGTGCGGGCCCCCGTCAATTCCTTTGAGTTTTAACCTTGCGGCCGTACTCCCCAGGCGGTCAACTTCTCGCGTTAGCTTCGTTACTAAGATCCGAAAATCCCAACAACCAGTTGACATCGTTTAGGGCGTGGACTACCAGGGTATCTAATCCTGTTTGCTCCCCACGCTTTCGTGCATGAGTGTCAGTGTTAGCCCAGGGGGCTGCCTTCGCCATCGGTGTTCCTCCGCATCTCTACGCATTTCACTGCTACACGCGGAATTCCACCCCCCTCTGCCACACTCTAGTCAGACAGTCACCAACGCAGTTCCCAGGTTGAGCCCGGGGCTTTCACGTCGGTCTTGTCAAACCACCTGCGCACGCTTTACGCCCAGTAATTCCGATTAACGCTTGCACCCTACGTATTACCGCGGCTGCTGGCACGTAGTTAGCCGGTGCTTATTCTTTTGGTACTCTCATCCCCACAGGGTATTAACCCGCAGGATTTGCTCCCAAACAAAAGGGCTTTACAACCCGAAGGCCTTCTTCACCCACGCGGCATTGCTGGATCAGGCTTGCGCCCATTGTCCAAGATTCCCCACTGCTGCCTCCCGTAGGAGTCTGGGCCGTGTCTCAGTCCCAGTGTGGCGGATCGTCCTCTAAGACCCGCTACTGATCGTCGCCTTGGTGGGCCTTTACCCCACCAACTAGCTAATCAGACATCGGCCGATCTATTAGCGTGAGGCCTTGCGGTCCCCCACTTTCACCCTCAGGTCGTATGCGGTATTAGCACTCCTTTCGAAGCGTTATCCCCCACTAATAGGTACGTTCCGATGCATTACTCACCCGTTCGCCACTCGCCGCCAGACCGAAGTCCGCGCTGCCGTTCGACTTGCATGTGTAAAGCATGCCGCCAGCGTTCAATCTGAGCCAGGATCAAACTCTTTAGTTGAAATACTAA
>NZ_FOVE01000023.1 GCF_900115065.1 Formivibrio citricus | reverse complement strand
TGTGCTCATTTTCTTGCCCAATGACCGATGCATACCCGTCCGATTCAAAACCTGCCAGTGAAGCTCTGCAGCGTGTACGCATCAACTTCGTTATGCGTCGCGCAGCTGCGCTTCACTAAATAGCAGTTTTTTCGGCCTGTATGAACCCCGGCTTCTCCGCCTATAAATAGAGGTTCACTTCCCGCTGCGCCGTAGCCGTCTATGAAAATGAACGTGTATTCGACCTCACTTTTTGAAGCCTAATCCCGCGGCCCTTGAGGCCTAACCCCATCCCCGCGTGACCAAGTGCTTGTTTTACCGTGAGATCGCAGTTATAAAAAACTCATCCTGCTACGGAAATTACTTCAATGGAAGATGAGGCTGTCAAAAAAGCGCCAAAATTGCTGGGTCAAGTGCGCGAGCGTTTGCGGGTGATGCATTACAGCATCCGGACGGAAGAGTCTTATTTGCTCTGGGTTCGCCGCTTCATCCTGTTTCATGACAAGCGCCATCCGCGCGATATGGGGGCGGCAGAGGTGGAGGCATTTCTGACTCATCTGGCAGTTGTCGGGAATGTGGCCGCCGCAACGCAAAACCAGGCGCTCGCGGCAATTTTGTTTTTGTATCGCGAGGTGTTGGGTGTTGATTTGCCCTGGATGGCGGATATTACCCGGGCCAAAAAACCGCAGCGGGTGCCGGTGGTGCTGGCTACCTCGGAGGTATTGCGCGTGCTGGCCAATGCATCCGGGCAAACCGGCTTGATCCTGCGTCTGTTGTATGGCACCGGAATGCGTTTACTGGAAGGTTGCCGTTTGCGTGTGAAAGATCTCGATCTGATTCGCGGCGAGATTCTGGTACGCGACGGCAAGGGAGAGAAGGATAGGGTGACCATGCTGCCGCAAAGTCTGGTGCCGGAATTGCGACAGCATCTGGATAAGGTGAAATCGCAGCATGAGGCTGATCTTGCGGCAGGGCTGGGGGCTGTGTATTTGCCTTATGCGCTGGAGCGCAAATATCCGACCGCGAGCCGGGAGTGGGCATGGCAGTATGTTTTTCCAGCCGCCGGTTTGTCGGTTGATCCTCGCGGCGGGGTTCGGCGTCGGCATCATGTGGAGGACCAGACCGTGCAGCGGGCGATGAAAAAAGCCGTGGCTTCTGCAGGGTTGACCAAGCCGGCATCGCCCCACACCCTGCGCCACAGTTTCGCCACGCATCTGCTGGAAAGCGGGTATGACATCCGTACGGTTCAGGAGCTGCTCGGCCATAAGGATGTCAGTACAACCATGATTTACACCCATGTGCTGAACAAGGGTGGGCGCGGTGTGCAAAGCCCGCTGGATAGACTGTAAAGGAGGGGGCATGACAGCGATTCTGACGTGCATCCAGGGCGATCTGCTGGCGCAGGACGATTGCGATGCGATAGTGAATGCGGCCAATGCAGAGTTGCTGCCGGGCGGCGGCGTGTGCGGGGCGATCCACGATGCTGCGGGGCCGGAATTGGCGCGGTATTGCGCCGGTTTGGGCAGCATTGCGGTTGGCGGTGCGGTGGCGACACCGGGGTTTAATCTGAAGCAGCGCTGGGTGATCCATGCCTGCGGGCCGCGCTATGGGTTTGATCGCCCTTCGGACAAACTGCTGGCCGATGCGTTCAGGAATGCGCTGGATGCGGCTGAACGGAAACAGGTGAAGAGGATTGCTTTCCCTGCCATCTCGACGGGAATCTACGGTTATCCGCTCGATGAGGCGGCGAGGGTAACAGTGGCGGCAATCCGCGCCTGTTTGCCCGCCCTGGGGTCGGTCGAGGAGGTGCGGCTGGTGTTGCGCGATGCGCAGACCTGGCGGGTTTTTGGTGCCGAGGTGGGATGTTGATTGATTAGACCAAGTGAGGTTCGAATTTTGTCGTCATGCCGGCGCAGGCCGGTATCCAGCAACGAAGCCATTTCAAACCACTGGACCCCGGCCTGCGCCGGGGTGACGAGTTCGAACAAAATAAAAAACGGGCGCGAAATTCGCGCCCGTTGCCTTGCCTGAAGGAGGAGGGGATCAGGCGTTGGCGGAAGCGCCGTTGCTCTTGCGGGATGCGGTCTTCACGGCATCGGCAGTCGCAGTGGTAGCGGCCTTGAGGGAGGCGTCGGTGAAGTCGGCAACTTGCTTGGCGGCCTTGGTCAGGCTGTCAACGGCAGCAGCAGTGGCTTGTACGGTGGACTTGACGGCAGCTACGGCCACGTCAGCGCCAGCCGGAGCGGACTTCACGAAACGGTCCAGACCGGAAACAACGTTCTTGTTGAAAGCAGTGGTGCGCTCTTCAAACAGTTGGGACAGTTCGCTCTGGGCTTGGGAGGAGATTTCGTACAGGTTGCGGGAGTAGGCAACGGTGCTGTCCAGGGTGGACTCGGAAATCTTCTGGCGCAGGGCCAGGGCGTCCTGGATGTCCTTGATGCCGGCGAGAGCCTTGGCGTTCTTGGCGTTTTCTTCCAGAGCGCTCTTGGCGGCTTCCAGTTGCAGCTTGGCGAGGCGTTCGGTGGAATCCAGGGAGATGCGGGCGAAACGCAGGCCGATTTCGATTTGTTCGGTAGCGAAGTCAGCGAATTGTTGTTGAGCGGTAGTCATCATGTGTTCTCCAAATAATCAGTTAAAAGTGATGTTGCCAAAGACCTGGGTCAATCAAATTTTTGCCGGTTGGGCTGAACAAATGCTGCTCTGCACAATCCTTGAACTGCATTCTAAATGTTGCGCTGCAAAAGTCAACAATTTTTTGTGCGTTGCAACATTTGCTTTGCGGGACATGGCGGCGTATCCTCCGCGTATTCAAAGTTATTAATGCAGGCAACCCCCGGAAACTGACCATGAGCGCAGAAAAACTGGTTATCAAGAAATACCCCAACCGCCGTCTTTACGATACGTCGACCAGTAGCTACATCACGCTGGCGGACGTGAAGCAACTGGTGCTGGACAATGTCGAGATCCAGGTTCTGGATGCCAAGACCGGCGAAGACCTGACCCGTTCGGTACTTTTGCAAATCATCATGGATGAAGAGTCCGGTGCGATGCCGATGTTTTCCTATGATGCGCTGACCCAATTGATCCGTTTCTACGGCAACGCCATGCAGGGCCTGATGGGCAATTTCCTCGACAAGAACATGGCGCTGTTCATGCAGATGCAGGACAAGCTCGGCGAGCAGACCCAGTCGGTGATTTCGGGAGAAAACCCGGTTTTCAGCAATCCCCAGCTCTGGGGTGATTTCATGAAGTTCCAGGGTCCGTCGCTGCAGAAGATGATGGGCGATTACCTGGAAAGCGGTGCCAGCATGTTCATGCAGATGCAGCAGCAGATGCAGCAGCAGATGCAGGAACAACTGCAAGAGCAGGCGCGCGGAATTTTTGCCGAACCTGAAGCCACTCCGGCAACTTCGGCGGCTCCTGCAGCTCCGGCGGAGAGCGCGGAAGCAGAGCCCAAGAAGGCCGCTGCGGCCAAGCCGCGCACTGCCACGCGCAAGCGCACCGAAGACAAGTCCTGAGCGCGGATTGTAAGCGCCGACGGCAACGTCTAAAATCCTGTCCGGTTCTGGCGGGCATGCCTTGGGGCATGCCCGTTTTTATATATGGCCTTCGAGCGAAGGCCCCGGAGAATGTGATGTCTGTTACACCCAAAGTCGGCTTTGTTTCGCTAGGATGCCCCAAAGCGCTTTCCGATAGCGAGCAAATCCTCACCCAGTTGCGCGCCGAGGGTTATCTTGTTTCCCAAACCTACCAGGATGCCGATCTGGTGGTGGTCAATACCTGCGGCTTCATCGACAGCGCGGTGCAGGAATCGCTCGATGCCATCGGCGAGGCGATCAAGGAAAACGGCAAGGTCATCGTGACCGGCTGCTTGGGCGCACGCGGCGACATGGTGCAGCAGGCGCATCCCAAGGTGCTGGCCGTGACTGGCCCGCATGCCAAGGACGAGGTGATGGCGCACGTGCACGAGCACCTGCCCAAGCCGCACGATCCCTTCGTCGATCTGGTTCCGGCTGCCGGCATTCGCCTCACACCCAAGCACTATGCCTATCTGAAGATTTCCGAGGGCTGCAATCACCGTTGCACCTTCTGCATCATTCCGTCGTTGCGCGGCGATCTGGTTTCGCGCCCGGCCAACGAGGTGCTGCGTGAAGCCGAGCTTCTGGCGCAGTCGGGTGTGAAGGAGTTGCTGGTCATCTCGCAAGACACCAGTGCCTATGGCGTCGATCTCAAGTATCGCACCGCATTCCACAACGGCCGACCGGTCAAGACGCGCATGACCGAGCTGGTCAGCGAACTGGGCAAGCTTGGGTTGTGGGTGCGACTGCATTATGTCTATCCGTACCCGCACGTTGACGAAGTGATTCCGCTGATGGCGGAAGGCAAGGTGCTGCCGTATCTTGACATCCCGTTCCAGCATGCCAGCCCGCGCATTCTCAAGCTCATGAAGCGCCCCGGCGATGCCGAAAACGTGCTGGCGCGTATCCGTAAATGGCGCGAGATTTGCCCCGATCTGGTGTTGCGCTCGACCTTCATCGTCGGCTTCCCCGGCGAGACCGAAGCCGAATTCGAAGAGCTGCTGGCTTTCCTTGAAGACGCCGAACTCGACCGCGTGGGCTGCTTTGCCTATTCGCCGGTCGAGGGCGCAGCGGCCAACGAGCTGCCCGATCCGGTGCCGGAAGAGGTCAAGGAAGACCGTCGCCGCCGCTTCATGGAAAAACAGGCGCAAATCAGTGCCCGCAAGCTCGCGCGCCGCGTTGGGCAGGAAATGACCGTGCTGGTCGATGCGGTCAATCCGGTCATCAAGTTCGGCAAGCCGATGGGCACCCAAGTGGTGGCGCGCAGCTATGCCGATGCGCCGGAGATCGATGGCGTGGTGCGTTTCAGGGCAGGAACCGGGCGCGTGGCGGTCGGCGATCTGGTCCGCGTGCGCATCACGGCGGCGGGCGAGCATGATCTTGATGCGGAATTGATCGGATGACGGGGCTCGATTCCAGCTACGAACGCCGTTTCGGCGGCATCGCGCGCCTCTACGGCCAGGCCGCGCTGGAAAAATTTAGCCATGCGCATGTCTGCGTGATCGGCGTGGGGGGCGTGGGCTCCTGGGCGGCGGAGGCGCTGGTGCGCTCCGGCATCGGCCGCATTACGCTGATCGATTTCGACGATCTGTGCGTATCGAACACCAACCGCCAGTTGCCGGCGCTTGACGGCAATTACGGCAAGCCGAAGGTTGAGGTGCTGGCGCAGCGCTTTGCGCAGATCAACCCGGAGTGCAAGATCGAAACCATTGCCGATTTTATCGGCCCGGAGACTTTCGATGCCTACCTGGCGCGGGACTATGATTTTGTGGTCGATGCCATCGACAGCCTGAAATCCAAGGCGGCACTGATTGCCGAATGCCACAAGCGCAAGCTGCCCGTGATCATGTCCGGTGGTGCGGGCGGGCAGATCGATCCCACGCAGGTGCGCATCGACGATCTGGCGTGCACCACGCACGATCCACTGGCTTCCAAGGTGCGCGCGATCCTGCGCCGCGAATACGGCTTTGCGCGCGGCGAGAAGAAGATGGGTGTGCCGTGCGTGTATTCGACCGAACAACTGGTCTATCCGCAGTCCGACGGCACGGTCTGCGCACAAAAGCCGCAGGAAGGCGGGGCGCGCGATTGCGAATCCGGCTTTGGTGCCGCGCTGTGCGTAACCGGTACGTTCGGTTTTGCCGCGGCCTCGCACGTTCTCAGAACACTGTCCCGGAAGGTTTGAGCCATGACGCCGCGCGCAGATCAGCAGTTGCCGTTTTGGGTTTTTCTGGCTGTACTGCTGTGCTGGTTGCTGCCGGGGCTGGTCGGGCATGAGCCGTGGAAGCCGGATGAGGGTTATACCTTCGGGCTGGTGCGCCATATCGCCGCGACGGGCGACTGGGTGGTGCCCACACTTGCGGGCGAGCCCTTCATGGAAAAACCGCCGCTTTATTTCATCGTGGCGGCAGGGTTTCTTAAATTGCTGGGCGGTATTCTCAACCCGCCGGACGCGGCGCGGCTGGCTTCGGGATTCTTCCTGGTGCTGGCGCTGGTGGCCGTGGCGGGGGCCGCGCGCGAGCTGCACGGTCGCGGATGCGGGCGCTGGGCGGCGCTGGCACTGATCGGCTGCGTGGGGCTCGCGGTGCGCGCGCACCAGATGATTACCGATACGGCGCTGCTGGCCGGCACGGCTTGGGGGCTGTACGGCTATGCACTCGGGCTGCGCCGCCCCGTGGCCGGCGGGATTGCGCTGGGGCTGGGGGCAGCGACGGCATTCCTCTCCAAGGGCTTGCTGGGGCCGGGCCTGCTGGGCGTGGCCGGGCTGGTTTTGCCCTTGCTCGGTCGGGCCTTCCGCGACCGGCGCTATGCGGGATTTCTGCTGGTTGCCTTGCTGGCGTTTCTGCCGCTGCCGGCGCTGTGGATGAGCGCGCTGTACGAGCGCTCTCCCGAATTGTTCCGCGTCTGGTTCTGGGTGAACAACCTGGGGCGCTTCGACGGAACGGCCGGACTGGGGCCGCGTGCCGACCACCATTTCTTCTATCTGCTGCTGTTGCCGTGGTACGCCTTGCCAGCGCTGCCGCTCGCCGCTGTGGCGCTGTGGCGCGAACGCGCTCGCCTGCTCGCGGCGGTCTGGAAAGTTCCGCTGGCTTATTTCCTGACCGCGTTGCTGGTGCTCTCTGCGGCCTCCGATGCGCGCGAACTGTATGCGCTGCCCTTGCTGCCGCCACTGGCGATTCTCGCAGCCGGTGCAGTGCGTTTCCATATGCCGCCCTCGCTGGCGTGGCGCAGGTTGTGGCTGGCCTGCTTCGGCCTGCTGGCGTTCGCAATCTGGTTGGCGGGTATCGCGCTGGCATTCGGTGTGCCCCAAGGCTTGTGGCTGCGCCTGATGGCCAAGGCGCCGGGCTTGCAGCCGCACGGCAGCATCGGTCTGCTGTTGCTGGCGCTGGTGGTGACGGCCTTGCTGGCAGCCCTGTCGCTGGGCCGGCGGGCGTGGCAGCGCGGATTGTTCGTCTGGACTGCCGGCTTCAGCCTGTGCTGGGCGCTGGCGATGCTGCTGGGCATGCCGTTTCTCGATTACACCAAGCGCTATGCCGAAACCTTCCGGGCGTTGAGCCCGTACCTGCCGCAAGGCGAGTGCGTGGCCAGCCTGCGGCTGGGCGAGCCGCAACGCGCCTTGCTCGATTACTACGCCGGTTTGCGTACCTTGCGTAGCGAAGTCGAGCCGCGCGCTGCGACATGCCGGTACACGCTGGTACAGCGTGAAACCGGGCAGGGCGAGGTGAAACTGAACGGGCGTTTGCTATGGAAGGGGGGGCGGCCGGGTGACAGCAAGGAATGGTACGAGTTTTACGAGCTGAAATAACCGTTGGCCTGGACCTCGCGTTCTGGGAATATATCCCCGTTATCGTTTGAACCTGCTGCGGAGGTCACATGCGCCAACCTGTCGATTTGAAAAAAGCCTTTCGCCTGATCAACCACGGCCCGGTGACGCTGATTACCAGCGCGCATGGCGATGCACGGAACATCATGGCGGCTTCGTGGACCATGCCGCTTGATTTCGATCCGCCCAAGGTGGCGCTGGTGATCGACAAGAATGCCTATACCCGTGAATTGATCGAAGCTTCCGGCGAATTCGCGCTGAACATCCCGGCGCGGGCTATTGCACCTGCGATCTTGAAGGCGGGTGGCAGCTCTGGCCGCGCAGGCGACAAATTTGCGGCATGCGGTTTGCAGACGTTTGCTGCGGAGCGCGTCTCGGCGCCGCTGGTCGAAGGTTGTGTTGCATGGCTGGAATGCCGCCTGATTCCCGAGCCGCACAACCAGGAAGCCTACGACCTGTTCATTGGCGAAGTCGTGGCCGCCCATGCCGACAAGCGTGTGTTTATCGACGGACGCTGGCGTTTCGAGGAAGACAAGCTGCGCACCCTGCATTACGTGGCAGGCGGTACTTTCTTCCAGACCGGGGATGAGGTCGAAGCCGACTGACTGTTTGCGCCCGCCAAAGAACAAAGAGAACAAAAACAATGAAACCACTGGAAAACGATACTTTCCTGCGCGCCTGCCTGCGCCAACCCACTGACTACACACCGGTCTGGCTCATGCGCCAAGCCGGGCGCTACCTGCCTGAATACCGCGCCACGCGTGCGCGGGCTGGGTCTTTCCTGGGGTTGTGCCACTCGCCTGACTTGGCGACCGAGGTGACGTTGCAACCGCTGGAGCGTTTTCCGCTCGATGCCGCGATCCTGTTCTCCGACATCCTCACGGTTCCCGATGCCATGGGGCTGGGATTGTATTTTGCCGAAGGCGAGGGGCCGAAGTTCGAGTGTCCTCTGCGCGATGAATCCGCCATTCGCGCGCTGACCGTACCGGACATGGACAAGCTGCGCTACGTGTTCGATGCGGTGGCGAGTATCCGCAAGGCGCTCAATGACCGGGTGCCGCTGATCGGCTTTTCCGGCAGCCCGTTCACGCTGGCGTGCTACATGATCGAAGGCGGTGGCTCGGACAGGTTCAGCCGGGTCAAGGCGATGCTCTACGACCGGCCCGATCTGCTGCACCATATCCTCGACATCAACGCGCAGGCCGTCACCGCCTACCTCAACGCGCAGATCGCAGCGGGCGCGCAGGCCGTGCAACTGTTCGATACCTGGGGCGGCGTGCTTGCGGCTGGCAAATACCAGGAATTCTCGTTGGCCTATATGCGGCGGGTGATTGCCGGTTTGACTCGCGAGGCTGAAGGGCGACGGGTGCCGGTGATCGTGTTCACCAAGGGCGGCGGGCTGTGGCTGGAGGAAATCGCCGATTGCGGTTGCGACGTGGTCGGGCTCGACTGGACCGTGGATCTGGGCGAGGCGCGCAAACGGGTGGGGCACAAGGTAGCCTTGCAGGGCAATCTCGATCCCAATGCGCTTTTCGCCAGCCCCGGGGCAATCGAGCGCGAAGTACAGCATCTGCTGCGGCAATACGGCGACGGACCGGGCCATGTGTTCAATCTGGGGCACGGCATTTCGCAGTTCACCGATCCCGAGCATGTGGCGGCGCTGTTACGTGCGGTTCATGCAATCCGATCGGTTTAGCTCTTGTTGACGCTGTTTTGTGACCAACGCCAACAGAACTTGGCTTACAAGCGTAAAAACCTCCAATTTCCCGCATGAATCAGTGAGTTGCAGTGCAAATTTCAGGTGTGACCGACAAATTAGAGCTTACTTATACACATCGGGCCGTCCTGCTTTAAAACGACCTGTCAAGGGTTGGTTAAAAATGTTTTTCCGACTGTTGACTTTTGTAGGTACTTGAAAAATAAGAAAATTATTTTTCGGATTAATTTTTACGCAATTTAACAGAAACGTTGTCTGGACTGCCTTTGACCCACTTCTCCGGAAGTGTTCCACAAAATTATCCACAGAAGTTGGGGATAAGCCGGCGGCAGCGAGATTGGCGAGATTTTTTTTAGAGCCTGTACACGATCAGCCGTGAGAAGCCGTCAGCGGGGTGAAGAGCAGCGCAAAAAACGGAGTGTACAAGGAGTACATGAGGATTTTGAGCAGCGCATGAGCCCTGATCACGGCTTCGCAGCAAGTGCGTGAACAGGTTCTTACGGATTCATGTGGAAAAAATGATTTGCGCTGCCCAAGTGGCGCTCGATGTTCCTTTGACGCGCCTCTTTTCCTATGCGGTCGATGGTGGGCTGCTTGCCGTGGGCGAGCGTGTTTTCGTGCCTTTCGGGCATCGTGTCCTGTCCGGTGTCGTGGCGGGGCTGGAGGAGGTTGCAGAGGGCAGTATGACGCTCAAGGCGGTGCAGAGCGTGCCGCGCGATCTGCCCTGCCTGTCGCCCGAATGGCTGGCGCTGTGCCGCTTCGTGGCAGATTACTACCATCACCCTCTGGGGCAGGTCATTGCCACGGCGCTGCCGGCTGTTTTTCGTATCCCGGAAGTCTTTACGCCCGCACAACCCCCGTTGCTCTATCGCTGCGACGATGTGGAGGCCTTGCTGGCGCGCCTGGCGGCGCGCGCCACGGCGCAACGCCGGGTGGCGCAGGCACTGGCAGTTCCGCAAACGGCGGCCAGCTTGCGCGCCCTGGCCGCGCCCGCGATGCGCTGGATTGCTTCCTGGCTGGAGCAGGGCTGGATCGAGGCCGTGCCGGAAACGGCTATGGCAAAAGGGAAAGCAGCAACGAATGCGCCCGTGCCCAATCCGGAACAGGCGCGGGCGGTCGAGGCGATTGCATCGGCAGAGGGGTTCGTACCGTTCCTGCTCTTCGGCGTGACGGGAAGCGGCAAGACCGAGGTCTATCTGCAAACGATTGCCACCGTGCTGGCGCGCGGCAAGCAGGCGCTGGTGCTGGTGCCGGAAATCAACCTGACGCCACAGGCGGAATCCGCATTCCGGGCGCGTTTCCCGCAGGCGCGCATCGTCAGCCTGCACAGCCGGCTCAACGACAGCGAACGCGCGCAGGGCTGGCTGGCTGCGATGCGCGGCGAGGCGGATATCGTGCTCGGTACGCGGTTGGCGGTGCTGGCACCGTTGCCGCGGCTGGGGCTGGTTGTGGTCGATGAAGAGCACGATGCTTCGTTCAAGCAGCAGGACGGATTGCGCTATTCCGCGCGCGATATCGCGGTGTATCGCGCCAGCCAGGAAGGCATCCCGGTCGTGCTCGGTTCGGCAACGCCCAGTCTTGAGAGTTGGCGCAATGCCGAGAGCGGACGCTACCGCCTGCTGGAATTGCCGGCGCGTGCGGTTCCGGGCGCAGCGTTGCCCGAACTGCGGGTTCTTTCCATGCGCCGTGCGCCGCAACGCGACGGCCTGCACGAATCGGCCATTGCCGCGATTGGCAGGGCGCTGGATCGCGGCGAGCAGGCGCTGGTATTCATCAACCGGCGCGGCTATGCGCCAACGCTCGCTTGCGGCGAATGCGGCTGGTCCGCGAGTTGCCGGCACTGCTCTGCACGGCTCGTGCTGCATCTGGGGGCGCGACGTCTGCGTTGTCATCATTGCGGCTACGAACTGCGCATTCCGCCGGCCTGCCCGGATTGCGGTAACCAGGATCTGAAACCGCTGGGGCGCGGAACGCAGCGGCTGGAAGAAAACCTGCAGGCGCTGTTTCCAGGGCGGAACATCCTGCGGATCGACCGCGATTCGACCCGGCGCAAGGGGGCGATGGATGCGGCGCTGGAAGCAGTGCATGCCGGCGAGGCCGATATTTTGGTCGGCACACAGATGCTGGCCAAAGGGCACGATTTCCCGCGACTCAATTGCGTGCTGGTGCTGGAGGCAGATAGTGGCCTCTTCAGCGTGGATTACCGTGCC
This sequence comes from Formivibrio citricus, assembly GCF_900115065.1. Taxonomy (GTDB): domain Bacteria; phylum Pseudomonadota; class Gammaproteobacteria; order Burkholderiales; family Chitinibacteraceae; genus Formivibrio; species Formivibrio citricus. The sequence goes on along the minus strand of NZ_FOVE01000023.1, from coordinate 33,254 downwards.
GAAGAGCGTCTGTTCGCCCTGCTGACGCAGGTCGCGGGACGGGCTGGGCGTCGCGAGCAGCCCGGCGAGGTGCTGGTGCAAACCCAGTTCCCTGAGCACCCGTTTTACGCACAGTTGCTGCAGCGCGACTACCGCGTGTTTGCCGACCGAGCCTTGAGCGAGCGCCGCGACCTGCGCCTGCCGCCTTTTGCTGCGTGGGCCTTGTTCCGGGCTGAAGCGCAGCAACTTGACAGTGCGCTCGAATTTTTGCGGACAGTGAAACAGTGTTTCGTGCCGGAGCCGGGTTTGACGATCGGCGATCCTGTCGCTGCGACGATGCTGAAAAAATCCGGGCTGGAGCGGGCGCAGTTGCTGGTTTCGGCGGAAAACCGCCAGCTCTTGCAGCGCGCGCTGGCGATGGCAGAGCCGGCGATGGATAGGTTGAAGGCGGGGCGGATTCGCTGGTCGCTGGATGTTGATCCAGCGGAGGTATGAAAACCGCGGCTTGCCTTGACGCTGTTCAACTTAAAGGTTTTTACGCGCCTGCGGCGCAGGGTTTACAGCCGGTTCCGCCCGGCAGACGGGAAAGGGATTTGTCTCGCCAAATCCCCTTCACCCCCAGGCGAGCCCACTCCGGCGCCCCTGCGGGGTTCCCTGCGATGCTCGCAAGGCGCGGCGGCTGCCAACACGGAGAAAAACAAACCCTTGCGCCTTGGGAGTGCGCAAGGGTCTGATTTTTTGCTCTTCTCTGTGTCTCTGTGGTGAAGACGTCAGGATTGCTTGGCTTCGAGCTTGAGCACTTCGGCGGTTACGCCGGTCACTGCATTCAATTCGTCTCGCATCGTATTGATCTCGGCAATTTCGCCCGCAAGCTGCAGGATCACCAGCCCTTCTTCGGTACAGGCATCGCCCACGCCGTCATGCAGCCCCAGTCGCACGCGGATGATGCAGCCGTGCTTGGTCAAAATATCCTGCACGGTGTTGGCGCAGGCGTGGCGTTTGCTGATCAGGATGCCCATGAGGTGGTAGGTGTGCATGTTTCAGTCTCCAGGTGAAGGGTTCCTATTGGGTATATGCCCAGAAAGCCGGTAGCGCAATTTTATCTTTGACATAAAACAAAAAACGCCCGGTCGGGCGTTTTTTCAAGAACGAAGCGAGGCTGCAATCAGATGGCTTCGTCGTTGGTCTCGCCGGTGCGGATGCGAACCACGTGCTCCACCGGGGATACGAAAATCTTGCCGTCGCCGATCTTGCCGGTATGGGCGGCCTTGACGATGGCTTCGATTGCAGCTTCGACGCGATCATCGGAAACAATGACTTCCAGCTTGGCCTTGGGCAGGAAATCCACCACGTATTCCGCGCCGCGATAAAGTTCGGTATGCCCTTTCTGGCGACCGAAGCCTTTGACTTCAGTCACGGTCATGCCGGTGATGCCGATATCGGAGAGGGCTTCGCGTACTTCGTCGAGCTTGAACGGCTTGATGATGGCTTCGATTTTTTTCATGTTCGAGGTTCCTGTGCTTGATTGGCCAAAGGCAGCAATGCAAGGAGTATAGCTGTGCGCCGCCGGAGTCGCCAAGGTGCCTGCCTGAATGCGGAATCTTTGCTTTTTTCGCCACAACAGTTTGCTTGAATTTCCCTTATAATTGCCCGTTTCGTGATGTTTCTGAGAGTTTGAAAATGCCGATCTACGCTTACCGTTGCACGTCGTGCGGTCATGAAGACGAACACATGCAGAAGCTTGCAGATCAACCGCTGACCGAGTGCCCAGCCTGCAAGACGCCTAATTACCAGAAGCAATTGACCGCTGCCGGTTTCCAGTTGAAGGGGTCGGGCTGGTATGCGACCGACTTCAAGGGCGGTACCAAACCTGCGGCGGACAACCTGCCTCCTTGCGCCAAGACCGGCGTATGCGGGTGTCACTGAGTCAAATCGAATGATGAAAAGCCTGAAGAAATACCTGCTGACCGGCATGCTGGTCTGGTTGCCGATTGCGGCAACGGTGTGGGTATTGCAGTTGCTGCTCAATACCGTGGACCAGTTTGCGGCTAAATTCCCGTCGGCTTACCGGCCTGACTACTGGTTGCTGGAGCAATTGGCCGAGCATGTGCCGCAGATTCGCCTGTTGCCCCAGTTGCCCGGCTTCAGCCTGATTCTGGTTCTGGTCGTGCTGCTGGTGACCGGTGTACTTACCGCCAACATCCTGGGACAGCGCCTGCTGTCGTTCTGGGAAAACCTGCTCAATCGGATTCCGATCGTGCGCAGCATCTACGGCGGTGTGAAGCAGGTTTCGGATACGCTGTTTTCCGGTTCCGGCCACGCTTTCAGCAAGGCGCTGCTGGTGCGTTTTCCTCATCCGGAAGCTTGGAGTATCGCGTTCGTGACCGGTTTGCCCGGCGAATCGATTGCGGCGGCCATCGACGGCGAGCATATCAATGTCTATGTGCCGACCACGCCGAACCCGACTTCCGGCTATTTCATCATGGTGCGCCGCGATGATGTGATTGAGCTCGACATGAGCGTGGACGAAGCGCTCAAGTATGTGATTTCCATGGGCGTAGTGGCGCCCGCCGAAAAAAAGGCCGGGCAGCGCTGATGCTGTGCCCCCGATTCAACAACATGATTCAAAACAAAGAGTAAAGAACCGATGCGTACCGATTACTGCGGCTTGATTGACAAGCGATTCCTTGGGCAGACCGTGACCGTGAAGGGCTGGGCCCATCGCCGGCGTGACCATGGTGGCGTGATCTTCATCGACCTGCGTGACCGTGAAGGTCTGGTGCAGGTCGTGATCGATCCGGATACCCCCGATGCTTTTGCCACGGCCGATTCCAGCCGCAATGAATATGTATTGTCGATCACCGGTATCGTTCGCGAGCGGCCGGCTGGAACCGCCAACAGCAAGATGATTTCCGGCGAGATCGAAATCCTTGCCAAGGAAATCGAAGTCCTGAATGCTGCCGCAACGCCGCCGTTCCAGATCGATGACGAAAACCTCAGCGAAAACGTTCGCCTGACCAACCGCGTGATCGACCTGCGCCGTCCGGCCATGCAGTACAACCTCAGGCTGCGTTATCGCGTCGCGATGCTGGTGCGCAATTACCTCGACAAACAGGGTTTCATCGACATTGAAACCCCGATGCTGACCCGCTCCACGCCGGAAGGTGCTCGCGATTACCTCGTACCGTCGCGCGTGCATGCCGGTCAGTTCTTTGCGCTGCCGCAATCCCCGCAGCTCTTCAAGCAGTTGTTGATGGTCGCAGGCTTTGATCGTTACTACCAGATCACCAAGTGCTTCCGCGACGAAGACCTGCGCGCCGACCGCCAGCCGGAATTCACCCAGATCGATATCGAAACTTCGTTCCTCAACGAAGATGAAATCATGGATATCACCGAAGGCATGGCGCGCCATGTGTTCAAGGAAGCCATCGGCGTGGATCTGGGCGAATTCCCGCGTATCGCTTATGACGATGCCATGTACTACTACGGTTCCGACAAGCCGGACCTGCGCGTGAGCCTCAAGTTTACTGAACTCACCGATGTCATGAAGGACGTGCCGTTCAAGGTATTCAGCGGTGCGGCGAACATGGAAGGCGGTCGCGTAGTGGCTTTGCGCGTGCCGGGCGGCGCGGCGTTCAGCCGTTCCGAAATCGATGCCTGGACGCAGTTTGTCGGTATCTACGGTGCCAAGGGTCTGGCCTGGATCAAGGTTAACGACGCCAGCCAGATCAACGAAACCGGGCTGCAGTCGCCGATCGTCAAAAACCTGACCGAAACCGCGCTCAAGGCCATCATCGAGCGCACCGGCGCGCAAAATGGCGACATCATCTTCTTCGGCGCCGACAAGGCCAAGGTGGTGAATGAAGCCATCGGCGCACTGCGTATCAAGATCGGCCATGAGAAGGGCGAGGCCGGCGGCTATTTTGTCAAGGAATGGAAGCCGTGCTGGGTGGTCGACTTCCCGATGTTCGAGTACGACGAAGAAGGCAAGCGCTGGAATGCCTGCCACCATCCGTTCACCAGCCCGAAGGCCGAGCACCTCGAATTGCTCAAGACCAATCCGGGTGCTTGCAAAGCGCGTGCTTACGACATGGTGCTCAATGGTTGGGAAATGGGCGGCGGCTCGGTGCGTATCCATCAAGCCGACGTGCAATCTATCGTGTTCGATGCGCTGGGTATTGGCGAAGAAGAAGCCCAGAACAAATTCGGCTTCCTGCTCGATAACCTGAAGTTCGGCGCCCCGCCGCACGGCGGTCTGGCTTTCGGTCTGGATCGTCTGGTGACGCTGATGACCGGCGCGGAATCGATCCGCGATGTGATCGCCTTCCCGAAGACCCAGCGCGCACAATGCCTGCTGACCAATGCGCCGAACGTGGTGGACGAAAAGCAGTTGCGCGAATTGCATCTGCGTCTGCGTCAGAAGGTTGAAGGTACCGTCGGTTGATTTTCCTCCGTTCCGGACAAAAAAGCGCCCGCGTGGCGCTTTTTTGTTGACCTTGGCGCAATCGCTGTCAATGCTGTGAAGAATGGGAAAGCAGTCGGAGCATTGAATGAGCGGCGTGGAGGTACTGTATGCCTGCGGGCACAAACAAGTAGCCGATTCGGGCCTCTTGGCGCGACGCGGGGATTTGATCGACGTTGCTTCAGCCAATCCCTGCACGGATTGCTGCCGAAGAATTGCCGAGGAAGCCGGTGCTTTTCCCGCTGTATTCGTCAATGTGCAGCGAATATCCGATGAAATGTCGGCGTTCGTGCTGGAGTTGACTGAGGTCTATTCCCCGCTGGATGAAATACTGGCTCAGACTGGCTATGCCAGAAGCGCGCGATCCCTGGATGAGCTGACGCCGGGCGGCGTGGTCGATGAATATGCGGATTCCGTATGGCGCAAGGAGTTCTGGTTTTCCTTGTCGACCGATCCTTTGCACGTACTGGCTCTGATGGAGTTGGTCAAGGAAGAAACCGGTTGGCTGTCAGGGTATCTGCCGGATGCCGGGGCTGTGCATTACCTGGATTTTCCAGGCTTATGAGGGACTTCCGTTGTTTTTTCAAATGATTGCCTGTCAATGAACCGTTCTGCTGGTTTTGCCCTCTCGGATGACGAAATTGAATTCAGCGCGATCCGGGCGCAAGGGGCGGGTGGGCAGAACGTCAACAAGGTATCCTGCGCCGTGCATCTGCGCTTCGATATTGGCCGCTCCTCCTTGCCGGAAATCTGCAAGTTGCGGCTGCTGGCGCTGCAGGATCAACGCATCAGCAAAGAGGGTGTGGTGGTCATCAAGGCGCAGCAATACCGCAGCCTGGAACAGAATCGGGCGGATGCCCGTCAACGCTTGCTGGAATTGATCGAGAGCGTGGCGGTCACCCCGAAATCGCGTCGAGCCACCCGGCCCACACGCAGCTCGCAACGCAGGCGGGTGGATGGCAAAGTCCGGCGCGGCGCGATCAAGGCTTTGCGCGGCAAGGTCAGCGATTGAGTCGCCATACAGCGTACAATCCCTTCTTTAGCGATATTCAACAGGTTTCCGATGTCAGATACAGATAAATCCATCCGCCTTTCCAAGCGCATGGCCGAATTGGGCTTGTGCTCCCGCCGAGAGGCCGACGAATTTATTGAGCGGGGCTGGGTCAAGGTCGATGGCGTGGTGGTCGATGTGCTCGGTAGCCGGGTGCGCCCTGATCAGCGCATCGATTTGGTGAAGTCCGCCGAAACCGAGTTGGCCGAGCGTGTGACCATCCTGCTGCACAAGCCGGTGGGTTATGTGTGCGGCCCGGCCGAGCCGGGTGAGCGCCCTGCCTGGCAGCTGGTGAAACAGGAAACCCGTTTTTCCGGGGATCGTTCCGATATTCACTATCTCAAGAAACACCATAACGGCTTGGCCCCGGCAGGTTGGCTGGATGTCGATGCCTCGGGCTTGCTGGTTCTTACCCAGGATGGCCGGGTCTCCCGCAAGCTGATTTCCAGCGCCGGCGATTACGAGCAGGAATTCTTGGTCGATCTGGCTGCGCCCTTGCCGGACGATGCCCTGGCCAGATTGAATGGGCGGCCGAAGCTGGATGGCGAGGTCGTTTCCTCAATCAAGGTCAGCAGGCAAAGCGATTTTCAATTGCGGATTGTCGTGCGCGAAAACCGCAACCGCCTCATTCGTCAGCTTTGCGATTGGGCGGGTATCAAGGTAACGTCTGTGCGCCGTATTCGTGTCGGGCGCATTGCACTGGCTGATTTACCGCAAGGGCAGTGGCGTTATCTGCGCGCAGACGAACGCTTCTGAGAACCTGTTCACGCTCTTGCTGCGAAGCCGTGATCGGGGCTCATGCGCTGCTCAAAATCCTCATGTACTCCTTGTACACTCCGGTTTTTGCGCTGCTCTTCACCCCGCTGACGGCTTCTCACAACAGATCGTGAGCAGGTTCTGACAAAGAAGTGGCGGGGGGCGTAAATTGCGCCCCGCCTATCCGAAAACTGCGCTCATCTCTTTCGTGTGGGCGCTGATTTCAGCTTGCAGAGCGAGATAGGGTTCGCCCACGGTGCAGCTTTCAAGGGCCGCATCGTCAATCTCCAGATGCATCCATTCCTGTCGTCCGCCCACCAGCAGGTTGCCGACGTAAACCACATCGTTCAGGCTTCTGGGGGAGGGCGGAATCGGGCGCATGACGTCGTGATCGCGCACGGCTTCGATGATTTCCTCCGGCATGCCCAAGGCGCTGAGAACCGAAAGGCCGATGCTTTCATGCCATTGCGTGACAAGGTGGCGCATTGAATCCGGACGGGCGCGCAACGCGCTGTACTGCGTGGCCCGGTACAGCATGTAGAAGGCGCCGAGATCATGTACGAGCCCCGCCATCATGGCTTCGTCCGGGTTGAAGCGGGTGAGGCGTTTGGCGATGACATAACAGGCGCTGGCGGTCTGCAGCGAGTGATCCCACAGATGCTTGGCCATGTCTTCGAAGCCGCCCATGTTGCGGGAGCGCAGCATCTGCTGCATGGTGATCGCCATGGCTGTGCTGCGCACGGTTTCCAGCCCCAAGCGGCTGATCGCACCTTTGACATCTTTGACTTCGTTGCCGGAGGGGTTGTAGGCCACCGAGTTTGCGAGACTCATCAGTTTGGTGCCGATCAGCGGTTCAAAACTGATCTGTTCGACAATCTTGCGGATGGGCTGATCTGTATCGCGCAAAGCCTGGCGTATGCGTGCGGCAACATCGAAACAGGTAGGAAAAATAACCTCGCCGGAAAGTTCTTCGGCGATGTCTTGCAGCATCTGGAAACGCTGCTTGTTGAGCTCGTCGCCGCTGATGTCTGCTTCTTGAGCTGTTGTCATGCCTGGCTGTTCCTTTTTGTCGATCCGCCCGACGGATTCCGATTTGCATATTGTAACGGCTGTAGCGACTTTGCTGCTTGGTTTATCATGCCGGCATGAGACGCTTTCCTTTCTTTTTTGTTCTGGTTTTGCTGGCGCTTGCGCAGCATGCCCAAGCCGGACATGCGCTGGCCTTGGGCTATACGCCGAAGTATCCGGCCAGCTTCACCCATTTCGGCTATGTGAACCCCGATGCGCCCAAAGGCGGCGAGGTGGTTCTGCCCAATCCAGACCGGCGCACGAGCTTCGATTCTTTTAATCCGTTCGTGCTCAAGGGAACGCCGGTAGCGGGACTGTCGCCGCTGATGTTCGAATCGCTGGCTGTTGCCAGTCTCGATGAGCCGGCTACCGTTTACGGCCTGCTGGCCGAGGACATGGCGGTGGCATCCGACGGGCTCTCGATCACGTTTCGCCTGAACCCGGCGGCGCGCTTCAATAACGGCGATCCGGTGCTCGCGGCGGATGTGAAGCACAGCTTCGATACGCTGAACAGCAAGGCGGCGCATCCGAGCTATCGTACCCGGCTGGCCGAAGTGGCCGCGGTCGAGGTAACCGGCGAACGCACTGTGCGCTACCGTTTTCGCCGGCCCAACCCCGATCTGCCGTTGATGGTGGCGAGCCTCCCGGTCTTTTCGCGCAAGTGGGGCAATAGCAAACCGCTCGACAAGATCGTGCTCGAAACGCCGATTGCCAGCGGCCCGTATCGCATCGAGCGGTATGACTTGGGACGCAGTATCGTCTACCAGCGCCGGTCCGATTATTGGGCGCAGCAGCATCCGGCGCGGCGCGGTACGTTCAATTTCAGCCGTATCGTCTACCGGTTCTACAAGGACGACGTAGCACGGCTGGAGGCATTCAAGGCCGGCGAGTTCGACTTCCTGGTCGAATACACCGCACGCAACTGGGCGCGCCAGTACCACGGGCCGAAGTTCCGCAGCGGGGAATTGCTCAAGAAGGAGTTCCCGCACAGCAATACCGCGGGGATGCAGGGTTTCGTGCTCAATATCCGCAAACCGCAGTTCGCCGACAAGCGCGTACGCCAGGCGCTGGGATTGGCGCTCGATTTCCAGTGGATGAACCGCCAGCTTTTCTACAGCCAGTACACGCGCATCGACAGCTTCTATTCCAACGGCGAACTTGCCGCGCGCGGCACGCCTTCGGCGGCGGAGTTGAAACTGCTCGAACCGCTGCGCAGCCAGCTTGATCCGGCCGTATTCGGCCCTGCGCCCGTTCCCCCGTCTACCGAAGCGCCCGCATCCTTGCGCGACAACTTGCGCCGGGCGCGCGATCTGCTGGCCCAAGCTGGCTGGACTTACCGCGACGGCGCATTGCGCAACGCGCAGGGTGAGCCGTTCGTGTTCGAATGGCTCGACGACGGCGGCAGCATGAGCCGGGTGTTCGCGGTGTTTGAACGCAATCTCAACAAGCTGGGGATCACGGTCAAGGGCCGGCAGGTGGATTACGCGCTTTACCAGCGCCGCCTGGATGAATTTGATTTCGACCTGATCAGCCTGCGTTTTCCCGATACGCAAAGCCCCGGTATCGAGCTCTACGATTACTACAGCAGCAAGGCGGCGAAGGAAAAGGGCAGCAGCAACGTGATCGGCCTGCAGGAACCGGCGGTGGACAAACTGATCGATGCCGTCGTCAAAAGCCGCACTCGCGCCGAGCGCGTGACTGCCGTGCATGCGCTGGACCGGGTGCTGCGCCACGGCTACTACATCATTCCCCACTGGTACAGCGCCAGCCACCGCGTGGCCTGGAAAAACCGCCTGGCCTGGCCGCAGAAGCTGCCGCTTTATTACGAGGCGGGGGAGTGGATGCTGGAAACGTGGTGGGTGAAATAACCGCGATTATTCCGGTGTTTCCTCGCCCCTTGCGGGTGAGGGGTCGGGGTGAGGGGGAAATGTATCAACCATGCGCTGATCTTGACCCAATCACCCTCTCCCCAGCCCTCCCCCGTCGAGGGGGAGGGAGATTGAGCATGAACGGGATAATCCCTGTTGAATGGGATGTTTTTAGTCAGTCAATAGTCAGCGACAGAAAATGATCGAGGATGTGGAAGTGATCCTCGAAAAACCGGTCTTCCATGCCCGGCAGATCGGCAATTGCCACCCAGCGCGCCGTTGCTGCATCGTCCGCGCCGGCGACTTCCGGCAGGCGCGTTGATCCCAGATCGAAGTGGTGGGCGTGGGTGACGGTGCGCCCGCGCAGGCTGCGGTCCGGGTGGTCGAAAACGGCGACATTCTTCAGCGCGCCTTCCAGAGTCGAATCAAGCAAGGCCAGCCCGGTTTCTTCGCGCAGTTCGCGTATCGCCCCCTGCAACACCCGCTCCCGGCCATCGAGAAATCCGCCGGGCAGCGCCCATGATCCCAATCCCGGTGCGCGCCCGCGCTGGATCAGCAGTACATGCCCCGACGCCTCGACCACGGCATCGACCGTGATGAACGGGCCGTTCCCCCAGATTTTGCGGCTTTCCTCGATGGCGAGGTGTTCTTCGCGCAGCCGGGCGTAGTGGGGCAGGTGCGTCCAGCCCTTGAGGTAATGCGCCACGCTGGCCGGGACGAGTTCGCCGAGCAGGGCCTGGCTTGCTGCCGGGTCGTCGGTTTCGAAGTAGATGCGGCGCAGGTGGGTGGCGTGGACTTCGCCGTGCTGCCCGGTGGCGACAAGTTGCCATTCGGCAAAGCGGTTCAGGTACTGGCTGGAGGCATCCTTGACGAAGCCGATCAGGGCGATGCGCCGGCTGACCGTTTTTTGGGCGACGGCTTGCTGTACGGCTTCTTTCCAGCGCCGGTCGTCGTAGCAGTCGCGAACCGGAACGAAATCGATGCGCGCCTGTTGTTCTTCGTCGAGCGTGGCGCGGATCATGGCGGCGCGTTCTTCCCAGGTGAACGGGTTCTTGGCGTTGCGCGCCTGATGGGCCGATCCCAGTATGACGACCACATGCGGCGCGGTGTCCAGTGCCTGGGCGAGCAGGGCGGCATGGCCGGTGTGGAAGGGCTGGAAGCGGCCGATCAGTACGGCGGTATCGAAATTTTGGGCGGTGTTCATGATTGCCTCCAGAACCGGTAACTCGCGGCGATGGGCATCTGCCGTCCGTGGCCGAAGGCGCGCCCGCGCAGGCGCAGGATCGGCGGTGCCTGGCGGCGCTTGTATTCGTTGCGGGCAATCATGTTGCGGATGCGGGCGATCAGCGCTTGTCCGTCTGCCGTCGCGGCCAGCTCTTTGAAGCTTTGTTCGACTTCGGCGCGCTCGGCTTCGGCCAGTCGTTCGCCTTCGATCAGTTGCTTGAGGATCACGTCCAGAACCGGGTAGGGCGGCAGGCTGTCGGTATCGCGCTGCCCCGGCGCGAGTTCGGCCGAAGGTTCCTTGTCGATGATCGCGCGCGGGATGAGCTCGCGCCCTGCCTCGGCATTGAGATGCCGGCACAGCTCGAACACTTCGGTCTTGTAGAGGTCGCCGATCAACCCCAGCCCGCCGTTGGTATCGCCGTACAGGGTGCAATAGCCCACCGAAAGCTCGCTCTTGTTGCCGGTGGTGAGCAGCAGGTGGCCGAAGGCGTTGGAGTATTCCATCAGGATCGTGCCGCGGATGCGTGCCTGCAGGTTTTCCAGCGGCAGGCCCTGCAGTGGTGTGCCGAACGCGGTTTCGAAGCCGGCGCCGTAGCTCGCAACCAGATCGCGAATCGGGTGTTCGATCAGCTTCACACCCAAGTTGTCGCACAGCGTTTTCGAATCGTCCACGCTGCCGGCGCTGGAAAACTTCGAGGGCAGGGTGATGGCGGCCACGTTGTCCGCGCCGAGCGCCTCGCTTGCCAGCGCCAGGGTCAGGGCGCTGTCGATGCCGCCCGAGGAGCCGACCACTGCTCGCTTGAAGCCGCAGCGGCGCGCATAGTCGCGCAGGCCGAGCACGATCTGCCGGCGGTAGAACTCCATGACGGGCAAGCCGGAGGAGGGTGCGGACCAAGGTGATTGCACTACCTCGGTTTTCCCCTCGCCCCTTGCGGGAGAGGGGTAGGGGAGAGGGGGGGATGTATCAAGCACTGTGCAAGTTTGCCCCGTTTCACCCTCTCCCCAACCCTCCCCCGTCGAGGGGGAGGGAGAAAAAACGGAGTGGTTCGCGTACGGGGTTCCCAAAAGACACATAGTGCGATTGCCTTGGGGCGCGGGCAGCGGTGCGTTGTTGGCATCGAGGAAATCGCGCCCGTCGAACTGGAGCGTGGTGACAGACTCGGCAAACTGCGGCGCTTCGAAAACCACACCGTGATCCGGTGTGACGGTGAACGAGGCGCCGTCGTAGACCAACTGATCGTGCCCGCCGATCTGGTTGACGTAAACGAGCGGCAGCTTGTGCCGGCGGCTCGCGGCGGCGAGCAGGCGGTGGCGGACTTCGCGCTTGCCGAGGTTCGACGGGCTGGCGTTGATCGAGATCACCAAGTCGGGTGCGGCATCCGCGAGGCGGTCGAAGGGGTTGACCGCGTAGTCCCGGCCCTCGTCGTTCCAGCCGTCCTCGCAGATCATGAAGCCGATCCGGGTGTCGCCGATGCGCAGCACACGGGCCACATCCGGGCCAGGCTCGAAATGGCGGCGCTCGTCGAAGATGTTGTAGGTGGGCAGCAGTTGCTTGGCGTAGTCGAGCACGATTTCGCCGTCGGCGAGTACCAGCAGACTGTTTTGCAGGCGCTTGCCCGGCCCTTCGTGCTGCGTCGGCGCGCCGATCACCCAATGCAAGCCCGGCGTATCGCGGGTCAGGGCCAGAAGCTGCGCCAGGCCGCGTTCGATCTGCCTGAGAAAATCCGGCTCGTCGAGCAGGTCGCCGGGGTAGTAGCCGGTGAGCGAGAGCTCGGGAAAGACGACGAGTTGGGCTGTTTCGTTCTGTGCCTGTTCCGTGGCCCGGCGCATCAGGGCGATGTTGCCTTCGATGTCGCCTATGGTCGGGTTGATCTGGGCGAGCGTGATGCGCAGCGGGTTCATGACGGTTCTCCCGGTCCGGTGGGGTGCGGATGGTTGAACACCTGCCGCAGGTAGGCCAGGAAGGTCTGGTCGTCGCACAGCGTCTTGCCGGGCGAATCCGAGAGCTTGGCGACCGGCTGGCCGTTGCAGGAAGTGATCTTCATCACGATGTTCAGCGCCTTGTGCGGTGTATCGTTGGTGAGGTCGGTGCCGATGCCAAAACTGGTGCCGATCCGCCCGCGGAAGTGCCGGTAGAGTTCGATGGCGCGCGGTATGTTCAGCCCGTCCGAGAACACCAGCCGCTTGCTGGCCGGGTCGATGCGCAGGCGCTGGTAGTGGTCGAGAACCTTTTCGCCCCATGCCACCGGGTCGCCGGAGTCGTGGCGAAGTCCGTCGAAGAGCTTGGCGAAATACAGGTCGAAATCGTCCAGGAAGGCGTTCATGCCGACGACATCGGTCAGTGCGATGCCCAGGTCGCCGCGGTATTCCTGCACCCAGCCTTCCAGCGCGGCCTTCTGGAAATCGCGTAGACGGAAGCCGAAAGACTGATAAGCCTGCAGGTATTCGTGCGCCATAGTGCCGATCGGTGTGGTGCCGAATTTCCTGGCCAGATGCACGTTCGAGGTGCCGCGGAAATGCTCGGGCACGGATTCCAGCAAGGTGCCGACGACTTCTTCCTGCCAGGCGCCTGAATAGCGCCGGCGCAGCCCGAAATCGAAGAAGATGAAGGGCTCGGCATCGCCGGCGGCGAGCTCGGTCTTGTGCTGTTGCAAGAGCCGGATCTTGTCCTGCAGTCGGCGGCGCGCTTCAGCGAGGATGTCGTCGCCGGTAGGCAAACGGCGGAAATACAGCTCGTTGACGATGTAGAGCACGAAAATTTCGAAGCCCATGACATGCACGAGCGGGCCTTTGGCTTCGATTTTGAGCGTGTCGCCTTCGGTCGTCACCGAGATGAAGTGGCGCTGGAAGCGGAACAGCGACAGGAAATCGACAAAATCGCTCTTGATGAAGCGCAGGCCGCGCAGGTAATCGAGCTCGTCCCGACTGAAGTTCAGGCTGCAAAGCGCGTCGAGTTCGGCTTCGATATCCTGCTTGAGTTCGGCGAGCGGGTAGGCCGGCGTATTGCGGCAGACGAACGCATATTCGGCCTGCGCGCCGGGGTGGCTGTGCAGCAGGGCCTGCCACATGGTGAACTTGTAGAGATCGTTTTCCAGCAGGCTCTGGACGATGGGTGGACGGGTGTTCATGTTTCCCTCCTTCAAGCGCCGTTTCCGGCGAGCAATTCGGCCATGATCTCGGTCGAGGTGGCGATGCGCAAGCCCTTGGCGCGCATGTCGTCGATGAAGCCCTGGTACTGCGACTCGAATCCGGTGACCGGACTCATGCAATCCGTGAGCAGGACCAGCCGCGGCAGGTCGGCAGGGTCGAAGGCTTCGGCGATGTGCTCGGTCGTGGCCTTGACGCAGTGGCTACCCGCTTCGCCGGCAATCAGTACCTGATCGGCTGCTTTCAATTGTGCGATCAGCGCCCGGTTGAGCTGGGTACCTTCGTCGCGGGAATCGGGCACTTCGGCGCGGATGGCGCTGTAGTGCTCGGTCCACGGATTCAGGCCCTTGAGCACCTTGCCTACGCTGACCGATGTGGTTTCCTCCCAGCGGTTGTACGCCGCGCGCACGTCGGCGTGGACGTTGTGCCCCCAACTGCCGATCTCGCAGTGCACGGGCCAGACCATGTGGGTGTAACGCCCGGCGGCTTCCAGCGCATCCAGGTAGGCCAGAACCCGTGGCAGCGCTTCGGTCTGGCGCGGAACGAAGCGGCCTTCGCGTACGTCGGCGGCGGTGATCGGCGTGAAAGGCTGCACCGCCGTGCCATCGCCCTGCTGCCAGAAGGTTGGGTGGGCGATGTCGATGCGCTGGTGCGAATCGAGCGTCACCGTGATGGCGTCGATCCGCTGGCCGCAGCGCTCGATCAGGGTGGCGACGCGCAGCATGTCGGCATGCGCGCCCTGGACTGGCAGGGCGGGAGCGAGGCGTTCGCCGGTCTGCGGCAGATAGTCATCCGGCTGATCGCAGAAATCGTTCTGCGGATCGATGACGAGAAGATGGGTTTTGCGGTTCGACATGATGACCTCCCTTTATGAGCGGGTTCTGTTTTATCAGAACATGAACCGATCATATTCAACTTAGTTTAATATTGCAACTAACAAATTTGTTGTTTTGTCTTGTTGTTAATGATTGTTTGATGTGTTTGTGTGTTTTATATACTATGGTCTGGTCAAGTTTGAACTCGTCACCCCGGCGCAGGCCGGGGTCCAGTGGTTTGAAGTGGCTTCGTTGCTGGATACCGGCCTGCGCCGGTATGACGACAAAATTTCACACTTCACTGGGTCAAACAAGCGAAGAACAATTTGAGGCAGGAACCCATGTCCGAGATCATCTGCACCGTCGATATCGTTCTGCTCACGCTCAAGGAAGAGTGTCTGCACGTGGCCTTGCTGCGCCGCGAGCACGAGCCTTTCAAGGGCGTACTGGCCTTGCCGGGCGGCTATATCCACGCCGAGGAAGATGCCGATACCCATGCCGCCGCAGTGCGGACCTTGCAGGCAAAAACCGGCATTGCCAGCCCGTATCTTGAACAACTGGCGACTTTTTCCGGGCCGGGGCGCGATCCGCGCGGCTGGTCGATCTCGATCAGCTATTACGCGCTGGTTCCGGAAAACCTGATCGGCGAGGCGGGGCATCCGCATGTGGAGCTGTTGCCGGTTGAGCGTTTGAAAGGCTTGCCGTTCGATCACCTGCAGATCGTCGAAGCGGCCGTGAGCCGGGTCAGGAACAAGAGCAGCTACTCGTCGCTGCCGGTCTACCTGTGCGGTGAGGCTTTCACTCTGCCGCGCCTGCAGGCGGTCTATGAAGCGGTGCTCGGAGAGCCGGTCAACAAGGTGAGTTTCCGCCGCAAGATCGACGAACTCGGCATTCTGGAGCCGATCGAAGGCGCACTGGAAACCGGCAAGGCCAACCGGCCGGCGCAGTTGTACCGGCTCAGGAAAGAATACCGGGATCGGCTGTCGCTGACGGATCGGGCGCTGAACGCGCGCTGAGAGTGGTGTACGAGGTGGTATAATCGCCCGCTTTGTAACTCGCACTTTGAAGGTTCTGCCATGTCCGCTATCCCCGCCTGCCCGCAATGTACCCTGGAAAACACCTATCAGGACGGCGACAACTTCGTCTGTGCCGACTGCGGTTTCGAGTGGCCGGCGGCGGCCAGTGCCGGATCGGATGAAGAAGATTCCGCCGTGGTGCGCGATGCCAACGGCACGGTGCTCAACGACGGCGATGCCGTGGTGCTGATCAAGGACCTGAAGGTCAAAGGCACTTCGATCGTGCTCAAGCAAGGCACCAAGATCAAAAGCATCCGCCTGGTTGGCGGCGATCACGAAGTCGACTGCAAGACAGATGCCGGCAGCATGATGTTGAAAGCCTGTTTCCTGAAAAAGGCTTGAATATTGCGCTTTCAATACGGCTGACAAAGCCGTAGAAATAAAAAACCGGCCACCGCAAAGCGGGCCGGTTTTTTGTTGCCGCCAGCGAGTAGCCCGGATGAAACAACGTGAAATCCGGGGCTTTCGTTGGGGGGGGGCACAAACCCGGTTTGTCTTTGAACCCGTGTTCCCGGATTCCGCTGCGCTGCATCCGGGCTACCCGTTGGTTTGACCGGAAACTTCGCAGGAAATTTCTCTGCGGCGCACCATTCAGGGCGAGCTATAAAAGAAGCTGGGCAAGACGGTTTCCAGCAGCATGCAAAACACCCCTCATGACCAGGTTTCCGGACGGAACGAGTCCATCATCGCCACCAGACTTCCTGCACGCCATGTCAGGCTGATATTCGCTCTGGCGCTGCCGTTTGTCGCTCTCGCCGCCCAATGGCTGTTGTGGGATTACTTCAAGCCCTATGTCTGGTTTCTCTTTTTCCCCGTGGCGTTCTTCTGCGCCTGGATTGGTGGCCTGTTTGGCGGGATTGGCGCCACGCTGATCAGTACGCTGCTGGTCTGGTATTTCTTCCTACCGCCGGTGATGTCGTTCACCGGCAAGAATCTGGCGGCCAGTTTTTCCTCGGCGGTTTTCGTGTTCCTGGGGTGCCTGTTCGCCATATTTCACGATCGCTTGCGCAAACTGATGCGGCGCAGGGACGAAGCACTGGCGGCAGCCGAACTCGGTCGCAGCGCCGAACGGTTGCGCCGTCTGGCCGAGGTGGTCGAGAAAGTCGCTGCTGTGCGCGATCTGCCGAGCCTGATGGCAATCATCCGCCGGGCCGTGCGTGAATTGACTGGCGCCGACGGCGCCACGCTGGTACTGCGCGACAACGGCTGCTGCCATTACGTGGACGAAGATGCCATCGGTCCGCTTTGGAAAGGGCAGCGTTATCCGCTCGAATCCTGTATTTCCGGCTGGGTCATGCTCCACGCCCAGACGGTCGCCATCAAGGACATTTACGCCGATCCGCGCATTCCCCATGCCGCGTACCGCCCGACTTTCGTCAAGAGCCTGTCCATGGCGCCCATCGGCCGCGAACAGCCGGTCGGCGCCATCGGCTGCTACTGGGCCACGCAGCATCTGGCCACGCCCGGGGAACTCGAATTGCAGCAAGCGCTGGCCGATGCCATGTCGGTCGGGCTGGCCAATCTCGACCTTTTCAAGCGACTGGAAGATGCCAGGCTGGCCGCCGAGCAATCGGCGGCGTCGCTGCACGAGAGCCAGGAACGGCTGCAGTTGCTGATCGACCATGCGCCGGCCGCGCTGGCGATGTTCGACCGCGAGATGGGCTACCTCGCTGTCAGCCGTCGCTGGCTGGACGATTATGCGCTGGGCGAGCGGGATATTCTTGGCCTGTCGCATTACGAAGTATTCCCGGAAATTACCGAGGCATGGAAGGAAGTGCACCGTCGCGGCTTGGCGGGTGAAATCCTCTATGCAGATGAAGATCGTTTCGTGCGGGCCGATGGCGCTGAACAATGGCTGCGCTGGGAAGTGCGACCGTGGCATAAGTCCGGGGGCGCCATCGGCGGAATCGTGATCTTTTCCGAAGACATCACCGAACGCGTAGCGGCGCGGCAGGAAATTCTCCGGCTCAACGCCGGCTTGGAGCGGCGCGTAGCCGAGCGCACGGCCGAGCTTTCCGCGGCCAACCAGGAACTGGATGCCTTTGCCTATGCGGTTTCGCATGACCTGCGCGCACCGCTCAGGGCCATGCACGGTTTTTCGCAGGCGTTGATCGAGGATTTCGGCGACAAGCTGGAGGGCGAGGCCAGGAACTACCTTGGCCAGATCGGTATCGCCAGTCGCAAGATGAGCGATCTGATCGAAGGCATTCTTGCGTTGTCGCGCAGCACGCGCGGCGAATTGCGGCGTGACACGGTCGATCTGTCGGCGCTGTCAGCCGGCATTCTGGCTGAACTGGCGCGTACCGAGCCGGAGCGTGAAGTCAGTATGGACATCGAACCCCGGCTGGTGGCGTTCGGCGATGCGCGCATGATCGAAGCCGTGATGCACAACCTGCTGGGCAACGCCTGGAAATATACATCCAGGACGTCTCAGGCCATGATCCGGGTCTGTTCCTGCGAGTTGGACGGACGCTCCGGCTTTTGCGTGACGGATAACGGCGCCGGCTTTGACATGGCGCATGCCGGCCAACTGTTCCTGCCTTTCCGCCGCTTGCACCGGCAGGATGAATTTCCGGGAATCGGTATCGGGCTCGCGACCGTGCAGCGCATCGTCCATCGCCACGGCGGCAGGATCGAAGCCCGCGCAGCACCCGGCGAGGGGGCGACTTTCTGCTTTACGCTGGCGGAGGGGGGCGGAGCATCATGACCATTGTTGCCAGCCGTCTGATCCTGCTTTTCCTGGCGTGTTGCGCTTTTCTGGCGCAGCCTGTCCAGGCTGCCGATCTTTCGCAGAAGCGGATATTGCTGCTCTATGCCTACGGCTACGGCGGTCGCGGCGTGGAACTCTTCAGCGACGGTTTTTTCAAGAGCATGACTGAAGCCGGTTTCCCCGTGACCAATGTCCATGCCGAGTATCTCGATCTGCAGCGCAACCGTGATGTGCCAGGATACCGCGAGGAATTGCGCGAGATACTCCACAAGAAGTATGCGCAGCGCCGGATCGATCTCATTGTCACCCTGCAGCAACCGGCGCTCGAGTTTTTGCTCGCAGAGGGCAGGGAGATCGCCCCGCAGGCACCGGTGATCACCATTCAGCACCGCCCCTTGCTGGAAACGGAAAAACGGGGGCGCAGCATCGTAGGCGAGGTCAACCAGTTCGATATCAAGGGTACGCTGGCACGCGCGCTGGAGCTGTTTCCGCAGACGCAGCGGGTGGTGTTCGTCTCGGGCAGCAGCGCGGCGGATATCAAGGTGGCCGAGCAGGCCGCCCAGGTGGCGCAGCCCTGGAAAGAGCGGCTGGCTTTCGAGTACACCATCGGCATGACGCTCGACGACATTCTGCAGCGGGTGGCGAGCCTGCCGCCCAAAAGCCTTATCGTCTTTACCCAGTACAACGTCGATGCAAAAGGCCGCGTGGCGCTGGCCTACGAGGCCGAAAACATGATCGTCAAGGCGGCCAATGCGCCCGTGTTCGGCTTTTACGACTACAACCTGCGCAACGGCGGAATCGGCGGATCGGTCATTCCGGTCGAAGCATCCGGGGAGCGGGCCGGGCGGCTGGCGCTGGACATGCTGCAAGGGGCCGGCACCGCGGATGTCGGAACCTTGCGCATGAATGAAAGCATGCCAATGTTCGATTGGCAGCAAATTCAACGCTGGGGTGGCGATGTCAGTCGCCTGCCGGCGAATACCCGGTTCGTCAATCGGCCACCGGCGGCTTGGGAGCAATACGGTACGGTCATTGCCGGAACGGTGGCGTTTCTGCTGGCGCAGTCGGTCACCATTGCCGTCCTGCTGGCCAATATCCGTCGCCGCAAGCGCGCCGAAGCCGTGCTGGGCGAGAACGAAGCGAAATTCCGCGCCATTTTTGACAGCATCTTCGATTCGGTCATTTTTGCCGATACTTCGCGCCGTATCCGGCTGGTCAACCCGGCTTTCACGCGTACGTTCGGTTATTCGGCCGACGAAGTCATCGGGCGCACCACCGAATTCCTGTATGCCGACCCGGCCGATTACATCGAGCAGGGGCGCCGCCGTTTCCGTGACGGGACGAGCGAAGGCGGGACATATGAACTGCGCTACCGGCGCAAGGATGGCAGCGAGTTCTGGGCGGAATCGAGCGGCGCCCGGATTACCGGCCCCGGCGGCGAGGTGCTCGGCTTGATGGGCATGCACCGCGACATCACGGAACGCAAGGTGGCGGAAAAAACCTACCGCTCGCTCTACGACAACATCATGAACAGCGTGGTCCATTGCCGCGTGATCTTCGACACGGGCCGGCCAGTCAATTTCGAATATATTTCGACCAATCCGGCATTCGCCGAAGTGACCGGAATCCGGGAAAACGTCGCGGGACGGCGCATCAGCGAGGTTCTGCCCGGCTATTGCGAACAGAATCCGGAGTCGCTTGCCGTTTTCGGCCGGGTCGCCGCCACCGGTATCCCCGTGCGGTGGGAGCATTATCTGGCTTTGCTGGACCGCTGGTTTTCGTTCTACATCTATTCCCCGGCAGCGGGCGAAGTGGTCATCGTGACCGAGAACGTTACGGCGCGCAAAAAAGCCGAACAGGAAATCCAGCGTCTCAACGCCGATCTGGAGCAACGGGTCGAGCAGCGCACGGCCGAACTGACCGCCGCCAACAAGGAGCTCGACAGCTTTGCCTATGCCGTGTCGCATGACTTGCGCGCGCCCCTGCGCGCCATGACCGGTTTTTCGCAGGCGCTGATCGAGGATTACGGCGACAAGCTCGACGGGGACGCCAGAACCTGGCTTGATCAAATTGCGATTGCCAGCCACAAGATGAGCGAACTGATCGAAGGCATCCTCGCGCTTTCGCGCAGCACGCGCGGCGAACTGCAGTGCGATACGGTCGATCTGTCGGCGCTGTCGGCCAACATTCTGGCCGAGTTGGCGCGTTCCGAACCGGAGCGTGCAGTCAGTGCAGAGGTCGAACCGGGGCTGACGGTATACGGCGATCCGCGCATGCTGGCGTCCGTGATGCACAACCTGCTCGGCAATGCCTGGAAATACACGGCAAGAACATCGCAGCCCGTGGTCAGGGTCTATTCTGGAGAAATCGATGACTGCCCCGCTATCTGTGTGGCGGACAATGGCGCCGGTTTTGACATGGCGCATGCCGACCAACTGTTCCAGCCCTTCCGCCGCCTGCACCGCCAGGATGAGTTCCCCGGAATCGGCATCGGGTTGGCGACCGTGCAGCGCATTGTCCGCCGTCACGGTGGCAGGATCACCGTCAAGGCAGCGCCGGGCAACGGCGCCACCTTCTGTTTCACGCTGAGCAGGGAAGAGGTTTCGGCATGACTTCAGCGCGCGATCGTTTCATCCTGTTCTGCGTCGTGGCGTACGCGGTGCTGGCGTCGCTCTGGATTTTCATGTCGGACCGGTTGCTGGCGATGTTTGCCGATGTCCAGTCCATCGTCTGGCTGTCGACGGCCAAGGGCGTTTTTTTCGTCGCCGCTTCGGCCGCCACGTTTTTCCTGGCACTCAGGGCTGTGCCGACCGGGGATGGCGACGGTGATTCGGCGCGGCTGCTGGAAGCGCTGTCCAGCGGTGTTTCGCCGGGGCGACTCCCCGTATGGTTAAGCTATTCGTTTGCCGTGCTCATGACGCTGGCCATGCTGGCCTTGCGCGAGAGCATTTCGGCAGGAATCGGCGGTCGGTCGCTGCTGATCCTTTTCATGTTTCCGATTACCTTCAGTGCCTTGCTCGGCGGCCTTGGCCCCGGCCTGGTCTCGACCGCCCTGGCTGGTCTGGGCGTGGCCTATTTTTCCCTTCCTCCACGAGGCAGTTTCCATATCGCCGCAAGTTACGACCTGTTGCAGTGGAGCTTTCTGCTCATCAATGGCCTGGCGGTCAGCATATTGAGTGCGATGCTGCGGCGTTCGCTGGCGAGGGCGGAAACAAACAGACGCCTGCTGGATGTCGTTATTTCGGGCACCGAGGATGCCGTGTTCGTCAAGGATGCGCGCGGGCGCTATCTGCTGGTCAACGATGCTGCCGCCGGTTTTGTTGGCAAGACGCAAAGCGAAATTATCGGGCATGACGACCGGGCCCTGTTTCCGGCCGAATCGGCCGCCTACCTGAGGGCGATGGACCAAACAGTCATGTCTGCCGGACACACTCAAACCCACGAGGAGCAACTGACGACGCAGGATGGCAAATCCTTGGTGTTCCTGGTGACAAAAGGCCCGGTATTCGATGAAAAAGGACAGGTGGCCGGCCTCTTTGGCATCTCGCGCGAGATTACTGCACGCAAACAGGCCGAGGACGAAATCCGTCGCCTCAATGCCGAACTGGAACAGCGCGTGGCCGAACGAACCGCCGAACTGAATGCGGCCAACCTCGAACTGGAAGACCTTGCCTACGCGCTGGCGCACAACCTGCGCGCCCCGTTGCGCGCAATCGACGGATTCGCGCACCTATTGACCGAGGAGCATGCCGGCCAGCTCGATGCCGAGGCCCGGAGTTGCCTCATGCAAATCACTCTGGCCAACCGCAACATGGGGGCGTTGATCGACGGCATCCTCGCGTTGCTGCGCTGCTCGCGCGGCGAGTTGCTGCGCCAGAGCGTCGATATTTCGCAGTTGGCAGAAAAACGGTTCGACGATTTGGCGCGTATCGAACCGCAGCGGCAAATCGATGCGGAAATCGCCCCGGGTCTTGCCGTTGCGGGCGACAGGACTATGCTGGAAATAGCGATGAATCAGCTCGTCGACAATGCCTGGAAGTTTACTCGCGGTCGGGAGCACGCTGTCATCAGGGTCTACAGAGGCGAGGTGGACGGTCATCCGGCGATTTGCGTTGCCGACAACGGGGCCGGTTTTGACATGGCGCATGTCGAACGACTTTACCAGCCTTTCTACCGCCTGCACCGGCAGGACGAATTCCCCGGCATCGGCATCGGACTGGCCACCGTTCGCCGCATCATTCACCGTCACGGCGGGAACATTCGTGCCGAGGGGGTTCCGGGGAGTGGTGCGATATTCTGTTTTTCTCTGCCATCGGTGATGTCAGGGGTGGAGGATAGTCATGAAGAAAAGAAGCATCCTGCTGGTTGAAGACAATCCCCAGGACGAAATATTGATTCTGCGGGCGCTGAGAAAAATCAATCTGGCCAATTGCATCGACGTTGCGCGCGATGGTCAGCAGGCGCTGGATTATCTGTTCTGCGAGGGCGAGTTTGCTGCGCGTCCGCAGGATGAAGAGCCTGCCGTGGTGCTGCTCGACATCGGGCTGCCGCGCCTGTCCGGCCTGGAGGTGCTGGCAAGACTGCGTGCCGATCCGCGTACTTCGCTGATTCCGGTGGTAATGCTCACTTCATCCGACGAGGAACGCGATCGCCTCAAAAGTTATGAAAGCAGGGCCAACAGTTTTGTCCGCAAGCCACTCGATTTCGCCGAGTTCGCCGAAACGGTGGCGCGGCTTGGTATCTACTGGCTTGCTACCAACGAACCGATACAGAAATAGCCTATGCTCAATCTTCTCTACATTGAAGACGACCCCGCGGATTTTCTGCTGGTAAGCCGTCATCTGCAGCGTCAGAACATGCAGGCGAACATGGTCCGGGTCGACGACTGGAGCAGTTTGTTGTCCGCGTTGGGCGAGATGCGCTGGGATGCAATCCTGGCCGATTACAAGGTCCCCGGCCTGGATTTTCAGGATACGTTGGGGCTGTTGGCCAACCGTTTGCCCGACACCCCCATCATTCTTGTTTCCGGCAGTGTGGGCGAAGAAGTTGCGGTCGAATTGCTCAAGCGGGGGGTCTGGGATTTTGTCATCAAGGATCGGCTTGCCCGGCTTTGCCCGGCGCTGGAACGCTGTTTCAGCGACCGCGAGCAGCGGCTGGCACGACAGGCGGCCGAACGGGCGCTACGGGAGAGCGAAGAGCGTTTCAGGTTGATTGCGGCCAGCATTTCCGAAGTCATATGGATGGCCGATATCGACCTGAGACAGGTTTTCTATGCCAGCCCCGCTTTCGAAAATGTCTGGCAACAGCCTTGTTCCGCGCTGTACGAGAATCCGCGCATCTTCTCTGAATCCATCCATCCCGATGACCGGAAAAGGGCGCTGGACATCGTTCTGTCGGCACACAAGGCAGGTGGCGCGTTCGATCTGGAATATCGCATCGTGCGCCCGGACGGCTCAGTGCGCTGGATCAGGGACCGGGGCCAGCAAGCCAGCTTTCCGAGCATGTCCGTGTCCTGCTATGTCGGGGTGGCCCAGGACGTGACCGAGCGCCATTGGGCCGAGGAGAAATTGCGCCAGGCCGCGACCGTTTTCGAAAGCACCCGCGACGGTGTCATCATTGCCGCTCTGGACGGAAGTATCCTGGCCGTCAACAAGGCGTTCACGGAAATCACCGGCTACAGCGAAGCCGAAGCGTTGGGGCGCAATCCACGCATGCTGCAATCAGACCGGCAAGGCCCCGAGTTTTACCAGGCGATCTGGAGCAGTTTGCGGCAAAACGGGCAATGGCAGGGGGAGCTCTGGGACCGGCGCAAGAGCGGCGAATCCTTCCCCGCCTGGATGACCATTTCGGCCGTTTGCGATGCTCAAGACAATGTCACGCATTACGTCGGGGTGTTCTCGGACATCACCCAGCTCAAGCGCAGCGAGGAACGTCTGGCGCATCTGGCGCACTACGATCCGCTGACCGATCTGCCCAATCGCGTCCTGCTGCAACTGCGTCTGGCGCATGCCATGGAGCGGGCACAAAGGCTGGGGTGTCGAGTGGCGGTCATGTTCATCGATCTCGACCGCTTCAATACGGTGAACGACAGTCTGGGTCATTTGGCCGGCGACCAGTTGCTGATTGATGTTGCCCGGCGCCTGTCTGCTCAGTTAAAGGGCGAAGCGACGCTCGGGCGTTTCGGCGGCGATGAATTCCTGTTGCTGCTGGATATCGACGAACTCGATGCCGCGGCCACGACAGCGCAGAAGCAGCTGGATGCGCTGGCCGCGCCTTTCCTGTTGTCGGGAAACAACGAGGTTTACCTCGGCGCCAGCATCGGCATCAGCATTTTTCCGAACGACGGAACCAAGGCTGCCGATCTGCTGCGCGATGCGGATGCAGCCATGTACCGGGCCAAGGAGCTCGGACGCAACCGTTTCTGTTTCTACACGGCAGCCATGAACGCGGAAGCCTTGGCGCAACTGGAGCTTGAAGCAGGCCTGCGGCGGGCGCTGGAACGTAATGAATTCGCTCTGCATTATCAACCCAAGGTCAATTTGCGGACGGGGCAAATCATTGGTGCCGAGGCGCTGATTCGCTGGCAACGTCCCGGATCGGGATTGGAAATGCCGGGGCGGTTCGTTACGCTGGCGGAAAGAACCGGGCTCATCGTTCCCATGGGAAGCTGGGTGATCGACGAAGCCTGTCGCCAGTTGCGTTGCTGGCGGGATGCCGGCTGGCTCGACCTGCGTCTGGCGGTAAACGTTTCCGAACGGCAGTTCTATTCCGGCGATCTGCAGCGGATCGTCAGCGACGCCCTGGCGCGCAACGGCGTTCCGCCCGCCTGTCTGGAGCTGGAGGTGACCGAGAGCATGCTTATGGAGGATCCTCAGCAGACCATTGCCATCCTCCAGTCGCTGAAACGCATTGGCGTCAAACTGTCACTGGACGATTTCGGCACCGGCTATTCGGGATTCGCCTACCTGAGCCGCTTTCCCATCGATGCCCTCAAGATCGACCAGTCATTCGTGCGCGACATCGTCACCGAGCCCGAATCGGCGCTGATTGCCGTTTCGATCATCGAGCTGGCGCACCGCATGGGCCTCAAGGTCGTGGCCGAAGGCGTCGAAACCGAGGCGCAACTCGGGTATCTGCAGATGCACGATTGCGATGAAATGCAAGGCTACTTTTTTGCCAAGCCGGTGCCCGCGGAGTCTTTTCTGGATTTCATGATTGCCGGGAAAACCCTGTCGCTGACACGATTACCGCCGCTGGCCGCCGAGCATACGTTGCTGCTGGTCGATGACGAGCCGAACATCCTCTCGGCATTGAGCAGGCTGCTGCGCCGGGAGGGGTACCATATCCTGACGGCAGGCAGCGGACGGGAAGGGCTCGAACTGCTGGCAACCCATCCCGTCCAGGTTATCCTCTCCGACCAGCGCATGCCGGAGATGGCCGGCACGGAATTCCTGCACCGGGTCAAGGAACTGCACCCCGATACGGTGCGGATCGTGCTGTCCGGCTATGCCGATCTGGAATCGGTCACGCTGGCGGTCAACGAAGGCGCCATCTACAAGTTCCTCTACAAGCCTTGGGACGATGCCTTGTTGCAGGAGCATATCCGCGATGCTTTCCTGTATTACGAAGCGGTCATCAAGCCGAGGGCAGGGCGTATCAAAGGGTGATCGTTATCGGGGGCAACCCACGGCAGGACGGCGATCAAGGAGAGCAAGCGGCGGCGGGTGAAGCGCATGGTGTCAGTGTTTTCCTTGCGGCTTCTTCTTGGGCGGTGTCTGCATCGGACGGCCCGGCGGTTGATCCAATGCGGCGAGATCGGGCAGCGGTGCGCTGGGGTTGGCTTCGAGCTTGCCGGTGATCTGGGCGGTGTTGGTTAGCCCTTGGTTGTCGATCTGGCGGATGGTGGTCTCGGTCAGGTCGATCTTGCCGCCGAGCTTGGCATTCTTGAACTGCACAGTTCCGAAACAGCCATGCGAGAGATCGGCGTCGGCGAGGGATACATTTTCGAGGGTGAGGGTGCCTGCATGGATATAGTCCATCTTGGCTTTGGGGATGGTCATGTTGCGGAAGGTCAGGTGGCGAATGCGGGTCCAGTAGAACGGATATTCTCCGGGTAAGGGCTGGTCGTTTGTTTCCCCAAATAACTGAAGTCCTTTTCCTTCCAGAGAGCAGTTATCCATTTCTAAGCTGATAAACCGGGCCAAGGGGCAATACAATCCCTCTCCATGAAACTTCACCCGGCGGAAAGAGGCTTTTTCGTATTTGGCGCTCACAGCCCCCATCTTGAGGCTGAGCGAGCTGTCTTCGATCTCGAAAACCTTGCTGGCGCTCGACATCAAATCCACTTCGCCCAGTTGGGATTTTTTGATGGAGATGAGGGAGTAATAATTGCCGCCGCCTGCAAAATCCTGTTTCCCCTTGGCGTGGCAATTCTCTATGATTAATTCCCCACTTTGACTACGCAAATTGGCATATAAATCCCCAATTTCACAGCCAATCAGGCGAAGTGATTTTGCTCCACCTGACTGTACGTTATTTATTTTGCAATTCTTGAAGGTTGCGTGTCCGCCTTGCCCAGTTGCCAAGCCGAAATGATCAGACCAATTGCCATACCCCCCTTCCTTGGCGGTCATCCCTCGAAGCACGCATTCTTCAAAGGTTACATCGCCGTTTGCACAGCCGATTTGAAATGGGCCTTCCGCTTCACAACGGACTAGCTTAGCGTTCTTCCAAAAAGATCCCGTAAAGACTCCCCCGAAAAACTGGCACTCCTCGAAGGTGACGTTTTCCAGTTTATTGTCGTAACCCTGAAACAGTTCGAACACGCAGTTGATGAAGCGCACGTTCTTGATGTCGGCCCCGCGCAGCAGCATGCGGGTATCGCCGAATACCCGCTGGCGGATTTCCAGCGGCTGGCCTTGCGGCAGGTTTTGTCGGGCGAACCAGGCCGGGCGGGAAAGCGGGTTCTTGATGAGTTCGAGTTCTTCGGCGCTGATGGCTTGCATCTTGAGATCCTTGATTTTTGAAGTCAGTGCCGACGGGGAGGCTTTGCACGAAGCAACCCACGGCAGGACGGCGATCAAGGAGAGCAAGCGGCGGCGGGTGAAGCGCATGGTGTCAGTGTTTTCCTTGCGGCTTCTTCTTGGACGGGGTCTGCATCGGGCGGCCCGGCGGTTGATCCAGTGCGGCCAGATCGGGGAGCGGTGCGTTGGGATTGGCTTCGAGCTTGCCGGTGATCTGGGCGGTGTTGGTTAGCCCTTGGTTGTCGATCTGGCGGATGGTGGTCTCGGTCAGGTCGATCTTGCCGCCGAGCTTGGCATTCTTGAACTGCACAGTTCCGAAACAGCCATGCGAGAGATCGGCGTCGGCGAGGGATACATTTTCGAGGGTGAGGGTGCCCGCATGCATGTAGTCTATCTTGGCTTTGGGGATGGTCATGTTGCGGAAGTTAATATGGTTAAAGAGTGTTCTATAGAGCAGATACTCCCCCAGTTTAGGGCGCGGATTAGGCGCGCCATACAATGCCAATCCTTTACCACCAAAATCACAAGCATCGATTTCCAGCGTAAAAAACCTGGCCAAGGGGCAATACAATCCCTCCCCATGAAACTTTACCCGACGGAAAGTGGCCTTTTCATATTTGGCATCTACGGCCCCCATCTTGAGGCTGAGCGAGCTGTCTTCGATCTCGAAAACCTTGCTGGCGCTCGACATCAAATCCACTTCGCCCAGTTGGGAGTTTTTGATGGAGATGAGGGAAAACATGCCGGATGCCCCGGTAAAATCCATGTTCCCACTTGATTTGGAGTTGTGGATAAGCAATTTGCCCTGCTTGCTAGGGCAATTACCAAGAAAATCATGAATTTCGCAGGTATCAATTTTGAGTTCAACCCCGCCATGCGTTGCTAAGTTGGATAGCTTGCACTTGATAAAACGATTTGCACCATTTGACGCGGTGGCGATACCGAAATGATCAGACCAATTACCATATCCCCCTTCCTTGGCGGTCATCCCTTGGAGCTTGCATTCTTCAAAGGTTACATCGCCGTTGGCGCAGCCGATCTTGAAGGGGCCTTCAGCCTCGCAGCGTAGTAGCTTGGTATTCTTCCACTCGGTGCCCGTAAACACCCCGCCGAAAAATTGGCATTCTTCGAAGGTAACGTTCAGCAAGTTGTTGTCGTAGCCTTGGAACAGTTCAAACACGCAATTGATGAATCGCACATTCTTGATGTCTGCCCCGCGCAGCAGCATGCGGGTATCGCCGAATACCCGCTGGCGGATTTCCAGCGGCTGGCCTTGCGGCAGGTTGTGTCGGGCGAACCAGGCCGGTCGGGAAAGCGGGTTCTTGATGAGTTCGAGTTCTTCGGCGCTGATGGCTTGCATCTTGAGATCCTTGATTTTGGAGGTCAGAGTCGATGAAGCTGCCTTGCAGGATGCGATCCAGGGCAGTACGGCCAGAAAGGAGAGCAGGCGGCGGCGGGTCAATGACATGGTGGTTCCTTAACGGTGTGCAGAGCGTTTGTCGGTGACAATCTTTGGATCGATGTAACGTCCTGAATCACGGTATGCGCCCCATAACCACTTCCAATCCGGAAACTCCCCATTGGGATCAAAAGACACCTCGACGGTTTCTTCCAGAGTGATGGGGCGAACCCGGTAAATCCACGGGTCGTCGAAGTTGAACTGATTGTAGAGATTGGCCCCGTCCTTGGCGGTCACCTTAGCCAATCCATGGTTGAATTCCACCTTGACGAATGCCGGCTTGCTGGCTTGCAGTGCTGCGAGCAAGCCGGTGGGATTGGCATGCGAGCAGTTGTAACGCAGGGTATCGCGCTGGCGACTGCCGGAGTCGATGGTTATGGAGTAATCCATAAAAATCTTGTACTGACTATCCCATACATAAAACGTCACCCCCCGGATAAAAGGCTTGGCGTGATGAACGTTTTCAACAGTCATCGTGATTCCCTCCACCTGTGTTGCCGATGCGGTGTAATTCATCCGGGGACCAGTGAGGAAATTCCAGGCGATGATTTTCTTTTCTTCAACGAACTGCATGTAATCCAGCGCGACGCAAAAGCGGGGTTGGGCATTTCGCTTCTCTGTGGCGGTCACCACTTTCGATGCGCGGCTGTTGTACCCTTCGATGAGATAGCCTGCCGGCGGCATCAGGTTCCAGCCGTTGAGTTCGCCTTCTAGGCTTTGCACGCCCATGCCGCCGCAGTTGGTGCCCACCCAGTATTTGGTATCCGGGTTGGCTTTCTGTTTGGCCGGGTCGCGGGCTTCGACCTCGAGGGTCTGGTTATCCTCGTCTTCCTCGTCCAGCTTGACCTTATAGGCGCCGGTTCGATGGGAATGACCGCTGAAGTGCCCGGTGATTTTGTCCTGATCAACCCACTTGAACAGAGCCTTTCGTCCCAATACAAACGTGCCATAAGTTTCTTTGTCGCTCAGTTTGTTTACTCCCCATACATCGCTTTTGGAAAACGGTTTGTACTGGTTGAAGCTGACAGCCGTGAAGTGGGTAAACAGCAGGTGCTGGTTGGCATTTTTTTCACATACAGCGCTGAGCAAAGCCAACTGATCGTCGCTCATGGCTTCGTTTGCTCTAGGCAGCAGGCCATCCGGAATATAACTTCCCTCCAGCATGCGTTCGGCATTGCCCCATTCCAGCCCGGTCAGGCGTTGGCCGTTGTAGGCCACGCTGAAATCGGCCAGCGGGGTAAACAGGGTAAAGAACCAGTCGAAGTTGTCCGGCATGAAATCCCAGCCTTGCATGGTTTGCGGGAAGGTGGGGCCGTAGATCAGGCAGGCTTCATAAATGGTCAGGTTGTGGTCGGCGGGAATACCGGCGTTGGCCCTGCGTATGCTGAGGTCAGGGATTTTTGAAAAATGAATCTTGCCCTTGGCCTGATTGGGGTCGTAATCCCGCAGCCCCCCGCTTGGCTGAACTCGAGTGGCGGCCTTCAGTGCGTCTGATACTGTTTTCGCTCGCGAGCTTGGGCGTGCAGCCAATTTAGCCGAATAACTATTGACGCGCGGCGAGATGCCAAACGGTTCGTCGTAGGCTTCGTGGTTGCCGGTGACCATGAATACCGGCAAGTTGTGGTCATATGCGCGCTTGATCAGCGAATAAACCAGCATGTCGTCCAGCCCGCGCGGGTAGTAATCGGGCACATCCAGATTGCCGGCCAGATTGTAGTGTTCCCATTGGTCTTTCGGGCTTTTGCCGGTGACTTTTCCGGGTGCGAGGTTGCGGTTGAAATCGATCAGATCGCCCGTCATGAAAATGGCATCGACTTTGTCTGGCCCACTCTGAAATTTGTCGAACAGGGCTTGGGTGGCAACCAGTCCATTGGTTAGCTTGGGGCCGATCGGTGAACTGGTGCCTTCCAGAATGGCGGCATCGGCCATGGCGAGCGCAAACTGCCTGCAGGAAATATGCGGATCGGTGAGGTGGCCAATATCCAGAAAGGTTCTTTGCTTTCTGAAAATAAACGGATGAAACGGCTTGATGCGGCCCGCTTCGGTTTCCTTTTGCTTGGGCCATTTGTCGGGGCTCAGTTTCCCCAGGTCGAAGATGAACGGTTTGGCAAAGTGCTGTTTTTTTTCTTGCATCTGCGCAAAAAAATCGTAGACCAGCTTGTCCTGGTGTTCCCAGTGGCTGACCTTCCTGCCTCCGAATGCTTCAGTCACCCTCTTGTAAACACAGGTCACCATCCAGGCGAGCGTGTACATGGTGTCGGGCTGGGGGGGCAGGGTGAGACCCTTGAAATCAAGCTCGATTTCAAACAGATGCCGTAGCGGGTGGTTGGTGGTATCGCAAACCTGTGGGGCCTTTTTGTGGGCAGCGATGAGAGGGTTCACCCCATCCAGGCCATGGCTGATTACCCCATGAACAAACAGATTGACCGCACTTTTGCGAATATTGGCCAAAAATAGCCCGTCATGGCTGACCAGCCGGTCTTTCCAGCCCAGCCCGCACCCGCCGGCCGGTTCTGAGCCGTGCGGGCCTTTGTACCAAACCTGGATGCCTGCTTTGGCGGCGGCCGGGCTGCTGTAGAGCTTTTTACCGGTCAGGTCGGCCGAGGTCTTGTGGGCATCCTTGAAGGGCAGGATACGCAGGTGGGTATTGATGTAATACCAGGCAAACGGGGCTTCCGCGCCGTTGATGCCAAACTCCTGCACGCACTTGTCTTCCACGATCAGGAAAAGGCGGATTTTTTCGTCCGTATCCGGCGCAACGTGCGGCGTTCCCAAGGCGGGGTAGAGAATCACCGCCTGCATTTCGGCTTTATCCGCGCAGTCCGGGCATTTCGGATCGATATTGGTCGAGGCTTTCTGGTAAGCAGCGGCAGCGCACAAGCTGTTTTCTTTTGGGGAGCCTGATTTCGCGGCATTCTTTCGGGGATCAACCATGGCGTTCAATAAGCGTGGGGGCGTGAAGTGGGCGGGAATCGGCTGCGTTGAATTCAGTGGCATGCATCCGGTCAATTTCTTCCCAAGCGGCATCCGGTAAAGCGATCACCGTGTTGGCGAGGGATATCTTGTTGCGTATGCCATCCTGCATGGCTTGCCGGAAGCGAGGCGCTTCGGAAAAACGCGGGTGGCACAGATAGGTCAGTGAGGCAAACAGTGCGAGATCCTGATCGTTTTCATAGCCGATGCGGCGGGCAGTCTCTGTGCAGGCGCAGACTGCCCGGTAGCGGGCATCCTGCGTCTGCGATAGCAGATGCAAGTGGACCGGGCTGTCGTTTTGTTGGCCGTATTCGGTTTCCAGCAAGTGCAAAATCTTGTCCGGTTGGGTGTGCCGGTTCATCACGCCCAGCTGGCCCAGGCTGATATGCAGCGGCGGTAGCGGTTCCGTGACAGGCTCGGCAGGCCCGTCCCATCGTTGCCATTGCAAATGCCGGTTCCAGATGGCGCACGCGCGAATCGGTTGCAGGAAAGCATCCCTTTGATGGGGGTGAAGCGCTTCGATGAATCCGGGCAGTACGCGCGGATCGGTGCTGCGCAGGGCGATGTCTCCTTCGATTTCACCCGTGGCTTCGTTGTAAAGCGTCGCGCCCATGAATTTGCGCAAATGCTCGGCCAATGCCGGCAAGTCAAGCGCAGACCACAGCCAGACCATGCCGCCGTATAGTTGGGCCGCCATGTAAACCGGCGCGAGCACGGCAGGTTCAGGCCGGGACGGCAGCGCGATCAGCCAGGGGGATAATTCCGCAAGATGTGCTTCCGGGGTATGTTCGAACAGCACGGCATGGGCGCATGTTTGCAACTGGCGCTTTGCCAGGCGCGTGAGCTCCGTAGCCATCGCCCGTTCAATCACCAGATAGGCATTCAGCGCAGGGTCTTCATGGAACGCCGCCCATTCCTGCCCCGCTTTTTCCTGCAGGGTCTGGATAATGGCGCGCTGCTCCGGCTGGTTGTAGGGAATATGCATGTCAAATGCGCGGAATCGCCGCGCCTCCTTCTGCAATGGCTTTTTGCAGGCATTCCTTGCAAACGGTCGAGTAGCTGGGGAATGGAACGTTCAACTGTGCAGGCCCGGACCAGTCATGCGTACCGCCCTTGAAGGAAATCTTGCCGGGGCAGTGCAGTTCGATCTTGCCCCCCTTGATCCGGATGTAGGCACCGCCGGAGGTCAACAGGATTTCCTCTTGCGCCGCCGTGTGATGTTTCTGATTCGCCGTCTGTTTTATATCCTTCGCCGCATTCATCTCGATGTGGTCATCCTGCGCCTGCATCTGGATCTTTCCGCGTGCCGCAATGAGTTTCAGGCTGATCTGTTCTTTGACTCCTTGAACAAACAGACTGATGTGCTGACCGGCGTTGTGTATCCAGCGCCGCCCGCTGGTCTGGTTGATATCACGTTGCGCAATCAGATCGAGATTGGTTCCGGCAGTCAGGGCCTGGGCTTGCGGGGTGGTACTGACAATGCCCGCCGGGGCACTGAGTACGATCAAGGCTTGTTGACCGTTTTGCTGTTGTGAAGTGCTTTGGCTGTCCTTGTCGGTATTGCTCCCGGCTTCCCAGCTCTTCAAGGCGTGTTGCAGATGATGCAGATGGCCTTGTTTGGTTTTGGGGCCGGCACTGTTGTC
>NZ_FOVE01000024.1 GCF_900115065.1 Formivibrio citricus | reverse complement strand
CGCGATCAGGTCACCCTCGGCGTCGAACTCGCCGAAAAGGCCGCCCAAGCCCTGCGCGACATCAACGAAGGCGCCCGCGCCACCCTGGAAAAGACCCGAGAAGTCGCCAACGCCGCCCAGGAACAAAGCCAGGTCAGCAACAGCATCGCCGGCAACGTCGAACGCATCGCCCAGATGGTCGAAGAATCCGACGCTGCCGTGCAGGCCGCGCACGATCAGGTGCGGCAACTCGATGAACTGGCGCGCGAGCTTAATCAGGTCGCGACAAGGTTCAGGTTGTGAGTTGATACCAACAAAAAAGCCGGGGGTTCCCGGCTTTTTTGTTGGTATGACGGCTTGAAAAGCAAGACGTTTACAGTGTCTTATGCAAGGCCCTGGCTTGTTCGAGAGCCAGTTCCGCAGTGGTCGCCAGCACGTTGTAGTGCCCCATCTTGCGACCCGGACGGGCTTCTTTCTTGCCGTAGAGGTGCAGCTTGGCATTGGGGGTGTTGAGCAGCGGCCCCCAGTTCGGTTCGCCGCCATCCTGTTTCCAGACGTCTCCCAGCAGGTTGAGCATGGTCACGGGGCTCAGAAGATCGGTCTTGCCCGGCGCGAGGTTGCACATGGCGCGCACCTGCTGCTCGAACTGGTCGGTGAGCGTGGCGTCCAGCGTGTAGTGGCCGGAATTGTGCGGGCGCGGTGCGATTTCGTTGATGACGAGCTCGTCGTCTTCCAGCACGAAAAACTCAACGGCCATGACGCCGACATAATTGAGCGCCGCTGCGAGTTGCTGTGCCATGACCTGGGCGCGCTCGGCGATTTCCGGTTTGACTCTGGCCGGGACGATCGAGACATCGAGGATGCCGTTGGCATGCTCATTTTCGGCTACGGGGAAGCAGGCGATTCCGCCCGAGGCGGTACGGGCTACGATGGCCGATACCTCGCAGACCAGCGGCATCATCTTTTCCAGCACGCAGGGCTGGTGCTTGAATTCACTGAGCGCGACATGCGCTTCTTCGGCGGTTTTGACGCGGATCTGGCCCTTGCCGTCGTAGCCAAGACGCGCGGTTTTCAGAATGCCGGGCAGGTAGGGGGAAAGATCGCCTTCCAGATCGGCCGCTGTTTTGACTGCGATGAAAGGCGCTACCGACAATCCGGCATCGCGGATGAAGGTTTTTTCGACGATGCGGTCCTGGGCCACGGCCACGCAGTCGCCGGACGGGCAGACGGGAACGCCCTGCTTGGCGAGCCAGCGCATCGAATCGGCGTTGACGTTCTCGAACTCGGTAGTGATGGCCGCGCAGGTTTGCGCAAGCTGCTGCAGCGCCTGCGGGTCGGTATAGGGCAGGCACAGGTGCACGTCGGCAAATTCGGCTGCGGGAGCGTGCGGATCGGGATCGAGCACGGTTACGCGGTAGCCCATGGTCTTGGCGGCCACGGTGAACATGCGGCCGAGTTGCCCGCCCCCCAGAATGCCGAGCATGGCGGGCGGCAGGATGGGTTTGCTTTTCTTTACGGTCATCTTGATGGTTCTCTTCGGTTCTTCTTCATCCAACTCTTCTGCTCGACGGGTGCGACGTCCTTCAAGCAGGGCATAGCCCCAACGGGCCCAGCCGAAAATGCCGCCGGCCACGAGCCCGGTCGGCAATGCTCCCAGTGCACTCAGCCAGAAATTGGGCGCATCGCCAAACAAGCCTTGCGCCGTAGCGAACAACAGGCAGAAAGCGCAGCCCCAGGCCAGAGCCCCTACCTGCAGGATGCTGTGCCACGGGCCATGTTGGCGTATCCGCTGCCAGCGCAACTGCTCTTGGGTGAGCATCAAACTTCCGGCAACTCCATGGCCAGAACCGTATCTTTCTGGCGCTGGCGGAAGGCGACCAGCTTGGCCGCGATTTCCGGATTCTGGTGTGCCAGCATGGCCACGGCAAAGAGGCCCGCATTGGCTGCACCGGCCTCACCGATTGCAAAGGTCGCAACCGGAATGCCCTTGGGCATCTGGACGATGGAGAGCAGCGAATCTTCACCGCGAAGGTATTTCGACGGCACCGGAACGCCCAGTACCGGAACGGTGGTCTTGGCGGCCAGCATGCCTGGCAGATGCGCGGCGCCGCCTGCACCGGCGATGATGCAGACCAGCCCGCGTTCATGCGCGGTTTCTGCGTATTCGAACAGCAGATCGGGCGTACGGTGCGCAGAAACCACCTTGCACTCGAACTCGATGCCGAAATCCTTGAGTTGACGGGCTGCGTGCTGCATCACTTCCCAGTCGCTGTTGCTACCCATTACCACGCCGACCTGAACCATGGGGCTTCCCCGCAAAAAGATTGAATTTTAACGAAAAATGGCGACTTGACCAAAACCGTTGTGCGGATAGTCCTACTGGAGCGCGCCTTTGGCAAGGTCGAACAGCAGATAGAGGTTGAGGAAGGTAACGATCGCACCGAAAAAGACCAGCAGATAGCGGGTGCCCGGACTGTTGGCTCGTGCACCCATGACTTCGACAGAGGAGGTCAGGCGCACCAGGAGGTAGATGGTGAACGGCAACTGGACCGAGAGCATGACCTGCGACAGCACCAGCCCCTGCAGGGTGTTTTCGATCAGCAGGATGGCGACGAGCGCCAGACCCAGTACCAATCCCACGCCCAAGCGCGAATGCTTGTCGCGAATATCGTAGGGCTCATGGAACAGGCCGGCGAAAATGCTGCCCCCAGCGATGCCGGCGGTGATCGACGAAGCGATACCCGCACAGAGCAGCGCAAAGGCAAATACCAGCGCTGCGCCGTGGCCGACCAGCGGTTTCAGCAAATCGGCCGCCTGCGGCAGCTCGGTCACCGGCGTTTTGGCAACATAAAACGTCGTGGCCGCCACGATGATCATGGCGCTGTTGATGGCCCAGCCGACGCCCATCGAAAACAGCGTATCGAGGAATTCATACTTCAACTGGCGCTGGATCGTGGCTTCGTCTTCCAGGTTCCACTGCCGGCTCTGGATGATTTCCGAGTGCAGAAATAGGTTGTGCGGCATGACGACCGCGCCCAGCACGCTCATGATCAGCAGGATTGAGCCGTCTGGAATCGAGGGCGTGATCCAGCTTCGCATTACGTCGGGCCAGTCGACCGGGATCAGGTAAAGCTCATAGATGAATGCCAGCCCGATGATCGAGACAAACCCGATGATCACGGTTTCGGTGCGCTTGTAGCTGTTTGTGAAGAGGAAGGCCGCCACGACCAGCGAGGTCAGCAATGCGCCGAGTTTGATCGGAAGCCGAAACAACATGTTGAGCGCAATCGCTGCGCCCAGTATTTCCGCCACGGCGGTGGAAATTGCCGCGAGCACCGCCGAGCCGACCAGTAACCGCGATTGCAGCGGTGGCAAGTGCCGGGTCGCTGCCTCGGAAATGCACAGCCCCGTGGCAATACCCAGATGTGCGGCATTGTGTTGCAGCACGATCAGCATCAGGGTTGAGAGCGTGATGACCCAGAGCAGCGTGTTGCCGAATTGGGCACCGGAGGAAATATTGGCCGCCCAGTTGCCGGGGTCGATAAACCCGACCGTCACCAGCAGGCCGGGGCCGACGTAGCGGAACAGCTCCAGCGCGGTCAGTGCGGGTGGACGGGTTTCGCGGTTGAATGCCGCGATCCTGTGTTTGAGACGGGCGAGCAGGCTCATGGATGTTCGATCCTTTCTTGAAGCAAGGCGGCCCAAGTGGGCCGATTCCGTTCATGGATCGGCATGCGATCAAGAAACAGTGCCAATGCGGCGGGATGAAATTCCCCCCTTTGACAAAGGGGGAGGCCAAGTACCCGCATGCCTCAAATGTGAAATCAGCAAAGCGGTTTGACCCAGAACTCCATCGGGCTATCCAGATGGCCGAACCCTTGTGAGCGATAGAGTGTTTGCGCCGTCCGGTTGTCGGTACGGACTTCCAGCGATACCGCGCAGCAATCCTGTTCCCGTGCATAGTCGGCCACGCTTTGCAGGAGTAAACGCCCCAAGCCTTGGCCGCGATGCGTCGGCAGCACGCACAGATCGTGGATATTCAAGCGTGGTCGGGCGCGGAAAGTGGAGTACCCCATGAAGCAGACCGCAGCCCCCACGATGTCAGTGCCGTGCTGCGCCAGGAAATTGACGTTGGCTGGCTGGCGGAGCAGGCCATTGATCAGGCGGAGTTTGGCGTCTTCGGCAAGCGGCTCTCCGCCGCCCATCGGGTCGCGGGCGTAGGCATCCAGACAGGCAATCAACCCTTGCTGATGGATGGCGTTTTGCAGGTCGGCGCGGATAATTTGTTTCATGCCAATGTCCAATTTTTAACCACGAAGCACACGAAGATCACCAAGAAATGCAAAGAAAAACGGGTGATATACAAACCCGGGGGGGCTCTTCGTGTTCTTGGTGTGCTTCGTGGTGAATGCCTTGAAGGTTTATTCCTTCAACCAGCGTGCCGCCTCAAGCGCGTAATAACTCAGGATGCCATCCGCCCCGGCGCGTTTGATCGACAGCAGGCTTTCCAGCACCACCTTCTTTTCTTCCAGCCAGCCGTTCTGGCTCGCGGCCTTCAGCATCGCGTACTCACCGGATACCTGATAGACGAAGGTCGGCACGGCGAACTCGTCTTTCACCCGGCGCACAATGTCCAGATACGGCAGGCCCGGCTTGACCATGACCATGTCAGCGCCCTCGTTCAGATCGAGCGCCACCTCGTGCAGCGCTTCGTCCGAATTGGCCGGGTCGATCTGGTAGGTTTCCTTGCTGCTCTTGCCCAGGTTGGCTGCCGAACCCACCGCATCACGGAACGGGCCGTAGAAGGCGGAGGCGTATTTGGCCGAATAGGCCAGAATCCGCGTATGGATATGGTTGTCGCGGTCGAGCGCGGCGCGAATCTCGCCGATGCGCCCGTCCATCATGTCCGAAGGTGCCACCACGTCCGCGCCGGCCTCGGCATGGCTCAGCGCCTGGCGGATCAGTGCCGCGACGGTTTCGTCGTTGAGCACATACCCGGTCTCGTCGATCAGTCCGTCCTGCCCGTGGCTGGTGTAGGGGTCGAGTGCCACGTCGGTGATGATCCCGAGTTCCGGGAAGCGCTCCTTCAGCGCCCGTACCGCGCGGGGAATCAGCCCCATGCGGTTCCAGGCCTCTTCCGCGCCCGCGGTTTTCAGCGCCGGCTCAATCACCGGAAACAGGGCCAGCGCCGGGATGCCAAGCTTCAGGGCTTCCTCGGCGGTGGCATACAGATGGTCGAGCGATTGGCGCGCCACGCCAGGCATCGAAGCCACCAGCTCGATCCGCCCGCGCCCGTCGAGCACGAACACCGGCAGGATCAGGTCATCGGCGCTCAGGCGGGTTTCGCGCATCAGACGCCGGGAAAAATCGTCGCGGCGCATACGGCGCAGGCGCGTGGCAGGAAAACGGCGGTCGAAGGTCATGGCGGTAGCCGGCAAATGAGAATGATCTCATTCTAGCGCTGGAAGGAGGGCATGTGGGTGTGTGTAATCACGAGGGAATGTTCTATGCTTTCGTTGGCGTAATTTCAAGAAAGCCAGATGTTGGCATTGGTGCGATTTCCGGCATGGCCGGGTCACATTTTTGGGAAACCGTTACAAATGGAGCATTCCAGTATGAACAGAACGAAGTATTTTTCGGTGGTCATGGCCGCAATCGTTGTTTCCCTGTTTCTGGACAGACCCAGTCTTGCCAGCGAGACGCTGCCGGAATGGGTAAAGATGATCGAGTGCAAGGTCGCGTTTGAAGATTACATGTCCTTCGTTTTAGGCGATTTTCAGGATGAAAAACTCAAGGCCAAAATGGGGATAAAGAAGATTCAGCAAGACAATCCATTTCTGCACGAATACGAGCTTTCGCAACCCATCAAGGTTTATGGGCATGAAACCCGGCGCGTCGTGTTCAATTCCGCCGGGATCATGGCGGTACTGGATGAAAAGGCCCCCTTGCCGCTTGCAGAAAAGCTGGGGCTGAATGTGGTGGTAAACACCGGAACCAAAATATTGGCGACCAGGACGATATCTGAAACAAAGCCGGAAACCATTGGTTCCATGAAGGTCTGGCGGAAAATCAGCCAGGATCTGTCTACGGTTTCGTCGCACCGGGACAAAACCTTGCTGGGCTGTACTTACAAGCTGATGGAGAAATAGTTGATTCGGCGGCTGCCGCTGTGCGGCGAGACCTGCCAACTGGGTTTTCTCCGTGGAAACGGTGCAGCCAAGTAGTCCGCGTAGGTGCGATTAGCAAAGCGTAATCGCACGCATGGTGTGATTGCATCCAAGTCATTGATCGGGCGAATACGCGGTGCTATTCGCTCCTACGATTCCCGCCACATCTCCACATGCGGCAACCCGTCTTCCTCGTATTCCTCGCTGACCGTCTTGAATCCGACATTGCCGTAAAAATGCTGCAGGTGGGATTGGGCGCTGATGCGGTTGCCCTGACCGGGCCAGAGCGCATCGGATTTTGCCAATGCTTCGCGCAGCAATGCGCTGCCGGTGCCGCCACGGCGGGAGTCCGGATGCACCACGACGCGACCGAGCGAAGGTTCGGGGAACTTCAAGCCCGGCGGTACCAGACGTAGGGCGGCGATGACTCTGCCCTGTTTGTCGCGCCCGACAAGATGCTGCGCGGGCGGGTCGTAATCATCGATTTCCGGCGCGGTGCATTTCTGTTCGACCACGAAGATGTCCTGCCGCAGGCGCAGGTAGGCGAGCAGGGTGCGGGTATCGAAAGTGTCGAGGGTGAACCATTGCCAGTGGATGTTCATGCGGGAGCCCGGTGCAAAAGAAAACCGGCCACCCTGCGGTGGCCGGCGGGAAGGTTTTGAATTTCAGGCCGCTTTGCTGACGAACGATTCGAAGTCGGCGTTGAGCGCGCTGTAGATGGCGTGCAACTGGCTGTCGAGTTCGCGCATCTGGGCGGTGAGCTGACGGTCGATTTCTTCCAGTTCACGGATGCGGTCTTCCAGCGTGTCGGTGGCCTTGTGGATGCGCTTGATGCTTTCCAGTCGGCGGCGCAGTTGCATCTGGTGCTCGCGCACCTGGGTTTCCATCGGGGCCATCACGGCCTTGAGCCAGTTTTCCACGTCGCGGTTGGCGACTTCGAATACGTAGACCACACGGCTGGCGACGATTTCGAAGAACTTGCGCGTGATGCGGCTCTGGCTGGTGGTGAGCAGATTGCCGACGGTGTTGAAGTGCTCGCGGAAGGTCTTTTCCAGCCGGGTGAGTTCCTTGTGGTACTTGAGCGTGGAAAAAGGCGGCGGGGTGACGCGGCCCAGACCGTGTTCCTCGCTGAACTTCTGGTACATGGCCGACATCATGGCCTGGATTTCCGCAACCTGCTCGGCGGCCTTGGTGATCGACTGGTTGGTGTCCTGGAAAAAACGATCCATGATCGAACGCAGGCCGCTGGCGCCGAAGGAGAAGAAGGTTTTTTCCATTTCGGTGCGGATGCGGATGATCTCGCCATTGAGCGCTTCGCGGCCCAGCAGCGAGTAGAGCTTGTTGGTCTGCTGGCTGAACACGCTGCGCAGCGCCTGGAAGCGTACCAAGCCCTGTTCGAAGCGCACCTTGTCGGCCTGCACCTTCTGCATCATCTGTGCGACGACATCCTGGTTCTTGCCGCGCAGTCCGGTAAGTTCCGTGAGCTGTTCGCCCACACCGTCGCGCCGCGCGGCCAAGAGGGAACGGATGGCGACGACAATGTCTTCGACTTCGCTGTGCGTGGTGTCGCGCACGATGTCCTGCTTGCCGGGCAGGAGGTCTTCGGACAGCGCGCGTTCCAGTTCGGCCAGTCTTGATCGTTCAAGCAGGGCGTTGTCGGATTGCACCTTGGCGACCAGTGCTTTCTGCGCGGAAACCGGGTAGACATGCGCGGCAGGAACGCCGAGAAGGTCGCTCGTCGTTTTGACCTGCTTTTGAATTTCACCTTCGATCTCGGTCGCGCTTTTCAGGTCGTCCCACATGCCGTCGATCTTGTTGAGCACAACCAGACGGCCGCGCTTGCCGGATTGGCTGCGGGCAATGTGGTTGCGCCAGACTTCGATATCGGATTTGGTGACGCCGGTGTCGGCGGCGAGGATGAACAGGATCGCGTGGGCGTTAGGCAAGAGGCTCAGCGTCAGTTCCGGTTCGGTACCGATGGCGTTGAGCCCCGGCGTGTCGAGGATTACCAACCCCTGTTCAAGCAGCGGATGCGGGAAATTGATGACGGCATGGCGCCAGCACGGGATCTCCAGCTGCCCCGAGGCCGCGGCGGCTTTCTGGTCCGGATCGTTTTCGTCGAACAGGCCGTATTGCTTGGCTTCCTCGACCGGAACCAGCCGGGTCTTGCCGATTTCCTTGAAGGTTTCCTGAATCGAATCCGGGTTGTTCAAATCGAGCGGGAAGACTTTCCATTCTTCCTGATAACGGCGGTATTCCTGCGTTGGCGTATCGTTGGCGCGGGTTTCGATCGGCAGCAGCTTGAGCGCGGGCGGCTGGGCCTCGTCGTACAACAGCTCGGTCGGACACATGGTGGTGCGCCCCGCGCTGGAGGGCAGGATGCGCATGCCGAAATGGGCAAAGAAGATCGCGTTGATCAGTTCGGACTTGCCGCGCGAAAACTCGGCGACGAAGGCGATGTTGAGCTTGTCCTCGCGCAGTTTTTCGACCAGCCCCTGAATGCGCAGCGCGGTCTGCGCGTCTTCCAGATCCTGTTCGGAAAGCCAGCGCGACAGGCGGATGATCGACTGGGTGAGGTTGCCGCGCCAGGAGCTGTAAGCCTGAAATTCGTTGACCAGATGATCGTTGGCAGCGAAGGCGTCCTGATGCAGGTAATCGGCAATCATGAGAATTCCTTGGTCGGCGTATCCAATGCGTTGATTCTAGCACCAGTTTGCGAAATGTAACCTGTTAGTCAGAGACACCGTTATGACGACAAAAATTCGAATTTCACCCGGTCTGATCGAATTAGTGCTGACAGTGCGGGCACCAGAAGGTCGCCCGCTGTCCCTGTCGCAGGGTCTGGATCGGCGAACCACAGACACGGCAGGGCTTGCCTGCAAGGCCATAGACGTAACTGTTGACCGTGAAATAACCGGCATTGCCGTCGCTGTCCACGTAATCGCGCAAGGTGCTGCCACCGGCGGCAATCGCTTCCTTCAGTACGGCGCGGATGGCGTCGACCAGCCGAAGGATTTCTTCAGCCGACAGGCGATTCGCCGGGCGTTGCGGAACGATTCCGGCGCGGAACAGTGCTTCGGAGGCATAGATGTTGCCCACGCCGACGACGAGATGCTGGTCCATGATGGCGGGTTTGATCGCTATTTTCTTGCCAGCCAGCGCTTTGGCGAGGTAGTCCGTATTGAATTCGCCGGAGAGCGGCTCGGGTGCCAGCTTGCATAGCAGCGGGTGTTTTTCGGGCGGCTCGACGGTCCACTGGAACGCGCCGAAACGGCGCGGATCGCGGTAGCGCAGGCGCTGGCCGTTGCTGAAAACCAGGTCGATGTGTTCGTGTTTTTCCACGGGGGTGTCGGTGCTCAAAACCCGCAGGCTACCGGACATGCCCAGATGCACGATCAGGGTGCCATGTTTGAAGCGGAACAGCAGGTATTTGGCGCGGCGCTCAATGGCCTGCAGGGTTTGCCCGGCCAGGATTTCGTCAAGATTGCCCGGTACGGGCCAGCGCAATTTCGGATTGCGAACGATCACTTCGCAGATTGCCGCGCCGGTCAGGCG
The DNA here is from genome assembly GCF_900115065.1 of Formivibrio citricus. Classification (GTDB taxonomy): domain Bacteria; phylum Pseudomonadota; class Gammaproteobacteria; order Burkholderiales; family Chitinibacteraceae; genus Formivibrio; species Formivibrio citricus. The sequence continues at coordinate 31,884 of NZ_FOVE01000024.1, read as the reverse complement.
TCCAGCGATGCCGCGGCGGGTGGTTTCGACTTCGGGCAGCTCCGGCATGGTTTTCCGTGAATCATGGCTTGGACAACGCAGCCCAGTTTACCTAATAATGCTTTTTCTTGGTTCTTCGACTGGAAACCGCAATGCGTTCCCGCCTGTTCTTGTTAATACCGTTGTCCTTGCTGTTTTCCGCCTGCGCCAGCTTGCAGCAGGCGCCGGACGAGTCGGCAGAGATGGCCGTCGTCGAACAGCAGGAGGTGGTGCGCGAAGAAGGCTGGCGTCCGGAAGAGCTTCCCAAGACGGAACTGAGCGCCGATTTGCTGATTCGCTTCCTGGTCGGTGACGTGGCATTGCAGCGTGGACAACCGGCGCTTGCGGCGCGAACCTGGCTCGATCTCGCCCGCCGGACAAAAGACCCACGCATCGCGCGCCGCGCACTGGAGATGGCCGTGGCGACGGGTCAGGTGGCCCAAGCCCAGGAATTGTCGAAAATCTGGAGCGATGCCGCGCCTTCGTCCGGCGTGGCGCGGCAATTGGCGCTGTCGCTGGCGATCCGGGCCAACAAGCTCGACGAGGCCGAAGCGCTGATCGACCCCTTCCTGAAAAATCCGCCGCCCGATCTGGCCGGTTTTTACATGCAACTGCACCTGCTCTGGGATCGGGGGGCGGATCCGAAAGCCGTGATCCGGCTGACCGAAAAACTCACTGCGGGCAAGGATTCCATGCCTGAAGCGCGCTTTGCCCGTGCAGTGGCCCATGCCATGCAGGCCCGTGAGGCGACGGCGCTTGCCGAGCTGGAAGCAGCGCTGGATTCGCGCGCCTGGTGGGAACCGGCCGTGCTGTACCGCGCACAGCTCCTGACGCAGGGCAAGAAGCCCGATCAGGCGATCATTTTCTTGCAGCAGGCCGTCGAAAAGAAACCGGGTCTGCTTTCTTTCCGCCTGGCGCTGGCGCGCACGCTGGCCGATGCGAAGCGCGAGACCGAGGCCCGTGCTGTTTACGAAGAAATCCTGGCCATTACGCCGGACAACCTGGAATCGCTGGTCAGCGCGGGGCTCCTGGCGCTGCAGAATCACGAGATAGATGCCGCGTATCGTTTCCTTTCTGCGGCAGTCAAACAGGAGCCGCGCAATGCCAATCTGCTGCGTCTCTATCTGGGGCAAATCGAGGAAGAGCGCTACCGTTTCCGCGAGGCGCAGGGCTGGTACGGACAAGTCACCGGCGAAGAAATGCCCAAGGCCGAGATGAGGTTGCCGCGGGTGCTGGCCAGGCTCGGCGAGCGCGAGGCGGCATTGAAGGCGCTGGAAAAGTTGCCGCAGGCGAGCGAAGAGGAAAAAATCGCGAAGATCCAGATGGAGGCGCAGGTCTGGCGCGATTTGAAGCTGCCGGCCAAGGGACGTGAAATACTGACCCTCGCACTGAAACAGCACCCCGATTCCGTCGATCTGCTGTATGACCGCGCGTTGCTGGCCGATCTGGAGGGCGATATCGCCGCGGCAGAAACCGACTTGCGCCGGGCGCTCGGGATCCAGCCCGATTCGGTCCAGGTACTCAATGCGCTTGGCTATGTGCTGGTGAGCCGCACTGACCGACTGGCCGATGCTGAACCCCTGCTTTTGAAGGCCATTGCCGCCGAGCCGGACAACCCCGTGATTATCGACAGCGTGGGTTGGCTGCGTTTCCGTCAGGGCAAACTGGAGGAGGCGCTGGACTGGCTGGCGCGCGCCTACGCCAAGGTGCGCGATCCGGAAGTGGCGGCGCACTACGCCGAAGTGCTTTGGACCAGTGGGAACAAGAATAAAGCGCGCGAAGTTTTTGCGACGGGGCAAAAGCTCGATCCCGAGCATCCGGCCATTGTCGACGTGAGCCGGCGCTTGGGGTTGTGACGTGAAACGTTGCCTGTTGCTGTCGATCTGCCTGCTGCTGGCCGCCTGCGCCGGACTTCAGCCTCCGCCCCCGCCGCTGAACGGTTTTTCGGCAAGCGGACGCGTCGTCGTGCGTGCCGGCAACGAAGCCCATTACGCCAATTTTGGCTGGCAGGCGGCTCAGGGTATGGACCGCCTCTCGCTGGACAACCCGCTGGGCCAGACGCTTGCCGAGCTGGAAATTGATTACCGGAACAACCAGCCGGTTCGTGCCGTGCTGCGCGAGTCCAGCGGTGCTTCGAGAGAAGGCAAGCCCGAAGCGCTGCTGCTGGAAACCACCGGCATGCAACTACCGGTCACGGGGCTGCGCTGGTGGTTGCAGGGCAAGCCAGCTCCGGGCGTTGCGATCAGCCGGGATACGGAAGACGGTCGGGTAATCGAACAGGACGGCTGGCATATCGCGACCAGTGATTATGCCGAGGCCGTGCCGGTGAAGCGCGGGCCGCGCCGGATCGAACTCTCCCGCGGCGAGATCAGTGTACGCATCGTGATATCGGAGTGGCAATGGACTACACCCCGGCAATGAACACGGAGGGTTTCCTGGGGTATCCCGCGCCAGCCAAGCTCAACCTCTTCCTGCATATCGTCGGCCGTCGTGCCGACGGCTATCACCTGCTGCAATCGGTTTTCCAGCTCGTCGATCTTTGCGACACGGTCTGGCTCAAGGTGGACGATTCTGGCGAGATCGTGCGCAACAATCCCTTGCCGGGCGTGCCCGCCGAATCCGACCTGATCTGGCGTGCGGCCAAGCTGCTCCAGACCCGAACCGGATGCCGCAAGGGCGTGGCGCTCGATCTCGACAAGCGCATACCGATGGGCGGCGGCATGGGCGGCGGCAGTTCCGATGCGGCTACGGTGCTGCTGGCACTCAACCGGCTCTGGGGCCTGAACCTGCCCCGCAACGACCTGATGGCGCTGGGCCTGGAGCTGGGCGCAGATGTGCCGTTCTTCATTTACGGGCGCAATGCCTTCGTCGAAGGCATCGGCGAGATCATGACGCCGGTTGAAACGGAGCCGGGCTGGTTCGTGGTGCTGCATCCCCCGGTGCACGTGCCGACGCTGGATATTTTCCGAGCGCCCGACTTGACACGAGATTCGCCCCCCATTAAAGTGCGCGACCTTGCTGCCACGGACACCCGTAACGACATGGAGCCCGTGGCCTGCCGCCTCTATCCGCAGATTGCCGAGCATGTGAACTGGTTGAATCAGTACGCTGCGGCGCGGATGACAGGCTCCGGAAGCTGTGTTTTTTCACGACATGCTTCACAAGATGATGCGAAGCGTGTAATATTACGGCTTCCTGATTCTTGGCGTGGCTTTGTTGCTGCCGCGCTGGAACAGCACCCGTTACGTGAATTTGCCGCTGATTGAAAGTGGTTGATTCGAAAATAGGGGAGTCGCCAAGTTGGTTAAGGCATCGGATTTTGATTCCGACATGCGAAGGTTCGAATCCTTCTTCCCCTGCCAGTCTAAGACAGAAAAGCGTGTAATTGCGATTACACGCTTTTCGTTTTTTCGGGATACGAAAATGGCCTACGACAGCCTCAAGGTTTTTACCGGCAATGCCAACCCCAAGCTTGCTGAAGATGTAGTCAATCACCTCGACCTCAGTATGGGGCGTGCCTCGGTCGGTCGCTTCTCGGATGGCGAGGTGACCGTCGAAATTCTTGAGAACGTGCGCGGCCACGATGTGTTCGTGCTGCAACCCACCTGTGCGCCGACCAATGACAACCTGATGGAAATCCTCCTGATGGTGGATTCCCTGAAGCGCGCGTCCGCTAGCCGGATTACCGCTGCGATTCCCTATTTCGGCTACGCCCGTCAGGATCGCCGCCCGCGTTCCGCCCGCGTGCCGATTTCCGCCAAGGTGGTCGCCAACATGCTGACCATTGCCGGCGTGGACCGCGTGCTGACCGTGGACGTGCATGCCGACCAGATCCAGGGTTTCTTCGATATCCCCGTTGACAATATCTATGCCACGCCGGTTCTGCTGGATGATCTGAAATCCCGCCAGATCGACGACCTGATGGTTGTTTCCCCCGATGTCGGCGGCGTCCTGCGTGCCCGGGCCATGGCCAAGCAGCTCGGTACCGACATGGCGATCATCGACAAGCGTCGCCCCAAGGCCAACGTTTCCGAAGTCATGCACATCATCGGCGATGTGCGCGACCGTACCTGTTTGATTGTCGACGACATGATCGATACCGCCAACACCCTGTGCAAGGCTGCCGAGGCCCTGAAGAAGTTCGGTGCCAAGCGCGTGCTGGCCTACGCTACCCATCCGGTGTTCTCCGGCGCGGCGGTCGAGCGCATCATGCAATCCGAACTTGATGAAGTCGTCGTCACCGATACCATTCCTCTTTCCGAGGCCGCGAAGAATTGCGGGCGTATCCGCTGCGTATCGATCGCCAACCTGCTTGCCGAAACCATGCGCAGGATCAATAACGAGGAATCGGTTTCCTCGCTGTTTGTCGATTAAGCGAATTCTGCCTGCTGCATCTACAGCAGGCTTGATGGCGCATCGCCTGGTCGCGGGCGATGCTTTTTTACTGCGCTAAAAAGCGCAATATGGAGCAATAAACATGACTTTCGAAATTCAAGCACAAAGCCGTGCAGCACAGGGCACCGGAGCGAGCCGCCGCCTGCGCAAGGCCGGCCAACTGCCGGGCATCGTCTACGGTGGCGACAAGGCCCCGCTGGTGATTTCCCTGGACCACAACAGCATGTACTACCAACTGCAGGAAGAAGCCTTTCACACCGGCGTGATCAACCTGTCCATCGACGGTGGCAAGGCCGAGCAAGTGCTGCTGCGTGCCGTGCAATACCACTCCTTCAAGCAACAAGTCCTGCATGTGGACTTCCAGCGTATCGACGCTTCCACCAAGGTGGAAATCAAGGTTCCGCTGCACTTCAAGAACGGCGACACCGCTGTGGGCGTGAAGCTGCAAGGCGGCACGATCAGCCATGTGCTGAACGAAGTGATGGTACGTTGCTCGGCTACCAAGGTGCCGGAATTCGTTGAAGTGGATCTGGGCGAACTGAGCGCGGCTCACGGCTCCGTCCACCTGTCCGACCTCAAGCTGCCGGAAGGCGCTGACCTGGTCGCGCTGCTGCGCGGCAACGACCTCGCCGTCGCCATCCTGAACGGCGCCAAGGCTGTCGAAGCCTGAGTCGCTTCCCCGGTCTGATAAAAACCCGCCGTTTCGATGGCGGGTTTTTTGTGCCATATATCGGCAAAATGCGGATCATAACGGTTCGGAGTAAAATTCCGTTTTTTGCAGCAAGCCGTACCCTGTTTGCGGCGGTGAAAGGATTATCATGAGTCTCAAATGCGGTATCGTCGGCTTGCCCAATGTCGGCAAATCCACGCTTTTCAATGCCTTGACCAAGGCCGGCATCGAAGCGGCCAACTATCCCTTCTGCACGATCGAACCGAATGTCGGCATCGTCGAAGTTCCTGATCCCCGCATGCAACAACTCGCCGAAATCGTGAAGCCGCAACGCATGCAGCCCGCGATTGTCGAGTTCGTCGACATTGCCGGTCTGGTTGCTGGCGCTTCCAAAGGCGAAGGCCTGGGCAACCAGTTCCTGGCCAACATCCGCGAAACCGATGCCATCGTCAACGTCGTGCGCTGCTTCGACGACGAAAATGTCGTCCACGTTTCCGGCCGTGTCGACCCGATCGCCGACATTGAAACCATCCTGACCGAACTGGCGCTGGCTGACATGAGCGCGGTCGAAAAGGCGATTCAGCGCGAGAACAAGAAGGCGCGCGCTGGTGACAAGGATGCGCAGAAGTTTGTCGCCGTTCTCGAAAAACTGCTGCCGCACCTGAACGAAGGCAAGCCGGCGCGCACCTTCAAGCTTTCCGAAGAAGATCTGGTTCAGCTCAAGCCGCTGTGCCTGATGACGCTCAAGCCCGCCATGTACGTGGCCAACGTGAAAGAAGACGGCTTCGAGAACAACCCGCACCTCGACCGCCTGCGCGAACACGCCGCCAAGGAAGGCGCTCCGGTTGTGGTCCTGTGTGCCCAGATCGAAGCGGAACTGGCCGATCTGGAAGAAGAAGACAAGCTCGCCTTTCTTGCCGACATCGGTCTGGAAGAACCGGGCCTGAATCGCCTGATCCGCACCGGTTACGATCTGCTTGGTCTGCAGACCTACTTCACCGCAGGCGTAAAGGAAGTCCGTGCCTGGACGATCCACAAGGGCGACACCGCCCCGCAGGCCGCCGGCGTGATCCACACCGATTTCGAAAAAGGCTTCATCCGCGCCCAGACGATCTCGTTTGAAGACTTCATCGCCTACAAGGGCGAACAGGGCGCCAAGGAAGCCGGCAAGATGCGCGCCGAAGGCAAGGATTATGTGGTCAAGGATGGTGACGTACTGAATTTCCTGTTCAACGTCTGAGCGTTTGAAGCTTCAATTTTTTCGGCAGGGGGCCTGTTTAGCAGGCCCCCTGTCTTTTTGTCTGCTGTCAAAATTATTTGTAATCATTCTCTGTTAACATGTAAGGGATAACCCGTGGAGGATTCGCAATGAAAGTCAATCTGCCCGTTACCCAGCAAGAGGTGCCATATCCTCAGGGCATGTATGTGGTTTCCCAGACCGACCTCAAGGGTGTGATTACCGATGCCAACGAAGCGTTCGTCAAACTGAGCGGCTTCACCCGCGAAGAGTTGATCGGCAAGAGCCACAACGTGGTGCGCCATCCGGATGTACCGCCAGCGATCTTCGCGGACATGTGGGCAAGCCTCAAGGCCGGAATGCCTTGGCGCGCCGTGGTCAAGAACCGCTGCAAGAACGGTGACCATTACTGGGTCGATGCGCAGATCGTTCCCATCTTCAAGAATGACCAGATCGTGGGCTACATGTCGGTACGCCGCGAGCCTACGCGGCAGCAAATCCAGGAGTCCGAGGCGCTGTTCGAGCACGTTCGCAAGACGGGCAAATTCAAGAGCATCAACCGTCATCCCGTTCCGTTCACCACAGCGTTTTTCTCCATTACCGGTTTTGTTCTTGCGGCACAGGTTGCCAACCTGGCCCTGCACAACCTGGCGATCTACCCTGCCCTGGAAAACGTGTTCGGCATCGCATCGTTGTTGTCGGTGATCGGGTTGGCCGGTTTGTTCTATGTGCGCCGTGTGCGCGGGGCCGCCGACCTTGGCAAGCAGATACTGCAGATGACGCAGTGCGAACTGGCGCACCGTAATCCGATTTATCCGCCGGACGAGCTGGGCAAGATCGCCAATGGCCTGCAGGTCATGCAGACCCAGTGGCTGGTGAGCATCGACCATATCAAGGATGCCCTGCGCGATGCGCGGCAGAGCATTCAGGCTGCGAACCAGCAGGCCGACACCATCAACCACCATATCAATTCTCAACATGATCGCGTGGCCTCGGTGGCGGCGGCGACCGAGGAATTCTGCCAGGCGGTCGCTGAAGTTGCCGGTAGCGCCGGGGAAACAGCCAAGGCTGCGGCGGTATCCGAACAGCGTGTGGCCGAGGGGCAGAAGACCGTCCAGGACGGAATGGCTGCGGCTGAAATGGTAGTCGGCGCAGTCAACAAGTCGCATTCCACGATCACCGAACTCGATCGCGCCGTGGCGAAGATCGGCGACATCACGCAGGTCATCAAGGAAATCGCCGAACAGACCAACCTGCTGGCGCTGAATGCGGCGATTGAAGCCGCGCGCGCAGGCGAATCGGGCCGCGGCTTTGCCGTGGTCGCGGACGAAGTGCGCAAGCTGGCTGAGCGCACGTCCGGCAGTACGCAGGAAATCAACAAGATGGTTTCCGATATCCAGACGCTGGCAGGTGGGGTAGTGACTTCCATGAGCGAAGCCGCCCAAGCGGTGGAAACCAGTTCCGGCAAGATGCACGAAAGCGTGGACCGTCTCGGCGACGTTGCGATTGCGAGCCGGCAGACCGTGGGGCTCGCGGAGCACATCGCCAGCGCTTCGGATCAGCAGAGCATCGCCGGGCAGGAAGTAGCGCGCAACATGGAAGTGATTTCTCAGCTTTCCGAGGAAAATCAGGCGCTGTTGCGCAAGCTGTGGCAATCCATGGATGAATTGCGCACGGCCACGGCGCACGTCGACGAAACCGTCAACGTATTCCGCTTGTTCAATAAGTAGCCAGGCATGCCATGCCGCTTTTCGAATGGTCCGATGCCATCGCAATCGGCAACGAACAGATCGACGACGATCACAAGCATTTGATCGGGCAGATCAACAAGCTGTTTGCGGGCATCTCGTCCGGACAGGGTGATCAGGTATTGGGCGAAGTTTTGGATGAATTGCTGCGCTATGTGGAAGCCCATTTCCAGCGCGAAGAGGCGCTGATGCAGCAGATCGATTACCCGGATTACGAATGGCACAAAGCCGCGCACGATGACCTGATCACCGAAGTCATGGAGTGGCGGTCGCAGCATGATGCCGGCTTGATGGTTTCGCCCATGAGCGTGTTCTGTTCACTTGAAGAATGGCTGTTTCATCACATCAAGGTGTGCGACGCGAATCTGGGAGTCGCCCTGCGGGCGGCCGGGCGCAACGACAAACCGTGACTCAGACTGCAACAGCGAACAGGAAAAACTCGCGATTACCGTCGCCGCCCTTGATCGGGCTTTCCAGATAATCCAGCACTTCGAAGCCGCAAGCACGCGCGGTTTCAACGATACGGGCCTCGACCTCCGGGTAGAGGCCTTCGTTTTTCACGATCCCGCCCTTGCCGAGATTGCCCGGCCCCACTTCGAACTGCGGCTTGACCAGGAACAGCAGCTTGCCGCCTATGGGCAGCACGGCGCGCAGCGCCGGCAGGACCAGTGTCAGAGAGATGAATGAGACGTCGCCGACCACGAGATCGAGCGGCGCATCCAGTGCCGGGGCGATCAGTTCCGGGGTGAGATGCCGAGCGTTGACGCCTTCGAACTGGGCTACACGCGCATCGGCGAGCAGGCGCGGATGCAATTGGTCGTGACCGACTTCAACCCCGACGACTTTGCGTGCGCCGGCCTGCAGCAGGCAATCGGTAAAGCCCCCGGTGGAGATGCCGACATCAAGTGCGGTCATGCCGCGGACATCCAGCCCGGTGTGCTCCAGCGCTCCGGCGAGTTTCAGCCCGCCGCGCGAAACGAAGCGGTCGGCAGGGTCGGGCTCGACATGCAGGACAGCATCGGGATCGAGTTTCTGGCTTGGTTTGACGACCGGCTTGCCGTCCGCTGCTACGCGCCCGGCCTCGATCAGGTTCTGGGCCGCGGTGCGTGACGGTGCGAGGCCGAGTTCGACGAGCAATAAATCAGCGCGTTTCATGGGCCGGTTTCAGAAGGTTTCGCCCGACTTGAGGTAACGCCACTTCCCGGTCGGCAGGTTGCCCAGCATCATTCTGCCGATGCGGATGCGCTTGAGGCCGACCACTTGCAGGCCAACCAGCTCGCACATGCGGCGGATCTGGCGCTTCTTGCCTTCCTTGAGGATGAAGCGCAACTGGTCTTCGTTCTGCCACCACACCCGCGCCGGCTTGAGCTTTTCGCCGTCGAGCGACAGACCGTGGTTGAGCTTGCGCAGACCATCTTCGGAAAGCTTGCCCGATACGCGCACCAGGTATTCCTTCTCGACCTGCGAATCCGCGCCGATCAGGTGCTTGGCGACGCGACCGTCCTGGGTCAGTACCAGCAGGCCGACCGAATCGATATCGAGCCGCCCGGCCGGAGCCAGCCCGCGCAGGTGCGCCGGCGCAAAGCGGATGCCGCTGTCGTCGCCTTCCCACTGGTTTTCCGGCTTGAACAGCACGACGGCCGGCTGGTAGCCGTCCTCGGCTTGCCCCGAGACGTAGCCGACCGGCTTGTTGATGAGGACAGTCACGCGGTCGGCCTGCGCGGCCTTGGCGGACGGTTCGAGCGTGATGGTCTGGTCGGGTGTGACCTTGCTGCCGAGCACGTCGACGATCTTGCCGTCGACCTTGACCCAGCCCTTGGCGATGTATTCGTCCGCCTCGCGGCGGGAGCACAGCCCGAGTTCGGCCATGCGTTTGGATAGTCTGATGGGTTCCATGGCGGCATTTCAGCAGGAAGCGCGGTGGCGGGCAAGAAAAAAGCGCATGGTGAAACAGTTTTTGAAAATCAGGGCAAACGGCTGGCGCCGACCAGCCGGGAAAAGAGGATCGCCGGGGAGAGCCAGAAGGTTTCGTCGTCGTAGCCGTTCGCACCGTCCGACCGGCTGACGAAACAGCGGTTGTCGTCGCTGTTTTCCGCTGCGTCGCCGCTGGCGCCGGGGGCCGGCGCTCCGCCTTCCGGGCCGAACGAGCCGTGGAATTGGCGCCCGTGCGAGACGATGATCGCCGGAACGTTGTTCGCAACGTTGCCGGTTGGAGGCGTGGCCGGAGGGGTTGGACAGGCGGCTGGCGCGGAACGGTAGACCCGCAGGTCCGGCGTGGTCGCGAGCGTGAAGCAGGGGCGCGTGCCGCTGACGCCGCAGGCGGTGATGGCCGTCTGGCATCCGGTTGGCAAGACGGGGGGATCGCCGGGCGGGGCGACGGCCGGCCCCTGGCATTCGGTGAAGGCCGCCGAAACCCGGTAGGTGAAGCGTCGCCCCCAGCCATCGGTCTGCCTGAGCCCCAGATCGGCCCAGGGCAGTACGCCCTGCAGCGTCTGGCATCGGCCTTGTGCCGTGCGGGCTGCGAGTTCGCGTCCTGCGGCGGGATGCGTTTGCGCGAGCGATCCGTCAGCCGGACACGGCAGGCGGTTGTGGGTGAGCGCATAGCCGAGCAGCGCTTCCCTGGCTTGTTCCAGCGCATCGCGTGTTTCTGCGAGCCGGCGGCTTTCTTGTTGCAGCGAGAGCCCGCCCAGCAGGCCGCTCATCAGCAGGCCGATCACGAACAGGACTACGGCCATTTCGACCAGCGTGAATCCCCGATTTTGCATGGGTGCGGGCATGTCTTTCCTCAGGGCAGGGTGTAGAGCCGGTCGTTGCTGCCCGGACCGGGGCGGACGAAAACGCTCTGGTCGGGCAAAGTCCAGCCGGACTGGTTTTGTTCGAGATAGTCGGCAAGCCGGGTGCTGGCGAGACTGTTCGTGGCGTAGGGAGGCTGGGGCGGGTTCAACCGTGCGGCGCTACCCAGCGCAGCGCCAGGCAGGATGAAGAGCGCCGGTACGTGGTTCTGGGCCGGCCATCCCGGCGCGGCGGCGAGGTGGATCGGCGAGGGACCGCATCCGCCGCTGCCCAGTGCGTAATAGATGGCCCGGTTCCACTGGTTTTCGCGGAACCAGGCGGGCAGCCAGCTTCCGGCCGGAACATCGGCGGGCAGGATGCCGCGACAGGCCGAGGCCGATGGCAGGCAGGGCGTGGCGGGATCGTTGTCGCGGCAGCCGAGGGCGGTGATCAGAGCCGGGCGCGGGTAGCTTCCGGTTTCCTGCAATCGGGCGGCCAGTGCCGAACGCACGGTTGCCGCGATCCGGGGCGCGACGGCATCGAGCAGCTCCCTCCCGCCCAGAATCAGCAGCCGGTCGTTCAGGCGCGAGGTTTCTGCCGGCGCGCCGCGGTTGGCGATGACCGGGCCGGCGATGAATGGCCCACCTTGCGCTGCATTGTTGCGGCCATGGGCAGAATCGAGGTGGGTGGAGAGGATGGCGGCGTCGATATGCGTTCCCGGCGCATGGGCGGTGCGGACCTGTCCGGCAAGCGGCGGGCCGGAAGAGAAAATCACCGCGGCGGCTTCTTCACCCGGTGGCGTCAGCAGGGTTTGGCCATCAGCGGCGTAGACCAGCAGCGAAGGCCGGCTGTCGCTGTTGACGCGGCGCAACTCGTTGGCATTGCGGCGGACCTTGAAGGCGTTGTCGAGTGCGTACCATAGCGGCTGCCCCCAGCCGTCGACGATGCGCTCGCTGCCGAGTTGCCGCCACGGCAAGAGGCCGATGGCACCATGCTGGCAGTTGTTGGGGTTGGCCTGCCCTTCCTCGGGCGTTCCCGGCGCATACGGCGAGGGGCACGGCAATTCGCCCGGCGATTCGGCAACGAGCGTCCCCGTGTCCTCGATGCGTGCTACCGACCAGGCGACGAGCGTTGCCTTGGCCTTGTTCAGCGCGATCAGCGTTTTTTGTTCCCGCTGCGTTTCGTCGTTGCGCTTCAGTTTGGCCGCCAGCAACGCCGTGGCGAGCACGGTTCCCGAGAGCAGCAGGATCAGCAGAAGTGCGCTGCCGCGCTGGGGAGCCCGGCTCATGGGGTGGTAGACCTTTGCCGATCCGGATGGACTTCACCCGTGCGCGGATCCCAGCGCTCGCCGGGCTTGACCTTGGTCGGCGGGCTGCTGGCATTGAGTTGCCCATCCACCCAGCGTAGCGTGCGCCCGCGACTGTTGCGGGCTTCGCCGTCGAAGCGGTGCGTAAGCGGCGTGGCGTTGCGGTCGAGCTCTGTGCGCTCGGCGGGGCTGTAGAACAGCCGGCCCCACTCGGCCGAGCTGGGCAGAGCCACCAGCAGAAGCAGCAAGAAAAACAGCAGTCGCGGGTTCATGGTGCCGATCCCTTGCCGGTGGGGCGCGCGACCGGGGCGATGGTCAGCCAGAGGTAGTCGCAATCGACGGCCAGCCCCGGCTCGTTTTCCGAAACGCGGCCGACCCGGCAGCGCACGGGGACGGCGTGGCCGGGCGCCTCGGCCAGGAGCCGGTGCGCGGCGGAAAAAGCTGCCTCATGCCGGGCGCGGTATTGCAGCGTCATGTGGCTGGCGTAGACCATCGAGTTGCCGATCGGCGAGGCATGTTCCAACGGCCTTTGCGCCTCGATTCGGTAACGCAGTTGCGGCATGACGCCGGCAGCATTGGCGCGGTCGAAGAGTTCCAGCCATTCGCCCCGGCGTTCCTTGCCGACGATGCCGCTGGCTTGCAGTTTCAGGAAATGCGCCTTGCCTGCTTCGGCGGCCCGGTATTCGCGCTCGATGGCATCGGCCGCGCTTTGGGCCTGTTGCAGTCGGGTTTGCGCTTGTGCCCATTGTTCTGTACTGCGTTGCCAGACTTGCGCACAGAAAGCCAATACCAGCCCGGCCAGCAACAGCGCGCCGGCAAGGCAAAGCAACGGCGCGCGGAGCAGGCGCCAGTCGCTGCGGGGAATGTCGGGTAACTGGATCATGGCTTGGCTGCCTCTTCCGGAGCGATGACCAGGCGGATCAGAAAGTCGGACGCCGCAGGGGCGCGGTTTTCCCCGCCGCCCAATTCGCCGTGCGGAGAAAGGTCGAGCGGGCGCTTGGGGATACTGACCGTGGCGCGCGGCAATTGGCCCAGACGGGCTGCGAACGCTTCGAGTTGTCCCTGCGCTTGCCGGTCAGGCCGCAGGCGCCCGGCAAGATCGACCATTTGTGAGCGATGCCCGGCGTTTGCGAGCTGCCAGTCAAAGCGCTCCAGTTGAAGCTGCGGGTAATCGGCGAAGATCAGGCTGACGGCCTGCGCCGTGGTTTCGACGTCCAGCCAGCCTGCGATGTAGCGGCGATGCAGTTCAACCACCTCTCCGATCTGTCCGGGCGCGCCGATGTCCAGCGCCTTGAGCTTGCCCTCGAACTCGCGCTGGCGTTGAAGCGGGTGCTGTAGCTTTTGTTCCGCGAGTCGGTTTTCTTCCTGCTGCTGGCGGGATTGGTGGAACGTGAAAAGGCTTGCGACCATGGCCAGCAGGAGAAGCAGTGCGGCGCTCCACTGCAGTGTCTGCCCCAGCTTGTGCAGGCGCTGGTAACGCGCGGCAGAGGCGGGCCGGTAGTGATCCGGGATCAGGCCGCGCGCAATCGCGGTGCAGAGCAGGCCGGCCCAATTGTCGGTCTGGCTTGGAAGTCCGATCTTGGCGGCGAAGTCGGCGATGCTTTCATGGCGGGCGTTGATCTGCGGTGTGTCGGCTGGCAGTTGTGTTGCTACACCGGCATCGCCGAGCAGCAGGACTTCCAGCGGCTCGTCGCGCAGCATTTGCCGTGTCGTGGTGAGGAACTGGCGGGTTTTGCGCACTTCCTCCGCCGTATTGTTTGCGGTGCAGTGCGTCAGGCGGCTGAAGCGCAAGCCTTCCTGCGTGAAATGGCTTTGCCGCAGGCCGTTGCCCGGCGAGGGCGTGACCAGCAGGCAATGCGGCATGAGCGAGATTCTTTTTGCCAGCAGCGCCTCGGCGGTCAGCGCGACGGAATGGATTCCGGCAATTGCGCATTGCGCTTGCAGCAATGTTTCGACGAGCGCATCGAGCTTCTCCGGTGCGGTGAGCGCCGATAGCAGCAGCTTGTCCTGCGCGCCGCGCTTGCCGGCGACCTGCACGACCGCGCGGCGATACGGCGTCTGGCGGAATGCCTGTTCGAGCTTGCGCAGCAACAGCGCTTCCCGGTCGGCGCGCGCCAGATGCGGCACGGATTCGGGATGGAATGCCTCTTCGGCCAGATCGACCAGAAGGTGGAATTCTGCGGTTTGCCATTCGCGGATGAACTCGCGCAGGTCCGGTTGCGGGCTGACGGGGAAATCGGCCAGATGCACGGCTTCACGCCGCGTGGCGCGGTAGGCGGAGATCCCCCCGTCGGTCAGGAACAGTACGAGAACGGGTGCGCTCATTTGATCCTGCCGATGGTGTCGAAGATCGGCCCGAGTACGGCGGACATGATCCAAGCCAGCAGCAGGCCGAGAATCACGGTCAGCGCGGGTTCGATCAGGCGTTGCAGGCGCTCGGCGGATTCCTTCACATCCCGGTCGTAGAAATACGAGACGTTGAGCAGCGCCGTATCCAGCCGACCGGTTTGCTCGCCGACACGCAGCATGCGCAGGACCAGCGGCGGGAAGAGCCGTGTTTGGGCAAAGCTTTCGCTCACGCTTTGGCCTGCGCCGATCTGCGCGCCCAGCCGGGACAATGCAGCGGCCATGGCGGCATTGCCGACGATGCCTTCCAGCAGGCGCAGGCATTCGAGAACCGGAATCCCGGCGGCATAGAGCAGTGCGAAAAAGCCGGCCAAGCGCGCGAGCACGATTTTGTGCAGCAGCGGGCCGATCAGCGGCAGGCGAATTTTCCAGCCGTCGAGTCTCTGGCGGAAGGCGGGGTTGACCGCCGCCCGGAACCGGACGAGGACGAAAATCGCGACCGGCAGGCCGAGGATCAACCACCAGTAAGTGGCGAAGAAAGCGGAAGCCGCGATCAGGAGGCGCGTGCCGAGCGGCAGGGTTTGGCCCAGCGTGGCGATGAACTCGGCCAGCTTGGGAACGAGGTAGGTCATCAGGAAACCGAGCACCCCGAAAACCAGCAAGCCGGCAAAAGCCGGGTAGGTGAGCGCTTTCCAGGTCTGGGCCGCGAGCTCGTCCTGCCATTTCAGCGCCTCGCCGAGGCGCTTCAGGATTTCCGGCAACTCGCCGCTCGCCTCCCCTGCCCTGACGAGCCCGACGAAAACGGCATCGAAAACGTCGGGGTGGGCCGCAAGCGCCTGCGACAGCGTCTGCCCGCTCTCGACCTCTTCGACCAGACTGGCGACGACGCGCCGAAAATGCGGGTCGTCGAGGCTGTCGCGCAGATCGGTTAGTCCTTCGATGAGCGGAACGCCCGCGTGCGTGAGCTGTTCGAGATGGAAGCAGAAGGCGACCAGCTCGCGCCGTTTGGCGCGGCGCAGGGACAGGAGCGGAGCGGCTGCCATTCTGGCGCGGATCAGCGCGAGGCCGATGCGGGCGAGGCGAAGTTCCAGATCGGGCAGGTTGTCGGCATCGAGGTGCCCGCACTCGATGCGGCCCTGCCTGTCGACGGCGCGATAGCGGTAGCGCATCAGCCGGTCCGTCCGCTGAGATCGACCACCCGGGCGGCCTCTTCAAGCGAGGTCTCTCCGGACAGCACGCGGCGGCAGGCGTCGTCGGCCAGCGGGCGCAAGCCCTTGCTGCGCGCCGTTTGCAGAAGTTCGTGCGGCGTGGCACGCCGGGCCAGCAGGTCGTCGAGGTCGGCATCCATTTTCAGCAGTTCCATGACCGCCAGCCGGCCCCGGTAGCCGGTGTAGCCGCAATGCGGGCAGCCCGATGCCCGGAAAACCGGGATGGCTCCGCCCGCTTCGGGCTGTCCGAGCAGACGGCATTCGAGGTCGCTGGCGACGTCGGGCATGCGGCAATGCGGGCAGAGCCGGCGCAGCAGCCTTTGCGCGACGATACCGATGATGTTGCCGGCCAGAATGTCTGGCCGGATACCCAGGTCGAGCAGGCGCGGAATGGCGCCGATGGCCGAGTGGGTGTGCAGCGTGGCATGGACCTGATGCCCGGTCATGGCCGCGCGCAGGGCCATTTCCGCCGTGTCCCGGTCGCGGATCTCGCCGACGAGGATCACGTCCGGGTCCTGGCGCATCATCGAGCGGATTCCGGAGGCGAAATCCAGCTTGACCGCGTCGTTGACCGAAGTCTGGCGGATGAACGGAAGCGGGTATTCCACCGGGTCTTCAAGCGTCATGATGTTGATCGCCGGCGAATTGAGGTGGCTGAGGATCGAATACAGCGTGGTGGTCTTGCCCGAACCGGTGGGGCCGGTCACGAGCAGGATGCCTTCGGGCCGGGAAATCATCCGCTGCAGGAGATCATGCGCTTCCGCGGTCAGCCCCAGACCGTCGAGCGGCATCAGCCCTTTCAGGCGGTCGAGGATGCGCAGCACGATGTTCTCGCCCCACGTCGTCGGCTGGACCGAGACGCGGAAATCGAGCGGGCGGCCCGCGAGCGCGAGCGTGATGCGCCCGTCCTGCGGCGCGCGGGTTTCGGCGATGTTCATGTTCGCCATGACCTTGAGACGCACGGCCATCGCCGGCCAGTAGGCCCGGTGCAGCGCGCGGATCTGGCGCAGCACACCGTCGATGCGGTAGCGGATGCGCACGAAACCCTGCTCGGGCTCGAAGTGCAGGTCGGAGGCTTCACAGGCCACGGCGTCGGCGAGCAGGGCGTCGATCAGGCGCACCACGGGCTGGCTGTAGCCGGCGGACGAGGACTGGATGCTGGACCAGTCGATTTCCCCGGTTTCGATTTCGTGCAGGATGCCGTCGATTGAGAGTTCGTGGCCGTAATGCCGGTCTATCGCCTCTGCGAGCTCCGATTCGCCGGCCAGCAGCGGCTCCAGCGCATGGTGGTTTCCCAAGTGGCGGTACAGCAGGTCGAGTGTCACCAGATCGTCCGGATGGGCCATGGCGAGCACGATCTTTCCGGTATCGGCATTGACCGCCAACGGCAGAACCTGCAGGCGTTTGGCCATTTCCTTGGGGATCAGCCGGAGTGCGGCCGGGTTGGCGATGACGCGGGTCAGGTCGGTGCAGGCATGGCCGAGATTCTGTGCGAGCGCATCGCGCAGGACGGCTTCAGAAACAAAGCCGAGCGACACCAGCGTCTTGCCGAGCAGGGTTCCGGTATGGCGCTGTTCCCGCAGGGCAATGTTCAGCTGATCCTGAGTGACGAGCCCCATGGCAACGAGTTGTGTGCCCAAGGGTGGGCAGGTTCGCAGCGGTGCGTTCATCTTGAATTCCTCACTACAGAGACACGGAGGTCGGGAGAAGAACAAGAAATCTTGCGTGTGGGTTGCGGCATCAAGCCATAACTGCCGATTTTTCCTCTGTGTTCTCTGTGCCTCTGTGGTTTAACCAAGGGTTTCAGGTTCATGGGGTTTCTCCCGTGATTTCCGCAAGCCGCTTTTCTGCGGTTGCGCGGTCGAAGTTGCCGCCCAGAGCCAACGCCTTGCGGTAATACTCCGCGGCGAGGCTGGATTGGCGGATCTGCTCCAGACTCACTGCCAGGTTGAATGCCAGATCGGCGTTGCCGGGATCGCGGGAATAGGCGCGGAAATACTGTTCCTGCGCTTCGGTCGCCTCGTTGAACTGCTCCGGTTCCAGCATCAGGAGGCCGCTCTGGGCAGCTTCGTCGCGCGGGTTGAGCGTCAAGAGATGTTGGTAGTGACCAGCGGCTTCCGGTTTGCGGTCTTGCCGGATGGCGATGGCCGCCAGACCGAGCAGGGCGTCGCGGTTGTTCCGGTCAGCGCCCAGCACGTTGCGGTACAGTCTCTCTGCCGTTGCGAAGTCGTCGCGCTGGAAGGCTTGCCAGGCTTCTTCCAGTTGTGGAGGAACGGCGGTGTCGCGGTGCCTGCGTACGATGACGGGCTGGCTGGCGACGGTGCGGGTTTCGGTGCGCGGTTTGGGATCGTCACGGCGGGAGCGCTGTGGAAGCGGGGCTGCGGTTTGCATCGGAACGGCCACAGCAGGGGCGCCACGGCTGGCCGATGCCTTCATCGGTACCGGTTCGGGCTGCGGGACGGGGTGCTGCGATTGCCGCCAGATCCAGCCGACCGTGCCGCCGAGAGCCAGGCAGGCGCCGAGAACCAGCCAGGGTAGCAGGTTCTTGGTCGCAGCTCTTTTTGACACGGGCGGTGGCGGAGGGGGAGAAGCGGGCGCGGACTGTGACGGGTCGATGTACGTCCGGGGTATGCCGGGCTCGACTTGCAATGCCAGCCCGCTTGCCGGAAGCTCGCGTTCATCCCCGTGCCCGCTTTTCTCCGTGCCTCCGTGTCTCTGTGGTGAGAAATTCAGGCTCATCTTTCACTCCAGCCGAACGGGGATGGACGCGTTCTCGGCGGGCAGGTTGCCGCTGCGGAAGGCGGACAACTCGTGTTCTTCGCCGCGCTCGAAAAAATCCCGGTCCGCGGCGAATTGCCGCAGGTGGGCGAGTTGCCCGTCCAGCCCGCTTTCCCGGATGGCGACCGGCTTCAGGAAAATGACGAGCTCGGTTTTTCTGACGCTGTCGTCGCGGTAGCTGAAGAGGTCGCCCAGAACGGGCAGGCGCGACAGCCCCGGTACGCCGTTGCGCTCGTTGAGTTGCGAATCCTGGATCAGCCCGCCCAGCACGGCGACCTGACCGCTCGGCACCTTGAGCGTGGAATCGAATTCGCGCACCTGCAGGTTGGGGATGAGGCTCTTCACGTTGAGATTGTTGGTTGCCGCGAGCATGGCTACGGCCGGGTCTTCCACATAGCTGCTGATCTTGGTGATCGTGGGGCGCACGCTGAGCGTGACGACGCCCGATTCGGCGATTTGCGGCGTGACCTGCATGACCAGCCCGACCGGGACGGTGCGGATCTCGCTGGTGTAGGTGCGGTTGGTTATGACTCCGTTCTCGTTCTTGTCTTCCTCGATTCTCAGGCTGAAGTAGACCTGCTGGTCCACGACTTTCATGACGGCGGTCTGGTTGTTGAGCGCAATGACCTTGGGGCTCGACAACACGCGCGTGCGGCCGAACTGTTCGAGGAAGGTCATCGTGGCCGTGAACATGCCGCCCGCGTAGCCGACGATATTGACCGGCGAGGCGGCGTTGAAGCGCGTCGAAGTCAATTGCTGCCTGAGCGACCAGTTGCGCGAATCGGTCAGCAGGCTCCAGTCGACGCCGGCTTGGTATTGGTCGCCCAGCGTGACCTCGACGACGGTGGCTTCGATCAGCACCTGCCGCAGCGCGGCAGACTGAACCGACGCCAGATATTCCGCCACCTTCTGCTGATCCTTGTGGCTGGCGCGCACGGTCAGCGTGCCGGTTTCCGGGTGCAGGATGACCTGGTTTGCTGT
The DNA here is from genome assembly GCF_900115065.1 of Formivibrio citricus. GTDB lineage: Bacteria > Pseudomonadota > Gammaproteobacteria > Burkholderiales > Chitinibacteraceae > Formivibrio > Formivibrio citricus. The sequence continues at coordinate 12,425 of NZ_FOVE01000024.1, read as the reverse complement.
TTCCGGTTTGCCGGGAGCGGGTTCGGGATGCGCCGTCTTGTCCACCCTTGCTTGCAGTGCCGCGATTTGCGTGGCGGCTTTTTCCGCCAACGCCGCATTTTTCTCGATCCTGGTCAGGCGGTCGGCGATGGCCAGCGCTGCGTTGATGTCTCCTGCCGACATGGCCGGACGCGCGATCTGGCCGGCCTGCCGCGCGGTGGCGCCCATGGCGTAGAGCGGGGGCTGCAAGGCAGGCTGGCGGTTGTCCGGCGGGATGCCCAGCATCTCCTTGAGATTGGTTTCGAGTTTTTTCCAGAACTGGTTCTGGGTTTCGCTGTCGATGACCGTGCTGGAACTGTTGGTATTGCCGCCGCCGGTGTAGCCCGCACCCGTTGGCGACCCGCCGGTCGAGTCGACCGAGTTGGCGATGCTTACGGTCGATTTGACGTTGCGCGCGAGATTGAAATAATCGATCCGGTAGGTTTTCAGGTACGGCGTATCCGGCATGACCGTTAGCGTGCCGTTTTCCATGCGCCAGCGCATGTCGATCTGCCCGCCGATGCGTTCCAGAATCTGCGGCAGGGTCTGGTTGATCGCATTGAGCGTGACCTCGCCCGTCAAGCCGGGGTGGATGTCGAGATCGACCCTGGCATCGCGCGCCAGCGCGAACAGCAGGCTGTGCACGTCGAGCTTGCTGACAACCACGCTGTAGGTTTCAGTGCGCGGCACGGATTTGGGCTTGGGAAGAGAGGGTGCGACGGAGACCGGTTTGGGAATGCCGACAGGTGCTGGCGATGCTGGCGCAGTGTGGCGGCCCGCCGTCTGCGGCAGTCCGGGTGCAGCCCCGCAGGCGGCGAGAATCATCGCCATGGAGGCCAAAAACAGGCGCCGGAAAATCGATTTTGGCATGTCATTCCTTCCGGCATGAAAGTACGGGACTACCTCGCAGATGCAAGGGGATTTTTGTCATACGCTTACCGAATTCGTTCATTATTAATTCGTGTAACTTATTTTTGAAGTAATTTACATTGTGTGGCGTGGTTTTGTGAAGAGGGTGTGCGCAGATCCTCCGTGTTGCATCCTGGCAACAATTTGGCTGGCTAGCGGGTTTCGATCCCTGTAAAATCAAGCGTTTTCCCGAATCGCAATGACTTTCGTCATGTCCGCTCCGCTGGTCGAGTTCCGCAATGTCAGCTTTGCCTACGAAGAAGAGATCGTCCTCAGGGATGTGTCGCTGACGGTCGCGCGCGGCCAGGTAGTGGCTATCATGGGCGGGTCCGGCTCGGGCAAGACCACCTTGCTGAAGCTCATCGGCGGGCAGATCCGGCCGGACAGCGGCGAAGTTTTGGTCGATGGCGAAAACGTCGGCAATCTCGGCGAACGCGATTTGTACCGCCTGCGCCGCAAGCTCGGCATGCTGTTCCAGTTTGGCGCGCTGTTCACCGATCTTTCGGTGTTCGACAACGTAGCCTTCCCGCTGCGCGAGCGCACCAACCTCCCGGAATCGATGATCCGCGACCTGGTGCTGATGAAATTGCAAGCCGTGGGCCTGCGCGGCGCGGCCAGACTGATGCCGGCCGAGCTTTCCGGGGGCATGGCACGGCGTGTGGCATTGGCGCGGGCGATTGCGCTCGATCCGCGCGTGATGCTTTACGACGAGCCGTTTACCGGCCTCGACCCGATTTCGCTGGCGACGACCGGCAAGTTGATCCGCGAGCTCAACGATGCGCTCGGAACCGCGTCTATCGTTGTGACGCACGATGTCGCCGAATCGCTGGCGCTCGTGGATTACATCTATTTCCTGGCCGACGGCGTGGTCGTGGCGCAGGGCTCGCCCGACGAAGTGCGGGCCTCGGAACATCCCTTTGTGCGCCAGTTCATCAATGCCGAGCCGGACGGTCCGGTGCCTTTCCACAAGCCGGCAGCGCCCTATGCGGCCGATCTGGGGCTGGAGGCGGCCAATGGTTAATGTTCTGGTGAACCTGTTTTCCCGCATCGGTGCGCCGCTGACCCGCGGCATCGTCAAGCTCGGGTTTGCCTGCCGCTTCTTCATCGCGATCCTGCGCCATTCGCCGGTTTCACTGGTCCGCTTCAGGTTGACGATGCGCGAGATCTGGTTTGCCGGCGTGCTGTCGGTGCTGATCATCGTCGTATCCGGCTTGTTCGTCGGCATGGTGCTGGCGCTGCAAGGCTATGAAACGCTGGTGCGCTTCGGCGCGTCTTCGTCGCTGGGCGTACTGGTGGCCCTGTCTCTGGTGCGCGAGCTCGGCCCGGTGGTCGGCGCCCTGCTGTTCGCCAGTCGTGCGGGATCGGCCATTACCGCCGAGATCGGATTGATGAAGGCCACCGAACAGCTGGCGGCGATGGAAATGATGGCGGTCAATCCGGTGGCGCGCGTGGTCGCGCCGCGGTTCTGGGGGGGCGTGATTTCCATGCCGCTCTTGGCGGCGATGTTCAGCGCGATGGGCATTTTCGGCGGCTACCTGATCGGCGTGCAGCTTCTGGGGCTCGACGAAGGCAGCTTCTGGTCGCAGATGCAGGCGGCAGTCGATTTCCGTCTCGACGTAATGAACGGCGTGATCAAGAGCGCCTTTTTCGGCGTGGCCGTGTCGCTGATCGCCGTGTTCGAGGGCTACGATGCACCGCCGACGGCCGAGGGTGTATCCGGCGCGACCACGCGCACGGTGGTGACTTCGGCGCTGGTAATCCTGGCGCTTGATTTCGTGCTGACCGCATTCATGTTTCGGGGCGTGTAATTCCAAAAAGCATTGGAAACGAGAATGCGAAGGCAAGCGAGCAGGGCTGCGGACAGTACAAGTAGTACGGCAAAGCCCTGCGTGGCGTAGCCGACAAAATTATCGTTTCCAAGGCGAATTGGAATAAATGCGTTACACAACAAACCCTGTCTGGAGAATAAGCTAATGAAACGGGGAATGATCGATTTCTGGGTTGGGCTGTTTGCCGTTGCCGGCGCTGCTGCACTGCTGTTCCTGGCGCTCAAGGTCAGCAGCCAGAGCACGCTGGCGGTGAACCAGAGTTACGAGCTGGTCGCGAACTTCGACAACATTGGCGGGCTCAAGGTGCGTGCACCGATCAAGAGTGCTGGCGTGGTCGTGGGGCGGGTGAATGCCATCGAACTCGATCCGCAGCGGTATGTGGCACGGGTGCACATGGCGATGGATGCCCGCTACCAGTACAGCCGCGACAGCTCGGCCGAGATCCTGACATCCGGCCTTCTGGGCGAGCAGTACATCGGTATTACCCCGGGCGCGGACGACAAGATGCTCAAGTCCGGCGATACGTTCAAGATTACGTCCTCCGCCATCGTGCTGGAGCAGCTGATCAGCCGCTTCCTGTTCAGCAAGGCCGAAGGCGGTAACAAGGATTCAACCGAAGCAGGAAAGTGAAAACAATGAAAAGCATCAAATTCTGGTTCGTGGCAATGTCGCTGGCGCTTGTGGCCGGCAGTTCCGTGGCGGCTCCGGCCGATGCGCCGGAACAGATTGTCCGCAGTGTCAGTCGCGACGTGCTGGAAATCATCCGCAAGAACGACAAGGACTCCGCACGGGTACGCGATCAGGTCGATGCCCGTGTGGCGCCGCTCGCCAACTATAACCGGATGACGGCGCTGGCTGTGGGGCGTCATTGGCGCAATGCCACGCCGGAGCAGCAACAGGCGCTGGTCCGCGAGTTCCGCCAGATGCTGGTGCGCACCTATCTTTCCGCGCTCACGATCTACAAGAATGCGCGCGTCGACGTGAAGGGCTCGCGCGGCGGCAATTCTTCCGACGAACTGGATGTGCGGACCGAAGTCTTCCTGCCCGGCCAGAAGCCGATTCCGCTCGATTTCAGCTTTGAAAAGACCTCCGCAGGCTGGAAAGTCTACGACATCGCGGTCGATGGCATCAGCTTCATCAACAACCACCGCAATCAGTTCAATGCCATCGTGCAGAAGGAAGGCATCGATGGCCTGATCAAGAATCTTTCCGGACGCAATGCCGCTGCACGCGGCAATAAAGTGGCCTCCAAGCGATGAGTACTTCCCTGCAGATTTCCGGTCCGCTGACATTCGATACCGCAGCGCGCCAGCTCGATTCGCTGGGCGTTCCCGGACCGGGAAGCAAACTGCAGGTGGATTTCTCCGGGGTGACCGAGGTCGATTCGGCCGCGGTCGCGCTTTTGCTGCACTGGAGTCGCCAGGCCCGGGCCGCAGGAGCAGAACTGGAATTCATCGCTGTCCCGTCCGGCCTGCATCAATTGATGGGCGTCTACGGCCTGAAGGAAATATTGCCGCAGGCCGGGTGATGCATACATTGTTGAACTACAATGAGACTCCCTGCCGAGGATTTTTGCCATGCGACGCCTGATCGCCTGTCTTTTTGCGCTGGCGCTGGCCGGATGTGCCACGCCCAGCAACAACTATGATCCGCTCGAATCGATCAACCGCCCGCTCTATACCCTGAACAAGGGTATCGACAAGGTCGCGCTGCGCCCACTGGCCCAGACTTGGACCACGGTCACCCCTGAGCCCGTCCAGAAGGGCGTGCACAATTTCTTCGAGAATATCTACGATCTGTTTGCGATCCCGGCCGCTGCGCTGCAAGGCAAGTTTGAGGATGCCGGCAATGGCTTGGGTCGGGTGTTGCTCAATACGACGGTTGGTTTGGCCGGGCTTTTCGATGTCGCAACCGAGCTCGAGATTCCCAAGAGCGACGAGGACTTCGGGCAGACGCTGGGCTACTGGGGCGTTCCTTCCGGCCCTTACCTGATGTTGCCGGGGCTTGGGCCGAAAACGGTACGTGATTCGGTTGATTCAGCCATTTATTTTGCAGCGGGGCCGACTACCTATCTCAATCCGGAGAGCGCGCGCTATGTGTTCATTGGCGTGAACGCGATGGATAAGCGTGCCCAGTTGCTGCCGTTCGACAAGACCCTTGCCGAGCAGTACGACGAATACGCTTTCGTGCGCGATACCTACCTGCAGCGGCGCTGGTTCAAGGTGCATGACGGCAATCCGCCCTACCCCCTGCCCATGGGGAACGACGACCCCGACGGCAAGGATCCTGCTCCAGCCGCACCCAAGAAGGAACAGGGCAGTCAACCTGTAAAACCGGCTGACCCGGCGAAGCCCTCCGTCAAAGCCAGGGCCGAACAGCCGTGAGCGCGATCGTTTTCGATCGCATCTGCAAGCAGTTTGGTTCGTTCTCTGCGCTCGACGAGGTCAGTTTCCGCGTCGAGCAAGGCGATTTCTTCGCTCTCCTCGGCCCCAACGGGGCCGGCAAGACCACCCTGATTTCCATCCTTGGCGGGCTGGCTCGTGCTACATCCGGTACTGCGACCGTCATGGGGTACGACGTGGTGCAGGATTACCGCGCGGCGCGCAGCGCCATCGGTATCGTGCCGCAGGAACTGGTGTTTGATCCCTTTTTCACGGTGCGCGAAACCCTGCGCTTCCAGTCCGGCTATTTCGGCATCCGCCACAACGACGACTGGATCGACGAGATCCTCCTCAACATCGGTCTGGCCGAAAAGGCCGATACCAACATGCGCAAGCTCTCCGGCGGCATGAAGCGCCGGGTCATGGTGGCGCAGGCGCTGGTGCACCGCCCGCCCGTGATCGTGCTCGACGAACCGACTGCGGGTGTCGACGTCGAACTGCGCCAGTCGCTGTGGGCGTTCATCCGCCGCCTCAACGAAGCCGGGCACACCATCGTGCTGACCACTCATTATCTCGAAGAGGCCGAAACCCTGTGCAACCGCATTGCGATGCTCAAGCAGGGCCGGTTGATCGCGCTGGAAGACAAGGATACGCTGATGGGGCACGGCAGCGCCCGGAGCCTGCGGATCGTCACCACCGCGCAAGCGCTACCCGATTCGCTGATGCCGCTGGTGACCGGTGGCTCCGGGCCGGAATTCGAACTGAAGCTGGCCGATTGCTGTGCGCTGGAAGACATTCTGGGCGAGTTGCGCCGGGCCGGGATCGGGCTGAAGGACATCGAAGTGACCAAGCCCGATCTGGAAGAAATTTTTGTCGACATGATGCATCGGTGAGGAGTCTGGCGTGAGGGGTGAGGTGTAAACCCGCTCCCGCAATTGCAGAAACGGCTCCTCCCTCCTGACCCCTTACACCTCACAAACCCATGCGCTTCTACACCCTGCTCCAGAAAGAAATCCTGCGCTTCTGGCGCGTCGCCTTCCAGACCGTGGCCGCGCCCGTGCTGACGGCGCTGCTTTACCAGTTGATTTTCTCTCATTCGATCGGCCAGCATGTCGAACCCTACCCCGGCGTCAGCTACGCGGCCTTCCTGATTCCCGGTCTGGCGATGATGTCGATGCTGCAGAACAGCTTTGCCAATGCCTCGTCCAGCCTGATCCAGGCCAAGGTCACGGGCAGCATCGTTTTCATCCTGCTGCCGCCCCTGTCCTATCTGGAGTTCTTCCTCGCGCACCTGCTGGCGAGCATCGTGCGCGGCTTGGTGGTCGGCATCGGCGTAATCGCCGTGACCCTGTTCTTTGCCATGCCGCCGTTCTCGCATCCCGTCTGGCTGCTGCTGTTCATGGTGCTGGGCTGTGGCGTGATGGGCGCGCTGGGCATCATCGGTGGCATCTGGGCGGAAAAGTTTGACCAGTTGGCCGGCTTCCAGAACTTCATCATCATGCCGCTGACTTTCCTCTCCGGCGTCTTTTACTCGATCCACAGCCTGCCGCCGTTCTGGCAGGCCCTCTCGCACTGGAACCCGGTGTTCTACATGATCGACGGCTTCCGCTACGGCTGCTTCGGCGTCAGCGATGCCAGTCCGTGGCAGAGCCTCGCGGTGGTCGGCGTGACTTTCGCGCTGCTCGCGGGGATAACGCTGCAGATGCTCAGGTCGGGGTACAAATTGCGGCATTAGCCCGTAGCCCGGATGCAGCGCAGCGGAATCCGGGAGCGATACCAGAAAACGCCAATCCCGGATTGCATCCGGGCTCCGTTTGCACCAAGAGGTGAACATGGTCTTGTATCGGCGTAATTATGTTCCCGGAGGCACCTATTTCTTCACCGCTACCCTGCGCAATCGGCAATCGGATTGCCTGACCCGCCATATCGATGCATTGCGCGCGGCATTTGCCGAGGTGAAAAGGCAAAAACCGTTTCATATCGATGCGATTGTCGTTCTGCCTGAACACCTGCACACAATCTGGACCTTGCCGGAAGACGACGCGGATTACTCCGGCCGTTGGCAGGCAATCAAATCGGCGTTCGTGCGGAAAATACGCAAGGAAGGGGAAGCGTTATTGCTTGATGGGAAAGGCAACGCCTTATTGTGGCAAAGCCGATTCTGGGAACACACCATTCACGACGAGGCGGATTACGCCCGTCACGTAGACTACATCCATTTCAACCCGGTAAAGCACGGGCATGCGCAGCACGTGGCCGATTGGCCATATTCCAGTTTCCACCAGTACCTCGCCCGCCATATTTTGCCCATCGACTGGGCAGGCGGTTTGCAGGACGAGATCGGCATCCCCGAATAATTCCCCGTAGCCCGGATGCAGCGCAGCGAAATCCGGGGGAGGTGCCGCTCAACCAGCATTCCCGGATTCCGGTCAATGACCTCCATCCGGGCTACGCTACTAATTCAGGCCCAGGCCTATAGTTCGTAGTTCCGAGAAAGTGCCCAATCCCACTTGCCGACAGCTTCAAAAGCAGCCACTAACGCTGCGGTCGTTCCAAAAGTTGGCAGTTGAATGCGGTCTTCCGCTGTTGCTTCTCGGATGCGGCAGAATTCATGCCACACATGATCCAACTCTTCGGAAGGCTCGCTTTGGCACTGTTGCCAAAGCTGCTCGTAAAGCACTGGAACACCAATTTGTTCGGCGATAAAAAATTCGTTATCCAGAAGATGCCGTCGTATACGGGCCATTTCTGCCTCGGTCGTTTCTCCTTCCAAAAGTAACGCGCCCCAAGCTTTGTAATTGCCTGCATCGCGGTATAGGTACTCGAAGACGGAATAATTCATCGGGCTTATCTCAGAAACAGTTCATCGTGGTGGTAATCGAGAAATTCGCGCAAAGGCCAGAATTTTTTGGGCAAGGCAATTTTTCTGCCTTCAAGCCCAATCAAATAGTCTTTCGTAAATGGGTTGTCGCCCAGCGTATTGAGTTGCGGTGATACCTTGATCACAAAGTCGGGAGTAACGGTAAGCAGGCCGCGATCAAAGGCCTTGTCGTGCAGCGAAGATAGACACAAGCCGTTGGCTGGGTTGAGGCGGTTTTTCTCATCTTTGGCCCATGGCACGATATGGCTAGCAACGAGAAGGCGTGGATCGGCCAGCCCTGTCATGCAGCAACGTCCCTCATAGCTGCTCAGGATGGTTTTTCTAAAGAATGACTGCCTAACGCGAATTTGTACTCGTGCGGTTGTGTTCTCGGCAAAGAAGCTTGGTAGGACATCATCCGGCTCTGCCTCGCTGGATAACGGTTCGATGATGCGGTCTGTTTTTGCCAATGCATCCATGAGCAACTGACTTTCATAACCAACCGCATCCGGATTGGCCTGAAACTCCTGCCAAATCTCTTTATCCAGCGAAGAACTACCCGGTAGCCCCTTGCGGCCTGTTTCGATAATGGCGGGATCAAGGCTGGCTAAGTTTGTGAGTTTCATGGCCAGCGAGCTTGGCGTTCTGCCGATAAGCTTGGCTGTTTCAATGATCAGTGGATTGCCTTTGTGCAGTTTGCCAAACGGCAACTGGCAATACAGGTTGAGAGCAATCAACACCTGTTCGCGCGTCCAATTTTTACTCGTCACGATCAACCCCGCAGGCAAAGCAGCCGAAGAAGCGATCACTGTAGCGGAAGGCTTGTTTGGCTGACAAACCAGTTTCGCTATCGCTGCCATCATCGGTGGCATTGCCGCATCGGCGAATAGCCGATAAGCCCGCGTATCCGACACCGGAATCCGGAAATCGTCCGGGCAGCCCATCAGCCGGGCACATTCGCGCGGGGTGAGGCGGCGCGGGTTTTTGCCTTCGCCCTGCCAGACCAGAATTTCCGAGCCGTCCTTGTAATAACGGGCGGACAAGGTGCGGGCGATGCTGTCCGGGTAAACCAGCCCGAAACCGAAACCGAAGCCGAAGCCGTTGCCCTTGGCCTTGTGGTCGAAGTAGGTGTCGCCATCGTGTGCGAGCTTCGGCTCGCTGCCGTCGGTGTTGTGCAGGATGTGGCGCATTTCACAAAACAGTGGATAGATGGAGGAAGACCATTTCGAGGATGTCCTCGAAATGGTCGAGATCGGTTCCGGAGTAAAACGTGAGCTACCGGATATACGCCTCTCGCGTTATGCCTGCTACCTGATCGTGCAGAACGGCGATCCTGGGAAGCCGGTCATTGCCAACGGCCAAACCTACTTTGCCATGCAGACGCGGCGGCAGGAGTTGGCCGACGATACAAGCTTTGCCCGGTTAAGCGAAGATGAAAAACGGCTTGCCATTCGCAATGAGCTGGCGCAGCACAACACGTATCTGGCTGCAGCGGCAAAGGTCGCTGGCGTGGAAATGCCAATGGATTATGCGATTTTCCAGGACCACGGCTACAAGGGGCTGTACGGAGGTCTCGGAGTAAAGGAAATTCATGCGCGCAAGCGGCTGAAGAAAAGCCAGAAAATTCTGGACCACATGGGCAGCACGGAACTGGCGGCCAACCTGTTCCGCGCTACGCAGGCCTAAGAGAAGCTGCGTCGCGAGGGCGTGCAAGGCAAACAGCGCGCCAACAAGACGCATTATGAGGTTGGCAAGAAAGTGCGCGAAACGATTCGCGAGCTAGGCGGCGCGATGCCGAAAGATCTGCCCTCGCCCGGACAAAGCATCAAGCAAATCGAAAGCCGCCAGAAGAAAAGCAAAATGCTCCCCGATGACTGAGCGGATAAGGAAGTTCAAGGAAATTCCATCTGGAGGGTGGGTGTGGACGTGCTAAAATCCGCCTTCAAATCAAGGCGCCAAGACCAATCGGCCCTCTCAAAGAATCAAGGCGACGATCCATCTGTTGCCGCTCCATCCGGGGATAGGGAATGAAACCCGAAGAACGCTTCGGTCTTGACGGTGTCGAGCGGCAAAAGCGGGCTGTCGAAGAAGCCAACAAGCCGGCGCCCTTGCCGCAAGACGGCTTTTCCAGCCTCGGTCGCGCCTTGGTCAACCTGCCGTGGGTCGTGCTGGCTGTCGCCTTCATCATCTGGTGGCTGAAGAAATAACTGGATAGAAATGGACAAACTCAAAATCACCGGCGGCCTGCCGCTCAACGGCGAAATCAGCATTTCCGGCGCCAAGAATGCCGCGCTGCCGATCCTGTGCGCGAGCCTGCTGACCGCCGATACGCTGCGGCTGACCAACGTGCCGCAACTGCGCGACGTGCTCACCACGCAGAAGCTCTTGCAGGGCATGGGCATGCGCGTGATGACCGACAACGTGCACGAATTCGAACTGACCGGCAGCACGGTCAACAACCTCGTCGCCCCGTACGAGCTCGTGAAAACCATGCGTGCGTCGATCCTGGTGCTGGGGCCGACGCTGGCACGCTTCGGCGAAGCCTCGGTTTCATTGCCGGGCGGGTGCGCCATCGGTGCACGGCCGGTGGGCGAGCACATCAAGGGTTTGCGCGCGATGGGTGCCGAGATCGTGATCGAGCATGGCTACGTCAAGGCCAAGGGCCGCCTCAAGGGTGCGCGCATCGTGACCGACATGGTGACCGTGACCGGCACCGAGAACCTGATGATGGCCGCAGTGCTGGCCGACGGTGTGACCGTACTGGAAAACGCGGCGCGCGAGCCGGAAATCGTTGATCTGGCCGAATGCCTGATCAAGATGGGCGCCAAAATCCACGGTCACGGCACTGACACGATCACGATCGAGGGCGTGAAGGAGTTGCACGGTGCCGACCATGCCGTGATGCCGGACCGCATCGAAACGGGCACTTTCCTCGTGGCCGCCGCCGCAGCGCGGGGCAAGATCGTGTTGCGCAATACGCGCGCCGGGCTGCTCGATGCCGTGCTCGACAAGCTGCAGGAAGCCGGCGCCGTCATCGAAGCGGGCGATACCTGGATCGCGCTCGACATGCCGCGCCGCCCCAAGGCGGTCAGCGTGCGCACCGCGCCGCACCCTGCTTTCCCGACCGACATGCAGGCGCAGTTCATGATGCTCAACTGCGTGGCCGAAGGCACCGGGGTGGTGACGGAAACCATTTTCGAGAACCGCTTCATGCACGCACCGGAACTGATCCGCATGGGTGCCAAGATCGAAACTGAAGGTAATACCGCCATCGTGACCGGGGTCGAGAAGCTCTCCGGCGCGACCGTGATGGCGACCGACTTGCGCGCCTCGGCCTCGCTGGTGATTGCCGGTCTGGTGGCAGAGGGCGAAACCATCGTGGACCGCATTTACCATCTGGACCGCGGTTACGAACACATCGAGGCCAAGCTCAACGGTGTTGGCGCACAGATCGAAAGAATCAGTTGATGTAGCGCGGGTTAGGCTTGAGGCCGTAACCCGCGAAAAACAAGGAAAGCCTCATGATCACCATCGCCCTTTCCAAAGGTCGCATTTTTGAAGAAACCCTGCCGCTGCTGGCTGCGGCCGGCATCACGCCGAACGAAGACCCGGAATCCTCGCGCAAGCTAATCATCGGCACCAATCGCGACGACGTGCGCCTCATTATCGTGCGCGCTTCCGACGTGCCGACCTATGTGCAGTACGGCGCGGCCGATCTCGGCGTGGCGGGCAAGGATGTGCTGCTGGAGCATGGTGGCGCCGGCCTGTACCAGCCGCTGGATCTGGAAATCGCCAAGTGCCGGCTGATGGTCGCAGTGCAGAACGGTTTCGACTATGAAGGTGCGGTCAAACAGGGCGCACGTCTGCGCGTGGCGACCAAGTACACCCAGTGCGCGCGCGAGCACTTTGCGGCCAAGGGCGTGCACGTCGACCTGATCAAGCTCTATGGCTCGATGGAACTGGCCCCGCTGGTGGGATTGGCCGATGCGATTGTCGATCTGGTGTCCACCGGCGGAACGCTGAAGGCCAACAATCTGGTCGCCGTCGAACATATCCGCGAAATTAGCTCACGCTTGGTCGTGAATCAGGCCGCGCTCAAGCTCAAGCATGATCGTATCCAGCCGATCATCGATACGTTTACTGCCACGGTGCAGGCGCGGCAACAGCGCTGACAAAACAAACCCCGGCAAGCACCGTAATGTCGTTCACTTAAGAATTTTTATGCGCCTGCGGCGCAGGGTGTACAGCCGGTTCCGCCCGGCAGGCGGGAAAGGGATTTGTCTCGCCAAATCCCCTTCACCCCTAGGCGAGCCCGCTCCGGCGCCCCTGCAGGGTTCCCTGCGATGCTCGCAAGACGCGGCGGCTGCGCAACTCGGCCTGCGGCCTCAGACAGTGCTCGCCGAATTCCCGCGCCTTGCTGTGCTTCTC
>NZ_FOVE01000026.1 GCF_900115065.1 Formivibrio citricus | reverse complement strand
GCTTTCTGCGTTGCAAACCGCTTGCAATACCCGTATTGCGGCGCGCTTTGCGCCTTGAAATCCATCTCGAACTACCCCAAACGCAGTTTTGTAACCAACGTCAACAGAACCTAAAACCTGTCGAAGCCCCCTTCGACAGGTCTTTTTTTGCTTCCGCCCGACAAATTCACCCCTCGACCTATCGCGCCCCCGGAAAAGTGTAGGTAGTATTTTCCCTGATACCACAAGAACAACCTTCCGTTCCCGCGAAACCCTGGCCGGTCCGGTTCCGGACAGAAACAGGCCACCGCGCGGATGCATCCGGTTTTTTTCGATAGTGCGCCGTTCCCTGCACGAGGAGTTGAATCATGCAGCACCCCCAAGGGCTCTACGATCCCGCCCACGAACACGATGCCTGCGGCGTCGGTTTTGTCGCCCACATCAAGGGCCAGAAAAGCCATTCCATCATTGAAAACGGCCTGAAGATCCTGGAAAACCTCGATCACCGCGGCGCGGTCGGGGCCGATCCGCTGATGGGCGACGGTGCCGGCATCCTGATCCAGATTCCCGACCAGTTCTTCCGCGAAGAAATGGCCAAACAGGGCGTGAAACTGCCTCCAGCCGGCGAGTACGGCGTGGGCATGATCTTCCTGCCCAAGGAAAACGCCTCGCGCATCGCCTGCGAACAGGAAATCGAGCGCGCGGTACGCGCCGAGGGGCAAGTGCTGCTGGGCTGGCGCGACGTGCCGGTCGACCCCACCATGCCGATGTCGCCCACCGTCAAGGCCAAGGAGCCGGTCATCCGCCAGGTCTTCATCGGCCGCGGGCCGGACATCATGGTGACCGAGGCGCTGGAGCGCAAACTCTACGTGATCCGCAAGGAAGTCAGCCACGCGATCCAGAAGCTGCAGCTCAAGCACGGCAAGGAATACTATGTGCCGTCGATGTCGGCGCGCACCATCATCTACAAGGGACTGCTGCTCGCCAACCAGGTCGGCGTGTATTACAAGGACTTGGCCGACCCGCGCTGCATTTCCGCGCTGGCGCTGGTTCACCAGCGTTTCTCGACCAACACTTTCCCGGAATGGCCGCTCGCCCACCCCTACCGCATGATTGCGCACAATGGCGAAATCAACACGGTGAAGGGCAACTTCAACTGGCTGCGCGCCCGTGAAGGCGTGATGAAATCCGCCGTGCTCGGCGACGATCTGGCCAAGCTTTACCCGATAGTCTACGAAGGCCAGTCCGATACCGCGACCTTCGACAACTGCATCGAACTCCTGACCATGGCCGGCTACCCGCTGGCGCACGCCGCGATGATGATGATCCCGGAAGCATGGGAACAGCACGAGCAGATGGACGCCAACCGCCGCGGCTTCTACGAATACCACGCCGCGATGATGGAACCGTGGGACGGTCCGGCCGCGATTGCGTTCACTGACGGTCGCCAGATCGGCGCCACGCTCGACCGCAACGGCCTGCGCCCCGCGCGCTACATCGTGACCGACGACGATCTGGTCGTCATGGCCTCCGAAGCCGGCGTGCTGCCAATCCCGGAAAACCGCATCGTCAAGAAATGGCGCCTGCAACCGGGCAAGATGTTCCTCATCGACATGGAAGCCGGCCGCATCATCGACGACAAGGAGCTCAAGGATTCGCTCGCCAACGCCAAGCCCTACCGCGAGTGGATCAGCCGCATCCAGATCAAGCTCGACGAAGTCGACGGCCCGGAACCGCAAGCGGAAGAACGCGCCCCGCTGCTCGACCGCCAGCAGGCGTTCGGCTACACGCAGGAAGACGTCAAGTTCCTGCTCGCACCGATGGCAGCCTCCGGCGAGGAAGCCATCGGTTCGATGGGCAACGATTCGCCGCTCGCGGTCCTGTCGAGCAAGAACAAGCCGCTCTACAACTACTTCAGGCAACTCTTCGCCCAAGTGACGAACCCGCCGATCGACCCGATCCGCGAACAGATCGTGATGTCGCTGGTGTCGTTCATCGGCCCGAAGCCGAATCTGCTCGATCTCAACAACATCAACCCGCCGATGCGTCTTGAAGTCAGCCAGCCCGTGCTCGATTTCAAGGACATGGCCAAGCTGCGCCACATCGAGCACTACACCGACAACAAGTTCAAGTCGTACGAGCTCGACATCTGCTATCCGGTGGAATGGGGCAACGAGGGCATCGAAGCGCGCGTCGCCTCGCTGTGCGCGCAGGCTGAAGACGCCGTGAAGTCCGGCTACAACGTGCTGATCGTTTCGGACCGCAAGCTGGATGCGCAGCACGTCGCCATTCCGGCGCTGCTCGCCACCAGCGCAATCCATCTGCACCTGGTCAGCCGCGGCCTGCGCACCAGCACCGGCCTCGTCGTCGAAACCGGCTCGGCGCGCGAGGTACACCACTTCGCCCTGCTCGCCGGCTACGGCGCGGAAGCGGTTCACCCCTATCTCGTCATGGAAACGCTGCGCGACATGGCGCTGGCCACGCCGGACGGTGACGGCGACAAGGCGATCTACAACTTCACCAAGGCCATCGGCAAGGGGCTGCAGAAGGTCATGTCCAAGATGGGCATCTCGACCTACATGTCCTACTGCGGCGCGCAGATTTTCGAGGCCATCGGTCTCAACAAGGCGCTGGTCGACAAGTATTTCCGCGGCACGCCGTCCAAGGTCGAAGGCATCGGCATTTTCGAGGTCGCAGAAGAAGCGATCCGCCTGCACAAGGACGCTTTCGGCAAGAGCCCGGTGCTCGCCGGGATGCTCGATGCCGGCGGCGAATACGCTTTCCGCACCCGCGGCGAGGAGCACATGTGGACGCCGGACGCGATTGCCAAGCTCCAGCATTCCACGCGCGCCGACAGCTTCCAGACCTACAAGGAATACGCGCGGATCATCAACGAGCAGGACGCGCGCCACATGACGCTGCGCGGCCTGTTCGATTTCAAATTCGACCCGGCCAAGGCGATTCCCCTCGACGAAGTCGAGCCGGCCAAGGACATCGTCAAGCGTTTTGCCACCGGCGCGATGTCGCTCGGCTCGATCAGCACGGAAGCGCACACCACGCTCGCCATCGCCATGAACCGCATCGGCGGCAAGTCGAACACCGGCGAAGGCGGCGAGGACGAAAAACGCTACCGCAACGAGATGAACGGCATCCTCATCAAGAAGGGTGAATCGTTCGCCAGCATCCTCGGTCATGACCTGATCGAATCCGATACGGAGCTCGAAGACGGCGATTCGCTGCGCTCGAAGATCAAGCAAGTGGCTTCCGGGCGCTTCGGCGTCACGGCGGAATACCTGACTTCCGCCGACCAGATCCAGATCAAGATGGCTCAGGGCGCCAAGCCCGGTGAAGGCGGCCAGTTGCCCGGCCACAAAGTCTCGGAATACATCGCCAAGCTGCGCTTCTCGGTGCCCGGCGTCGGCCTGATTTCGCCGCCGCCGCACCACGACATCTATTCGATTGAGGACCTGGCGCAGCTCATCCACGACCTGAAGAACGTCAACCCGAAAGCGGCCATTTCCGTGAAGCTGGTCTCCGAAGTCGGCGTGGGCACGGTCGCAGCCGGCGTCGCCAAGTGCAAGGCCGACCATGTGGTCATCGCCGGGCACGACGGCGGCACGGGCGCATCGCCGCTCTCGTCGATCAAGCACGCCGGTTCGCCGTGGGAACTGGGCCTCGCCGAAACGCAGCAGACGCTCGTCATCAACGGTCTGCGCGACCGCATCGCTGTCCAGGTCGATGGCCAGATGAAGACCGGCCGCGACGTGGTGATCGGCGCGCTGCTCGGCGCGGACGAATTCGGTTTCGCGACCGCACCGCTCGTCGTCGAAGGCTGCATCATGATGCGCAAGTGCCACCTCAACACCTGCCCGGTCGGCGTCGCCACGCAAGACCCGGAACTGCGCAAGCGCTTCTCCGGCAAGCCCGAGCACGTGGTGCGCTACTTCTTCTTCGTCGCCGAAGAAGTGCGCGAGATCATGGCCAAGCTGGGCATCCGCAAGTTCGACGACCTCATCGGCCGCGCCGATCTCCTGGACAAGCAGGCCGCAATCCAGCACTGGAAAGCGCAAGGGCTCGATTTCAGCAAGATCTTCTTCATGCCCGACGTACCCGCCGATGTGGCGCGCCGTGTCTGCGCCACGCAAGATCACCAACTGGAAAAGGCCCTCGACCACCAGCTCATCGCCAAGGCCGCGCCCGCGCTGGAGAAAGGCGAGCGCACCTCGTTCATCTCGCCGATCCGCAACGTCAACCGCACGGTGGGCGCAATGCTGTCCGGCGAAGTCGCCAGAAAATACGGCCACGAAGGCTTGCCTGACGACACCATCCACATCCAGTTCACCGGCACCGCCGGCCAGAGCTTCGGTGCCTTCCTCGCGCACGGCATCACGCTCGATCTGGTGGGCGAAGGCAACGATTATGTGGGCAAGGGCCTGTCCGGCGGTCGCGTGATCGTGCGCACCCCGAACGATTTCCGCGGCTTCGGCCCCGAGCACATCATCGTCGGCAACACCGTGCTGTTCGGTGCGATTGCCGGCGAAGCCTACTTCAACGGCGTGGGCGGCGAGCGCTTCGGCGTGCGCAATTCCGGCGCGGCGGCGGTCGTCGAAGGCGTGGGCGACCACGGCTGCGAATACATGACCGGCGGCACCGTGGTCGTGCTCGGCGATACCGGGCGCAACTTCGCTGCGGGCATGTCCGGCGGCGTGGCCTACATCTGGGACCCGAACGGCGCCTTTGCCAAGAAGTGCAACCTGGCGATGGTCGATCTGGAGCCGGTGCTCTCGCAAAACGAACAGGCCGTGCAGATGGACAAGGCCATCTGGCACAGCGTGGAACGCGGCGGCCCGCAGGAGGCGGACGAAGTGATCCTCAAGCGCCTGCTGGAGCAGCACTACAAGCACACCGGCAGCATCCGCACCCGTACCCTCTTGGGCAACTGGGAAGAAACCCGGCGCGCGTTCGTGAAGGTCATGCCGAAGGAATACCGCCGCGCGCTCAAGGAACTGGCCGCCGCCAAGGCAGCCGTGACTGCGTAAGACCTTTTAACCACAGAGACACAGAGGCACAGAGAGCCCCAAATTGAACTGGTTTTTCTCGGTGGCTCTGTGACTCTGTGGTGAACAAGCATTTAAAGGAAATCAAAATGGGAAAGCCCACCGGTTTCATGGAATTTGCGCGGCAGGAAGAAAGCTACGAAGCCCCCGAATCGCGCAAGAAGCACTACAAGGAATTCATCATTCCCCTCACTGACGAGCAGGCCAAAATCCAGGGCGCGCGCTGCATGGATTGCGGCATTCCGTTCTGCAACAACGGCTGCCCGGTCAACAACATCATTCCGGACTGGAACGATCTGGTTTACAAGGGCAAGTGGCAGGAAGCCATCGCTGTACTGCATTCCACCAACAACTTCCCGGAATTCACCGGCCGCATCTGCCCCGCCCCGTGCGAGGCCGCGTGCACGCTCGGCATCAACGCCGCCCCGGTCGGTATCAAGTCGATCGAACACGCCATCATCGACAAGGCGTGGGAAAACGGCTGGGTACTACCGCAACCCGCCGCGCAGAAAACCGGCAAGAAAATCGCCATCGTCGGCTCCGGCCCGGCCGGGCTCGCCGCCGCGCAGCAACTGGCGCGCGCCGGCCATGACGTGACGGTATTCGAGAAACGCGACCGCATCGGCGGCCTGTTGCGCTACGGCATCCCCGACTTCAAACTCGACAAGGCCCTGATCGACCGCCGCGTCAAGCAACTGGAAGCCGAAGGCGTCACCTTCAAGACCAGCGTCTGCATCGGCGAGGCCGACCTGCCCAAGGGCGTCGGCAACGATGCCAAGGAAAAAATCAGCCCGCAGCAACTGCAGAAAGACTTCGATGCCGTGCTGCTCACCGCCGGCTCCGAAGTCCCGCGCGATCTGCCGGTTCCCGGCCGCGAGCTCGAAGGCGTGTACTTCGCCATGGAGTTCCTGCCGCAGCAGAACAAGGTCAACGCCGGCGACAAGATCAAGGACCAGATCAAGGTCACCGGCAAGCACGTGGTCGTCATCGGCGGCGGCGATACCGGCTCCGACTGCGTAGGCACCAGCAACCGCCAGGGCGCCAAGTCGATCCTGCAACTGGAAGTAATGCCCAAGCCGCCGGTCGAAGAAAACAAGCCGCTAACCTGGCCCTACTGGCCCAACAAGCTGCGCACCTCGTCCAGCCACGACGAAGGCTGCGAGCGCCAGTGGTCAATCACCACCAAGGAATTCAAGGGCAAGAACGGCAAGCTGCAATCGATGGTCATCGCCACCGTGGAATGGAGCAAGGATGCCCAAACCGGCCAGATGAAGATGAGCGAAGTACCGGGCACGGAAAAGGAAATCCCCGCCGAAGCCGTCTTCCTCGCCATGGGCTTCACCAACCCGGTCGCGTGCCTGCTGGAATCCTTCGGCGTGGACAAGGACGCCCGCGGCAACGCCAGGGCCACGACCGACGGCGAAGGCTGCTACGCCACCAATGTGCCCAAGGTCTTCGCCGCCGGCGACGTGCGCCGCGGCCAATCGCTTGTTGTCTGGGCGGTTCGCGAAGGACGGCAGGCGGCACGCGAGGTGGATGCGTTTTTGATGGGTGAATCAGTGTTACCACGCTGATCTTGCCCAATTCACCATGCAAAAACGCCGCTACTCCAAGCGGCGTTTTTCATTGCCAGTCTGGCTTTCGGGCGCAATCGAAGCGAAGCGCATTGCGTCGGATGTTTGGATTTTATGCGGCTGCGCCGCACTTGTTTCGGACGGGACTCCGGCCCGCAACCGGGAAGAGGGATTTGTCTCGGCAAATCCCTCTTCACTCCCAAGCCGACCCGCCGTGCCGCCCCTCCGGGGTGCCCTGCGTCGGTCGCGAGCCTTGGGTCTCGCTTCCTCCTCGGCGGCCGGTAACGGGATTGAGCGTGCTAACTGGCGGAATCGTGTCTGTAGCCATGTAGGGCGGGTCGTTTGACCCGCGCAGGCTGTCACTTGCATGGTCACGACGCATTTTTCAAATACCGTCGGTGCGACCTGATGCATTTTGCGGGTTGACTTCGCTAACCCGCACTACGAGTTGGGCGTGGCCCGTGGAAAAATGAAGGCCGCTCAGGAGCGGCCTTGCGTGTGCTGAAAATCGTTTCCGCGTATCCCGACTAATCCTTGCCGTAATTGGGCGAGCGCGGCCCGAGCAACAACCCGTTGGGACGGGCAAACAGCAATCGCTGGCTGGTTACGCCTGCCACGCCGTGGCCGGCATCCGTAACATTGTTGACGATCTGTTTGACCACGGCCGAGATCAAGATGCCGGCAACCCCGCCGCCGGAATTGTTGTTTCCTTCATTATTGGAGGCTGTCGCCGAACCGGACCACAGCAATTTCCCCGTTTTAAGGTCCACCAAGTTGGCTTGGGCGGTTACTCTGGCCTCGCTGTCCACCACCATGTAAGTCACGCCGTATTGCTGGATCGTGATATAGAGCGCCGCATCCGCTCCGAATATCTCCCTCAATTTGGCCGGGGTGACAGCATGCATCTCTGCCGGGAGCATGATGCCGTTTTGCCGGAAAGTTTCGTCGACCAGCGTCACCGGCAACACGTAATATCCGGATTCAGCCAGCGGGTAAGTCACATGCGAAAGCATGCTGTAGGTGGCATTCACATCCGGAGAGTTGTTTACCGGAGGCAGCACCAGAATGGTTTTCGGGCGGCTTTGCTTGAATGCCGTGTAATCGTAGGGTTTTTGCGTGGCGCAGCCGGAAGCCAGAATAACTACCCCGGCACAAAGCGCCAATTTCATCGTTTTAAAAATATTCATGATTTCATCGCTTGAATTTCACAAGAAAAAAATCCATGTACGGCGCGGATTCCGGGAACAAGGTCTTTTCCGTTTCAAGCTGCTGGGCAACTTGATCCATTTTCCCTACTTTTGAATACAGCAAGCCCAGATGCGCATGGTACCCGGGAGGCGGCGTACGTCCCTGGGAACGAATTTTCTGGATGTCGCGCTCAAGCACCGTAATTTGCTCTTCAGGACCGCTCCCTTGGGCCTTGAAATATTCGTAGACCTGCGGCTGGTAGCTTTCCCACTGATAAAGACGCTGCGGGCCGGATGCGCAGCCGGACAACAAAAGGCATCCTGCCACGGATAATGCAAATATCTTTTCTTTGTATTTACTCATGATCTTTCTTCTTATTTATTCGGCTTCCAGGTACCGGAATCAATGGCGGCGGCGAGGTTGTTCACCGATTCGCGAATGGCCAGATCAAGAACTTTTCCGTTCAACGTCGAGTCGTAGCTTGCCGTCCCGCCAAAGCCAATCACTTCGCGGTTCGACAATTCGTACTCGCCGGCCCCCTGAGCGGAGTACACCACTTCCGACGTGGCGATATTCACGATATTGAGATTGACCTTGGCATAGGCGATCTGCGATTTCCCGCGACCAAGAATGCCAAACAGTTGATGATCCCCGACTTCCTTGCGCCCGAACTCCGTCACATCACCGGTAATCACGAAATCGGCTCCTTTCAGGCTTTGGGTTTTGCCCGCAAGCCTGGCTTCCTGACCGATTTCCTTCATGTTGTCGCGATCAAGCACATTGAAGCGGTTCGTTTGCTGCAAATGCGTGATCAGGATGGTCTTGGCCTGCCCGCCCAAGCGATCCACCCCATCGGAAAAAATCCCGCGCATATAGCTTGAGCGGTTATCGAATTTCCCCACGGCAATCAGCGTGCGCGTTCCTGCGTAGGGCTGCTTGTACGTTTCCACCTTCTGCACTGGCAGCACATGCGATGTTTCAGTCGCGCAGCCTGCAAGTGTTGCAGCCACGCCCACCAACACGCCCAAAACAATCATTCCATTTCTTTTCATCGAATCCTCACAAACTCACAAGCAAAACAGCGCGCGATTTTACAACACACCAAAACAAAAAAACGCAAAACGTAAGCAACAGATGCAACAAAAAGCCAACAAAACGCAAGATCGGTAAAAGTAACGCTTCGATCACCAGTGGAAACACAAAAAAATCGCCGCTCCCCGACAACGGGAAAGCGGCGATGTTCAACGGCCTGTACTGATCGTATATCAGCAAGAATAATCGAGAAAAATGCTCACATGCACGGTGGCCCGGTTCATCGAGCTTGGCAAAGGCGTGAATTTGTAATGCCCCGGCTTGAGCTGCATGCCGACCAGATCCTTGATGTAATAGCTGGTTTCCGAGGTGATCGTTTTTCCGTCGCTGCTGTAGATCAGGACGATGCGCTCGGCATTGCCGGGATTACTCACCCGCACGATCTTCGCCCCCTGCTTGGGGACCAGCCACTTCGTGGATTCGGATTTGTAGGAGTTCCCGGTCGGCGTATAGCTGCCCCGGCCTTCAATCTGGCAACCGGCGAACGCAGATGAAACAAACAATGCAGACGATGCCACCAGAAGCATGGCGGCTTTCCGGATCGTACCCGACTGGGCAATCAGTGTTCTCATGGTCAGTTCCTTTTGCACATGGGGATTTCCATCATACCGTTCCCCACCCCCGGGACAAACAAACTCACATCCCCGCCAGCATATAGCGCACAAAATCCAGGCTGTTGTGGCTCGCGCGCGGCAGGAATTCCTCGAAGTTCACGGCAGCGCTGCCGTCGGCCTTGTCGGAGATGGTGCGCGCCACGAGGCACGGCACCTTGTTGATGGCGCAGACCTGCGCCACGCTCGCGCCTTCCATTTCCACGCCGTCGCCTTCGAGTTCGCCGGTCAGGTGGGCATGGCTGTCCATTTCGCGGTGGGTGATGAACTGGTCGCCGGTGCAGATACGCCCGATGTGCAGACTGCCCTGCTGCGGCGTGAAGCCGGAGGCGATTTCCAGCAGGCAAGGATCGGCCGGCAGAAAACGCCAGTCGGTAAACGGAATCTGCCCGCGCGGGTAACCGATACCGGATGTGTCCATGTCATGCTGCACCAGATCGCGCGCCACCAGCGTGTCGCCGATGGCGATATGCGGCCTCAGGCTGCCGGCCAGCCCGGTGAAGAGGATGGCTCGCGGCTTGTAATCGTCGATCAGGTGTTGCGTCATCATCGCGGCCTTGACCTTGCCCACGCCGCTGCGGCTGACCAGCACCTCATGCCCGTCGATCGTTCCGCGGTGATGCTCGAAGCCGTTCCAGTTGCAGGTCTGGCGGTTTTGCATGCAGGACAGGAATTCGCTGATTTCGCTTTCCATAGCGCCCAGAATGACGATCACGGTGTTTCTCCCGGTTGATTTCGATGCGCCATTCTACCAGTCAGGCGCCATCTGGCACCGCAAGGCGCATAGCGCTTGCCGCGCGACAGCTAGACTGCTACCGTCAGAAAAACCACTTCTGCAAAGTGGAGCGATATGACTGCGATCCGCCGTTCCCTTTTCTTGTTTTTGTTGGCGCTGTGGCTACCCAGGCACGCTTGGGCAGAAGCGGAGCTTATTGTCCTCACCGACAACCGCCACCCCCTAGCCTGGATCGAAAAAGGCAAGCCGCGCGGCATCGCCTACGATCTGGTCGTCGCCACCATGAAAGAGCTCGGCCTGACGCCAACCATCGAGTTTGTCTCTTTCATGCGTGGCATGAAGATGGCGCAGCATCACGACAACTACGTCTTCTTTTCCGTGACCCGCACCCCGGATCGCAGCGACAAGTTCAAATGGGCTGGCCCGCTGCTACAGAACGACATCTATGTCTACAAGCTCAAGGGCAACCCCGCCCAAATCCGCTCGCTCGCCGATCTGGAAAAACTCGGCGGCGTCGGCGTTCCCAAGGGTATGAGCCAGGATACCTATCTGACCAACGGGGGGCTGCACAACATCATGCGCTCCGACACGCTGGCCAACACCTTGCGCTCGCTGGTCAACAAGCGCGTCGATGCCATTGCGATGGGGCAAGCCACATTGCCATCTACCGCAAAAGAAATCGGGCTCGAGATGGCACAACTCGAAGAAACCCCGCTGATGCTCTATGAAAACCCGCTGCACATCGCCTTCTCGAAAAACGTCAGCGACGAAACCGTGCAACGCTGGCAAAAAGCGCTCGACAAAGTGAAGCAGGAAAAGTACAAGCAACTCATCAACACCTACCTGCGCTGACCCGCCCGCTTGCATGACTGTTTTCCAGGAAGCCCCGCTTGCCGTCCTTTACCGCGACGAATACCTGATCGCCATCCACAAACCCTCCGGCTTGCTGGTGCACCGCACCGTGCTCGACTGGCGCGAAACCCGCTTCGCGCTGCAGATCTTGCGCAACCAGATCGGTCAACGCGTCTACCCGGTGCACCGGCTGGATCGCGGCACCTCGGGCGTGTTGCTGTTTGCGCTGGATTCCGACACCAGCCGCGCGCTGGCAAAGCAGTTCGAGGCAGGAACGGTCGAGAAACGCTACTGGGCCATCGTGCGCGGCCACCCGCCGGAAAACGGCGAAATCGACCACGCGCTCACGCGCCAGAAAGACGATGTCGATTTCCTCGGCCAGACCGTGATCCAGACCGCGCAGGACGCCCTCACCCGCTACCAGCGTCTGGCCTGCGCCGAAATTCCGGTGCAGGTCGACCGCTACCCGACCAGCCGCTACGCCCTGCTGGAACTGGAGCCCGTGACCGGCCGCCGTCATCAATTGCGCCGCCACCTCAAGCACATCTCGCATCCGATCATCGGCGATGCCACCTACGGCAAGGGGCGGCATAACCGGCTGTTCGCCGAGCGCTTCGACTGTGCACGCCTGCTGCTGACCTGCCGCACGCTGACGATCACCCATCCCGTCAGCGGCACCCCGCTGCAATTCTGCGCCCCGATGGACGCCGATTTCGCGCGCGTCATGGCTGGCTTGGGATGGCAGGAGCTGATCGCCGTAAACGATGAATTGCCACCGGCACATGAGTGAAATTACGGTAAAATCGCGGCGTTTATTCTTTTCTATCTAGGACTTGCAGCATGCAGATCGTCTGTCTCGACATGGAAGGCGTACTGGTTCCGGAAATCTGGATCGCCTTTGCCGAACGCACCGGCATCCCGGAGTTGCGCCGTACCACCCGCGATGAACCGGATTACGACAAGCTCATGAAGTATCGCCTGAACATCCTGCGCGAACACAAGCTGGGCCTGCCGGATATCCAGAAGGTCATCGCCGGCATGGGGCCGATGGAAGGCTGCGTGGAATTCCTCGACTCGCTGCGCCGTGAATACCAGGTCGTGATCCTCTCGGACACGTTCTACGAATTCGCCAAGCCGCTGATGGAACAGATGAACCAGCCCACGCTGTTCTGCCACCGCCTGGAAGCCGATGCCGACGGCATGCTGGTGAACTACCACCTGCGCATGCCCGACCAGAAGCGCCACGCCGTCGAAGCCTTCAAGTCGCTCAACTTCAAGGTCATCGCCGCCGGCGACAGCTATAACGACACCGCCATGCTGGGCGCCGCCCACGCCGGCATCCTGATGCACCCGCCGGAAAACGTCGTGCGCGAATTCCCGCAATACCCGGTCGTGCGCGACTACGCCAGCCTGCGCGCCGAGATCGACAAGGCCGCAGCGCGGATCAAGGATTGGAACTGATCCATCTGCAAAGTCTGTAAAACAAACAAGGGCACCCGCGGGTGCCTAATGTCGTTCACTTAAGGATTTTCGTGCGCCTGCGGCGCAGGGTTTAGGGCCGGTTCCGCCCGGCAGACGGGAAAGGGATTTGTCTCGCCAAATCCCCTTCCCCCCTAGGCGAGCCTGCTCCGGCGCCCCTGCGGGGTTCCCTGCGATGCTCGCAAGGCGCGGCGGCTGCGCAACTCGGCCTGCGGCCTCAAACAGTGCTCGCCGAATTCCCGCGCCTTGCTGTGCTTCTCGGCGCCTTCCAGGGCGGGGCGTGCTGCATGCAGCGCTGTTCAATAAAAATGCCGCTCACTTGGCTTAAGTGAACGGCATTACTCCCACGGGAGCCCTTGTTTTTTACCACGCCACAGCCATTGCAGCCGGTTTCCCATCCCCTTGGCCAGCGCCGAGGAAGCAGAGCGAGACCCAGGCTCGCGACCGACCGAGGGCAGCCCGGAGGGCCGCAAGGCGGGGTCGGCTTGGGGGTGTTGGGGGCTTTGCCGAGACTGACAAAACACCCAACCTGCCCGCCGTGCGGAAACGGCACCCAAACACCTGCGCCGCAGGCGCTAAACAACTGCCTTTTGTTGCTCTACAGATAACAGGCTCCGCACTTCCATCAACGCAAACCCCAGCAAATTCAACCCCGGCCACAACTTCGGATTGGCCGCGAACGGATGCTCCTCCACCACGCCAATCCCCCAGATCGCATCGGACGGGCTCGCTTCCACCAGCACTTTCTCTCCGGTCGAAAGCAGCCATTCCAGCAAAGCCGGGTTCTGCCGGAACTTGGCGAGATTGCCGCGCACCACCACTTCGAAGCGGTGCGAATCCCAGACCTCGTCGCGGTAGGCGGCAATTTCGCGGCCGAAGCGTTTGACCTCCGCAGGAAAGCGCGAGCGCAGCACCTTGGCCAGTGCCGCCTCATCGCCGAACAGGCGCGCCTTCTCCGCCATCATGTAGTGCTCGGCAGTGCGGTAATGCACACCATCCAGCTCGAAACCGGCGGCATACCACTGGCTGAGGCAGGTTTCGCAGATGCTGCCATCCGCATTGGGATGGTTACCCCAGAAGAACAGATATTCCGGCTGCCGGCCTTGCTGCAGGTATTCCCGCAGACTGGCCATGTCTCGAATACGATCCATGGAGTGCGCTCTCACCGATTCGGTCATATCCAGTCTCGCACAGGCAGGAAATCCGTCAACAGCCGCTCCTCCGGCGAGCCCGTCGGCGGTTGCCAGTCATAGCGCCAGTGCGCCACCGGCGGCATCGACATCAGGATCGATTCGGTGCGCCCGCCCGATTGCAGGCCGAAGAGCGTCCCCCGGTCCCAGACCAGGTTGAATTCGACATAGCGCCCGCGCCGGTAGGCCTGCCAGTTGCGCTCGCGCTCACCGTACTCCAGCTCGCGCCGGCGCTCGACGATTGGCCGGTATGCGGGCAGGAAGGCGTTGCCGACGGCTTGTGTCATGGCAAAGGCCGCGTCGAAACCGCCTTCCGAGAAATCGTCGAAGAAGATGCCGCCCACGCCGCGCGCTTCGTTGCGGTGCTTGAGATGGAAATACCTGTCGCACCAGCCTTTGAAGCGCGGATAGAGATCGGCCCCGAACGGCGCCAGCGCATCCCGGCTGGTGCGGTGGAAGTAAACGGCATCTTCTGCAAAACCGTAATACGGGGTCAGGTCCATACCGCCGCCGAACCAATAGACATCCCCGTTCTCCAGCGTATTCACCCTCTCTCCTTGCTCTCTCCCTGAGGGAGAGAGGGACGCTTGCCCCTGCGTTTCACGCAGGGGAGTCTGCCGGCTGGCGCGGAAAAACCGCACGTTCATGTGCACCGTCGGCACATACGGGTTACGCGGATGCAGCACCAGCGATACCCCCATCGCCTCGAAGCCGCACCCGGCCAACTCCGGGCGGGTTGCAGTCGCCGACGGCGGCAAGGCAGCGCCGGTGACGTGCGAAAAGTTCACCCCGCCGCGCTCGAACAGTGGGCCATCCTCGATCACGCGGGAGATCCCCCCGCCGCCTTCGGGCCGTGCCCAGCGGTCGGTACGGAAGCTGGTTCCGTCGAGGTTTTCCAGCGTGGCGACAATGTTCTGCTGGAGCGTGAGCAGGTAATCCTTCACTGCAACCGGGTTCATGCATCCTCCGGAATAAATTGAAATTTCCCATTAGCCACCCATCCGTTCGCCCTGCGTAGAATTTTCACCCGCAGGCCGAAAGGCATTGGCAAGAAACGAGGCGTGCGAGCACCTTGCTTCCCCCTTTGCAAAAGGGGGATTGAGGGGGATTTCAACAGTGCTGGTTATGGCAGTGCCGGGAAATCCCCCCTGCCCCCCTTTGTCAAAGGGGGAAACTACAGTTCGCCACGACCAGCTTGCCGAATTGCGTCAAATGGAAAATCTCCGATAAAAAAACGCCCATGCACTGGCATGGGCGTTTGTCTTGAAATCAGTCGATCAAGCCTTCTGCACGGGAATCGCATTCTTGCTGTGCGTGATCCTGTTGTTGCTGTCCACGTACACCAGCGAGGGCTTGTGGTTGTCGAGCTCGGATTCGTCGAGCTGGACGAAGGTGGCAATGATCAGCAGATCGCCCACCTGCGCACGGCGCGCTGCCGAGCCGTTGAGCGAAATCACGCCAGAACCGCGCTCGCCCTTGATGGCGTAGGTGGAGAAGCGCTCGCCGTTGTTGATGTTCCAGATATGGACTTCTTCGTATTCGCGGATATTGGCCGCATCGAGCAGGTCTTCATCGATGGCGCAGGAGCCCTCGTAGTGCAACTCGGCATGAGTGGCGGTTACACGGTGGATCTTGGATTTGAGCATCGAGCGCTGCATGGCGGTTCCTCGTTGGTCCGTCAAAAACAAAAAAGAAGGCGCGATTATAAAGGCATGTTGGCGACATGCCCAATGTCAATTGTCAGCACCGGGCCGGTAGACCAGGCAACCGTCGAGCAGAAGCTCTCCCTGCCCTGCCTGGGCATTCTGCGCCACACGGTCGAACGTGAACAGGCGGCCGTTGACCCGCACCCAGGCCGGAATCGGCTTGCCCTGATAACGGCCAACCGCATCTTCTGCACGCTCAAGCTGGGAAGGCGGTATTTCACTGGCGGCCTCCGGCTCGGGGAGCATGTCCGACACGGCTGCGCTGCTCGAGGCAAACTGTTCATCATCCTGCAACTGAATTGCCCGCAAATACGGATTGAACAGCCAGTAAGGCACTACCACGCGTTGCACGCGCTTGTCTTCGTCGATCAGGCAGGTCACGGAAAACTGCTTGCCGCAGGCCGGGCAGTTCGCCTTGGCGGCAATCGCGATCATGCCCTTCACCAGCCGCGCCACGCCCACCATGTGCTGGGCATTGAGCATCTGCCCGCAGTGTACGCAGGGCTTGGAAAACTGGCGCACCTGGTCTCCGTTGGCAAAACGGACCGGCAGGTATTCACTCAGACGACGGTTGGGCAGCATGATGGGTTTCCGTTCTCACAGGGTGGCGATTCGGCAATCGACGTTGAGTTCAAGATAGTCCATGCCGAGGCGCTGCAATTTTACCGTAGAGCCTCCCGGCAGTTCCGGTAATCCTCCCACCCGCAGGACCAGCGGCATGCCGTCGATGCGCACCAGGTTTTCCTTGAGGACGGTGGCACTCATCTCCTGGATGTTTTCCTGCTCCAGATAACGCAGGCACCAGTAGCGCTCCATCTTGTCCTGGAAATCGGCATACGCCGCATACGCCGCGTCGAAAGAGCCGATGATCGAGAACAATTCGGCATCGTTGCGCTGGAAACGCGGTTTCTGGCCGGCCAGCATGGCAACCAGTTGTTGCTGGTTGATGAAGTCGACCGCGCGGCGCAGCGGCGACGACGACCAGGCATAGCATTCCACGCCCAGGCCGATATGCGGGCTGGGTTGCGTGGTCATGCGCACACGCCCGCCGCCTTGGGCGCGATAGATGCAGGCCACGCTGGCCGAGGCGAGATCCTTGCCCCACTGACTATTGACCAGAATCATCAGCTCGGCCACCAGCTTGTCCATCGGCGAACCGCGCTTGCGGGTAAAAATTTCCACGCGCTCTTCGTCGCCATCGCGGTGGATGCGGAAACCGTAATCGACCTTGTTCGCACCATTGGCCTCGGCTTTGCCGCGCCGCGCCTCAAGCGCATTGGCAAAGTGCCACAGCCAGGTCAGCTCATCCTTCCACGGATAGTCCGGCGCATCGGCCTTGCCGGCGGTTTCCTCATTGAAATACGGCTCGATCTGGTCATGGCGCAGGTTGGCTGCCAGCCGCACGCGCTCGACCTTCGATTCGCGGGAAAGGATATCGAAGCCCTGCGACACTTCCAGGTACATCGACACCGCGGGTTGCGCCTCGCCAGCCTTCAGCGTGTACACCTCGACCACCTCATCCGGCAGCATGGTAATCTTGTCGCCGGGCATGTACACGGTGGACAGGCGCTCCAGAATGATCTTGTCCAACTCGCTGCCGGGTGCAATACCCAGCGTCGGCGCAGCAATGTGGATACCGACACGCCAGTTGCCGTTGGGCAGGCGCACCAGGCTGAACGCATCGTCGATCTCGGTCGTCTGGGCATCGTCAATGCTGAATGCCTGCACGTCGGCCAGCGGCAGTTCGTCTGGCGCAGCCACCGCCTCAACAGGCGCAAAACCGCGCCCCTTGGGGAAATATTCGGTCAGGAAACCCTGCATGAAATAGGCCGCCACGTCGGGAATCGCCCCGGCGCGCTCCAGAAGGCGCAATGGCGACATCTGCTCGGCATCGCTCGCCGCAGCCAGCGCCTTCCACTCGATGCTGTTCTTGTCCGGGCGATGCAGCAGCATGTTGAGCTTGGCCGAAAACGCCGCCGGCAGCTTGTTGGCCCGCAACTCATCCTGCCAGGCCGCCATCTGCTCGGCCTCGATGCGCTTGCGCTCCTGCCCTGCGAGCGCCGCCTTGAGGTTTTCTTCGGGCGCTGCCTTGTAGCGGCCCTTGCCCTTGCGGTAGAAGTACATCGGCGCCGCATGCAGGCGAATCGCCACGGCAGCCTGCTGCGCCGGCGTTGCGCCCGCGCCAAAGTATTCGGCGGCAATGTCCTGAAAGCCGAACTCGTCCGGCCCGCAACATTCCCACAGAAAATCCAGATCAATCTCGGCGGCAGCCGCCTCGGCGGCATGCAGGAAATCTTCCAGCCCGACGCGGTCGAATTTCAGCAGCACACTGGCGGACTTGATCTTGCCGCGCTTGCCGCGCGCATCCTCCACCATCAGGCTGGCCTGCTGCTCCTCGCGCACCGAAGCCACCTTGAAACTGCCGTCTTCCTCGTAAAAAACATTCATCGCCAACACGCCGGAGCAAAAGGGAAGCGATTATACCAAAGCCCGCCCCCCAAGCCGCGACGGATTCGCGGTTGGCAAAGACTCGCGCAGTCGCCACGAAGAAAGTCCAATGGTAGGGCGGCCTCGCCGCGCAGCGGCAGCCCGCCGGATCAACCGCCGAAGGCAAAACATCCGGAACACCAAACAGAGGAGCAAAAACTCATTGGCCAATCGAGGTCAATCTAGCTTCGTATTTCCGGACAATTGCCCGGTACTCCGGGCTTTGCTTGAATCGCTCCAGCGCTTCCTGCAATCGTCTTGCTTCGATTTCAGGTGTTTTGCGTGAAGTTACAATCCAGAGAGGGACGTCCATTATCTGGGTCCGACGTAAATCTTTGATACGAAGATGCAAATTATCCGCATACCGCTCTTTCAGCATTGCCTGCACAGCAGGATAGAGCACCATTCCCTGAAGCAGTACCACGTCAACACGATCATAGAACAGCTTCAGCAAATTCCTGTGCTCGTCCGGCGTTGAATCCACTGCTACGCCCATGCTCTTCAGAATGGATTCCGATGCTGTACCGATCTTTACCGCGACTCGCGGCTTCTTGGTCTTGATCTCGTCAAAGCTTGAAAATACAGCCTTCTCCCGAATCGTAATACCGTATATTTTGTCGGTATACATCATCGATAGCCACCGCCATTGATCCTCGCGAGCGGGGGTCTTTGCCAGCAAAACCAGGATTGCGCCAGGCTGATGCATGGCTTCAACCTGAGCCCTTGCCCACGGCATCGAAGGGGCCACTTTGACTTGAAGCCCCGCCTGCCTGAACGCTGCCGCAGCAATCTCCATCATCAGTCCTGTTGACTCATCCAGAGAAGGACCGACCTTGATCATGTATTCACCGAGAGGTGATGCATAAACAGTGAATTCGGACGCACGGACTTGGGGCACACCCGACATAAGCAAGCTAGCCCAAAACATCACCTGCATTACTTTGTTCACCGTTTTCTCCTTCGCATTCCAACTATCGGCCGGAGCACTGTTGAGAGTATAGAAAGATCCATCAAGCAACGCTCGTGGCGAGTGCTTGACAAGTACAAGACCACTTCTAAATTAATCCCCCAACTGCGCCAGCAACTCGGCCTGGCGTTCGTTGATCAGCGACTGGGTCAGCTCCTCCAGATCGCCGTCCATGATCGCGTCGAGTTTGTAGAGCGTGAGGTTGATGCGGTGGTCGGTCATGCGCCCCTGCGGGAAGTTGTAGGTGCGAATGCGCTCGCTGCGGTCGCCGGAGCCGATCAGGCTCTTGCGCTCGGCGGCTTCCTTGCTTTGCTGTTCGCGCTGCTGGGCGTCCATGATGCGCGAGGCCAGTACGGCCATTGCCTGCGCTTTGTTCTTGTGCTGGCTGCGCCCGTCCTGACATTCGACCACGATACCGGTCGGGATATGGACGATCCGCACAGCAGAGTCGGTCTTGTTGATGTGCTGGCCGCCCGCGCCGCTGGCACGGAAGGTGTCGATGCGGATATCGGCCGGGTTGATGTTCACCTCGGCCAGCTCGTCGGCTTCCGGCATCACCGCCACGGTGCAGGCGGAGGTATGGATGCGCCCCTGCGTTTCGGTGACCGGCACGCGCTGCACGCGGTGGCCTCCGGATTCGTATTTCAGGCGGGAATATGCGCCATAGCCCACGATGCGGGCGATGATTTCCTTGTAGCCGCCAAGGTCCGATTCGCTGGCGGAAACCACTTCCACCTGCCAGCGCTGACGTTCGGCGTAGCGCGAGTACATGCGAAAGAGATCGGCGGCAAACAGCGCCGATTCGTCGCCACCCGTGCCGGCACGGATTTCCAGGAAGATGTTGCGCTCGTCGTTCGGGTCTTTGGGCAACAGGGCCTTTTGCAGTTCGACTTCCAGTTCTTCAATGCGCGCCTTGCCGGTCCTGATCTCGTCCTCGGCCAATTCCTTCATGTCGGGATCGGCCAGCATTTCCTGCGCACCAATGAGGTCGGCTTCGGTCTTGCGGAATTCGTGGTACAGCGCGACGACCGGCTCCAGCTCTGCATGTTCGCGCGTGAGCTTGCGGTAGGCGTCCATATCGCGCGTGGCATCCTCGCTGGCAAGCAGCGCACCCACTTCTTCGAGCCGGTCGGCGAGTTGGGCCAGTTTGGAAACAATCGAGGGTTTCATTATTTTCTTTCCAGCAAAGCCTGTTGATTCGGCGTGATTTTGTTTGAACTCGTCACCCCGGCGCAGGCCGGGGTCCAGTGGTTTTAACCAGCTTCGTTGCTGGATACCGGCCTGCGCCGGTATGACTGCAAAATTCAAACTTCACATGGCCAGGTCAATAAATACAGTGGCAAGCGTACCAACGCAGCCGCCCAACGTGCGGGCTTTCAATCTTGATCGTGAAGGCGATACAAGCGCCTGATCAGTTTCACCAATTCTTCCTGTTCGTCTTCCTGCGCGGCATTCAGGGCCGCAAACGGCGCGTGCAGGAACTTGTTGGCCAACTGCACGGCCAACTCTTCCAGCACCCGTTCGGCGGGGTCGCCGGCAGTCAGTTTCTTGCGTGCGCGCGCTGTTTCATGGCGCGCAATCCGGTCCGCCTGGTCCTTGAGACTGCGGATCGTCGGGGCCAGAGCGCGCGAGGCCAGCCAGTGGCTGAAATCGTCCACGCGCTCGGCAATGATCGCCTCGGCCACTTCAACTTCGGCCTGGCGCGCCTCCACGCCCTGACGTACCACTTCGGCCAGATCGTCGACCGTATGCAGGTGGACCTCGGGTAACTCGGCCACTTCGGCTTCGATGTCGCGCGGCACGGCCAAGTCGAGCATGAACACCGGGCGGCGGTCGCGGGCGCGCAAGGCACGCTCGACGAGGCCCTTGCCGATGATCGGCAGCGTGGACGCAGTGGAAGTCACCACCACGTCGAATTCGGCCAGCCGGGTATTGAGATCGGAGAGCAGGATCGCTTCCGCGCCAAACTCGCGCGCCAGCGCATCGCCGCGCCCGTGGGTGCGGTTGGCAATCGCCATGCCGCGCGGTTGGCTGGCATGAAAATGCCGCGCGCACAGTTCGATCATCTCTCCGGCGCCGACAAACAGTACACGGGCTTGCGAGAGATCGGGGAAAGTCCGTCCGGCCAAGCGCACCGCGGCCGCCGCCATCGAGACCGACGCCGAGCCGATGCGCGTTTCAGTGCGCACTTCCTTGGCCACGGCAAACGCGCGCTGGAACAAGCCGTTGAGCAACAGGCCCAGCGTTCCGGCTTCGCGCGCCACGCGTTCGGCTTCCTTGACCTGCCCCAGTATCTGCGCTTCACCCAGAACCATGGAATCCAGACCTGCCGCCACGCGGAACACATGCCGCACGGCATCGTCGCCTTCGTGGCAGTACAGACTGTCCGCCAAGTCGCGTCCGGCGCGCGAACGCGCGGCCTCAAGCCACTGGCGAACCAACTCCGGATCGCGCGTATTGCAGTAAAGCTCGGTCCGGTTGCAGGTCGAAACGATGGCGGCCTCGTACACACCGCGCAGCGCGGTCAGGTCAAGCAGCGCCTCGGGCAACTCGGCCGGCGTGAAGGCCAAGAGCTCCCGCAACGCCAGCGGTGCAGTGCGGTGATTGAGACCCAGAACAACAAGCTTCATGGACGGCCACGGGGATGTAAACCGGGCATTTTAACTTGAAACCACGCCGGGAACGGCTCACACAGGCAATCGCCGGAAAAAATCACGGCAGATCAAGCTGTCGCCAAAGGAAAAAGCACTTGCAAACCTGATTTCTGCGGCTAGCCTTAATTAAAATAGTTAACAACACAAGAAGTTATGACAACAGAAACCAACGCCGATACGAAGAATCGGGCACTTCGGTTATCGGAAACATCAGGGAAACACCGCCCATATTGCTGTCTATTTTTGACCGCTCTCTTCTGCCTGAGCGGCTGTAATGGAACCGGAGAACAGCAGCGCGTCAAACGAATGGAGCATCCACAACAGAAATTTCAGAAAGCCAGGCTGCTGAAACAAACCCTGCAAGAGTCTGCATCGGCTGACGAACAGAACCATTCAGCCGAGCAGTAGGTTCGTTCACGCCCCGTCCGCAGCACGCAAGCGCAAGGCCAGCCCTTTCAGAAAGTTGCGCAGGAACTGCTCCTTGCAGGGGCGGTAGTTTTTATGATCGGGTTTGCGAAAAAGCGCACTAAGCTCCGGCTTGCTCAGACGGAAATTCGCCAGTTCGAGCATCGCGAGGATATCGTCCTCTTTCAGCTCCAGCGCGATACGGATTTTCTTCAGCACGAGGTTGTAATTGAATTCGGAAACAGGCTCCGGCGCCTGTCCGGGTTTGGGTTCCATTTTGCCGCGCTTCTGGACAATCAGGCCGTCGAGGAACGCCGTGAGGACCGCATTGCTGCACGGCAGGTAGCCCTCCTCGTCCTCCTTTTTCATCATGCCGATGATGTCGGCCTTGTCGACCTGCTGCTCGGCAAGCGCAATCATTTTGGCGACAGCAACATCGCTGATATCCAGGGCATAGCGCAGGCTGCGCAAAATATCGTTATTGGTCATGACAAGAATCCATATTGAATCGAAAGGCGCTTAAAACCTGTTCACGATCTGTCGGGAGAAGCCGTCAGCAGGGTGAAGAGCAGCACAAAAACCGGAGTGTACAAGGAGTACATGAGGATTTTGAGCAGCGCATGAGCCCCGATCCCGGCTTCGCAGCAAGAGCGTGAACAGGTTCTTAAAACCCCAGCCAGCGCGCGCCCTGATAGAACACAAAAGCCACGACCCAAGCCAGCAACAGCGACCATACCACCGAAAAAACCGTAAAGCCCAGGCTCTTGGATTCTTTCCTCAGAGCCGCAATCGTCGAAACGCAAGGCACATAGATCAGGGTAAAGAGCATGAAGCTGTAGGCGGAAACCGCATCGAGCGTCATGGCAAGGTGGTTCGCCAGCTCCTTGCCCTCGTGACCGACGATCACCGCCAGCGCCCCCAACACCACTTCCTTCGCCACCAGCCCGAAAATCAGCGCAATCGAAAGATCGGACTGCACGCCGATTGGCGAGAGCACCGGCTGGAAGAAATTCGCGACCACGCCAGCGTAACTCGCCTGCTCGCTCGGATAATGCGTCAACAGCCAGACCAGCGCAACGCCGGTTACGATCATGGTCGAAGCCAGTTTGAGGAATTCGCGCGTCTCGCCCCAGCCGCGATTCCAGACATGCCCGATAACAGGCAGGCGGTAAGGCGGCAGTTCCAGGGCGAAAGGCTCGTTGGAAACAAAATGTTTGCGGAACACCAGCGCGGTTCCCATGGCCACCGCGATACTGACGAAGTACAGCGACAACAATACCCAAGGCGCACGCGCCGGGCTGAACAGGGCTCCGGCCAGGAACAGGAATATCTGCAAGCGCGCGGAACAGAGCGAGAACGGAATCGCCAGCATGGTCAGTAAACGCGCCTTGTAATCGCGGATGATGCGGGTGCCCAGCAGCGCGGGAACATTGCAGCCAAACCCCATCATCAGCATGACAAAACCGCGACCGTCGAGCCCCAGCCGGGCCATGACGCCATCCATCATGAACGCCGCACGCGCGAAATAGCCCGAATCCTCAATGACCGCCATCAACGAGAAAAACAGGAAGATGATCGGCGTGAACGTCAGCACCGTGCTGGCGCCATCGAAAATGCCCTCGACCACAAATCCGGCCAGGAACGGCGGCCAGCCTTGCGCCAAAGGCGTCAGCCACTCGCTCTTGATCATGCCGGTCAGCGCTTTCATGACATCCTGTAGCGGCGCGCTCAGGGTGTACGTCAACTGGAACAGGCAATACATCGTCAGCACGAAAACCGGCAATCCCAGCCAGGGATGCAACACCCAGCGGTCGATCTTGGCCGTTATCCCTTCCGGCAGCGAGGACGGACGGCGCACGTACTGGCCGAAAAGCTGCGCCTCTTCCGCATGCCAGTCCGTGCTCGACGTCACGCGCGAAAAATCGGCGCAGTGCGGCTCCGCCGTCTGCAGATGCTGAGCAAGCAGATGCTTCAACTCCGGTACACCTTCGCCCCGTTTGGCCGAAATGGCCAATACCGGGCATCCCAGCCTTGCCGCCAATCCCTCACGGTCAATCCTGATGCCGGCACGGCGTGCCTCGTCGGACATGTTGAGCGCCACGATCAGGGGCACGCCCAGCGCGGCAAGCTGCAAGGCAAGACCCAACTGACGATCGAGTTGGGTGGCATTCAATACCAGCAATACGGCATCCAAGCTGGTTTCGGCCAGGAACGCATGAGCAAGACGCTCGTCCTCGGCTCCGCCTTCCAGATCGTAGATGCCGGGCAGGTCCGCCACATGCACGAGATGAGCGCCAAGGGGAATCCGCCCGGTGGTGATTTCAACGGTCAGGCCGGGCCAGTTGGCAATCCGGGCAGTTCCGCCGGTCAGGCGGTTGAACAAGGTGGATTTCCCGGTATTGGGCATCCCCACCAGGGCAATTCTTTTCATTTTTGTACAACTCTCAACTGCTCAGGGGTTCGACATCGATCAATTTGGCCGCTTCGCGGCGCATCATGAACTCGGTTGCGCCTACTCGAACCAGCAAAGGGCCAGATAGCCAGCCGCGGCGAATGACTTCAACCTCCCGATCCGGGCGCAACCCCAAAGCGATCAGGCGTTGGGCCAATTCAGGCTCGACGCGCAAATGACAAACCCGCGCCAGTTGGCGCAACGGCAATTCAGCAAGGGTGGGCATAGAATTCAGGAAACATGAGAACCATTCTCAGTTGCATGATCCATGAAAAAATAGCTTGCGTCAATGGTATTGATAGATATTCTTGATAGCGGTCAGCAAAAAAGCCACGCTTCAAGCGTGGCTTCGAAAAAAGAGCGGGCAGGTAACATCAGGCTGTTGCAGGCTTCAACCAGCGGCTTTCGTTGACGTAAACCCCCGCCAGAATCAAAAACCCACCGGCGATCATCAGCGGCGTAATTTGTTCATCCAGAACCAGCACGGCCGCCACCATGGTAAACAGCGGCATAAGATAGATGTAGTTGGAAGTCCGCACCGCACCGATCAACTCGATCGCCTTGTTCCACATGGCATATCCCAACACAGATGCAAATGTGGCCAAATAGACCAGATTGGCCCACGGTTCGAATTCGAATTCGGGCATGCGGCTCAGGTTTCCGCCGGCAAGCAGACAGACCGGAAACGATGCCATCCAGCCCCAGAAAAAAGTCTTGCGCACCATGGCCAAGCGGCTGTAACCAGCGGGGGACTTGCGAATCAGGATGTTGTAGGCAGTAAAGAACAGCGCCGATCCCAAAGCCAGGATATCGCCCAAAGGATTGAGCTGCAGCACTTGACCGTTGTAGATGATCAACGCAATACCTGCCATCGCCACCACGAACCCCAGCAGCAAGTTGAGCCGGAATTTTTCGTCGTGCGTCGTGTAGTGCGCCAGCATCGCCGTCATGATGGGAATGGCGGAAACAATCATCCCCACATTGGCTGACAGCGTATATTTCAGTGCGGCATTCTCGGTCCAGAAATAAAAAGTCACCCCCGTCACGCCCAGGCCGAAAAACAGCACCTCGTCCCGCCAACCAGCCCAGCCGATACGCTCGCGACAAAACAGCAGAAGCAGGCCATAGGCCAGGGCAAAGCGGTAAACGATGATTTCTTCCGGCGTGAAGTGGCGCAGCAACACCTTGGTGGAAACAAGCGTCGTTCCCCAGATCAGGATGGCGGAAAAGGCCAGAATGTGGCCATACAGGGATTTGTTCTGAAACATGATGAGCGGTCCGGGACAGGCATTGCGCCAACAAGGATTTTACGCCGAAGTCAGAACCTGGACAGTCCAAACGGCTATTTTGGTAAAAATCCGGTATTGAACCAATGAAAAACAAAAACCCCAGCCTTTTTGGGCTGGGGTTTTCTGAGGGGAAGTCTGGCGATGACCTACTTTCACACGGGAGCTCCGCACTATCATCGGCGCTGAGGCGTTTCACTGTCCTGTTCGGAATGGGAAGGAGTGGGACCGCCTCGCTAAGGTCGCCAGACATAACTGGTTGTGGGCTGTTCTTTGAACAGCACACTGAATCTGGAAGAAGTAACACTAGGTTTGATTGTTCGCTTACGCGTTTCAGATTATAGGATCAAGCCGCACGGGCAATTAGTATCGGTTAGCTTAACGCATTACTGCGCTTCCACACCCGACCTATCAACGTCCTGGTCTCGAACGACCCTTCAGGGGACTTGAAGTCCCAGGGAAA
>NZ_FOVE01000027.1 GCF_900115065.1 Formivibrio citricus | reverse complement strand
GGGTTCCCTGCGATGCTCGCAAGACGCGGCGGCTGCGCAACTCGGCCTGCGGCCTCAGACAGTGCTCGCCGAATTCCCGCGCCTTGCTGTGCTTCTCGGCGCCTTCCAGGGCGGAGCGTGCTGCATGCAGCGCAGATCAAGAAAAATGCCGCTTACTTTTCTTAAGT
This sequence comes from Formivibrio citricus, assembly GCF_900115065.1. Classification (GTDB taxonomy): domain Bacteria; phylum Pseudomonadota; class Gammaproteobacteria; order Burkholderiales; family Chitinibacteraceae; genus Formivibrio; species Formivibrio citricus. Next base: position 22,223 of record NZ_FOVE01000027.1, on the reverse strand, counting down.
GAACGGCATTACGGCAAGCACCGGGGTTTGTTTTTGTTGCACTACCGCCGGCAGCGATAGACGGTGAAAGTCTGCGAGCCTTCACTGATCGGTGTTGCGGCCACCAGCGTATCTCCGCCCATTTCCACCGCAGAATTGCGCGCCAGCAGTTCCAGATCGGCCCTGATTTTTGCTGGATCGCGTTCGATGAACCCGGCCTTGTCCAGCACGTTGACCTTGGTTTGGCCCAATCGTACACAGTAGGCGACGTGATCGGGCTTGGCTACGACGACCTTCTCCGAGCCGGGAAGCGGGTCGATGAAGGTGCAGCCCGCCGCCAACAGGACCGGGAAGAGAAACAACACAACACGCTTTCGCATAACCACCTCCTGATTATTTTCCAAACTCATTTTAGGAGGCTGCTTCGACTTCGGCGCGGACCATTTCTCCTTTGGCACGCCTGACGGAGGCAATCGAAGCCGCGGTCACGGCAACGATGATCACTGCGCCGCCGATCAGCGCATTGGAGCCCGGTTTTTCACCCGTACTCAGGAAAACCCAGACCGGGTTGAAGATCGGTTCGATCAGCGCGATCAGCACGGCCTGAACTGCGGTGATGCGTGTAATGCCGCGCGCGAAGAAAATGGCGGCCAGCCCGATCTGTACCACGCCCAATCCCAGAATGGCGGCAATGGCACCCGGAGTGACGCTGCCCTGCATGGGCAGGAAGCAGGCAATCGGCAGCGCAATAGCGGCAGCAATGAATTGTGACAGCAGATTCGATTCCAGCGGGGATTCGTTTTTCTGCATGCGCATGAAGACGAAATACAGGCCGAAGGTCAGCCCCGAGGCCGCTGCCGCGATGTTGCCGACCAGCCCGCCGGCCGAGACGTCATCCAGAAAGAACACCAGCATGCCACCTGCCACGAAGGGGAAGGCGACGAGGTGCTCGGTTTTCGGTTTCTCGTGCAGCAGCCAAGCGCCGAAAATGGCGGTGAAAACCGGCGCGGAATACTGCAACAGGATCGCATTGGCGGCCGTGGTGGTCTTGTTGGCGAACACGAACAGCAGCATGGTGACCGCGTTGGTGACCCCCGCAGCGATCTGGGCGAAGGACCAGGTAAAGCGCGGGCGCTTGAGCCAGAGCAGGATCACGATGCCGGCAATCAGGCTGCGCATGCCGGCAATCGCCATGGCGTTCCAGTCGATGAGCTTGATGAACAGGCCGCCCAGGCTCCAGAGGAAGGCGCAGCCTGCGATGGCGAGGATGCCGCGATAGTCGGTTTGTTGGGGTGTCATTTCACGCAAATCATCAAGAATCTACAAAGAACCCACTCCAGTAGGCGCCGCCGCCCAATGGAAAACGGGCTGCGCAGGCAGCCCGTTCTTTCGTTACTTCAGTTTGGCCAGCTGGCTTTGCAGCTTGCCGAGCTTTTCTTCCTGCTCGGCCAGCATGCTCTTGTCCTTCTCGACCAGATGCGCCGGGGCCTTGTCGATGTAACCCGGTTTTTCCAGCTTGGCGCGGAGCTTGCCGATGCCGTCTTCGAGCTTGGCAATTTCCTTGGTCAGACGTGCGGTTTCGGCGGCCTTGTCGATCTCGACCTTGAGCATCATGCGGGTCTGGCCGGCTACGGCGACCGGGGCATCGTCTTCCGGCAGCTTGGTGACGATGTTGACCTCCGAGAGCTTGCCCAGCGGCAGCAGGTAGGGCACGAATTGGGCGAGTTCGGCGCCTCCTTCGAGGAACAGCGGGGTTTTCTGCGACGGCGACAGGTTCATTTCGCCACGCAGGTTGCGCACGGCAAAGGCCAGTGCCTGCAGTGTGGCGACTTGTGCGTCAGCCTCTGGTTTGATCTTGGCGAGATCGGCGACCGGCCACGCAGCAACCATGATCGATTCGGCGGTCTTGTTGCCGGCGAGTGGCGCAACGGTTTGCCAGAGCTCTTCCGTGATGAACGGAATGATCGGGTGAGCCATGCGCAGGATGGTTTCCAGTACGCGGATCAGCGTGCGGCGCGTAGCGCGCTGCTGGGCCTCGTTGCCGGTCTGCATCTGCACCTTGGAAAGCTCGATATACCAGTCGCAGTATTCGTAGACAAATTCGTAGATGCCTTGCGCGGCGAGGTCGAAGCGGAAGGTGTCGAAAGCCAGGCTGATGTCGTGCTCGGCCTGTTGCAGACGGCCGATGATCCACTCGTCGGCAAAGCCGTATTCCAGCGGCAGCGTTTCATCGAGACCGACATCCTTGCCTTCGACGTTCATCAGCACGAAGCGCGTGGCGTTCCACAGCTTGTTGCAGAAGTTGCGGTAGCCCTCGCAGCGCTTCTGGTCGAAGTTGATGTTGCGGCCCAAGGTGGCAAGGCTCGCGAAGGTAAAACGCAGCGCGTCGGTACCGTAGGCCGGAATGCCTTCCGGGAATTCCTTTTTGGTCTTGTCGGCGACCTTGGGCGCGGTCTCGGGACGGCGCAGGCCGGTGGTGCGCTTTTCCAGCAACGGTTCCAGCGCAATGCCGTCGATGAGGTCGACCGGATCAAGCACGTTGCCTTCCGATTTGGACATCTTCTGGCCTTCGGCATCGCGCACCAGACCGTGCACGTAGACGTGCTTGAACGGCACCTCGTTGGTGAAGTGTTTGGTCATCATGATCATCCGGGCCACCCAGAAGAAGATGATGTCGAAGCCGGTTACGAGCACGGAAGACGGCAGGAAGGCCTTGAATTCCGGGGTTTGCTCCGGCCAGCCGAGCGTCGAGAACGGCACGATCGCCGAGCTGAACCAGGTATCGAGCACATCGTTGTCGCGCTTCAGGGTTTTGCCCGGCGCTTTCGCTTGGGCTTCGGCCTCGGTGCGGGCAACGTAGATGTTGCCTTCTTCGTCGTACCAGGCCGGAATCTGGTGGCCCCACCAGAGCTGGCGGCTGATACACCAGTCCTGGATGTTCTTCAGCCACTGGTTGTAGGTGTTGATCCAGTTTTCCGGAACGAACTTCACTTCGCCGGTTTCGGCGGCTTCGAGCGCCTTTTCGGTGATACTCTTGCCGGTTTCATCGGCCTTGCTCATGGCCACGAACCACTGGTCAGTCAGCATCGGCTCGATGATCGCGCCGGTACGGTCGCCGCGCGGCACCATCAGCTTGTGCTTCTTGATGTCGACCAGCAGATCGAGCGCAGCCAGATCGGCCACGACCTGCTTGCGTGCCTCGACGCGATCCATGCCGCGATACTTGGCCGGCGCGTTGTCATTGACGTGGGCGGTGAGTGTGAAGATGTTGATCTGCGGCAGGTGGTGGCGCTGGCCGACCGCGTAGTCGTTGAAATCGTGCGCCGGGGTGACCTTCACCACGCCAGTGCCGAATTCCTTGTCCACATAGTCATCGGCAATGATCGGGATTTCGCGGTCGCATAGCGGCAGCGCGACCATCTTGCCGATCAGGTGCTTGTAGCGCTCGTCTTCCGGGTGGACCATCGCAGCCACGTCGCCGAGCATGGTTTCCGGACGGGTGGTGGCGACGACCAGTTCGCCCGAACCGTCGGCGAGCGGGTACTTGATGTGCCACATGTGGCCGTCTTCTTCCTCGCTGACGACTTCAAGGTCGGACACGGCGGTGCCGAGAACCGGATCCCAGTTCACGAGACGCTTGCCGCGGTAGATCAGGCCTTGCTCGAACAGGCGGACAAACACTTCGGTCACGGCCTTGGAGCATTGATCGTCCATCGTGAAGTATTCGCGCGTCCAGTCGACCGAGGCGCCCATGCGGCGCATCTGGCGGGTGATGGTGGCGCCGGACTCGGCTTTCCATTCCCACACGCGCTCGATGAATTTGTCGCGGCCGAGATCGTGGCGGTTGATGCACTGCGCTTCAAGCTGGCGCTCGACCACGATCTGCGTGGCGATGCCCGCGTGGTCGGTGCCCGGATTCCACAGGGTGTTTTCGCCCTTCATGCGGTGGTAGCGGGTCAGTCCGTCCATGATGGTCTGGTTGAAGGCGTGCCCCATGTGCAGCGTGCCGGTCACGTTCGGCGGCGGCAACTGGATGCAGAAGGAAGTGGCTTCAGCCAGCATGTTCGGCTTGAAATAACCGGCGGCTTCCCATTGCGGGTACCAGCGGCGTTCGATATCGGCGGGTTCAAAACTCTTGGCGAGTTCCATGGCGGTCTCGGATCGGCGAATTTTTTGGAACCGCAGATTATCCCAGATTGTTCATTAGGACGCGAGATGATGGCGAATTGGATTGCGAGGCAGTTTGGCCACTTGCGAGGAGTCCATGGTTATTCCATGGACGACGAGCAAGGGGGCAAAATGACCGCAAGCCGGCCGCCAGCGCTCGCGTAGGATGGACAATCTGGGATCGTACCGCCTGGGCGCGCGCTTGGGGCGGGCACGAAACATAGCTTCGTTTGTCTTGCCGGGCTTGAAAGGCCATGCTCCAATGACGGCACGATCTCTTATGGAGCTATCCCATGCGCATGCAGCAAATCCTGCCCCCGATTGCCCTGGCTCTTGGCCTGATGTCTCCGGTGCAAGCCGCCGGAATTGAAGAAATTTTCCAGAAAAGCTTTGTCCAGTCGTGCCAGAAGGACAAGATGTTCAATGCACTGGACGAAATTTTCAACGCCTCGAAAATCGCGTTCGACGATAAAAAAGGCTGCGAATGCGTCGGGCAGAAAATCGTGGCGGACAGCCGGGCGATGAGCGGTCTGATGGGCGAAGCCAAGGACGAGCCCTATGCCAAGCTGGCGGTGTTCACCTATACCTCGCAGTGCATGGCGTTGGTGGGCGAAGAAGGGTTGGCGCGTTTGCGTTGACCGCATGGCCCCGTTCATCCTTCGACAGGCTCAGGACTAACGGGGGGCTGGGTTGATTCCGTTCGTGGCGAGTCTGTCGAACCATGAGCGGAATCGGGTTGGTCACTGAGCGGGGCGCACATCCGTCACGAGGGTGGGCAGCTGCCAAGTGCCGCCGAGGGTGATCAGTCTGCACATACCGGTTGTGGATGACTGGGTGTGGACGAATTGCGTGCCGTTCCAGTCCCATTCATCCGATGACCAGCAATCGCCCAATCCCCGACCCTTGTGGCTTGCCGTGATGTTGCCGTTTCCATGGTCGGAGCCGGAGGTGGTTACCAGAACCGGCTGGTAAGGCGGCTTGTCATTGATAACCCAAAAGCCGTGGCCGATGTTGTAGGCAGCGAGCCAGCAGGTGGTGGATACCAGCAGTTTGTTGGCATTGAGCCGCACAACAGTCAATTTGGGCTCTTCCGTTTCCTGGTTGGTCAGGCGACCACACTCCTCATTGCCAGCGGCCGTAGCGAGTGCCTTGATCAGGGCTTTGGATTTTCCGGTTTCCAGTTGGCGGTCTTCCGGGCGCGGCTTGGCCAGTTTGGCCGCGTTGACAATGGGGGCCGGGAGGGGCGGCAAGGCTTTGCTCTCCGGAAGCTTTCCTTTTTTCAGCAGTGCGCCCGGCGTGCCGATCCGTCCCTGGAATTCATCCATCTTCAAAAACACTGCGGCGGCGCCTTGGTCGGAAAGCCGCCAGCGGTATTCGCCATAAGACCATTCGATCTTGCTGGTGCGGGCCAGTGCCGCGGTCAACGCCGCGACCTGACTGGCGCTCAGTTTTGCAGAGAGTGCGTCGACCGGAATTTCGCCGATAAACCGGCCATTGATGCGCATCGCCAGCTTGAATGTTGCCGGCAATTTCTTGATGGCGTCCTCATCGCCGTAATTCCCGAGCATTAGCTCGCCGGTCACCGGCTGGGTCGGCCCCGCTTCGCGGGTCAGCAGAACGGAAACGGGCAGGCTCTCTTCTTCGCCGCCTTCGCTATGGTAGCCGGCGGCCCGGCAGGTGCGGGTGTTGTCGCACGCGATCTCCCAGTCCTTGTGCGAAAAGCTGAGCCCAGAGGGCTGGGCCGCCGAGGCACCCAACGACATCAGCATCAGGGCCAGGCATGGCAGCAGCGGGGAACGGGACATGGCGGGCTCCTATTTCAAGACAAACTGTACGCGCGTGGCCTTGCCCCCGTCTTTTTTCAGGACATCGGCGGGCGGGACGAGTTGCGGCTTGAGGATGAACAGGCGTGCGTCGTCGAGCCCGGCGGCCTTGAGCGCATCCTTGACCGTGGTCGCGCGGCGCAGGGCCAGGGCGTTGAGTTCATCGTCGCTGACCGGGGTATTGGCCATGATCAGCTTTTCCATTTCCGCAGGCGGCAGGCTCTTGGCCAAGCCGACCAGGTTACGTGGCTTGGCGAACTTTTCCTGGCCGTAAACCTGCGCCAGCAGCTTCGGGTATTCCTCGGGGGTGATTGCGCGCTCGGCCTGTTCGCTGGACTGGCCCTTGTCGGTGAACTGGGCGAGCTTGCGGGCACGAATTTTGGCGTTGAGTTTGTTGCGGCGGATGCCCTCGCGGTCGGCGGCCGGGTCGATCCAGCCCGCCATGTCGAGCTTGAGCGCAGGCCTGTCGTTCAGGGCTTGGGCCAGCTTGGCGAGTGATTGCGAGGCCTCGGCGTTCAGAGCGGCGCGACCAGGCTCGAATTCGACACGAGAGAAGCTCTCCTCTTTGCCGCCAAACAGCGAACCCAGTGCACTGAACGGCGAAGTGACGGCTTTTTCCAGCAAATTGCCGATCACCTGCCAGATGATGCGGCCGATGCGGAATTGCGGGTCGTCGAGCGAGCCTTCGATGGGCAGGTTCAGGTTGATCTGGCCGCGCCGATCGGTCAGGAGCGCGAGAGCGAACTTCACCGGCAGCTTGGTGGCATCGGGGCTGTCGACCTTGTCGCCAAGCGTGAGTTGGTCGAGGAACAACTGGTTGGCCGCCTTCAACTTGTTGTTTTCGATGAAGTAGGCCACATCCATCGACAGCTTGCCTTTCTCGATGCCGTAACCGGCGTATTTGGCCGAATAGGTCGAGGCGGCAGTCAGCTCGTAGCCTTTCACTGCGGACTTGATGTCGAGGAACATGGGTTGCGCCAGCGGGTTGAGGCTGCCGGCAACGGTGACCGGTGCGATGCGGTCGACACTGCCGCGCAGGTCGACGCTGGCGCGCGTGTCGGCCTTGCTCGACAACCCGGTGATTTCGCCGCCCATGTCGGTGAGGTTGGCGGTGAAATTGGGCTGGATGAAGTTGTCGGTGTAGTTGATGTTGCCTTTGGCGAGCTTGACCTTGCCAATGCGGATCGGCGGCAACGGTTCACGGGCCTTGGCCGGGGCCGAGGCGGTTTCTGGTTTCGCGGCAGGGGCGCTGGCGGTTTCGCCGCTGGTGATCGAGGTGGCTTGCCCGTTCTGCACCAGGATGTCCTGCAGGTTGAGGCGGCCGCTCTTGGAAAGAATCAGGCGCGAGTAGAAATCGGTCAGCGCGATTTCGTTGAGGTCGAGCCGGGCCGGTTCGCTTTGGGCGTTGATGCCATTGAGTGCCAGTGTGCGCCAGCGCAGGAAGTTGGCGCCGTTGACGCGGTCGATGGCAAGGAAGTTGTTGACCGCCATGTTGCCCCGGTAACGCACGGACATTTTGGGCTCGGTCGCGACCTGGGTTTCGCCCTTGGCGTTGATCAGCAAGCTCGCGAGTTGCACGTTGAGATACTGCGCAAGGTAGGACTGGGCAAAGGCGGCATCGAAATCGTTGATGTCGAGTTGCCATTTGGCCGAGAACGGTTGCGGTACGAAGGGGCCGGCGATCCTGATCTGGCCGCGCTTTCCGCTGCGGGCTGAAAGGGTCAACTGGGCTTGGCTGCCGCGCACGGTATCGAGGTTTTGGGCGCGCAGGTCGATGGCGCTCAGGGCCAGTGGCGGGGTTTTTTCCCGGCGACGATCCTCCAGCCGCAGGGCGTTGTTCTCCAGCGCCAGTTGGGCCACTTTGACGCGCCATGGCGCCTCCTTGGCTGTGGACTTGGCGGGGGCGGCTTTGGATGGCGGCAGCAGCTTCACCAGGTTGAAGGAATCATCCTTGTTGTGTACAGCGAAAACTTCGGCCCCCTTGGCATTGAGGCTGGCGAGTTCCAGTTGTTTTTTGCCCAGATCGAGGCCGATTCCGCTGGCATTGAGCGCGGCGAGTTTCAGTGCGGGCTGTTTTTCTCCGGCCAGACGCACGGCCAGATTTTCGATGCCGAACTGCCCTTCGGATACGGTCAGCGCAAAGGGTTCTGCGCTGAAGCGGAAGTTCAGCCGGGTTGCGATCTGGCCGTTGGCAATGTCGCCGACGAAGAACGGTTTGAGGTAGGGGGCATGACGGCCGGGCTGGATGTTGTCCAGTTCAATACGGCCTTCCGCGGTGAGTGGAGTCGGTTGCAACTGCAAGTCGGTCTTGAATGATTCGCCGTGGCCGGTTTTGAAACTGACGCTGACCGGGGAGGATGCCTTGGCTGCCGTGGAAAGTTGTTTGGCCTGGATGCTGATGGCTTCCACGCGCTCGGTGTGGGCGGGTTTGACTGCTGCATCTTTCCATTCGATCCGTCCCTCTTCCAGCGTCAGACTGCCTACTTCGACCAGGGGCAGCGGGGTTGCGTTTGCGGTGGCCGGTTTTGCAGCGGTTTTTTCGCCGGCAAAGGCGGAGAGCCAATTGAGTTCGCCACTGGCGGCGCGGGCGACATGGAGCGCCGGTTTGTCGATCCCGATATGGGAGAAACGGAATTTCTGCGCCAGAGGCTCCAGATCCTTCATTTCCACGTTGACTGCGGGCAATGCCAGAAGCGGTTCGCCGCGGAAATCGAGCCGTCCGTCACTGAGACCGAGCTTGCCTTCCAGCAACAGGCGCGCCTGGTCTTTCTCCATGCGGAATACCACATCCAACTGTCCGGAAAGCTTGCCGCCGGGGAAACGAATGTCCTTGGGCAGGGTTACATAGGTGAGGTAATGCGGCAGGTCGAGTTTATCCAGGGTCAGCGAAAGACGCGTTTCGCGGCTATCCTTGAAGGGCTTGCTCTGGCCCGCCAACCGGAAGGGCGAGCCATTGAGCTTGCCGGCGATGCCGGGCTCGATGTACTGGTCCGCACGTTGCGGCAACGTGGAGATGAACGGCAGGGTCAATTCAAGTTCGCTGATCTCTTGGCGGGTATTCTGGAAGCGGTCGTCGAAGTCGATGCGGCCATTCAGGATGCGGATGTTGCCGAGCGAGAAACGCGGCAGGGCCGCATCGGTTTTTTTCGGGGCATCAGGCTTCTTTTCAAGCAGGTCGGAGAAGTTATAGCGATCCGCTGCCAGCCGTACGATACGAACTTGCGGGGAGTCGAGCGTGATTTCGCGCAGAACCGGTCCGCCGCGCCACAGACTGGAAAATTCGGCATCTGCCGTCAGGGACGCAAGGCGCAAGAGGGGGCCATCCTTTTCCTGGATGGCGACATCGCGCAAGGTCAGTCGATAAAGATAGGGGTTGATTTCCACTTTGCCGATGCTGACGTTGCGCTGCAGGGCTGCGCTGGCCGCTTGTTCGAGCCGGGGTTTGACGATCCCGGGCAGAACCAGAAAACCAAACAGGCCAAAGACGACGAGCAATGTTGCCAGCGTGTAGAGCGAGATGCGTACGCGGCGAGTGAAGTAATGGGCAATGTTCATCGTGGACCTCGGCATGCTTTGCAGAATGAAACTGTGTAAATATTCGTAAGTGTAGAATAGTTCATTATGCAAAGCCGATGTGGCAGTCTTTCAATTGCCGCATTTGCAGGGTTAGAATCAAAAACTCAACTCGAATTTGCCGTATCAGCCTAGGAATCGCAGAGGTGTTTTCGTTTTTCAAGAAGAAGGATCAGGATTCCCCCGAGTCTGGCACGCACGTTTCGCGGCCCGGCGAGCAGCCGGCTGCGCCTGCTCCTGCCGCCGAGCCCCCGTCGTTTGGTAACGAAGGCAATGGTTTCTCCGGCATCGAAGTCAGCAACAGCGAAAGCAGCCTGAGTGGCGCAGAAGAACAGGCCGTTATCCTTCATGCCAACGGCGATTGCGCCGGGGCCATTGTTGCCTTGCAGGGCGATTTGCCTCGCATCAAGGGACAGCGGCATCCGGAAACCTGGCTCATGCTTTTCGAGCTTTTTCAGCAAACGCATGACCGGGCTGCATTCGAAGCGCTGGGGCTGGAGTTCGTCGTCGAGTTCGAAAAAACGCCGCCGATCTGGCGTGAGCAATCTTTCCAGCCAAAGAAAGAAGCCCCGTTGCCCGGCAACACCTGTTCGTTCGGTTCTAAGCTGACGGCAGAAACCGCAGCCAGGGAACTGGAGCGTTTTCGCGCGGCCACCAGCAAGATTGAACCCTTGCGGCTCGACTTCGGCAAGGTCAGGGAACTGGATTCGTCCGCTACAGTGGAGCTTCTTGCCATCTGGCAACTGACCAAGCGGTTTGCGACCCCGGTGCAGGTTCTGGGAGCGGCGACGTTCGTCAAACTGATTTCTGAAAAAATCCAGACCGGCCGCAACATTCCGGCTGAGGCGCCTTTCTGGCTACTGCTGATGGAAGTTCACCAGTCGCTGGGGCAGCTCGAAGAATTTGAAAACCTTGCCATCGAATATGCGATTACCTACGAGGTTTCCCCTCCCTCTTGGGACCCGCGCCTTGTCCCGAAAACCTTGCCTGTAAAACTGGCCCGGGAGGAGGCGGCCACCCCGTCCAAGCCGACCGGCGAGGGCGGCAGCTTGGCACTTCACGGCGCAATCACGAGTCAGCATTCGCAGTCGTTGGCGGAAATCCGCGAATATGCAGCGCGTTCTGGCAGTAAGATCGTGATCGACTTCGAACAGGTGGATCGGATCGATTTCGAATCCGCTGGTCAACTCCTCAACCTGTTCATGGCTTGCCTGCAGCAGGGCAAGAACGTTCATCTGGTGCATGTCAACGAACTGGTGCTGGGCTTGCTGCGGATCATGAGCGTGACCGAACTGGTAACGATCGAGCGAAACAGAGTCTGAGTCCCTCTTGATCAATCGACGTAAAGACGCAGTCGTCCGCTGAAACAGGCGCTAAAATCAGGGCGTCTCACCCGATTCAATAGGAATGCCCCATGCCCGATCCCCGGCCAGCCAAATTCCAGTGGCTCACTCCCTATCTGATGGTCAGGAATGCCGAGCGCAGCATCGAGTTTTATTCCCGCGCATTCGGCTTTCGCGTCAGAAAGGAGCTCAAGAAATTCGGTTTCCTGATCCATGTCGAGATGGAACACCATGGCGAACTGGTGCTGATGTTTTCTCCCGAAGGCTCGTTCGGCTCCCCGGAAAAATCCCCTGCCGCCATGGGAGTCATGGCTTCACAGGTGTTTTACCTTTATGTGGATGACGTGGATGCGGTTTATCGTCAGTCGCTGGAATGTGGTGCCAAAAGCTTGTCCGAGCCCTGCAACATGTTCTGGGGCGACCGCTTTGCCATGATCGAAGACCTGGACGGCTATCGCTGGGCGATTGCGCGGCACTTCTCGTTCGATGCCTGATTCCTGCACAATCCCGACCATGTTCAAACTTATTGCTTGTCTGCGGCAGCTGGATGCCGACCGGTTCATTTCCGGCGAAGTGGTGGCCGAAAAACTGGGCATATCCCGGGCGGGCGTCTCGATGACGCTTGCGCGCGCCGAGGAATACGGCATTGCCATCGAGCGCCGGCATGGGCTGGGCTACCGCCTGCACACTCCCATCGAATGGCTTGATCCGCAGCTTGTCGCTGCGGGGTTGGCTCCCGGAAGCGCATTGAAAGTGTCGGTGGCTGACAGTATCGAATCGACCAACCAGGCGTTGCAGGCCAAGCCCGAGCATGGACGCGTGCTGGCCGCGGAATGGCAAAGCGGTGGGCGGGGCCGCATGGGCCGCTCGTGGCAGGGCGGGATCGGCGGCAGCCTGCTGTTTTCGCTGGCCTGGACTTTCCTGGAAGGACCAGCGCAACTCGTCGGCCTGCCGCTGGCGGTGGGCGTGGCATTGGCCCGCGCCATCCATTCTGCGGGCGTAACGGAGCTCCGCCTCAAATGGCCCAATGATCTGTTGCTTCCGGCGGGCAAGGCGGGGGGCATTCTGCTCGAAATGCAGGGCGATGCGATGGGGCCAGCACAGGTGGCCATCGGCATCGGCATCAATCTGCGCGCTCCGCAAAGCTGGAATGCCGCGCTCGATCAGTCCTCGGCCGGGCTGCAGGAATGCGGGCTGCTGCTTGGGCGCAATGCCTTGCTTGGTCGCAGTCTGGCTGAACTGGAACAGGTTCTGGAGCAATTTTCCCGGGAAGGTTTTGCACCTTTCCGCTCCGAATGGGAGCAGTGCCACGCTTGGCAGGGCAGCGAGTGCGAAGTCCGTACCCCGGACGGCCGCCAACTGGCCGGAACGGCGCTGGGCGTTGCGGAAGACGGTGCATTGCGCATGCAGGTGGCGGAGCAGGAGAAACGGTTTTACAGCGCCGATGTAAGTCTCAGGAGAGCGTCTTGAACCTGCTGCTGGATTTGGGCAACACCCGCATCAAATGGGCGCAGGAACGAGACGGGAAGCTCTCGCTGACTGGCGCAAGTAATCTGAATGGTTTGGCTCAAGCCTGGCAAACGTTGCCCAGGCCGGATGGCGTCATGGGATGTTCGGTGGTTTCTGCCGACGTGCAGGTCATGGTCGAGGAGCGGGCGCGGCAGTCATGGGGTTTGCCGGTGAAATGGTTGCGCCCCTGCCCCGAGGCGCTGGGGGTACGTAACCATTACGATGCCAGCCGGCTGGGGCCGGACCGCTGGGCAGCCGTTCTGGGCGCTCGCAGCCTGTTCCCCGGCAAGGCGCTGGTCGTGGTTTCTGCCGGAACGGCGCAGGTTGTGGATGTCTTGACCGCGGCCGGCGATTTTCTCGGCGGCAGCATCCAGCCCGGTTACCAATTGATGAAGGCCGCACTGGCTGGGGGGACTGCACGCTTGCCGCTGGCAATCGGGTGCCATGTGGCTTTCCCCGTCTCGACTGACGATGCCATCGAAACCGGTTGTCTGAATGCCCTGAGTGGTGCCGTCGAGATCATGAGGCAGCGTCTTCAGGCCGTCGGGCAACGCGAGGTGCATGTCGTGCTGACCGGAGGCGATGCGTCGCGGATTGTTCCTCTGCTTGAGGGCGAGGTTTCTCTGGTGGATCATCTTCCGTTGTACGGACTGGCCGCGCTGGCCGCAAATGGAGCGTTTCAATGAAGTGGCTCTTCTTTGTTTTTCTGCTTGCCAATGCGCTGGTATTGGCCGTGATCCAGTTCGGAGGCGGCGCGGCGCCGATCGATCCTCGCGGCCGGGAAATCAATGCCAGCCAGGTCCGGGTCGTGACCGGGCAACTGGCTTCCAAGACCAAGGATGCTCGCGCATCGCTGCCGGCGTCTGCCCCGGCCTCCCTGCCGGCGCAGGTTGCCGCACCTGTGCCGCAAACCGCTGACAAGGCTCCGGCAGCGCCTTCGGTTTGCCTGCGCTGGAGCGGAATCACCCTTGAGCAGGCGCCGCAGGCGCGCAACCGCCTCAAGGCATTGGGATTGAGTGCCGCCGAAAGCGGCGGCGCGGAGAATGCCAAATTCTGGGTTTACGTTCCCCCCCAGTCCACCTTGGCCGAGGCGCGCAAAAAGGCACAGCAAATTGCTGATCTGGGCGTGGACGATTATTTTGTGGTCAACGACGGCAAGCGATGGCAGAACGCGATCTCGCTCGGCGTCTTCAGTTCGCGCGAGGCAGGCGAACGGCGACTGGCGGAGCTCAGGGAAAAAGGCGTGCGGTCGGCCATCCTTCGCGACAAGGAAGACACGCTCAAGCCGGTGACTTTCCTGCTGCGCAATGTTTCTCCGGACAACCGCAAGAAACTGGAAAAGGCCAGCGGCCAGTTGCGCGGCGCCGAATTGAAAGAGGTAGTCTGCCGGTAACTGTCGTTACGGATAACTGTAGAGCTGCCAGCGCAGGTTCGGATCGGTCAGCACGTAAACCGGTGTCTGACTGTTGGCGGGCTTCGTTTCGGGTTTCGTCATTGCCGGAGCAGCTTGCAAGGGCGGAACGATGGCACCGACCGGCAGGCTGTTGGCGGATAGCACGCGAACCTTGCCGGTGGCCTTGGTGCTTTTTTTCTTGGCTGCGACTTTGGGTGCCGCTCGCGGCGACACATACACACGCTTGGGGACAACGACAGGCGCCGGTTTGACGACCCTGGCTGCCGGGGCGCTGGCGACAGGGGATGGCGCGGGTTTCGTGGCTGCAGCGGCAGGCTTTTCGGCAGTTTTTTCATGAGGATCGTTTGCCGCCAGTGCAACGCTGGTGGTCAATCCCAGAAAAACAAACGCGTTCAAGATTTTCATTTTTTCCACTCCTGTCCGGCAGACCGGACGTAGTCCCCGACTTCGATCCGCAGGTTGCCTTCCGGCAGCGCCATCGAAAAGAGCGGTTGGACATCCTTGATCACCAGCGTTCCTGCCAACTCCTCCGGCCAGCCCAACTGGCCCGGTAGTGCCTGTCCGTTTCCTGCTATGGGCAACGCGCCGGGGCGCAAGCGGAAGGCCTGCAGGCGATCTCCCGGCGCAATGCGGCTGGTGCTGCCCGCATCCAGATAGACGCGTCCGTTCTCAACGCGCACCACCCGGGACGAAAAAGGAATGCACCGGACATCCGCCTGAACTGCCTGAACCGCCTCATTCAGCTTGGCATCGACCAGCTTGCCGAAGTCGGAGGCGAAAAACCGGGCCGTTGCCGTGTCGACACCTGAAGCCATCACCATCTCGCCTCCGTACAGGATATGCCCTTCCGCGCGGCCTGCAAAGCGGTGGCGCTTGACCAGCGCACCGGAGATGCCGTCGAAGACGAAAAGGTCCAGCTCGAAACGCCGAGCAGAAGGGGTGGCCTTGATCCCGGGTTTCCCGAAACTGATGATCGGAACATTGAGTGCCAGCTTGCGTTCGCCCGGCCGGATGTCGTTGCCGTGGCTGAAAGTGTAATGCTCGCCCTCGAAGCCTGCATCCCGCACCACACCGCCGACCACGAACTGCACGCCGTAACGCCGCGCCAGGTCGCGGATCCACTCCGTGTTCAATTGCGGCTCGCCATGGGAGGGCTGCAGGGCAAAGGCGGCTTCCGTGGAGCTGCTTTGCGGCAGGAAATGGCCGCTGGTATCCATGCGTCGCGCCAGTTCGGCTTGCAGTTCTTCAGGGAAACGGGTCAGGTCGGGAATTTGTACCGGGTTGAGAACGGTCAGGCGCGTGACCAGTGCCTTGCGCCGGTAATCCGGGCCGCAACTGCTGCTGGAGGCTTCGGCTCCAGAGGCTGGTGCGGGGCGGTTCGCAACTGCCGGCTGCACATCCAGCGTGACATGATAAAAACCATTGGCTTGCCATTCGCGCAGGACCGTGTAGTTGCCCAACGGCTGGCCGCGAACGTTCAGGGTGTCGCCGTTGCCATTGCCGAGCGAGGAGGCTTTGACGGTGGCTCCCTGGTTTAAGCTGGCATTTTCCAGGGCGTCGCGGATGGCCGCTGCGCGTGCGCTGGCAACACCGTCCATTCCTAGCGGCGCGATGCCCTCGAATGGTGCTGCGGTCAGGGATGCTGAAAACAAAAGCGCCGCAAGGGCGGCGCACCAAGTCTTCATTTACTGGGCCAGATAGAAGTTGGAACTGGTGGCACTCGTGTCAGCGGGTGCTGCCGCAGCTGGTTTGGCTGCCGGTTGAGTGACGGGTTGTGCCGGTGCGGCGGCAGGGGCGGCGACTATGGGCGGCATGACCGGCTGGCCGTGTGCAGCGACACCGGCATCGCGGTAGAACTCGCCGCCCAGTTGCAACTCCAGAACGGTTTCGTAGCTGCCGCCGGGCATCGGGGTTACGGTCAGAACCCGTGCGCCGCGTAGGTAAGCCTCGACATAGACGCGGAAACTGTCGTTGTTCATGGTAACAGCGGAAACCGTGCTGTTGCCGGTGATTTTCAGCCCTGAGACGGTTTCGGCCAGTGAGCGGTAAGCATCCAGTTTCGAGGCGCGCATGGCCAGAAGCCGGCGTTGCTCCATCGAGAGCCCTTCCTGAGTCGGAAGCGTGCCGTAACCGGTTGCCGTTACCTTGGAGGGCAGAATGACCGGCGGCATGGCCGATTCCTGGACAGGCGCAGTAGTATGCACGGTTGCGGGTACGTTGGAGGACGGTGTTGAACGCATGCTGGAGCAGCCCGCCAGCGTGAACAGCGACAGCACGATCAGGGAAAGGCTGCGAAGAGGAAGGTTAGCCATGAATGTCTCCTGCAAATGTGAGGGCTGCGGCTGTGCAGCGGAACCACCATCAAGTCTAGAACAAGCCGGATTTACAGGCTAGAAGGATGTTTGAGAACCTGTTCATAATCTGCCGCGAGCCATGAGCGCAAGCTCGTACAGATTACGAGTCGGTTTTGCGAAACACCAGATCCCAGACCCCGTGCCCCAGTTTGATGCCGCGATTCTCGAACTTGGTCAGGGGGCGATAGTCCGGTCGCGGCGCGTAGCCGTCGGCGGTGTTTTGCAGCGCTGGCTCGGCAGAGAGTACTTCCAGCATCTGGACCGCATAGTCTTCCCAGTCGGTCGCCAGATGCAGGTAGCCCCCGGTTTTCAGGCGGGATACCAGCAGCTTCACGAATTCCGGCTTGATCAGGCGGCGCTTGTTGTGCCGCTTCTTGTGCCAGGGATCGGGAAAAAACACGTGCACGCCGTCGAGCGTTTCCGGGGCGATCATGTGTTCGAGTACTTCCACTGCATCGTGCTGGACGATGCGCAGGTTGCCCAGGTTTTGTTCGCCGACCAGTTTCAGCAGGCTGCCCACGCCGGGCGTATGTACCTCGATACCGAGAAAATCGGTGTCCTGCAGTGTGGTCGCGATCTCGGCGGTAGCCCCGCCCATGCCGAAACCGATTTCCAGTACCTTGGGCGCCGCCCGGCCGAAGGTCGCATCGAGATCGAGAATTTCCTTCTGGAAGGGGATGCAAAAACGCGGCCCGAACTCTTCGAGCGCGCGTTCCTGGCCTTTCGAGAGATGCCCCTGGCGCAGCACGAAGCTGCGGATGCGGCGACCGAAGAGCGGGTTTTCGGCCTCCTGGCCGGCAGATATATCGATATCGTTCATGTCTGTCACGTTACTTGGTCCCGATCATCCCGCTCAACGGGCTGGAAGGATCGGCGGAATAGAGCTTTTTAGGCATGCGGCCGGCGAGAAAGGCGTCGCGGCCGGATTCAACGGCCAGCTTCATGGCGCGGGCCATGCGGATCGGATCGCGCGCGGCGGCAATCGCGGTGTTCATCAGCACACCGTCGCAGCCGAGCTCCATGGCTATCGTGGCATCGGACGCCGTGCCGACACCTGCGTCGACGATCACCGGGACCTTGCTCTGCTCGATGATGAGGCGCAGGTTCCACGGGTTGAGGATGCCCATTCCCGAACCGATCAGGCTCGCGAGCGGCATGATGGCGCAGCAGCCGATCTGTTCCAGTTCGCGGGCGATGATGGGGTCGTCCGAGGTGTAGACCATGACGTCGAAGCCTTCGGCGACCAGCGTTTCCGCTGCCTTCAGTGTTTCGCGCACGTTCGGGTACAGGGTGTTCGGATCGCCCAGAACTTCCAGCTTGACCAGCGTGTGGTCGTCGAGCAGTTCGCGCGCCAGACGCAGGGTGCGCACGGCATCGTCCGCGCTGTAGCAGCCGGCGGTGTTGGGCAGGTAGGTGAATTCCTTCGGCGGCAGGAAATCGAGCAGGCTGGGCTGGCTCGCATCCTGGCCGATATTCACGCGGCGGATGGCGACGGTGACGATTTCGGCGCCGCTGGCATCGATGGCCGCACGGGTTTCGGCGAAGTCCTTGTATTTGCCGGTGCCGACCAAAAGGCGCGAAGAATAGCTTTTGCCGGCGATCTGAAGGGTGTCTTGCATTGCTGGATCCTCTGTAGGCTGGGAAGCCGTCAGCCTCCGCCAACGGCAACAACGATTTCAAACTGGTCGCCGTCTGCGACCGGGGTGGCAGCATGCTGACTGCGCGGCACGATGTCCCCGTTGCGTTCGATCGCGACGCGCTTCCCGGTAAGGTCAAGCGCGACGATCAGCTCGCTGATGGTGAGCGGTGCGTTGAACTGGCGCGGGGCGCCGTTGATGGTGACGGTAATCACGGGCGATGTTCCGGACTCAAAAAATCTATTTTACACCGGGCCGTGCATGCGGCTGAGGCGGAAAACGGTCGGTAATTGGCGGATGCCGCGCATGATCTTGGCCAGATGGCTGCGGTTGCTGACCTGCAGCGTGAACTGGATCATGTTGTGGCCCTGTTCGTCGGTTTCGCTGCTGCCGTTCATGGACACCGCAGAAATGGTGCTCTCGGCTTCGGCGATGGCGGCGGCGATGCTGGCTAGCGTGCCGCGCTTGTTGGCGGACATGACGCGGATCGTGACATCGAACAGGCGTGAGACTTCCGGATCCCATTCCACGTCGATCAGCCTGTCGCTGTCGACGCGGTTCTTGGTCAGCACCGGGCAATCGTGCGTGTGGATGATGAGCCCTTGATCCTTCTTGACCACGCCGAGGATCGGGTCGCCGGGAATCGGGTTGCAGCAGTGGGCAAACTGGATCGACATGCCTTCGGTGCCGCGGATGGTGACGGCGGTTGTCTTCTTGCCAGGCGCGGGCTCGTCGGCCCACTGGCCGGCGAGTTGCAACAGACGCTTGGCGACAACGACGGGCAGGCGCTTGCCTAGCCCGATATCGGCGAGCACTTCTTCGCGCGATTTGTCGCCGTTTTCGCGCAGGTAGCGCTCCCACATTTCCGCCGAAATGGAAGCCTGCTGCCCGAGGGTCGTACAGGCTTGATTGAGCAGGCGCTCGCCGAGCAGAACGGATTCGTCGAAACGCAGTGTGCGCAGGAAGTGGCGGATGTGCGAGCGTGCCTTGCCGGTCGTGACGAAGGTCAGCCAGCTTGGATTGGGGCGCGCGTGCGCGGCGGTGACGATCTCGACCTGGTCGCCGTTCTTGAGGCGGGAGCGCAGTGGCGCGAGCTCGTGGTTGATCTTGGCCGCGATGCAGCGGTCGCCGATGTCCGAATGCACGGCGTAGGCGAAATCGACGCAGGTCGCGCCCTGCGGCAGATTGAGAATCTTGCCCTTGGGCGTGAACACGTAAACCTGGTCCGGGAAAAGATCGACCTTGATGTGTTCCAGGAATTCGACCGCATCGCCGGATTCGGATTGCAACTCCAGGAGCGATTGCAGCCACTGGTGGGTCTTTTGCTGCACGTCGCTGAAGCCTTCGTCCCCGCTCTTGTACATCCAGTGGCTGGCCACGCCGGCATCGGCGATATGGTGCATGTCTCCGGTGCGGATCTGGATCTCGATCGGCGTACCATAGGGGCCGAACAGCGTGGTGTGCAGGCTCTGGTAGCCGTTGGCCTTGGGGATGGCGATGTAGTCCTTGAACTTGCCGGCGATCGGCTTGAACAGGCTGTGCAGCGCGCCCATCGCGACGTAGCAGGTGGGCACGTCCTTGACGATGACGCGAAAGCCGTAGATATCCAGCACTTCGGAGAACGAGAGGTGCTTTTCCAGCATCTTGCGGTGGATGCTGGCGAGGTTCTTTTCCCGGCCGGAAACGCTGGCCTCGATCTGGGCGCCGGCGAGTTTCTGGCGGATGCCGTCGAGAATCTTGGTGACGACTTCGCGCCGGTTGCCGCGCGCGGCCTTGAGCGCCTTGGACAGCACTTCGTAACGGCGCGGATGCAGGTATTTGAACGAGAGGTCGTCAAGTTCGCGATAGACGCCATTCAGTCCGATGCGGTTGGCGACCGGGGCGTAGATTTCCAGCGTTTCGCGGGCGATGCGCTTTTGTTTGTCCGGACGCACCGAATCGAGCGTGCGCATGTTGTGCGTGCGGTCGGCGAGCTTGATCAGCATCACGCGCAGGTCGCGTGCCATCGCCAGCAGCATCTTGCGGAAGTTTTCCGCTTGCGCCTCTTCCTTGCTCTCGAACTCCAGCTTGTCGATCTTGGACAGACCATCGACCAGCTCGGCGACGGTCTTGCCGAATTTCTCGGTCAGCTCCAGCTTGGATACGCCGCTATCCTCCATCACATCGTGCAGCAAGGCTGCAGCGAGTGCCTGGGTATCGAGCTTCCATTCGGTGAGGATGCCGGCAACGGCCAGCGGGTGCGAAATATAGGGCTCGCCGGATTGGCGGATCTGGCTGCGGTGCGAGGCTTCGGCAAACAGGAAGGCGTTGCGCAGCAGCGCCCGGTCCTCGGCCTTGAGGTAAAGCGTTTGTTCAGCAAGAAAGCGGTTGGCTTCGGCGATCACGTCCGGCGCCCCGGCAAGTGCCGGGACGTCTTCCGGGGTGATGACCGGTTCCATGTCGGAGGACAGCAGAAGGGGTTCCCGGCTCAACCGCGGTTGCGGGTGAGCATTTCCATGCCGACGAGGCCGGCAGCGACTTCGCGCAGGGCGGTGACGGTCGGCTTGTCGCGGCCAACGTTTTCCAGTTGCGGGCTGGAGCCGTTTTCGAGCTGGCGGGCGCGGTAGGCTGCAACCAGAGTCAGATCAAAACGGTTTTCGATACGATCGATGCAATCATCAATGGTGACACGGGCCATGATTCAATCTCCACAAATCTTGGTTTGGAACCGGCGATTATATCACTGGACGGCCCTGCTTGCCGCGCAGGCCGCGGCGTCGTAGCCCGGCAGCCCGTGCGCGGCGGGCTCGCAGGCCAGCTTTCTGGTCTTCTCCAGCGCCTGTTCCAGGTTGCTGCGAGTGACCGGTTGCCAGTCCATGGCGCGGCCGAAATAGCGTGCCCACTCGAATTCCATGAAATAGGCATCGGTACCCCTGAAGTAGCCGCGGTTCCTGGCAAAACCGGCGAGCGAGCGGTACGGATCGTCGCGCATGTCGGCCAGACGCAGCGGCAGCGCGGAAGGCGGGATCGCTGTGCCGTGCTCGTCGAAGAGATAAACCCAGTGGCGCGCCTGCATCTCGGGCCAGAAACCGTCCGCCTTTTTCAGGTGTTCGATGATCTTGACCACGAGGGTGCGTTCACCCGCTTTCCACAGCCCGTGCGAGGTATGGTGGCGGTCGGTCAGGTAGTAATTGCCCTGGGGGCCGATGACCACGGGGATCACCTTCTTTTTCTGCCAGGCTGCGAGATCGGGTTGCTTGCGGATCTTGGCGACTTCGCCCGTCACTTGCAGTTCGCCCACCGCAGACTGTGTGGGGCGGAGCGATTCGATGGGCAGCAGGCAAAAGTCCCCGACCGGCGTATCGAGCGTACAGGGTGATTCCTCTGCCAGCGCGATTCCGGACAGAAGCAGCAGGGCGAGCAGCAAATGGCGCATCGAACGTCAGCCTTTCATGCTGGCGATCATGGCCTGGTGAAAGGCGCTCTGCCGGCCCAGCTTCAGACGCTCGGCGCGCACGATGGCAACGAGATCGCGCAGTGCTTCGTCGAAATGGTCGTTGATGATCACGTAGTCGAACTCGTCGACATGACTGATTTCCTCGCGTGCAGCCGAAAGGCGGCGCAGGATGACCTCTTCGCTATCCTTGCCGCGCCCGCGCAGGCGCTCTTCCAGCGTGGCGATCGACGGCGGCAGGATGAAGATGCCGATAGCTTCCGGCAGCAGGCGGCGCACCTGCTGCGCACCCTGCCAGTCGATTTCCAGCAGGATGTCCTGCCCTTGCGAGAGCATGGATTCGATCCACGGCTGCGAAGTGCCATAATAGTTGCCGAAGACTTCGGCGTGTTCCAGCAAGGCGCTGGCAGCGATCATGCGCTCGAATTCCTCGCGGGAGACGAAGTTGTAATCCTTGCCGTTGACCTCGCCCGTGCGCGGCGCGCGGGTGGTGAAGGAAACGGAAAGCTGGACCTTGTGATCGGCGGCGAGCAGCGCGCGGACCAGCGTGGTCTTGCCTGCGCCGGAAGGGGCGGTGACGACGTAAATGTTGCCTCGGGACATGGATGGCTCCGGAAACGGTCGATCGTGCTAGTAGTCAGTCACACAGATTCTGCTATGTTCGTCACGCCCTGCATCCCCATGCGCTTTGTCGCTCATCCTCGCCATAGCCCTGCTATGGCTGCGGTTCACTTCGTGCGCATGGGGCGCAGATGCGCGTCTCGGCATCTACGCGAACCTGCGTGACTGACTACTAGTTCTCAGAATGTCTTTATTTTAACGGCTCGCTGGGCGGGCCATGCATTTTTCTTGGCTGGGCGTTTGTGGGCGCTACAAGCCGGCCCCTGCTCCATGTTGCCGCAGCCAGCTCACCGCGCGTTCATAATCCGGCAATGCCCGCTCCACCGCATCCCAGAAATGGCGGCTGTGTGTCGGTTCGAGCCGGTGGGCG
>NZ_FOVE01000043.1 GCF_900115065.1 Formivibrio citricus | reverse complement strand
CGCGCCGCCTTGCCGGCACGTGGCAGGCTGCTGCCGGCGCTCTGCCCGGTCTGGAAGAAGCTCATAAGCTGGCGCAAGCGGTTGGCCTGGTTGTTCATCTCCTCGGAAGTAGCCGCCAGTTGTTCGGAAGCGCTGGCGTTCTGCTGGGTCACTTCATTGAGCTGCTGGAAGGCACCGCCCATCTGACTCACTCCGATATTCTGTTCCTGGCTGGCATTGGCGATCTCCTGCACCAGCTTGGAAGTCTCGTTGATGCCGGGCACGATCTGGTTCAGCAGCGAACCGGCACGCTCGGCCAAACCGACGCTGTTGGAAGCGAGTTCGCTGATTTCCTGTGCCGCGACCTGGCTGCGTTCTGCGAGCTTGCGCACCTCGACCGCCACCACTGCAAAGCCCTTGCCGTGCTCGCCGGCGCGGGCCGCTTCGATGGCCGCGTTGAGCGCCAGCAGATTGGTCTGATAGGCAATGTCATCGATGATGCCGATCTTGCTGGCGATCTGTTTCATGGCGCCGACGGTGTTGTTGACCGCATCGCCGCCTTCGGTGGCCTCGTGGGCGGCACGGGAAGCGATGTTGCCGGTGGTCTTGGCATTGCTGGTGTTCTGGGCGATGGAAGCCGTGATCTCCTCGACGGTGGCCGTGGTTTCTTCCATGCTGGCTGCCTGTTCGGCCGCCGCTTGCGAGAGCGACTGGGCGGTGGAGCTGATTTCCCCGGCCGCAGTGGTGATGTTGCCGGTGGCATCGACAACGTCTTCAATCGTTTGCGAGAGGCGGGCGATACTGTTGTTGAGCGCGGTAGCCAGTTGGGCCAGTTGACCCTGATATTGACCGCTCATGCGTTCGGTGAGATTGCCCGACTCCAAAGCGGCCAGTACTTGCAGTGCTTCATTGAGTGGCGTAACGATGGCATCAAGTGTGGCATTCACGCCTTCGATGATCTTGCGGAAATCACCCTGATGCAGGGAGGTCTCGGCGCGAGTATCGAGCTGGCCGGCTACCGCGGCACGGGAGAGCAGGGCCGCATCGTTGACCAGTGCCTGAATGTTGTCGACGCAGAGATTGATGTTCTGCTTGAGGGCATTGAAATCGCCACGGTATTCCTCGGTGATCCGGGGAGGCAGGTTGCCGGCGGCGATGCGGGCGATATGGTCGGCGGCGGCGTTGAGCGGACCGATGACGGCATCGAGTGTCTGGTTCACGCCTTCGATGACCTTGCGATAGTCGCCCTGATGGCGGGAAAC
>NZ_FOVE01000030.1 GCF_900115065.1 Formivibrio citricus | reverse complement strand
CGGATTCGGACACGCCCGGCGGGACACGGTTGGTGATCAGGTCCATCAGGAAGGCTTCTTCACCCTTGGGCGGGTTGCGCAGCAGGAAGGCGACCGCGGCAGTTTGGGTCGGGTTCAGCGGCAGCGGCGGGATGCCCATGGCGGCGCGTTCGGCGGCATGCTTGCGGTAGGCATCGAAAATGACGGATTTGCTCTTGGCGTCATCCATCGGGATGCTGACCGGTGCGCTGCCCTTGGCGGCGGCGCCTTTGCCCTTTTGGACAATCGCTTCCTTGGCTTCAGCTTGCGAGGTGATCGCGATGGTGGCGGCTGCCGTGGTGGCGGCGCTGCGGATGATGAAACTGCGACGGTTGATCATTTAACTCCTCCTGGTCAGAATTTGATTGGAGCTTGGTACGACGGTTGAATTGTTCCGGGCCGGTCGATTCTTTGGGTTTTCCGTCCCGTTTGTTCCGTATTTTCGGAGCATCATCGCTGTGCTCCCGATCCCGCGCTCGCCCCGTGTTTGCGGCACCTGTTTCAGCCGCGTGAGGCGGTGATCCCGCGTTTGAATGCAAGGGCAAGTGTGTGTATTCTCCCGGTCTTTTGTCGATATATAAAATGTTATTTTCTTATCGTTGTAAATAAGAAATTCTTATCTACATAATAAAGAGCGGGCTGTGTAAACTGTACGCAACATCATGATTTGAAAAACGATTCACTTGGCGTCGCAAGGAGAGGCTGAATGGATGACAAGGACTGGCGGATCCTCAAGACGGTGGCCGAGGAACGGAACATCACCAAAGCGGCTGCGCGTCTTTTTACCACCCAGCCGGCGCTGACCTATCGCCTGAAAAGCATGGAGGAGGAAATCGGAGCCCAGATCGTATTCCGCGTTCCCAGCGGCGTGGTCTTCACCCCGCAAGGCGAATACCTGCTTGCCTATGCGACAGAGATGGTGCAGCGCTTCGACAAGGTCAAGGAATACATCAAGAACATGGAGAACAAGGTGCAGGGGGCGTTGCGCATGGGTTCCTCCGCGGTCTTTGCCCATTACTCCCTGCCCTCGATGCTGAAGGGCTTTCTGGCACAGTACCCTGAAGTCGAATTTTCGCTGAAGACCGGCCTGAGCTACCAGGTTCTGCGCATGCTGGAAAAACAGGAAATCGTGCTGGGCGTGGTGCGCGGGGAGCATGCCTGGGACGGAGACAAACTCCTGCTGGGCGAAGAACCGATCTGCCTTGTGTCCATGGAGAATCTCGAGTTCGACGACTTGCTGCGCAAACCGCATATCCGCTACAACACCGATCCGACGCTGCAAAAGGATATCGACGACTGGTGGCGGCATCATTTCAAGAAGCCCCCGAATACGACGATGGAGGTCAATACCATGGACACCGCGCGACAACTGGCGCTCAATGGTCTGGGGTGGACGATCCTGCCCGCCATTGGCCTGCCCAAGAACGATGCGCTGTTTGTCAAACCGCTGTCGTGGCGCAATGGCGCTCCCATGGTTCGCAAGACCTGGCTGCTGTGTGCGGATGGGGCCATGGAACTGCTGACGGTCCGGGCGTTCATCGATTATCTGAGAACCCAACAATTGATCCCCGGATAAGCATTGCATAACACTGAAGGAAATATGGGCGCGGGCGTAGCGTTCGCGCTGGCCGCAGGCATGATGTGGGGGCTGGTGTTCGTCGGGCCGCTGTTGTTGCCGGAATATCCGGCCGCGTTGCAGTCTTTCGGCCGCTACCTGGCCTTCGGTTTGATCGCCTTGCCTTTGGGATGGATCGACCGCGCCGAAATCGCACGCCTGACCCGCTCCGACTGGATCGAAGCGCTCAAGCTGGCTTTGATCGGCAACCTTGTCTACTACCTCTGTCTGGCCAGCGCCATCCAGCGCGCGGGTGCCCCTTTGCCGACGATGATCATCGGCACCCTGCCGGTGGTCATCGCAATCAGCGCCAATCTGCGCAACCACCAGCGCGACGGCCGCTTGCCGTGGGCGCGCTTGTTTCCGTCGCTGTTGCTGATCGCCGCCGGCATCGCCTGCGTCAACCAGGCCGAACTGGCCACGCAGACCGAACGTTCGACAGCCGATCTCGCACGCTATGCCAGCGGCGTGTTGTTCGCGATTGTCGCCGTCGCCTGCTGGACCTGGTATCCCCTGCGCAACGCCGACTGGCTGCGCCACCATCCCGGCCGCAGTCCCCGCACCTGGGCCACCGCGCAGGGGCTGGCGACCTTGCCGCTGGCGCTGACCGGCTACCTCCTGTTGTGGCTGTGGCTGGCAGTGGACGGCAATTCGTTCCCGATGCCTTTCGGTCCCCGTCCCTTCGCTTTTGTCGGGCTGATGGCCGCCATCGGGCTTTTCGCTTCCTGGCTGGGAACGCTGTGCTGGAACGAGGCCAGCCAGCGCCTGCCCACCGCGCTGGTCGGCCAGTTGATCGTTTTCGAAACACTCGCCGCGCTTTTGTATGCCTTCCTGCTGCGTGGCCAATGGCCGGCGCCGCTGACGTTTCTGGGGATCGGCCTGCTGCTCGCCGGCGTGTTGTGGGCGGTGCGGAACAAGTAGTCAGTCACGCAGATTCTGCTATGTTCGACACGCCCTGCATCCCCATTCGCTTTGTCACTCATCCTCGCCATAGCCGTGCTATGGCGGCGGTTCGCTTCGTGCGACTGGGGCGCGGATGCGTGCCTCGGCATCCACGCAAACCTGCGTGACTGACTACTGGCCAGTCAAATGCGAGCATGCCTCTGCGCTGGAGTGACGATTTTGCCGCATGGGCATGAGCAGCATTGTTCAAATCCCCTTCACCCCTAGGCGAGCCCACTCCGGCGCCCCTGCGGGGTTCCCTGCGATGCGCGCAAGACGCGGCGGCTGCGCAACTCGGTCTGCGGCCTCAAACAGTGCTCGCCGAATTCCCGCGCCTTGCTGTGCTTCTCGGCGCCTTCCAGGGCGGGGCGTGCTGCATGCAGCTCGGGTCAATAAAAATGCCGCTCACTTGGCTTAAGTGAACGGCATTACCTTCAATTCTCCTTTGTTATTCCCTCCCCATTTCAGGGGGAGGGTTAGGGTGGGGGTGAATCGGACGTATTTGCCGAATCCGCCGTCACCCCGGCCCTCTCCCTGAGAACCTGAGAGGCGGACGTCACACAAGGCCGGTGCAAAGCTGGCCATATCAGCCATAATCTTTCCAGTCCAAGAAAACAGCAGGATTGAACATGCTTTACCTTTACTCGCCGGACCAGCAGGAACTCTATTTCCGTCTGTTGCAAGAGGCGTTGCCCGACCGGGAGATCGCTTGCTGGCCACAGGAGGTCGATCCCGAAGCCGTTACGCATGCGGCGGTCTGGATGCCGCCCGCCGGTTTTTTCCGGCGCTTCCCGAATCTGCAGGCCGTGTTCGTCATGGGGGCGGGGGTCGATCAAATGCTGGGGCGCGACGACATCCCCGAGCAGGTCGCGATTGTCCGTCTGACCGATGCGGGCATGGCGAAGCAGATGATCGAGTATTGTCTCTATGGCGTGCTGCACTACCAGCGCTACATGGATGTTTACCGGCAGCAGCAGGGCGCCGGTCAATGGCTGGCCCAGCCGACCCGGCTTGCCGGCGAGGTCCGGGTTTCGGTGCTGGGCCTGGGGCAGTTGGGGGCGCAAGTCGCGCAACATCTGGCCGGCATGGGCTACCGGGTAACAGGCTGGAGTCGCCAGCCCAGAGCGGTCGGGCAGGTGAACTGCGTGCATGGCGACGCGGCATTGCGGGCCTTGTTGCCGGAGACGGATGTGCTGTTCAGCGTATTGCCCGCCACGCCCGAAACCCGGCATCTGCTCGATGCCGAGCGCTTGGCCCTGCTGCCCAAGGACTCTGCGATCATCAATGCGGGCCGGGGCAGCCTCATCGACGAGGAGGCGCTGCTGGCCCACCTGAACCGGGGGCATCTGCGCTTCGTGATGCTTGATGTTTTCGCGCAGGAGCCGCTCGCGGCGGACCACCCTTTCTGGTTGCATCCGCGCGTCATGATTACGCCTCATGTTGCCGCGGATACGGTGCCGGAAGAAGCGGTCAGCCAGATCGCTGCCAACCTGCGCGGGCTAGCTGCCGGCGAGCCGGTTACGGGGGTGGTTGAACGCTGTCGGGGATACTAGGACTCCGACCACATCTTGCCGCCGGTGGCCCAGTTCTCGCGCTCCACATCGATCAGGATGATGTCGACGGCGCCGGGCTCGCAGCCCAGTACGCGGCAGGTTTCGCTGGTCAGTGCTTCGACAAGCTCGCGTTTTTTTTCCGGGGTGCGACCGGCAAACAGCTCGATATGCAATGTGGGCATGAGATGACTCCTTGGTGGGTGGGTTTTCGGATGACCTTGTTCCGGATCATTCCTTCCGGGTTTCCGCCTGCAGCTCCCGCTTGAGCTCGTCGGGAATGTTGTAGAGCACGATGGTGTCGTTGTTGCGGTTGTAGATCACGTCGCCGCTGCGCAGACTGTTGCGGTTGAACTCCAGCTTCCAGTTGGGCGCGGATGCCTTGAAGCGCAGCAAGGGGCGGATGGCGCGGCGGTCCGGGATGCAACCTTCCGACAGCGCCAGCTCTTCGCTCTTCAGCG
The DNA here is from genome assembly GCF_900115065.1 of Formivibrio citricus. Taxonomy (GTDB): domain Bacteria; phylum Pseudomonadota; class Gammaproteobacteria; order Burkholderiales; family Chitinibacteraceae; genus Formivibrio; species Formivibrio citricus. The sequence goes on along the minus strand of NZ_FOVE01000030.1, from coordinate 10,348 downwards.
TGGCGCGCAGGGCTTCCGGCGCATCCGGGCAGAGCTGGTTGACTACGGTATCCACGCTCCAGGGCAGATCGTTTTCGCCCAGGTCGTCCAGATAGCGGTGCGCTTCTTCGAACAACTGGTTGCGCGCTTCGGGCTCCATCTGCTGCGCTTCGGCAAACTGCTCGATGCCCTTGATCAGCTTCTGGGTTTCCTTCAGCGCCGCGACGACGTCATTGCAGGCCAGGAACTGCTTGAAGTACTGCGCCACTTCGGTGCGCCCCTTCAGGAAACTGATGTAGCGCCCGCTGTCGCTCAGCCAGGCCGCCAGATCGATCTTGCCGGCGACGCGCAAGTTGGCGAGATCGAGGTAGGGGCTTTCGACCATTTCCAGCCCCGCAGTCAGCGCCGTTCCTCGTGCCTCGGAAATGATCGCCACCAGCAGGAAATCCGCCGCGGCGCCGTTGCGCACGCGGGCGAAGAGCACATAGCCGCCGCTGGCCAGCGGTTCGCTTTGCACCCGCTCCAGCAGGTTCTGCATCATTTGCCGGGTCAATTCGCCGAAGTCGAGGCTTTGGTCCTGAACCAGCCCGCGCAGCAGGCGCGGCAGCGGGAAGCTGTTTTCATCCTCTTCAAACTTGCCATAGCCCTTGCCCGCCTTGGCCGAGTACAGCTCGCTCAGCTGATCGACCAACTGCCGGGCCAGCGGCGAGACCGTCATTTCTTGCTGGCGCAGTTCGATGCTGGCGGGGCCGTGCATTTCCTTGCAGAGCTTGTGGATGATGAGGTTCATGGTGGGCGTGTTCATGCAGAGACCTTGTCGGGAAGAGCAACCGGAGGGACGAGATTTTCGGCCGCCGCGCCGATTTGCGCAATGCCGGCCGTGCGCAACTGCCAACCGCTTCCCTTGTCGAAAAACGGGCGGGCCGCTACAGTTTGCCTCCTGTTTTTGTCTTGTTTCGGGAACTGCCATGAGCCTGCAATCCGTCCGCGATTTCTTTTCCGCCCGCCAACTGGACATCCCGATCATCGAGCTGGAAGTCAGTACCGCGACCGTGGCGCTGGCCGCAGAAGCGCATGGCGTGGAGCCGGGGCGCATCGCCAAGACCCTGTCGTTCCGCCTGAATGACGGGCAGGCCATCATCCTGGTCGCGCGCGGCGATGCCCGCATCGACAACCGCAAATTCAAGGATGCCTTCGGCAAGGGCAGGATGCTTCCGGTGGAAGAGGTGGTCGAGCTTACCGGCCACCCGGTCGGCGGGGTGTGCCCCTTCGGCCTGAGCCAGCCGCTGCCGGTCTATCTCGACAGAACCCTGCAGGATTTCGACGAAGTGTTGCCCGCGGCCGGCGCGGTTCACAGCGCGGTGCGCATCAGCCCGGCGCAGCTGGCGGAAGTCACCGCTGGCGTGTGGGTGGATGTGTGTCAGCAGTATCAAGAAGTCTGAATCACTTCATTGATCTGACAATCCGACACCGTCAAAACGGGAGACCGTCAGATCAAATCGAATTTTCTACAGCTTATGCAATGCCCGGGACGTTTACCCCTGGAATGCCATGTCGATGGATTGCCTCGGTGATAAATCCGGATCGTTTGATGCTCTCCGCAAACGCATCCATGAATTCGCATGCGGCGCTGCCTTTCGCGGCAGGCAAGGCCAACGCCTGGTGTATTTCCATGAAGCGCCCGTCCAGCATGCGCAGCCCCGGCATCTTTTTCATGTCTGCCAATAACTGTTGCTTGACGCCTGCTGCGACATCGATGTTCTCGTTTTTGAATACTTCAATCACCAAGGCCGGATTGTCCGCGCGAACAATTTCGGCATGTTTCAGGTTGCGGCTCAGGAATAAATCGTAGGCGCTGCCCTTGCCGACCGCCACCTTGATCCCCGGCTGATCCACATCGTCATTGATTTTGACGGGGGCGCATTCCCTTACCAGATAACATCCCTCGATCATCAGATAGGGCGCGGTAAAATGAATGTCCTTGCTGCGCGAGGGGTCGGCGGCAAAAAAACCGATGTCGGCTACCCCCGATTCAAGGGCTTCCACGGATTTTCGCGCGGCGTCGAATGTGACGAATTCAGTCGTTACGCCCAGCCTGCGCGCCAGCTCCAGGGCAATATCAACCGAGATTCCTGCCGGTGCTCCGGTTTTTGCATCCCGATGCGCCAGCACCGGATTGCCGTAGTTGATGGAAACCCGCAGCACACCCTCAGGGGCCAATGCGTTTGCCAGATGCGATGCTGTATTCATGTGCGACCTCGTTCAAGCGGGGAGTGTCTTCTGTGTTTACAGGATTTTCGGGCAAAAAACCACGTTATCCATCAGGCGTCGGGCGCTGCGGCTCATGGTGACATGACCACGCTTGAAGCGCGGGAAGAAAACGCGCTTGCGGTGATGCCCGGCCAGCAATCGCGTTCTTTGCTGCAACCGCAAATTCAGGCGCTCATGGAAGCATTCATGGCAAGCAGGTAAAGCCTGTGTTCATGCTACGGTGAGCCAATCCCCATATTTTTCATTCCGCCCCTGCACGATGTCGAAATAACGCTGCTGGATTTCCGCAGTGACCGGGCCGCGCGCCCCGGTGCCGATTTGACGGTGATCCAGTTCGCGAATCGGGGTGATTTCGGCGGCAGTGCCGGTGAAGAAGACTTCGTCGGCGACATAGACTTCATCGCGGGTGATGCGTTTTTCGATGATTTCCAGCCCCATGTCCTTGACGATGTGAAGCACTGTGTTGCGCGTGATGCCATCCAGGCAGACCGTCAACTCTGGCGTGTACACCCTGCCATCGCGGATGATGAAGATGTTTTCACCGGGGCCTTCTGTAACGTAGCCGTCCACATCCAGCAGCAGCGCTTCGTCGTAGCCGTTGGCGACAGCTTCTTCGTGCGCCATGATCGAGTTGAGATAGTTGCCGTTGGCCTTGGCCTTGCACATGGTCACGTTGACGTGGTGGCGATTGAAGCTCGAAGTCTTGACGCGAATCCCCTTCTGCAAGCCTTCCGTGCCCAGATACGCCCCCCACGACCAAGCAGCAACGATGACGTGCACGTCATTTTTGGGCGGGGCGATGCCCATCTTTTCCGATCCGTAAAAGGCCATCATGCGCAGGTAGCCGCACTTGAGGTTGTTCTGCCGGACTGCGGACAGTTGGGCCTGGCACAGATCGTCTTTTGAGAACGGAAGGTGCATCCCCACGATTTTTGCCGAGCGAAACAGGCGCGCCACATGATCCTGCATGCGAAAGATCGCAGCGCCTGCGGGCGTTTCGTAGGCCCGCAATCCTTCCTTCACTCCCATGCCGTAGTGCAGGGTATGTGTGAGCACGTGCGTGGTGGCTTCGCGCCATGGCACCAGTTTGCCGTCATACCAGATGACGCCGTCACGATCCGACATCGACATTATGTTTTCTCCTTTGTGAAGTGGGGTGGGGCTTCGTCTGGTTGCAGGCCTCAATCGGGTGGCGAATGAATGATCGGCATGGCTGTTACGCAATCCTTGCCGGAAAAACGGCCAAGTCTCATGGGCCAAGACGTCACGCCATAACGAACCGCATTTATTGCATTTTATATCAACAAAATACACAATTTGTCTACCAGCTTGTGCGGCTTTTTGCGTGAGCGGCTTGCCGGTTGAGGTTGTTTCGGTGGGGCTGCCGGTTCTGGTTCATGGCCGACGACTGGGGGCGAGGCAGCAGATAACCCTTAACAAGGCTTTGTCTTGTTAAGGGTTATCCCCTCGCAGAAATTTTGTATCAAGCGCACCGCTTACCATTGTATTTTGATAAAACAAAGTGCAAAATAGTTGTCATGGAGGTGCAGCAAAGCGTGCTAGCAGTCAGTCACGCGGGTTCGCGTGGATGCCGAGGGCGCATCTGCGCCCATAATTGTATTTTGTATGAATAATAAGCAATGCTGGCGCAATCCGGTTGCGCCATGCCCAGGAGGCGAAGATGCACAATGTTTTGTTTTTGAACGGGCAATCCGCGCAGGTTGCCGAGATCATGCAGGGCTATGCGCTGGAAGGGTTCGAGCTGGCCGTTCACTCCAGCAACTGTTCCGAAGAAGACAAGAAAGCGCTGATCCGCGATGCCGAGTTCCTGCTGCTGCACCCGGCAGACATCTCCGCCCCGGTATTGCAGGCAGCGCGCAAGCTCAAGCATATCCAGTTGCTGACGGCGGGTTACGACAAGGTCGATATCCGGGCCGCGCGCGAGCTGGGCATCACGGTTTCGACCAACGGCGGGGCGAATGCCTGGGCCGTTGCCGAGCATACGATTGCCCTGTTGCTGGCGCTGTACAAGAAGCTGTTGCAGTGTGATCAATCGGTCCGGGCAGGAACCTGGCGTAAACCGGTGACCGGCGGCAACACCTTCGAGGTGGCCGGCAAGACGGTGGGGCTGGTCGGGGTCGGCAATATCGGCAGCAAGGTCGCCAAGCGGCTGAAGGCGTTCGAAACCGAGATTATTTTTTGTGACCGCGGCTCGGCCAATGGCGACGAATTCGGCGGCACGCGCGTCGATCTTAAAACCCTGTTGAGCCAATCCGACATTATTTCCTTCCATCTGCCGTTGACCGATGCCACGCGCGGCATGATCGGCGTAGCCGAGCTGGACATGATGAAGTCCTCTGCAGTGCTGCTCAACACCAGCCGCGCGGAACTGGTGGATGAAGAGGCATTGGAAATCGCCCTGCGCGAAGGCTGGATCGCCGGCGCCGGGCTGGATGTCTTTTACGAAGAGCCGGTGCCCGCCAACTGCGGTTTGCTGGAACTCGACAACGTCGTGCTAACCCCGCATACCGCCGGGCATTCGCATGAAGGCTGGTTCCGCCGCGCCCGTTTTGCCTGGGAAAACATCCAGCGGGTCGCTGCGGGCGAGCAGCCTGCCTCGCAGGTGAAATAAACCTGAAAAGCAGGTTAACCACAGAGGCGCAGAGAACACAGAGAAAAGCAAACCCATGCCAATGCACAGGGAATTTTTTCTGGTAGTTCAAATATTTACGGATTGTTGATTTTCGATCTTCTCCTTGTCTCTGTGACTCGTGGTGAGGTTTTCAGGGATACAGTTTTGATCAAGGATTATCAAGGAGCAGTACACCATGAACCGCACCGCCGAGCTCATCAGCTCAAACCAAACCTACCGCATCATTGACCTGCCGGCCGCGGTCGGCCCGGATCTGGAGCGCCTGCCGTGGATTCAGCGCATCCTGCTGGAAAACATTCTGCGCAAGAGCACGGACGAGGTCACCGTGGCCGCCGTGTTCGATGCGATGAAAGCCTGGTTGCAGACCGGCGGCAGCGAGGCCGAGATGGAGTTCTATCCCGGCCGCATCCTGATGCACGACACCACCTGCGGCCCGGCGCTGTCGGATATCGCCGCGATGCGCAGCGTGCTGGATGAAGAGGGCTTCGATGCTGCTAAGCTGAACCCGGTCCTGCCGGTGGACGTGTCGACCGACCACTCGCTGCCGGTGGATTTCTTTGCCACGCCCGACGCGATGGAAAAGAACATGGCCAACGAAATGCGCCGCAATGCCGAGCGCTACCGCTTCACCAAATGGGCCTCGTCGACTCTCAAGGGCCTGCGCGCCCACCCGCCTGGCACCGGCATCATGCACACGATCAACCTGGAGCGCCTTGCGACCGTGGTCAGTGCCAAGGAAGAGGGCGGGGCACTCTGGGCCTACCCGGATACCCTGATTGGTACCGACAGCCATACCCCGATGATCAACGGCATCGGCGTGCTGGCCTGGGGCGTGGGCGGGCTGGAGGCGGAAAGCGTCATGTTCGGCATGCCGGTCATGCTGCGCATCCCGGACGTGATCGGCGTGCGCCTCACGGGTTGTCTGCAGGTCGGAGCCACGGCAACCGATCTGGCGCTGCTCATCACGCAGCGCCTGCGCAAAATCAATCTGGCCGACAAGTTCGTCGAATACTTCGGCCCCGGCGTTGCGCAGCTCTCGGCCGGTGCTCGGGCCTGCATCGCCAACATGGCGCCGGAATATGGCTCCAACAGCGGCTATTTCCCGATTGACGGCCATACGCTGGATTATCTGCGCCAGACCGGCCGCTGCGATGCGCAGATCAGGCTCGTCGAAGACTACGCCAAGCGCCAGAGCCTGTGGTTCGATCCGGAAGCCGTGCCGCGCTACAGCGACGTGATCGAAATCGACATGGGCGAAGCGACCCCCTGCGTGGCCGGCCCGCGTCGGCCGCAGGACCGCATCCCGACCTCCGAAACCACGGCGGCCTTGCTGGCGGCCAGCAAGCGCCAGGAGTTGCGCCGTTTCGCGGACAAGAAAAACCCGTCCGACGGCGCGGTCGCCATTGCCGCAATCACGAGTTGCACCAACACCTCCGACCCCGAACTGCTGCTGACCGCCGGCCTGCTGGCGAAAAAAGCCCATGCCGCCGGCCTGCTTCCGCCGCACTGGGTCAAGACTTCCATGGCACCGGGATCACCTTCCGCAGAGCGCTACCTCAAGCGCGCGGGCCTGCTGGCCGATCTGGAAGCCGTCGGCTTCGGCATCGTCGGCTACGGCTGTACTACCTGCATCGGCAACTCCGGTGCGCTGACCGCTCCGGTCATCGAGGCGATGCAGGTGCAGAACATCCTGCCGGTCGTGGTGCTGTCCGGCAACCGCAACTTCCCCGGCCGGGTGCATCCCGAACTGGACGCGGGCTTTATCACCTCGCCCCCGCTGGTGATTGCCTACGCGTTGGCTGGCGACGTGCTGCGCGACATCCAGAAAGATCCGATTGGTACCAGCAAGGATGGCAAGCTGATTTATCTCGCCGACCTCTGGCCAACCCCGGAAGAGATCCAGGCCGCTCTAAAACAAGCCATCGATCCGACGGATATTGCCATTGCTTATGATGCGGCCGAAGCCAGCGAAGCCTGGAAGAAGCTCGAAGCACCCGATACGGCAGTCTTTCCTTGGGATCCGAAGTCGACTTATATCCGTCGCCCGCCGTTTGCCAGCGCCAAGTTGCCAACCCGCCTGGGCCAGTACCGTGCCAACATCCTGCTGGCGGTTGGCGACGACATGACCACCGACCATATCTCGCCGGTCGGCCAGATTCCGGCTAATAGCGAAGCCGGGCGGTGGCTGACCGAGCGCGGCGAGAACCCGGACGATCTCAACGTCTACGCTTCGCGCCGTTCCAACTGGGAAGTGATGCTGCGCGGTGTGTTCACCAACAAGTCGGTCGTCAATTTCCTCGATCCAACGCTGGCAGCAGGGCAGACCATCCATGTTCCGAGCGGCGAGCGCCTGTTCCTGCATGAAGCCGCAAACCGGTATCAGCAAGAGGGCACATCGGTGGTAGTTGTGGCCGGTGAGCGCTACGGCATGGGTTCCTCGCGCGACTGGGCAGCCAAGGCGGTCGGCTTGCTGAATGCGCGAGCCGTACTGGCCGTGAGCTTCGAGCGCATTCACCGCTCCAACCTGATCGGTATGGGCGTGTTGCCGTTGCGCTTGCCGCAGGGTGTAACGCCGCAAACTCTGGCACTGCATCTCGAAGACTGCATTGAAGTCGATGTGCGGCCGGAAGACCTCAAGCCGAGAATGGCCGTGCCGGTGCGCATCGTGCGCCGCGATGGCCAGATCGAGCATCTGACGGCGACGGCCGCAGTGGAAACCTCGCTGGAAGTCGCCGAACTGCAGGCCGGCGGGATCATTCCGTACATTCTGCAGAACGTGATGCGTAATCAAGCCAAGTAAGCAGATGGGGCAGGGTAAACCAGCCCCTTTTTTATCGTCGGAGTCGTATTCAAATTATCAGGAGATCATCATGAGTTTTCTGGTTTCTTATCGCCAGCATGCAGCCGAGCGCGCCGCGCTGGGTGTCCCGCCGTTGCCCCTGTCTGCGAAACAGACGAGCGAGTTGATTGACCTGCTCAAGGCTCCGCCGGCCGGCGAAGAAGCTTTTCTCGTGGAGCTGCTGACCCAACGGGTGCCGGCAGGCGTCGACGACGCCGCCAAGCTCAAAGCCGAATTCCTCGCCAGGGTCGCCAAGGGCGAAGAAGTTGTCGGCCTGTTGTCCCGCGAACTGGCCACGCAACTGCTCGGCACCATGCTCGGCGGCTTTAACGTCAAACCGCTGATCGACTTGCTCAATGACCCGGTCGTCGGCGAACTCGCCGCAGCAGGTTTGAAGAAAACCCTGCTGATCTTCGACTACTTCAACGACGTCAAAGCGCTTGCCGACCAAGGTAGCGCCAACGCCCAATCCGTTTTGCAATCCTGGGCCAACGGCGAATGGTTCACCTCGCGCCCTGAAGTCCCGCAAAGCCTCACCGTCACCGTCTTCAAAGTCAGCGGCGAAACCAACACCGACGACCTCTCGCCCGCACCGGATGCCACCACCCGCCCCGACATCCCGCTGCACGCGCTCGCCATGCTCAAGAACGCTCGTCCCGGCATCGAACCGGACGAACCCGGCAAGCGCGGCCCGCTCAAGTTGCTGGAAAGCCTCAAGGCCAAGGGTCATCTCATCGCCTACGTCGGTGACGTCGTAGGCACCGGCTCCTCGCGTAAATCCGCCACCAACTCCGTGCTGTGGTACACCGGCGAAGATATCCCCTTCGTCCCCAACAAGCGCTTTGGCGGCGTCTGTCTCGGCAGCAAGATCGCCCCGATCTTCTACAACACCATGGAAGACGCCGGTGCCCTGCCGATCGAACTCGACGTCAGTCAGATGAATATGGGCGACGAAATCGAACTGCGTCCGTTTGAAGGCAAAGCCTTCAAGAATGGCCAGGTTATCGCCGAATTCAGCGTCAAATCCGAAGTCATCTTCGACGAAGTCCGTGCCGGCGGACGTATCCCGCTGATCGTCGGTCGCGCCCTCACCGCCAAGGCCCGCGAAGCCCTCGGACTGGCCCCGTCCACCCTATTCCGCACCCCGAACGCCCCTGCCGACACCGGCAAGGGCTACACGCTGGCCCAGAAGATGGTCGGCCGCGCCTGCGGGCTGCCGCAAGGGCAGGGCGTGCGCCCCGGCGCCTACTGCGAACCCAGAATGACCACCGTCGGCTCGCAAGACACCACCGGCCCGATGACCCGCGACGAACTCAAGGATCTCGCCTGCCTTGGCTTCTCCGCCGATCTGGTCATGCAATCCTTCTGCCACACGGCGGCCTACCCGAAAGTGGTCGACATCCAGACCCACCGCACCCTGCCTGGCTTCTTCTCCACCCGTGGCGGTGTCGCGCTGCGTCCGGGCGATGGCGTGATCCACTCTTGGCTCAACCGCATGTGCCTGCCCGATACCCTCGGCACCGGGGGCGACAGCCATACCCGCTTCCCGATCGGCATCTCCTTCCCGGCCGGCTCTGGCCTGGTCGCCTTCGCCGCCGCCACCGGCGTCATGCCGCTCGACATGCCCGAATCGGTGCTGGTGCGCTTCAAGGGTGAAATGCAACCCGGCATCACCTTGCGCGATCTGGTCAACGCCATCCCGTATTACGCCATCCAGCAAGGGCTGCTGACCGTCGCCAAGGAAGGCAAGCAAAACATCTTCTCCGGCCGCATCCTCGAAATCGAAGGCCTGCCCGATCTCAAGGTCGAACAAGCCTTCGAACTCTCCGACGCCTCCGCCGAACGTTCCGCCGCCGCCTGCACCGTGCGCCTGAACCAGGAGCCGATCCTCGAATACCTGCGCTCCAACGTCACCCTGCTGAAATGGATGATCGCCAACGGCTACCAAGACCGCACCACGCTCGCCCGTCGCATCCAGGCCATGGAAGACTGGATTGCCAACCCGCAACTGCTGGAACCGGATGCCGACGCTGACTACGCCGCCGTACTGGAAATCGACCTCGCCGACATCAAGGAACCGATCCTCGCCTGCCCGAACGACCCAGATGACGTGAAGCGCCTGTCCGAAGTCGCCGGCACCCAGATCGACGAAGTCTTCATCGGCAGCTGCATGACCAACATCGGCCACTTCCGCGCTGCTGGAAAGGTCCTCGCCGGCAAGACCGACATCCCGACTCGGCTGTGGATCGCCCCGCCGACCAAGATGGACGCCATGATTCTCGCCGAAGAAGGCTACTACGCCGTACTCGGCAGCAGCGGCGCGCGCATGGAACCGCCGGGTTGCTCGCTGTGCATGGGCAACCAGGCGCAGATCAGGAAGGGTAGTACCGCGATCTCCACCTCGACACGCAACTTCCCGAACCGCCTGGGGCTGGAAACACAAGTGTTCCTGGGCTCGGCCGAACTGTCGGCGGTGTGTGCGCTGCTGGGCAAAATCCCGACCCCGGCCGAGTACATGGAGCGGGTCAGCGCCGTGAACGAGAAGGCCGCCGAGGTGTACCGCTACATGAACTTCGACCGGATTGCGGAGTTCAGCGAGGTGGCGG
>NZ_FOVE01000031.1 GCF_900115065.1 Formivibrio citricus | reverse complement strand
TTCGCGCATGACGAGCAGTTCTTCGCCATCAACCTTGACGGTCTGGCCGCTGTACTTGCCGAAAATGACCTTGTCGCCCACTTTCAGTTGCAGGGCGCGCACGGAGCCGTCATCCAGCAGCTTGCCAGTGCCAACGGCGATCACTTCGCCCATGTCCGGCTTTTCGGCTGCGTTGCCCGGCAACACGATGCCGGAGGCGGTTTTTTCTTCGGCTTCTACACGCTTGACCACGACACGGTCATGCAACGGACGGATTTTCATGTGCTTATCTCCTGTTATGAAATGCTGTGCCAAAACGCAAACAGCACAAAATCAACGGGTTGATGTTTGTCTGTTAGCACTCGTGGCATTGCATGGTGGGTACTACTTGGGTTGATAATTAATCAAACGACGGCATGTGTGGAAATATGCCGCTATTTTTTAAATCTAGAAACTGATTTTTCAAGAATATTGGCGGTTTTTTCTATTTGCTTTGTTGTTTTGAGTAAGTTCGCCAAGCCGTCCTCGTCTTTTGTGGTGACGTAAGCTTTGGCAGCTTCGTCAAAATTTTGCACCTGCTTTTCCAGAAGACTCGAATTATCCTGTATTGTGGTTGTGATGTTCTTTAATTTCATTTGCATTAATTTTATGGACGCCATGAGGCTGTTGCTGTCATTTGCATCCAGCGTAATTTCTATGTTCAAGTTTCCGTTGGCAATTTGCTTCATGAATTCTGTGGCGTCTCGTGGCTCGCCACCTACTTGCTTGATAATTGACCAACGCATTCTCAGGATAAGAATTGTCAAGCACAATAGCAAAACAGCGCCTGTTATCAAGAAAGTTATGGAGTGTTTCCAGAAGCGCATATTAATATCGTCTACAAAAAAACCTATGCCAATAATCCAGCCCCAAGGTTTGAATTCTGTCACCCCGCTCAACTTTGGATAGTTTTGGATTTTGTCATGTTTGTTTGGTCGCGGAGCGGAAGACCAATAAATTGCTCGCCCAAGTTTGCTTTCTTTGAGTGCACTTTTATAAACATCAACTACAGACTTGCCGTCCGGCATTTTTCCGCCATCGTCAGCCATGTTTATTCTGGCTGCAACAGGATGGACCAGCATGACATCATCCCAGTCGCGAACAAAGAAATATACATCTCCTTTTCTCTGGGCCCCAATGGCTGCTTTGGCCTTGCTTTGTGCTTCTTCATGACTAAGCTTTCCATTGATTTCTAAGCTGTAGTAATAGCTAACTTGGGATTCTGCGAAATCGAGTAGCTGTATGATTTGTAAGCGGCGTTCATTCAGCATGCTTTGTCTCATGCCATACAAACCAAGCAACCCCATTACAACCAGTCCAAGCAATGAAATTGCAATAATAATAAGTACGCGGGTTTTAAGGCGCATTTGCATACCCTATTGATTTGATGTTTATTTTGGAAAAGGTGCGCAATTTAATTCATGGTGTTGCGTCGCAATTTCAGTGGCACCACTCCGCGCCGCTGCGCCCCCACATACAACTGCCGTGGCCGGCCGATCTTCTGCTCCGGATCGTGGATCATCTCGTTCCACTGCGCGATCCAGCCGATGGTGCGCGCCATGGCGAAGATCCCGGTGAAGAGTTGCACCGGAATGCCGATGGCTTTCTGCACGATGCCGGAATAGAAATCCACGTTCGGATACAGCTTGCGGCTCACGAAGTAATCGTCTTCCAGCGCAATGCGTTCCAGTTCCAGTGCCAGCTTGAACAAGGGATCGTTCTGCAACCCCAGCTCGTTGAGCACCTCATGGCAGGTCTCGCGCATCAAGGTGGCGCGCGGATCGAAGTTCTTGTAGACCCGGTGCCCAAAGCCCATCAGCTTGGTGTTGGAATCCTTGTCCTTCACCTGCTTGATGAATTCCCCGATCTTCTCGACCCCGCCTTGTTTCTGGATGTCGAACAGCATGTTCAAACACGCCTCGTTGGCCCCGCCATGCGCCGGCCCCCACAGGCAGGCAATGCCCGAAGCGATACAGGCATACGGATTGGCCCCCGACGAGCCCGACAGGCGCACCGTCGAAGTCGACGCGTTTTGTTCATGATCCGCATGCAGGATCAGGATGCGATCCAGCGCCCGTGCCAGTACCGGATTCGGCGTATACGGCCCGCAGGGTGTGGCAAACATCATGTGCAGGAAGTTCTCCGCGTAATTCAGTTCATTGCGCGGATACATGAACGGCTGGCCCACCGTGTACTTGTAGGCCATCGCCACGATGGTCGGCATCTTGGCCACCAGGCGTGTTGCCGCCAGCAAGCGGTGCTCCGGATTGGTGATGTCGAGCGAGTCCTGATAATAGGCCGACAACGCCCCGACCACCCCGACCAGAATCGCCATCGGATGCGCATCGCGGCGGAAGCCCTGGTACAGGCGCATGAGCTGCTCGTGCACCATGGTATGGCGCTTCACCGTGGTGACGTATTCGTCGTACTGCGTCGCTGTGGGCAGCTCGCCGTTCTTGATCAGATAGCAGGTTTCCAGGTAATCGCAGTGCGTGGCCAGTTGCTCAATGGGGTAGCCGCGATAGAACAGCTCGCCCTTATCGCCGTCGATGAAGGAAATTTCAGAGGAGCATAGAGCGGTGGAGATAAGACCTGGGTCGTAAGCAATAACCCCGATGTGTTCGTGCAAATCGCGCACATCAATGGCGTCGGGCCCCATTGTGCTTTTGATGACGGGCAGGCTGTATGTATGGCCTTTAAATGTTAGTCTGGCGCCATTGATGTTTTGCATGGAGCTTTGTCCAATTAATTAACGGGGAATAAGGCACGGCTGAGTTGGCTGTGTGTGGTGTATCAATAGGTAATCACACAAAATTAGATTGATGAAAGGGCTGTGCTGTTACTCTTTCTGATATGTGCATGTTTCCAATTGGAGTGTACTTTATTGCGTCCAGTGAGTTTGTTGCTAACAATAGCTGGGCGCCAGATGGGTTTGTTTCTTTGTCTATAAAAAGCTTTGCAATGCTGGGAATTATTTTTTTGTTTGATGCGAAATCAATTCCGTCAATAATTATAAATTCGCCATTTTGCAAGGCGAGTAGTACTTTGGACATGAGCGCAAACACGGCCATGATTTCTCTATCTTCTTGCCACATGAAATCTATTTTTTGAGCGATTGATGATTCTGGCGATTTGCGTACGCAATGTGGCATGTGTGTAGTTTTCGAGTCATTAGGTTTGCCGTGTGGATATTTGTCAATCCGAATGTCAAGAAGCTCCGGGTCTGTCATGCGCATAAAGCACACCATTTGCTTTCTTAGTGGCTCTTCTCTGTTGTATAAGTCTGCCGCGGCTAAGACATCCGTCGGCAATGTATACAATGTATTCAAGCTTTGGTTTTTTGCTATGCACGAAAATGCCGATGCCAGTTCTTTTGCCAGTTTTGATCCAAGTTGCGCAGCGGCTGCGATGGCGGATAAATTTGAGCCCATACTCAACATTTGTTTTTCTGTGACATTAAACTTGTTAATTTTTATTTTTGTTGCTGACTTGCTGTGTTCGTATTTTCTGGCAAACACGTGGCTAAAAAATTTATTGTTCTTTGCGTGCAAAGATTCAATGCAAATCTTGGTGTTATCAAATTCAAGTGCGTATCGATATAGTTTTTTGTTTAATTCAAATTCGATTGATGCCGTGCCTGTTTTTGAGTTGCTCATGGGGTGCGTTTTTAATAGTGCTTCGCCGTCGGTGGTCGAATGTTTTGCGTTTGAAATAAACTCCGACAGTTTGATAATGCATTTGATCGCGTTTGTGCGACTTTGTGGCTCTCCACCAATAACGGCTATGGGTGATATAAACACATTATCCTGCGCGTTTGATGGGAAGTCTTTGAAGGCTTCTTCATTTTTTTTGTCAACCGCAAAAGATATTTCTGCACAGCCTATAAATGAATGAAAATTAAAGAATTGTATTCTGTGGATTTTTAGCATTTTTCATGTCATGGTGTGCTTGGAAATTTGCAGGTAAATTTGTATTTCCATTTTTGAAGATCATTGAGTCATGCCGAGTGCATGTGCTGTCTGCTTTGTATGTTCAGTGCTGGATGTTTCTGGTGTGTTTGTTTGCGCCAATTTCCGATTCCTGGAAGCGAACTTTCTCTTGACGACGAGTCCTGCGGATTGCAATGCATTGGCAATTTCATTTTCAACACGGGATTCCAGTTGCTGCAGCGGGGAGCGTACTGTTGCATGTTCGAGCACGCCTCGTGTGACCAACCCGTGTTTTAACGCCGCGGAGCCTTCCATGTGCGAATCGCGGCAATAGATGCTTTGGGTTAGAGGACGCAGTCGTTCGTGTATGGCGCGTACGGTCTTGTAGTCCTTGGCTTTTCCCGCTTTGATCATTTCGATGAGCGGCTCGGGGGCAAGACATCCATAGCCGACAAGAAGGCCGTCAACATCGAACACGGTGGACATCAGGTATTCATCGTGGCAGCTCAGGATCTGCAGGTCCGGACGCTCTTTGCGGATGACCGGAATTTCGGTGTCCCAACGACGCATGTTGCGCACACCGTTCTTCATGGCGAACACGCCAGGTTGAGCGGAGATGTCGAGCAAGGTTTCGAGGTTGTAGGTGCACTTGGTCACGTCCGGGTACTGGAACAGGATCAGCGGCAGACCACTTTCTTCGTACACGTGACGATACTTGTCTTGCGGGGCGCCCTTCTGGTAGCCGAAACGCAGCCAGCCATGGGACGGATACAGCAGACCGGCGGCAGCGCCAGCCTCCTTGGCGCGTTGGGCTTCCTTGGCTGCAACGTCGGTGCCTTCCAAGGTGATGCCAGCGATAACCGGAATGCGGCCATCGGTGGATTCGACGAAGGTTTCGATAACCTTCAGTTGTTCATCGCGATGGAGGAAGGTGCCTTCGCCTGTGTGACTGAGAACCGTAAGGCCTTTTATGCCACCAATGCTGCCTAACCAAGACCCCAGTCGCTTGATAGCTGCATAGTCAACGGCACCATCAGGGGTGAATGGGGTGACGGGCGCAGGAACAAGCCCTCTAAGATTAATGGTGGCGTTCTTCATGCCTTGTCCTATCGAGTCGCCCAAAAGCGCATGTAACGTTCTCGGGAACGTTTGCATATTTTCGTGTGCAACTTTTGTTGTTGTCAAGTCCATTTTCGAGTAGTGGAGGTCGGGATGTGAATTCGGCTCCAAATGCAACCGTAATTACGGGTTCAGCAACGGTTTGGATTTACGGCTTGGCGTATTGAGAGGCCATGATCGTAAAGTGGTTCGTTAAGTGGGGTAGCAAAGAGGGGGAACATAGAAAGCAAAATTTATACGGTCGCATCAAAAAATGATGGCACCGAAACGGCGCCATCTTTGTCACGAATTTTGCATAAATATGAAAGGGGGTTAGCTGCTTGCAGGAGGAGTGGATGAGGCTCGCGGAATGAGGGTAGGCATTACGCGGCGAATTGGGTCTGAAGGCTCTGTCGGAGCCAGGAGCAGCTCAACTGCAAGTGCGGCGACATGGTCAAAAGGAACATGCACTGATGTCAGAGGGATCGGCAGTCGGGCAACAAGAGGAATATCGTTGTATCCAACCAGGGAAAGCTCTTGACCAAGCTGGAGGCCGACGCGATGAGCTGCCGCCATTACGCCGATGGCAAGATCGTCGTTTATGGCAAAAACCGCGCTCGGACGGTTTTCTCGAGTCAGTAACGAATAACCTACCGACTCTCCTGCCTCAATCCCATACCCCGATTCGCATACCCATTCTTCTCGTACGGGAATGCCTGCCTCGTTCATTGCTCTTCTATAACCGCGCTGCCGGTCCCGTGCGCTGGACGTAAAATTCGGCCCTGCAAGCAATCCGATGTCACGGTGGCCGAGATCAATCAAATGCCGTGTTGCCAGATACCCGCCTTGCTCATCGTTGCCAAGTGCAGAACGACTAACTCCATCCGTACGCAGTATCAGTGAATGCGGGATTTGTCGCTGGCGAAGTTGGGCAGGCAATTGATCATCAAGGCGGCTGGTCGCAAGTATCAAGCCATCTACGCGCCGGTCAAGAAGTGATTCCGCGGCAGACTGTTCCTGCGCAGGATCATCTCCGCTGGTGGCTACGATGGCAAAGTACCCATGTCGTTCCGCTGCGCGAAAAACAGCTTCATAGACCAATGCCATGACCATATCGCTGAGGCGCGGAACCAAGACTCCAATGGTTCCGGTTCCGCCGCGGCGTAAACTGGATGCCATGATGTCGCGGCGGTAGCCAAGTTCTTGAGCGACCTTGCGGACACGCTCTGCCGCTTTGCTACGCGAGGGGGGTAAACGTTCATCCAATACACGCGAAACGGTGGATATGCTCACGCCAGCCGCTTCGGCGACGTCTTGCATTGTGACAGACTTGCCACCCAGTATTCTATTTGTGCCTTGGTAGGGGGGGGGGTTGAAATCCATGCGATCTTTCTGATTGAGTGCTTCGAGTTGCGCAAAAAGGTATCACGTATTAGGGCAATGCTCTAGCGTTGCCAATCCTATAACCAGGTTTAAACTCATTTTGTGATCATCGGGAACAGGGGCAGGTAATGTGCGCATAACTTTCTCTGGCGCGTGTCTTCGCCCTATATACAGATTAGCCAGATGCCATGCTTTTCTGTGCTTGGGAGCATTCGGTGCCACAAGCCTATCCTGAATGAACAAGGGGTGGTGCAGCAGCCCAAGCTCACACAAATAAAAACGGCGGAGCGAATTATCGCTCCGCCTCGCGGCTACTGGCTCTCAATTGCGGTGTTCATGCCATCGAGAGATCTCGCCGATCTGCTCTTTTATCAAGCAACTTTGCTGAGGCCAGCAAGCTTGCATGCTTCAAATACTTCATCCTCGGCACCCGGCTCCAGTTGCAGCAGCGGGGAGCGAACGGTTGCGTGCTCAAGGATGCCACGATAAACCAGCGCCCACTTCAGTGCGACAGAGCCTTCCATGTGGGAGCCGCGGTGGTACACAGCCTTGGTCAGCGGCAGCAGCTTGTCGTGGATTTCGCGCACCTTCGGATAATCCTTGGCCTTGCCAGCCTTGATCATTTCGATCAGCAGTTCCGGAGCCATGTTGCCATAGCCAACCAGGAAGCCGTCAACGTCGAACACGGTGGACATCAGGTATTCATCGTGGCAGCTCAGGATCTGCAGGTCCGGACGCTCTTTGCGGATGACCGGAATTTCGGTATCCCAACGACGCATGTTGCGCACGCCGTTCTTCATGGCGAACACGCCAGGTTGAGCGGAGATGTCGAGCAGGGTTTCGAGGTTGTAGGTGCACTTGGTCACGTCCGGGTACTGGAACAGGATCAGCGGCAGACCACTTTCTTCGTACACGTGACGATACTTGTCTTGCGGGGCGCCCTTCTGGTAGCCGAAACGCAGCCAGCCATGGGACGGATACAGCAGACCGGCGGCAGCGCCAGCCTCCTTGGCGCGTTGGGCTTCCTTGGCTGCAACGTCGGTGCCTTCCAAGGTGATGCCAGCGATAACCGGAATGCGGCCATCGGTGGATTCGACGAAGGTTTCGATAACCTTCAGTTGCTCATCGCGATGGAGGAAGGTGCCTTCGCCTGCGTGGCCGAGAACGGTAAGGCTCTTAACGCCATCGATGCTGCCGAGCCACTTGCCCAGGCGCTTGCAGGCGGCATAGTCAACGGCGCCATCGCGGGTAAACGGGGTAACCGGGGCGGGGTTCAGGCCTCTCAGGTCGATATTGATCTTGCTCATACTTTCCTCCTAGTGGACTATAAAGACCGCAAATAACGTTTGCGGGAACGTTTGCACATTGTTGAGCGCAACTTCTTAGCTTGTCAAGAACTTTTTTGCGAGCGATTTGATCAGGCATCTGCATGGTTCGTTTGCTCCTGTGTCTGCCCGCTTCAGGCTAGTCTCTTCCTTTGGTTCGATCTGCAATTTCTGGTCAACACAAACCAGAAACCAGCTTCCGTTTTTGTAATAACGAGCTAGCCAGCAAATAAAAACAAATAAATCAATGCGCTACGTGCGCCAGCCCATGAGGTGTTCTATCAGATGCCGCCAGCCAGCGTAACGGATGAACAACAATGTTTGTGGAAACGCCCTAGTTTTGTGTTGACAACATCCAAAAAACAGGAGTAACTTTTTTTTGCAACGAAAAAGTTTTCGCAATCCGAAGTTATTGAGGGGGCTTTTGACTGGCAGTACTACGGAAGGAAACTTCCACAGCATCTTCAATCTACAAAAAAGCATTTCTCTAGCTCTGCAGTGTTTGTTCGTCACTAAGTTCGTCTTGATGGAGTGGGAGTCCTTGCCTGTGGCTGGTCTCGTTCTGAAGGCGGAGGTCGGTCTCGGAACGACCATTGGTATTGGGTATTCAGGAAAGTAAATTAGGAGGAGTAGATGTCATGGCTACACAAGTTTTAGAGGGCGCAGCACACGGCGCCGCCAACGCAGAAATTGTTGCGCGCCTTGAGCGGCTTCCAATTACAAGGCGACTGCAGCTTATTCGGGTTGCAATCGGTATCGCCACTTTCTTCGACGCTTACACGGTGTTGTGTATCGCTTTTGCGATGCCCTCCCTTGTGGCCGAGTGGAAACTCACCCCAGCCCAGGTCGGCATGATTATTTCTGCCGGCTACGTTGGCCAACTTTTTGGGGCGGTGATATTTGGCTCCTTGGCCGAAAGATTCGGTCGTCTCAAGATGCTGTTCTTTACCATCGTGCTGTTTGTATCAATGGATGTGGCCTGTCTGTTCGCCTGGAGTGCCGCATCCATGATCGCGTTCCGCTTCCTGCAAGGGGTGGGGACCGGCGGCGAAGTGCCGGTGGCCAGTGCCTACATCAATGAGTTCATCGGTGCTCACGGCCGCGGCAAGTTCTTCCTGCTGTATGAAGTGATCTTCCCGATTGGCTTGATGTTCGCGGGGATGGCTGGCTACTTCCTGGTTCCGATCTACGGCTGGAAGGCGCTGTTCATCGTGGGTTTGGTGCCGTCCATTCTGACCTTGCCGTTGCGATATTTCATGCCGGAATCGCCGCGCTGGCTGGCTTCCAAGGGGCGTATCGAAGACGCCAACAAGGTTGTCTCCATGCTTGAAAATGAAGCGCGCAAGGAAGGCAAGTCATTGCCCGATCCCGTAGTGCGTCCGATTGATCCGAAGGCAACTGCGAAGTCCGATTGGCGTGAACTGTTCAAAGGTATTTACAAGAAGCGGACATTCACGATCTGGGCCCTGTGGTTCTGTGGTTACATGATCAACAACGGCATGGTGACCTGGTTGCCAACGCTGTACAAAACCGTGTTCAAGATGCCGTTGCAAGAGGCCTTGGCCTATGGCTGGACAACCTCGGGTGTCGGTGTGATCGCCTCGATTATTTGTGCCTTGCTCATCGACAAGGTAGGTCGCAAGACTTGGTACTCCGCCGCATTCTTCCTCGCCACGATACCGTTGGTTTCGCTTACGGTAATGGGCGCCACTTCGGCTCTCCAAGTGATGGTTATGGCGACAATTGCCTACGCGATCCTGCAAACCATCACGTTCTCTCTCTACCTCTACTCTGCCGAGCTTTACCCAACCCGTTTGCGTGCAATGGGTACGGGCTTCGGTAGTGCCTGGTTGCGTGCCGGTTCTGCGGTGGGCCCGATCGTGGTTGGTACCGTCGTGGCTGACTTCGGTATCCGCTATGTGTTCTCGGCATTTGCTGCAGTCGCCCTCATTGGCTGCATCGTGACTGTCCTGTGCGCCATCGAAACCAAGGGCAAGGTTCTTGAGGAACTTTCGCCTTAAGGTGGTGCAGTGATATGAGCCGCAGAGGCTGCAATAAGCTACCTCTGCGGCTCGTCGCGATAAATAAAAAATTCAGCGTTAAATACTGACAGGCATATGAATGATTGTTGCAATTTCATGGTCGAAAAGGCAGTAATTATTCAGTTGCGCAATTGGTGTTGATAAATGCTGTGGCTTGTCAAGCATTGATGTGTGGCGCGTACTTGTGCCTCATGCAACCAATATTGGTGATTAAATGTTCGAGCAATTCATGTTATTCATGCAAGCCTTGTTGGACCAAACAGGTCTGGTGCATTTCACATGGGGAAACTTTGTGATGTGCATACTCGGCTGCGTGATGATTTATCTGGCAATTACAAAACACTTTGAGCCTCTGCTGCTGATTGGCATTGGATTTTCATGCATCGTTGCCAATATTCCCGGCCCTCCCGATGTTCCCGGTGGCCCGGCTGTATCGGCGCTGCTTTATGTAGTCAAGGAAGGCGGTCTTTTTCATTTTGCGTTTGAAGGTGTTGGGAAGCTGATTATTCCGCCGCTCATTTTCCTGGGCGTAGGGGCCATGACGGATTTCGGTCCGATGATTGCCAATCCTAGGCTGGTGCTTCTTGGTGCTGGTGCACACCTCGGTATTTTTGTTGCCCTGATTCTTGCCAAGATGCTTGGTTTCTCGATCAACGAGGCAGGTGCAATCGGCATCATTGGCGGCGCCGATGGACCAATGGCAATTTTTGTAACGATGAAATTGGCGCCGCATTTGTTAGGCCCGGTTTCGGTAGCAGCCTACTCCTATATGGCATTGATGCCGATGATTCAGCCGCCGATCATGCGCTTGTTGACCACCAAGGCTGAACGCCAGATTGGCATGGCGGAGTCCCGCAAGGTTAGCAAAGTTGAAAAAATTGCCTTCCCAATTGTAATTGCCATCATCGTCAATATGTTCTTCCCCCCGGTTGCCCCGCTTATCACCATGTTGATGCTGGGTAATCTCTTCAAGGAATGTGGTGTCGTTGATCGTTTGGCCAAAACTGCAGCAGGTGGCTTGATCAACGTCATTATCATGATTCTGACCGTAGCTATTGGTTCCACTATGGCCGCAGACAAGTTCCTGACGGTACAAACCATTCAAATTGTGTTGCTCGGCTTGGTAGCGTTCGCATTCGGAACCGCTTCCGGGGTTATCACCGCAAAGATCATGAATCTGTTTATCAAAGACAAGATCAATCCGTTGATTGGTTCTGCTGGTATCGCGTCTGTCCCAATTGCTGCTCGCGTTTCCCATATCGTTGCGCAGCAAGAAAACCCAAAAAATCTGCTTATTTACCAGGCCATGGGGCCAAACCTGGCTGGTGTATTTGGAACGGCAATTTCCGGTGGTATTTTGCTGGCATTGCTGGGGGCGAACTGATTCAGGCCGGCCGCGTTGCTGTCATATCTATGGCGTGCGGCCAGACAATTTAATTGATCCGATAAAGCTAAAAACAATTCGGAAAGGAAATTATTATGCGCAAATTCAAAATTTCTGTTGATAACGTTGTTTACGATGTTGCCGTTGAAGAGGTTGATGGCAATGCAGTTCAGTCTCAAGTTTTCCCTGCTTCTGTCGCCGCCCCGGCTCAGACATCTTCTGCTGTCGATGAAGAGCTTATGTGCACACTGGCCGGCGTGGTCGAATCCGTAAACGTTAACGTAGGGCAGCATGTCAATGCCGGTGATGTGGTCGTAATGCTTGAAGTCATGAAAATGAAGACGGCGATGGAGGCTCACAAGTCCGGAAAGGTAACTGCTGTTGCCGTCAAGCCTGGCGATAAGGTTGAATCTGGACAAGTCTTGATCAAGATTTCCTGATTATTTGAATTTTTCAAGGAATGTGTCAATGAACGCAATTATTCCTGATTCGCTTAATGGCGCAATCATCCTGAGTCTGATCGACTTTTTTCTCAGTTTTGTGATCATCGCCGGGATCGGTGTTGTGCTTTGGTTTCTTCCTATTCTTAACGTTATCGCAGAGAAGATAGGAGCAGGAGGCCATGAGCACGCAAAGCACAAGCATCACGGAGGTAAGAAAAAATCACATGGTCATGACCGCACGCAGCCGCATGTAAGCCAACAAATGGTCGGTGAGGTTTCTAAAGGGCATGTGGCAGCAATCCATGGCGCAATTTATTCAATTGTGGGCTCAAATTGCCGCATCGCATCAATTAGCCGCATAGACAATAAATAAAGCAGCGCTTATACACACCAGATCGGGATGTTGGAATGAAACTGGCAAGTTATTTTCTTCCTGAAAGCCACATAAAGAGTTTTGGCATTGTGATCGGCGATGGATTGGTCGATCTTGGCTTGCGTGTTGGTTGGCGTTTTACTGATCTCAAGGCAGCCCTGGAAGAAAATGCATTGCCTGCACTTGCCGGTTTTTCCAACAACCCGATTGATTTTCACGTCAGGGACGTGAAGTTTCTTCCGGTTATTGAGCGCCCCAACAAGATTTTTTGTGTTGGCATGAACTATGCGGATAAGCGTAAAGAGTTTGATGAAACAAATAATGATGCCCCTACGTTGTTCATTCGCTTTGCCGATTCGCTTGTAGGGCATGGCAATCCTGTTGTGAAACCAGCGGCTTCCAATGAATTTGATTATGAAGGTGAGCTGGCTGTCATAATCGGAAAACCTGCGAATTGCGTCAGCAAGGATAGAGCACTTTCATGTGTTGCAGGATATAGCTGCTTTATGGACGGCTCCGTGCGCGATATGCAATACACGTGGTTTACATCCGGTAAAAACTGGGTCAATACAGGTTGTTTTGGCCCGTGGATGGTATCTACTGACGAAATATCCAACCCAAATACATTGCCGATTCATACTTATCTGAATGGGCAAATGGTGCAGAACGACAATACGGCAAACATGATTCGTCATGTTCCGGAGTTGATCGAATACATAAGCGCATTTAGCCCCCTGTCTCCAGGTGATGTAATCATAACCGGCTCGCCTGGCGGTGTCGGTAAAAAAAGAACCCCCCCTCTCTTCATGAATTCCGGTGATTTGATCGAAGTGGAAATCGATGGAATTGGTCGTTTGAGGAATACCGTTGCCTCAAATGTAAAAATAAATACCTGTTTAGTTGGTAATACTCATGGCAAAAATCAAAATCAGTGAAAACGTACTGCGCGATGCACACCAGTCCCTGTTCGCAACGCGCATGCTCACCAGCGACATGCTGCCTATCGCCAAGAAGCTCGATGAAGCTGGCTACTGGTCTCTGGAATCCTGGGGCGGTGCGACATTTGACTCCTGCATCCGCTTTCTGAACGAAGATCCGTGGGAACGTATCCGCGCCCTCAAGAAAGCCATTCCCAATACCCAGCACCAGATGCTGCTGCGCGGCCAGTCCCTGTTGGGCTACCGCCACTACGCCGATGACGTCGTCGA
This sequence comes from Formivibrio citricus, assembly GCF_900115065.1. Lineage (GTDB taxonomy): Bacteria > Pseudomonadota > Gammaproteobacteria > Burkholderiales > Chitinibacteraceae > Formivibrio > Formivibrio citricus. Next base: position 1,061 of record NZ_FOVE01000031.1, on the reverse strand, counting down.
AAAGTGCGTCGAGCGCATGGCCGAGAACGGCATCGACGTGTTCCGCATTTTCGATGCGCTGAACGATCCGCGTAACCTGCTTACCGCAACGCGCGCCGTGAAGAAAGCCGGCAAGCACGCCCAGCTCTGCATCAGCTACACGATTTCCCCGGTCCACACCATCGAGAACTATGTGAAGCTGGCTCAAGAGCTGGCCGAGATGGGCGCCGACAGTATCTGTATCAAGGATATGGCCGCGCTGCTGACCCCGTACACCGCCTACGACATGATCAAGGCGATCAAGAAGGTCGTCGATCTGCCGATCCACGTGCACTCGCACGCTACCACCGGCATGTCCGTGGCCACGCTGGTCAAGGCTGTCGAAGCCGGCGCCGAATTGATCGATACCTCGATTTCCTCCATGTCCATGGGCCCGGGCCACTCCCCGACCGAAGCCATGGTTGAAATTTTCAAGGGCACCGAGTACGACACCGAACTCAACATGGATACCCTGCTCGAGATCGCAGCCTACTTCCGCGACGTGGTTCGTCCGAAGTATGCCCAGTTCGAAAGCTCCTTCTCCGGCGCGGATGCCCGTATTCTCAAGGCTGCGATTCCGGGTGGCATGCTCTCCAACCTGGAAAGCCAGCTCCGCCAGCAAAACGCCTATGACCGCCTGGACGAAGTGCTGCAGGAAAATGCCCGCGTCTGCAAGGACTTCGGCTACCCCCCGCTTGTTACCCCGACCTCGCAGATCGTTGGCACCCAGGCCGTGCTGAACGTGCTGATGGGCCGCTACAAGAACCTGACCGCAGAATCCAAGAACCTGCTCGTCGGCAACTACGGCAAGACCCCGGTTGCGCCGGATCCCGAACTGGTCCAGATGGCCCTCAAGAGCCTCAACATGGAACACCCGGTCACCGAGCGTCCGGCCGACCTGATCCCGAACGAACTGCCGCAGATCGAAGAAGAACTCAAGCGCAAGCTTGGCGCCGACTCCGTCGACATCGACGACGTGCTGACCTACGCCATGTTCCCGCAGATCGCACTCAAGTTCTTCGAAACCCGCGCCAACGGCCCGG
>NZ_FOVE01000032.1 GCF_900115065.1 Formivibrio citricus | reverse complement strand
CCAAGGAAGCGATTGCCCAAAAGGGCAAAGGCGCCGCCGCCAAGGGCAGCGCACCGGTCAGCATCCCGATGGATGACGCCAAGAGCAAATCCGTCATTTTCGATGCCTACCGCAAGCATGCCGCCGAACGCGCCGCCATGGGCATCCCGCCGCTGCCGCTGAACCCGACGCAAACTGCCGCGGTCGCCTTCCTGCTGCGCAACCCGCCCAAGGGTGAAGAAGCCTTCCTGATGGACCTGATCACCAATCGTGTCCCGCCGGGCGTGTCCGAATCCGCCCGGGTCAAGTCCGACTTCCTGACCGCCATTGCCACCGGCAAAGCCAAATCGCCGCTGATCTCCAAGAAGAAAGCCGTTGAACTCCTCAGCACCATGCAGGGCGGCTACAACGTCAAGACCCTGATTGCCCTGCTGAACGACAAGGAACTCGGCGCCGCCGCTGCCGAAGGCCTGAAGAAGACCCTGCTGATCTTCGGCGCACTCAAGGATGTCGAAGCGCTCGCCAAGAAAGGCAACGCCAACGCCAAGGCCGTACTGCAATCCTGGGCCAACGGCGAGTGGTTCACCTCCCGTCCGGATGTCCCCAAGAGCATCAAGCTCACCGTGCTCAAGGTCAACGGCGAATCCAACACCGGCGACCTCTCCCCCGACCAGGATGCCTTTACCCGCCCGGACATCCCGCTGCACGCCCTCTCGATCTACAAATTCCCGCGTCCGGGCCTGACCCCGGATGAGCCCGGCAAGATCGGTCCTTTGAAGCAAATCGCCGCCCTCAAAGCCAAGGGCAATCCGCTGGTGCTCGTCGGCGACGTGGTCGGACCGGGCTCCTCGCGCAAGTCCGCCACCAACAGCGTGCTGTGGTGGCTCGGCCAGGACATCCCCTTCGTTCCGAACAAGCGCTACGGCGGCTATGTCTTCGGCACCAAGCTCGCTCCGATCTTCTACAACACCATGCAGGATTCCGGCGGTCTGCCGCTGGAAATGGACGTCAGCAAGTTTGAAATGGGCGACGTGGTCGAACTGCGCCCGTACGAAGGCAAGGTACTGAAGAACGGCGAAGTCATTAGCCAATTCAAGCTCAAGACCGACGTGCTGCTCGACAGCGTGCGCGCCGGCGGACGCATCCCGCTGATCATCGGCCGCAACCTGACTGCCGATGCCCGCAAGGCGCTGGGCCTGCCGGAATCCACCCTGTTCCGCAAACCCAAGACCCCGACCGATACCGGCAAGGGCTACACCCTGGCGCAGAAGATCGTCGGCAAGGCCTGCGGCCTGCCGGCCGGCAAGGGCGTGCGTCCGGGCACCTACTGCGAACCGATCATGGACACCGTCGGCTCGCAAGACACCATCGGCCCGATGACCCGCGACGAGCAGGACGAACTGGCCTGTCTGACCTTCAATGCCGACCTGGTCCTGCAAACGTTCTGCCACACCGCCGCGTATCCGAAGCCGGTGGACGTGAAGATGTTCAAGGAACTGCCGGCCTACATCCACTCGCGTGGCGGCGTAGCCGTCAAACCGGGCGATGGCGTGCTGCACTCCTGGCTCAACCGCATGGCGATGCCGGATTCGGTCGGCACCGGCGGCGACAGCCATACCCGCTTCCCGCTCGGCGTGTACTTCCCGGCCGGCTCCGGCCTCTGCGCCCTGGCTTCCGCCACCGGCAAGATGCCGCTCGACATGCCGGAATCGGTACTGGTGCGCTTCAAGGGTGAAATGCAGCCCGGCGTCACCCTGCGCGATCTGGTCAACGCCATTCCGTACTATGCCTTCAAGCAAGGCCTGCTGACCGTCGAGAAGAAGGGCAAGAAAAACATCTTCTCCGGCCGCATTCTGGAAATCGAAGGGCTGCCCAACCTCACTCCGGAACAAGCCTTCGAGCTGTCCGACGCCTCCGCCGAGCGCTCGGCCGAAGCCTGTACCGTCCGTTTGGCCAAAGAGCCGATCGTCGAGTACATGAAGTCGAACGTCGCCTTGCTGAAGTGGATGGTCGCCAACGGCTATCAAAGCCGCGAAGCGCTGCTGCGCCGGATCAAGAAGATGGAAGCCTGGCTGAAGAATCCGCAGATTCAGGAACCGGATGCCGACGCCGAATACGCTGCGATCATCGAAATCGATCTGGCCGAAGTGACCGAGCCGCTGCTCGCCTGCCCGAACGATCCGGACGACATCAAGCCGCTGTCCGCCGTCGCCGGCACCAAGGTTCAGGAAGGCTTCATCGGCTCGTGCCAGACCAACATCGGCCACTTCCGCGCTGCAGCCCACCTGCTGAGCAAGACCAGCGAACTGCCGACCCGGTTGTGGATCGTTCCGCCGACCAAGATGGATGCCGACACCCTGATCGAGGAAGGCTACTACGCCCGCCTCGGCCAAGTCGGTGCCCGCATGGAAGTGCCGGGCTGTTCGCTGTGCTTCGGCAACCAGGCGCGTGCCCGCAAGGGTGCGACGGTGGTCTCGACCTCCACCCGCAACTTCCCGAACCGCATGGGCGTGGGCACCCAGGTGTTCCTCGGCTCGGCTGAAGTGGTGGCGATTGCTTCGGCTCTAGGCCGGCTGCCGACCAAGGCGGAGTATCTGGAGTGGATGAAACTGGTTCAGAAGGATTCGGCCAAGATCTACCGCTACATGAACTTCCATCAGATGTCCGTTTACAAGGCATAAACCTCCCCCCGCGCACAGACTCTCGTCACCCTGCTCTTGCAGGGTGGCGGGAGGCTTGCGCCCCGAATCCGAAGAGAAACGGCATTCGTACCTCGCACAACAGGAGATCAAGATGAAATCCATTACCTCAAAAGCCAGATCGCTCTTTTTGGCCGGCCTGCTGCTGGCTGCCGGTATCGTCAACGCAGCCACCATCGAGGTCGTCAGTTCCGGCGCGTTCTATGCCACGATGGAAAAACTGAAACCGGTTTTTGAAGAGAAGTCCGGCCACAAGGTCAACCTGCATTCCGGCTCGTCCATGGGCGCCTCGCCGACCGCGATCCCCAATCGTCTGAAGCGCGGCGAAACCTTTGATCTGATCATGCTGGCCAGCGGTCAACTGGACAAGATGATCGCCGATGGTTTTGCGGTTAAAGGCAGCCGCGTCGATCTGGTCCATTCCTCGATCGGCATGGTGGTTCGCAAGGGTCAGCCCAAGCCGGACATCAGCACCAAGGCCAAGTTTGACAAGGTGCTGCTGGATGCCAAGTCGATCGGCTATTCGGCCAGCGCCAGCGGCACCCATCTGGCCAAAGACGTATTTCCGCGTGTTGGCGTGAACGAGTATCACCACATCATGGGCAAATCCAAGCTCATCGTGGGCGACCGTGTTGCGACCTGGGTAGGCCGTGGCGATCTGGAAATCGGCTTCCAGCAGATCAGCGAAATCGTGCCGTTTGCCGGCAAGGATGGCTCGGTCGATCTGATCGGCCCGATCCCGGCCCCGTACCAGAAGGTGACCATTTTCTCGGCCGGTGTCGCCAAGGGTAGCAAGGAACCTGCCGCAGCTCAGGAACTGGTCAAATTCCTGACCTCCAAGGAAATATACCCCCTGATTATCGAGGAAGGCTTGCAACCCGCCGCTCTGGCAACGGCAGGCAACGGCAAGAAGAAATAACAGCGTTACTCATGAAATAAAAGAAGCCCGGTCCAACCGGGCTTCTTTTATTTCCACCGAATCAAGCGGGACACTTGTTCGCCTTGTAATGCGATGCCGTAAAAAACAGGAAGTAGATCAGCGACATCACCACCAAAAGCGCGCCAAACAGAATAGCCGCGCCATAATTGAGCCATTGTGCCGTAGCGCCACCGATCAGCACCCCGGAACCGATCCCCAGATCCCAGGCGGTGTAAAACGTCGAATTGGCCGTCCCTCGCTGGTTGTGCTGTGCGAGATCGACAAACAGGCTTTGATAACAGGGTCCGATCACCCCGCATCCCATACCGATCAGAATAGAACCGATATTGAACACCCAGTGCGTGGGCCAGAGCGCAAAAACCGCTGTCGCCAGAAAAAGCAGTACTTTTCCGGCCACGATCAGTTGTACGCCATGCCCCTTGTCAATCAACTTGCCCGATCCAAAGCGGCTCAAACCAACCCCCAGCGCCATCAGGACAAAGAAATACCCCGCCTCATTTTCCAGCCCGACCTCACGCGCAAACAGGACCACGTAGAACAGCAACACGCCATACAGAAACGCGGAGAGCAACAAACTGACCGAGCCGTGCGCGCCTTTGAGCAGGAAAAACCTGTCGAGCGACAAGGCACTATGCGGTGTACGCTGGTGAGGTTTGGCACGGATGAACAGCACCATGATCCAGCTCAGGATGCCGGCAATCAGGGAAAGAACGAATGCCGCATGGTAGGAATGATTCTTCATGGCGAACAGCCCGCTCATGGGGCCGAATGCCATCGCCAGGCTTCCGGTCAGCCCGAAAAAGGCAATGCCCTCCCCACGCCGGCTCGCCGGCATCACGTCGATCGCCAGCGTGCTCCCGGAAGTCGTCACCATGCCGAATGCCATGCCATGGAAGGCCCGCAACAAGGTAAACGCCAACAGGGTCCCCGCGACCGGATAGCCGGCAAACAACCCCACAAATATCAACAGCCCGACCGCATGCAGCGGCTTGCGCGATACCGTATCGACCACATAGCCGGAAACGGGGCGGATCAGCAATGCCGACAGCGTATACACGCCCAGCACGGCACCGGATACCGAGCGGCTGGCGTGAAATTCATCCAGCAGATACGCCGGCAGGACAGGCAGCAGCAGGTAGAAGGCAAAGAACGTCAGGAAGTTGGCCAGGCAAATCAGGACGAACGCCGGGGTCCACAGCGCTTCCGGTTTTGAAGACGGGGGCATCGCTTGTCTTTGGAAAATGGAAAATCGAGAAGCCTATCGTACGCCAACAACGACATTGTTCCGAGGGAAGGATTACACAATGGCAATAATTCAGCACGCGCGCCGAAGAAGATGTTTCATTGGCCCATCAAGAAACATGAAATCCTGTAGGGCCATTCATACAGATTTCCAACCACAGGACAAATCGGTAAATTTTATTTTCAATTTATGCCATTACTGGTTGATTCAAACAATATTCTGACCGCCCTCAAAAGGCTGCTGTATTTTACGCATGGTCAGTTGTGAATCGCATTCCGGACACTCATTCCACCCTGGCACCTCTTGCACATCGCCCCGGGGAGAAAAATAAGACCCAACCCATAAACATTTTGGGCACACAAATAAAACCGTTAGAGAAAAATGCATGCGCCCGCCTAAATTATCGGCTCGGTCGACAACAAATCAAGCACGGACAAAACAATGCCACTATGCATGAGAGCGACTAAAAGCACGACAATCCTACAACAACCAGAGGCGCCAATATTTAAATTTAATTTAAATATGAATTCGATAAAACTCAACAAAAGGTATTGACAAAAAAACCGGAACGCCCCCGCTTCTGCACACACCCGCAATAATGAAATCCATTCAATTTTAACGTCCATCCAGAGCCAGCTCAAAACGACACCGGCACAAGGCCGGTGTCGATGGTAGCAATTCAGAATAAATCTTCACTAGCAACCACTTAGAAATCGGTACGAATCCCAGCCGTTGCGAGCGTTGTCTTCGAGCCATTCGCTACGGTGATACCGCTCGTCAGGCTGGTGGATGCCTGCATCTGCAGGCCGGCATTTTTGTCGTTGCGGGTCAAACTGGCAGCAACAAACGCGCGAGTCTGTTTGCTCATGAAGTAGAAATAGTGTGCCGCTACACCATAAGCACCGGAATCGCCGACCTTGTTGCCATTCTTGGTGTAGTCACCCACTTTGGCATAGTGAACGCCCATGCCGTGCTTGCCCATGGCGTAATTCACACCGATTGCCCAGCCATCCTGCTTGGCCTCATCTGATCCACTGCGCGCCTTGACGCGATTCCAAAGCGCGGAAATATTCAGCTTATCAATGGGCTGGATATTGCCACCAATCACATAATTCTTGTAATAGTCTTCCGCTGCTGTCGCAGAATTGGCTGAGAGATAGCTGTCGTTAACTTGCTTGTATGCGCCACCCAGGTTAAAGAGTTTGCTCTTGTAACCCAGCGAAGCCTGCATGCCGTTATGGTTGTATGCAGATGTTTTTGCGCCAAAATCGTAAAGCACCTTGCCTTTGAAACCCTGGATATTTGGCGTACTGTACTGGATAGCATTGTTTACCCGAGGCGCGCCATTAAACACATTGCTCGCAGCGCCAAATGCATGCTTGGCATTGAACGTTGTAGCCAGACCAGCTGCGCTGTTACCGGTTCCCAGCGAATAGGTCAGACCCGGCGTCCAAGAATCTTGTGCGCCGGCAACATTGGTAATGGTCTGGCCGGCCACGTCATAGAATTTGCCAACCAAAATCTCACCAAAATTCCCCTTCAGCTTTACCAAGGTATCACGGTCACCAAAATACCCCGTCTTATCTCCGCTTCCGGTGTAATACTTGTTTTCTACCTGCCAATACAGTTGCATCCCGTTGTCCAGCTTGTCCGCGCCCTTGAATCCGATACGGGAATCATAATCAACAAGACGAGCGCGGGTCAGATCATTCGGACCATTGTCTGAAATCTTGGAATATTCAACACCGGTTGCAGCAAAACCATACACGGTTACGTCTGCCATTGCGACAGGCATAACAAAAGCCGAGGCTACAGTGGCGAAAAGAATTTTTTTCATGAAATTCACCATTTTAAAAATTTGAAAGCTGATTGATTTAACTTCCACAATAACAACGCAAAACTGCGTCAAACGTCCCGACGCCGAGCGGTCTGCTAACCGACAACAACAGCCAGGATTCGGTGGACTTACTGCTGGATTAGCCTTAAACCAGTTTGTAAATCCGGATCACGACGGCCTGTCGAGCCGGGCGCAAACTACCCGCATGCATACCGACCAGTTGCACACGGTTCAACCACGCATACGGGCCATCTGGGGCTGCAATCTCCACGGCAGAAAAGGCATAACGAGGCTTGATGCTTTCATCAACAATCACTTTGTTATGTACAGTCAGCACTGCCCCATCGTGGGTTTTAAGCTCATACAATGCATCCAGAATCTTGATTCCATCCCGGCGAATCAATTGCCTGTCCATCCCCCCGTTGGGCAACACCGTACCGCGCAAACCAGGGCCTTCAAATGTGCCGCCCGTAATTGCCACCATTCTGCGTTCACCAAGCGGGCCATTCCCCAAGGCACTATTTCCTCCAACCTCGACAACGGCCTCAAGAACAAATTCTGTTCTTGGCAAATACATCGGAATTTTTGATGTCGTGGAAGTGCTCACTACAGAGGTATTTGCACGTCCATTGTCAGGATTTGCCATAGCACCTCCTGTCAAAGCCAAACCCAGACCACCCAATAACACACTACGACGATTTATTACGTCATTTCCCTGTCGTTCATGGTCCATCTCACATCTCCTTGATAAATTTCTAAAACAACAAATTTGGCAACAAACACCACGAAATGAGCCATACAAAAAAACCCGAGCACCCTGTCAGACGCAAGGAGGCTCGGGTTTATTTCATGAGTTAAAAGTCGGTACGAATTGAGACTGTGGCCTCCATGATTTTTGCCCCGTAATTGACAGGAACAGCACCGCCTTCGTTAAAGCTGGTCGCCGCCGGCAGAATCATCGCCGAGTACTTGTCATTGCGGTTCAAGCCCAAAGCAGCAGCCATCATGGTTTGCTTGCTCAGCTTGTAGGAGTATTGGGCGCCCAGCGCATAGCCGCCCGTATCAGAGGTTTTGCTGCCATTCTTGGTGTAGTCGCCTACACGGCCATAGTGCAAACCGACGCCATGTTTGCCGGTTCTGTAACTGGTCCCAATTGCCCAGCCATCCTGCCAGACTTCATTAGAGCTCTTGCGCACCTTGGCCCGGTTCCACAATGCGGAGATATTCCAACCTGCAACGGGCTGGATATTTGCGCCAACGGAATAATTTTTGTAGTAATCCTCTGCATTCAAGGTGGTTGCATTGCCGGACTGGTAGCTGTCATTGACAAGCTTGTAGGCGCCGCCGACATTGAACAATTTGCTTCTATAGGTCAAAGAAGCTTGCATGCCGTTATTGTTAACCGCAGCGGTCTTGGCTCCAAAATCGTACAGAACCTTACCTTTGAAGCCATTGATATCCGGCGTAATATATGTAATGGCGTTATTCAAAGCAGGGGAGCCGGAATACACATCGCGAGCAACGCCCAGGGAATGCTTGGTATTCATGGTAGTAACATAGCCTTCAACGCTATTTCCAAGCCCTTGCCACCATGTCAAGCCCGGCGTCACAACATCATAATCAAGCACAGCCGTCAGCAGCTGAGCCGAAAGATCGTAATAACTACCCACCAGCACATCGCCATACTGGTGACGCAGTGCAATCCAGGCGCCTTTACTATTCCAGCCGGGCGTCGTGCTTCCATTACCAACCTTGACAGCATTTTCAACTTGCCATTGGAGTTTCATTCCATTATCAAGTTTGTCCGAACCTTTAAAGCCAATGCGCGAATCGTAATCCACCAAACGGGCGCGGGTTATGTCATTGTCTGCACCGTTATCGGTTACTTTGGAATATTCAATCCCCGTGCGCAATGACCCATACACCGTAACTTCCGCCATAGCAGCCGGCGCAACAAACGCAGCGGCAACCGCAATTGATAGAACCTTTTTCATGAGAATTACCTTTGTCAATTTGATCGAGTTTTCAAAATTGCACGCAAATCAAATGGCCAACCTTGCACCACAGCACTTTGTGCTCTTAAGCCCCTACCCGCTGCCGCCGAATCAAATCGGCAGGCAGCGGAGCAGTTCCCTTGGGCAAACTTTCCGATTTACAAACCGCTTTACGGATTTACACACTTGAAGCTTGCTGCCACTTCCGAATCGCCCTTGCCGTTGTAACGGGCAATCTGCGGGTAGGCGCAAAGCAAACGGGTACGGTTCGGCGACCAGGAGGCCGGCACTTCCGGGTTGGGCAGGTTGGAGCCTTTGCCTCGTGCTGTGGCGACAATCGCATCCGGCGCTTTGCCTTGTTCAACCCAGGCCACCAGCGCATCGACCATGTCGTACTGGTCGGTGGCCGGGCCGTTGCGGCTGTGGTTCATGCCGGGAACGATGAAGAAGCGGGCGCTGTTTCGGGCTGCCTGGCCGTGGAATGCGCTGAACTTTTCATACCAGTCGATGGTGTCCAGCACCGAGAACACGGGGTCGCTGGAGCCGTGGGCGACCAGCAGCTTGCCGCCACGGGCGACGAAGTTGCTCATCTTTTCAGCTTCGGGCGGCAGCATGAATTCGATCGAGGACTGGGTGTAGGTGGCGTTTTTGGCAAAAATCTTCTGGCCATCCTTGTCCAGGTCGTACTTCATGACGTAGTCGATGATCGAGGTGCCCTTGCCGTCCATTTCCTTGGGCGAAACCGGCGGGGTGGAGAAGGCAAAGCCAACTGACAGCGGGTCACGCGGACCGACCGAGTTCTTGAACTTCCACGTTCCCCAGTCCTTGCCTGCCAAACCGGGATCCCAGGCTTTGGCGCTGTAGACGGGTTGGCCGTTTTTCCACTTGGGGCCGGCGAACACTTCAGCCATCACTTTCTTTTGTTCGGCGGTCAGGCATTGGCCATTCGGTTTGGCGGCACAGGTGGGAACGTCGCGAGCCAGATTGAATGCTTTCTGGCAGCCCATGAGGTCGGAAACGATGCCGTCCTTCAGGCCATCGAGCGCATCGCAACGTTCCAGCACCTTGTTGGCGATCAGGTTGAGCGCGGCTGGCGGAAAGCTGGTATTGAGATCGGGCCGGCCGGTCTTGGGATCTTGGGCGGCCACTTTGGCGAACTGCTGGGCATCGGCGATTTGGGTGAGTGCGGCATAGGGCAGACGATAGCCGGGGGCCGTGGCCAGTACGCCATCGTATTCGCCGCTGTCACGCGCTGCGGCCACCATGCCGTGACGCCCGCCGTTGGAGGTGCCGACGATGTAGGATTTGTCCGGTCGCTTGCCGTAGTAGGCGGCGATCACGCTCTTGGCCATGGGGGTCAGCTGGGCGACGGCGTTGTAGCCGTAGTCCAGCCGTGCTTGCGGGTCGACACCGAAGAGCCCGCCGCCGATGCCCGGAACTTTTTCCATGGCATGCCCGGCATCGGAGCTGATGACGGCGAAGCCTTTGGTCAGGCCGTTGCTGCGCGGTCCGCCGCCGAGAATGTCGCCAAACGCCGGATGCAG
>NZ_FOVE01000036.1 GCF_900115065.1 Formivibrio citricus | reverse complement strand
TCGCTGCCGCGGATCGTGGCATCCTTGCCGGCGCTGATCGTGAGGCTGCCATCGGTACTGCCGATCAGGCTGCGACTCTGGCTTTGGGTGGTGCCCTGGGATTGGGTGGTATCGGTCTGCTGGCGGGTGCCAATGGTGAAGCCGATGCCGCCGTTGGCGGAGAGCAGGCCGCTTTGTTTGACATCCTTGAGATGCGTCTGGCTGAAGCGGTTGGTGGCGGCGTCAATGGTAACGTTGTTGCCGGCGAGCAGGCTGACGTCTCCGGTGCCGACGACATTGCTGCCGCGGACGGTGAGGTCGTTGCCGGCCTGAACCGTGACAGTCTGCCCGCTGAAGGTGCTGGCCTGGGCCTGGGTCTGGTCGAGGGTGTCGCGGGTGGAGATGGTTTTGCTGGAGAGGAAGCCCTTGCTGGTGCTTTGATGTTTTTCATCGACGAACTGCGTGCTTTGTCCGGCGCTGATCGTGACATTGTTGAGGGCGGTGACCTTGAGGGCGCCTTGGTCGGAGGTGACGCTGGCGGCGCGGGCGTTGAGGTCGTTGCCGGCGGCGAGCTGGATGTTGCCCTGACTCTGGATGGCGGCGCCGATTTCCTGGCTGCTGGCGTCCTTGCGCCAGTTGTTGGCGTTCCAGGCAAGGTTGTTCTGGCTGGCGGTGGTGACGGTGTTCAGGTTGAGGTCGCGTCCGGCCACCAGGGTGGTCTGGCCGGCTTCGCCGCTTTGCGTGCCGCTGTTGACCACTTGGGCAGCGGTGAGAGTAAGGTCGCGGCCGGCACTGGCGGCGAGCGAGCCGTCGGCGACATACAGGCCGGCGATGCGGTCGAGATGGGTGATGCTGCCTTGGGCGTTCTGGTTGCGGGCGGTGGTAGAGGCGACGGTGAGGTCGCGGCCGGCGCTGACGTTAAGGCGGGTTTGGGCGTCGATGATGCCGCCGAGGTTGGCAAGATCGGTGCGGGCCGCCACCTGCACATCGCCGCCGCTGATGCGGCCATTCAGGTTCTGCAGGTTGTCGGCGGTAAGGGCAACGACCGAGCGGCCGGCCAGCGTGCCGCTGTTGACCAAGTCGCCGGAGAGGTTAAGGTCGAGCGTGTTGCCGCTGAGCAATGCGCCGCTGCCGTCGATGTCGCCTTCCTTGAGCCGGGCGTAGACTTGCGGAGCCAGTACCTTCTGTTTACTGCCGTCGGCCAGCGTGACTTCTTTTTGCACCAGCCAGACGATGTCGCTGGTCAGTGCGGCCATCTGGGCGGAAGTGAGGGCGATGCCGGGCTGCAGGTTGAATTGTTGGGCGGCAGTGATGCCGTTGTCCATGAGGGCGCGGTATTGGGCTTCGTCGCTGGCGTAGCCGTCAAGGAAGCGCCGGCCGGTGAGCTGGGCGACCTGTTCGCGGATCAGGCGTTGTTCGTAGAAATCTTTACCCGGGCCGCACGGTCAGTCAAATCAATCGATACTGACCCCATTGATTCGCTGACCCCATTGATTCGGGAAAACCGCGAATCCCCGAGCGCAAAGTTGCCGTTGGTCATTCGGCGAATCGCATCGACCATGCCCGGTTCAAGTTGATAGCGGAAACGTCTCCCACTCTATCAGAAAACCATCACAGGAAACCGTGGTCTGTCCCCTATTATTCATCGCTAAAAATATTCGAGTCCGGCCCGTTTAATCGCCCCAGCCGACGGGAGGATCAGGACGAAACAGGCAACATTCGGTGCGCTTCGCTCAATAGCACCCTATGCATTACGCCATACGCGGTAGTAAATCACTCCAATTGTTGGTTTTGTTTTTTGTAACAGTCAACAGCAGCGGCCACTGCATCTAAAAAATTATCAGAATCAAACCTATGCGATTGATTATTCACCATATTTCCACCAAAAATTATCACAGTATATGGCTTTGGATGTTCATCACCCCAGCGCTCACCGTCAATCTTCACAATTACAGAAAATCCATTCCTTGACATCTCTTCCAAAATACAAATTGCATCCCTCATATGCACACCATTATTTAATTTTTTAATATTATCAATAGCCAGTTCCATTTTATGTCTAGCTGATATGTTTGCCGAATGTATAACAATCTCTGGCGGTGAAAAATTATTGGTCGCCACAGCCTCCTCGATCCACAACAATACATCATAACCAGTGCCTATTGCATCATCACCCAAGTCGTGATCCAGACTGATTTTCTTAACCAATCCAGTCTTTAACAATGCTATCGCCTCAGAAGGCCATCTAACACAAACCCAGCCATCCGGTGCATTTCGAATGTCATCAAGATATACGTTCATAATTAGCGTTTAACTGCTTTTTTCAATGCCTGAGATATTGCATCAACCGTTGAAAGGTTGCCAAGACTACCTTTACCTGCCTCATCAATAATCGCTCTAAGTGCTTGACTATCTATTTTAACCCCATTTTCTTTAGCAAAAAGCTCAACTACTGCTTGAGCGGTACGTTTGTTTCCGTCTTGAAATAAGTGACTTCCCGCTATATCGCGTATTGCTGCAGCCGCTTGATTTTCAAAACCTTCTCGATATGACATATTTGCAAGTACTGTATCAACAGAGCCAGTCAAAGGCACACCACCGCCACTGGTTTTTTTATTTATCTCTATAATTTGCTCTTGGGTTAATGATTTTAGCTCTAAAGTAGTATTTACACCAACCACCTCAGTAGCTGTAGCTTTCCTACCCAGCCACCCAATAAATTTATCCTTTAAGCCAATTAGCCCACCTTCCGCCAAAAGCAGCAACTCTGCAGCGGGCTCGCTCATATCTTTCGCGAATTGCCTTTGCCGGCTATTTTCATACTCAATCTGAATAACAGACGGTAAAATAAGTTTAATTTCGTTTATGCTTTTCTGCGCATCCTGTTTGCAGCTGGCATTGCAATCAGGCCTGCTTGCCAATACCTCAAGCGCGCTGATTTCATTTTTCAGATCTGCACTGGCTGGCCCCATAGCGGGAGCTTTTAATAGAAAATAGGCATCTGTTTGATGTTGCTCAGCGTCTTTTTCCTTGTAGAAGGCAATAATTTTTTTTATTTCATCTGGACTCTTTGCTGCAGATAATTTTTTGTATTTCTCCACGATCTTATCAGCAGTCAGCCTATTGTTCTCCATCTCAATCTGAGCCGCAGCATTCGCCGTCGCCGCATTCTGCCCCGTACCCGCAGCCAGACCGATGATCAGCGTCCCCACCAGATTCTTGCGCGCTTCCTTCTCTGATGCGCTCATCTTCTCCGGGTCGCCACCCAGCAGGTTGTTGAG
>NZ_FOVE01000037.1 GCF_900115065.1 Formivibrio citricus | reverse complement strand
CAGGTCAGCAACAGCATCGCCGGCAACGTCGAACGCATCGCCCAGATGGTCGAAGAATCCGACGCCGCCGTGCAGGCTGCGCACGACCAGGTGCGGCAACTCGATGAACTGGCGCGCGACCTTAATCAGGTGGCGGCGAGGTTCAGGTTGTAAAGTTCAAGAAATGGCAATCGTCACTGGACAGACATCATGAACAAGGAAGCGTTGGCGCTCGTCATTGCCGGGGCATGTTTGCATGCCGTCTGGAACCTGTGCGCCAAAAAGGCGGCAGGCGGACTGCCTTTTATCTGGTTGTTCGGGGTTGTGAGCATCGTGGTGTCGTTGCCGTTCGGGTTTTTTGCATGGCATGCCCACTCGCAACAACTCACCGGCCAAGCCTGGTTGGCAATCGTCGTCAGTGCCTTGATCCATGTGGCCTATTCCCTGGTGCTGCAAAAAGGCTATCGCGAGAGCGATTTTTCAGTTGTTTACCCGCTGGCGCGCGGGACTGGCCCCTTGTTTGCCGTTCTCGGGGCGATCGTCTTTCTGGGCGAAAGCCCGAGCGTGCTTGGCTGCTTGGGCATTGCGGCAATTTTGGTGGGCATTTTCATCGTGTCCGGGGTCGGGAAAATAGCCGCTGTTGAACGCAAGAAAGTAACGGCCGGAATTTTCTGGGGATGTCTGACAGGGGCGTTTATTGCCGCCTATACCGTTGTGGATGGCTGGGCGGTAAAAAGTCTCGGCCTTGCGCCGGTCCTTTATTACGTGCTGGGGCTCGCCTTGCGAACACTCGTCCTTGCTCCGCAGGCTTTGCGGCAACCGCAGGCCCTGCGGCAGCAATGGCAAAAAAACAGCCGCCATATCATCGCGGTAGGCGTGTTGTCGCCGTTGGCTTTTTCGCTTGCGCTGCAGGCGATGGTTATCGCGCCGCTGAGTTATGTTGCCCCCGTCCGTGAGTTGTCGATGTTGCTTGGTGTCGTTTTGGGCGGGTGGATCTTGCGCGAGGCCATTTCGATGTTTCGTGTCGTCGGCGCGGTCTTCATGATCGCTGGGGTTGTGTTATTGGCTGTTGCCAAATGATTGTCATGAAAACATCTTGTTGCGATGAATTTGGGACGGTTTTGCAGTTTTATTGAACATAAGCGGTTTGGTGTGATGGATAGCAAGCTCAGGATTCATAGAATTAAATTTTCCAATTTCCATACGTTTCTGGATGCGACAGAAATTTCTTTTTCCCTGGATCGCGAGACGGGAGAAGTATGCGGCGGAGTCGTATCGAGCGTCCTGGACGGCGCTTATCTGTCGCCCGTAATCACGGTAGCCGGCAGCGAACGCGGGCGCGCAAATTCGACCAAGCCGTTGACGCTTGCTGCGGGATTCATATCGGGCAAGAGGCTGGAATCGTTCGGTAATGGCATGAGTTTTCGCACGCATCCGTTTGCAGCAAAAAAGAGTGGGAGCATCGCGATTGAGTTCGAGTTGAATGACTTCCTGTACCGGTATGTTGTGGAATTCAACGGCATCCGGGTTGTTTTTGAATCGCTGCAAGTGAAGACCAGCAAATTCTTCAGCTGCGTTTTCGAAAAAGACGCGAGAAGAAGCGCCATCCACTACGATCTCAAGACAAAAAATTTTGGCGTCACTGAAGTTGCCCTCAGAACGGCGCAATCTGGATATTCAATCATTGCCAATGCTGCGGCGCTGGGCTCTTCTCTGGCTCAAAGCATTGTTTCTGCATTCTCAGGGATCGCGCGATGCCGCGATTTTTCGGCCCCGGCCGATATCTTGCCTTCCGATGTTCTGGCGGCGGCCGATGTCTTCTCCGGGAATGAACGCCTGCGGCGACAGATGGCGTCTTTCATTTCTGGCATGGATGAAAAACTGGACGATGTGGTCCTGGAAAAGCATCAATATTTTTTTAATGACGGAAGTGTTAGTGAAAAACATATTCCATACTGTGTCAGGCGCATGCCAGGCGAATCAGATAAGTCTCGCATTCAACCGCTATGGAACGAGCATAGAGACGTTTTAATCATGTTCGTCCAGCTTGCCAGGGTGTTGCCCGTTCTTCATCGGGGCGGGCTGATCATTATGGACAGGCTTGACGAAGGCGGCGGCGAAGAATACCTGCCGTCATTTGTTGAGCTGTTTTTGCACCGGGATACCAACCCGCATGGTGCACAGTTGTTGTTTACGGCAAATTCTCTCGATGTACTGAAATGCGTGCATGCAAGCCAGATTTACCTGGTGAGGGGCGGGCATTATCAGAGGTCATATCAGCACAATGCAGGCGCGCTGGCTGCATGAATTCACTCCCCTAAGACTTGAGGCTAGTTATTCGCAATAAGTATGCCATTGAAAAATATGGTGGTGCCGCATTGCGCCAGCAATTTGTGTAGCTTTTGTTGTCGTGACGCAGTACGAGTAGGCCCATGCTCAACATGGTTACCAGAGTGTGCTTATTGTGCTTCATTACGGGTTAGTTAAGAAATGTGACATGCAAAATTTAACTGACTTTGCTTTATCTTCTTTGCATTTCATTTTTTATGCGGTCTTTGTTGTACATTTTTACGCCGCATTGTTGAATTTTTGGAAAATGTGAATTTACAGGCCTTTGCTTTGTAGTCGGAGATAGAAAACTACAATCACCATGTTTTTTGTGAAAAATTACATGGTGAAGCATGAAAAAATTGGCGCGAAATCAAGGGGTGCAAGCAGGGTTTGCGTTGTCGGCTGTGCTTGCTTTGGCGGGCTGTGCGACTAATGCCGTTAACGAAGGCGAAGCAGGAAGTTCTGGGCGTGCAACGGGAGCCCACGCAAAGCAGACCTGCGGCAGCCTCGCTGAACAGATTGCTTACCCCAACCTCAAGATTACCTCTGCGAAACTGGTCGCCTCGGGAGAAGAGAAGCGCCCCGGTATCGTTGACACGATCCCGGAGCATTGCGTCATCAAGGGCTCGCTGAACGAGCGCATCAGCCCGGTCGACGGCAAGCAATACGCCATCGGTTTTGAAATGCGCCTGCCCACCCAGTGGAACGGGCGCTTCTTCTACCAGGCCAACGGCGGCCTGGACGGCATTCTGCATCCGGCGTTTGGCGACATTCTCGGCGGCGGACCGCGCAGCAACGGCCTGACCAAAGGCTTCGCCGTCATCAGCTCCGATGCCGGGCATGC
>NZ_FOVE01000038.1 GCF_900115065.1 Formivibrio citricus | reverse complement strand
GCCCTCGCGCTTGGTCATATCCACTTCACCGTCTAAACAACGGCGCAGATAATTCTGCAAAATCAACGGCCTCCCAACTGGGAGGCCGTTTTTACGTGCACTGTCTTTTACGTGCCTTGTCTCTTTCATCCGCACAACATGCCACATCAAAATCACACTGCTTGTTAGGCGCACGAACATTGCTTTTTTAAAAAAGTCAATAATGAAAAACCAAAAGTAACGGGTGGTCTTAACCGGCCTACCAAGGTAAAATAACGCCCGACACTGAACCGCAGCATCGGACCTCATCAGATGATGAATTTATTTTCTTTACCAACGGAGTTTCTTGTCCCGCTTTTGCAGATTATCGGGATCAACATCGTACTCTCCGGCGACAACGCCGTCGTAATTGCCCTGGCATCCCGCTCACTACCACCGGAACAGCAAAAGAAGGCTGTAATCTGGGGCTCCGGCGCAGCCATCGTGATGCGGATTGTTCTCACCTTTACCGCAGCATCACTGCTCAACATGCCGTATCTGAAACTGGTTGGCTCGGTATTCCTGCTTTGGGTTGGCATTCAATTGCTCAATTCGGATGAAGAGGGAGAAGGTGACATCAAATCGAGCAACAACATGGCCGCTGCAATCCGTACCATCCTGATGGCGGACCTGGTGATGAGCCTGGACAACGTGCTCGGCGTTGCCGCGGCCGCCAAGGGCAACTTCCTGTTGCTGATCATTGGATTGGGCATTTCAATTCCCTTGATCGTTTTCGGCGCCAATATGTTGCTGCGCCTGATGGAGCGCTTTCCGGTCATCATCACCATCGGCGCTGCACTGCTTGGTTATGTCGGCGGCGAAATGGCTGTAACCGATCAAGCCATCTCCAACTGGGTCAATACGCATTTCCACGCTTTGCATCAAATTGTCCCGTTTGGTTGCGCTGCGCTGGTCGTCGCACTAGGCAAAATGCTGGCTGCAAAAAAACCGAAACACGCAAACGCTCAGGCTTAACCCTCCTTCGGCGGAACTGCAAACGAAACAAGTTTTCGAACAGCAGTTCCGCACATATCCCCATGACGTTGAATTTGCTATACAGAAACAAGAATGGCTCTGCCGCACCGGCAGGCCGCTTCGAAGGGTTTGCACCCGATGCTGTTTGATCCGACGCAGGACAATTACGTCCCTTCATCCAGAGAGAGCGAAATCATGAAAAGAGTACTTCTTCCCGTCGATGGCTCGGAATGCTCGCTGCGCGCAGTCGCACTGGTCATTTCCAAGCGAGCGCTCTACGCCAGTCCCGAAGAACTCGAAATTCATCTGGCCAATGTTCAACCCCCGCTTTCCAACGACGTCAGCCGCTTTGTATCGCGCGAGCAAATTGCCGAATTTCATCGCGAAGAAAGCGAAAAGGCCATGAAGGCCGCATGCGATCTTCTGGAGGCAGCCGGGGCAAAGTACATCTCCCACCATCTTGTCGGCAAGGTAGGAGAAGAAATTGCAAATCTGGCCGACTCGCTGCAATGCGATCAAATCGTCATGGGCTCCCATGGCCGCAGCGCTTTCCATGAATTCATCGTCGGCTCGATCTCGCTGAAAATCATCCACCTGTCGAAAATTCCGGTATTGCTGGTGAAATAAGCCCGAACAGCAGCAACCATTTCAAACAAAAAGCGGAACAGGCTGAGCTTGTTCCGCTTTTTTGCTTTCCTCAAAGACCGTTTGCAACACATCTGCAAACTGCCCCCTCACCACAGAGACACCGAGGCACAGAGAAGAGCGATAAATCAGAGCCTTGTGCATGTCTGCCTCCGTAGAGAGGAGAAATCTCAAAGCATAACAACTTGTTTTTCTCTGCGCCTCAGTAGTTCAACAGATTTTTGGGGTGGTAATACAACAAAAAAGCGGGCGGTCCGAAGACCGCCCGCTGCTTTGTTGCGAGAACGTGTTGCTTAGTAACCAAAGATCGCCAGCATCACGCCTGCAGCCACCACCGAGCCAATCTGGCCGGCCACGTTGGCGCCCAGCGCATGCATCAGCAGGAAGTTGTGCGGATCGGCTTCCAGGCCCAGCTTGTTGGAGACGCGCGCGGCCATCGGGAAGGCCGATACACCGGC
>NZ_FOVE01000040.1 GCF_900115065.1 Formivibrio citricus | reverse complement strand
GAATCGCATCGACCATGCCCGGTTCAAGTTGATAGCGGAAACGTCTCCCACTCTACCAGAAAACCATCACAGGAAACCGTGGTCTGTCCCCTATTATTCGGCATCAGTTGGTGAACGACCACAGCGCGCACAATGAATGCAGAACATCCTTTACTGTATTTACTGGGAAAATTGACTCATTTATTTTTTCGAAATCATTTTCAGTCCATATTAGTCTGTCGTATTTTCCGCAATTAAAGAAATATACAAAACATCCATTATCACCCATGGCCGTACATGTAAGATCTAAAAACCCTGGTGATTTATCTAAAAAATTACAATCAAATTCACTTTCTTCAAGAAATGGCGAGTGCGCAATGCGAAACAAATCTTGCGCACAAAAATCAACACTGTCATTTAATTTTGAAAAATCCAGATTAACGTACGTTGCAAGGCAAGTTTTTAATTCTGCCTCAACGAGCCTGCCTGGCAGCATAACTCCATCAACATACATGTGAAATATGCCGTTCACCCAAAAGTTACCATCAACATTCCATGGCAAAACCTTTTCACACTGAATTGAAAAACAATTAGGATCTCCTGCAATCATTTTTTACCCCTTAAATTTAAATGCTCTTTTTATTTCTATTGGAATTTTAGATGAATTTAGAGGATTATTTGCATCACCGGTGCTGCCGTTCCAGTGAAAAACACCATTTGCCGCTTCAAATCGGTGAATATTGCCATCAGAATCCATGGAGTACCTTACCTCTTTGCTATCATAGGTTTTTGTACTCGGCACAGACTGCTCAAACAATTGCAAAGAATTTTTTGGCTCAAGGCCGGCATTTTGACGATTTCCAATTTCGCCAAGAGTGTGTTTTGGATTCGATTGATAATCTAATCCGTTGCCGGATTTTGTAACATCAGGAACAGGCAATCTGGAGCCTTTTGTGTCCCCAGTGACAGATTCATATATAAAATCCGTCCAGACAGCCCGTTGAATAGCAGGCAATGTCGTAACAAACTCACCCGCCCATTTTTGTCTCTCATCAATCGGCTGGCCTTCAAGAACATTGCCGAGCCATTTTGCCAGCTTCTCCTGGCTTTCAAATGGTGGCGGGCCAAATATTTTTTGCGCCTCTGCCGGGGTGACCAGCGGGGGCGGTGGGGCCACAGGCTCCGCCGGCTTGCCTTCCAATATATTTCCCAAAGTCCCGCCGGCAACCAATGCCGCCAGATTGATCCCCACCTCTATCGCTTTGGCTCGACAAACAGGATTGGTAGCACACGCTCTGGCTGTGATCGTTATGCCCTCAATAACAATAATTGGCACGGCAAGCGCATTATTCTCCATCTCAATCTGAGCCGCCGCATTGGCGGTGGCCGCATTCTGCCCCGTACCTGCCGCCAGACCGATGATCAGCGTCCCCACCAGATTCTTGCGCGCTTCCTTCTCTGATGCGCTCATCTTCTCCGGGTCGCCACCCAGCAGGTTGTTGAG